>CAZNAC010000006.1:0-113857 GCA_964571095.1 uncultured Clostridium sp. | reverse complement strand
TAAGTGCCCCTCCGGTTGGGTGTCAATGAGTTATCTTGTAAAAAAATAACCTGCATAAATTCTGAAAAGATGCAGGTAACGAAAATCAAACTTTAGAGTATTTTAATGTACTTTAGAGTAGAAGAAACAGTAAGCCCCTCTTACTCGATATGTTCGGGTAGGAGGGGCTTTTTTTGTTTTTATTCTGTTATTGTAATTTAGTGTAAATACTGATATAATAATATAAATTTTGATTTGCAGAAAGGAAAATTTATATGAGCAAGCAGATAAGAAATGTTCAAAGCGGCGATATTGTTGCGGTTATGAAAACAACAATGGGTGAAATCAAAATTCTTCTTTTCCCCGATGCCGCACCGAAAGCTGTTGAGAATTTTACAACCCACGCAAAGAACGGCTATTATAACGGTATCATCTTCCACAGAGTTATTCCTGATTTTATGGCTCAGGCAGGGGACCCCACAGGCACAGGCAGAGGTGGCGAAAGCATTTGGGGCAGAAGCTTTGAAGATGAGTTCAGCGTTGATTATCATAATATCAGAGGTGCTCTTTCAATGGCAAATGCAGGTCCCGGTACAAACGGCAGTCAGTTCTTCATCGTTCAGGCGAAAGAAGTTGATGACGGACTTATTTCTCAAATGGAGCAGCTTTCCGACAGAGGATTCCCTACCGAATGTGTAGAGGATTATAAGGCTCTTGGTGGAACACCGTGGCTTGATTTCAAGCATACAGTTTTCGGTCAGGTTATCGAAGGTATGTCTGTTGTCGATGATATTGTTTCTGTTAAAACAGGAGCAGGGGATAAGCCTTTAGAAGATATTGTCATTCTCGATATTGAGGTATCTGAAATCTGAATATAAAAATGACCTCGGAGTTTTAATGCTCCGAGGTTTTCTTTTTTGTTTAGAAAATAACGCAATCTTCGATTTGAAGGTGAAGGCTACGTTCTGTGCAAAGACCGAGAATCGTTACCTCATCTCCTTTTTGAAGTTGAGTGGCACGTTCGTTTGCAGATTCATTGAGATTGCATTGCAGCCAACAAATAGAATCTCCGCTGTGAGGTTTTACTAACACGTAGCCGGGAAGACCGTTCCTGTCAAGCTCGACAGTCTGAACTGTTCCGGTTGCGGCAACGTATTTATTACCGTATTCATTAAGAGCTGACTCTTCATTTGATACAAAAGCGGTGACAAGCTCTTTTGCAGTTATGTCAATTATTCTCTCTGCCGGTCTTGTGTGAGTGAATGTATAGAGGAGTGTGTTGGTTCCTTCAGCGTATAGATTTATTGTGATTGTAGGCTCAAATACGCCTGAGTATGCGTTTCTTTCGCATAAGGATTCATAGGCTGTTTTCACGATGCCATAATCGTTGTTTGAGTAGTAGAGTGACTCATTGACATAAATTGTGGCTGTAGAGAAATCATTAGAAATTGTAAGGCTCTTGAATGAAGAAAACTCCTTGAGGAGAGAAAGAACTTGAGGTGTGTAGCCTTCAACATCGAAGCTCTTTGCGTAAACATCTTTTGAAATCGTAAGAACAATTTTTTCTTCGTCAACCTTGATGTCAAGGAACTGCGAGTCTTCAGGAGGATTTTGTGCCGTTTCAGACCAATAGGTGTATTCGTCCTCGGATATGAGATACCTCGGCATAGTTATCTCAACGGTGTCGCTTTCGGCTTCTTTTTCGAGTTGTTCCTGCATAGAATCCTGCGGCTTATCTCCGCAGGAGCAGAATGAAAATAGCATAAATGAAGCGAGAATGATACAGAGTAATTTTTTCATAGCGATTCTCCTTTTAAAAATATTTGTCACAGTTACCGTCACGGTGACAGTCACGGTTACTGTCACGTTACGAAATTTTTTCTTCAAAAAATTCGGTCATCAAAAAATCAAGCTTGAAACTTTAAATTGTGAACGTTGGTTAATAAAAAGGCAGTCGAAACTTTAATTTTTGATGCTATGTCACGGTGACAATAACGGTGACAGTCACGGTTACTGTCACGTTACGGCTGACTATATATATAGTTATATATTATATAATAGCTATATTTAGAAGATTATAGCTTACTGTTAAATTATAGCTAAAGAAATAATTTAGATAAATTTAAGATTAAGAATAAAATACATATATGTTTCAGTCGTGAATTTGTTTGGATTATATCATAGAGAGCGTATCGAAGTCAAGAATCCGAGATTTATGAACGTATTGTAAATATTGAACGAACGTTCAAAAAATAAAGTTTGAACCTATTGACAATTACAAAAATGTAAGTTAGGATAAAGATGCGGTAATAAATTACCAAATGCGAAAGTTTCTTTTTTTGGTCAGTTACTTACAAAAATGTAAGAATTGGTCAAAGAAGCTCGGAAACTTAATAAAAGCGAAAGCGAGGAAAAGAAATGGCGACATCAACAGTAAACGAAAATGTTCATAACTGTGTGAACGCTCTTAAAGCCGAGAAAAAATCAAGGTTGAAGGTTACTATGGTGCGTGGTCAGTAATTGATGATTCAAACGGATATGTTCTTTTAGAGCACAACACCTATGGTGACGAAACCTGTTATTTGGTAGCTAAGGCAAGAGATTTTGAGTGGAAAGAGTTCACGAAGAAATCAACAGGAGAAAAGGTTTTACTTCCTTATTTTGAAATTGTTTACGAAACCTATGATGATATCGAAACAGCTCTTGATGATTATGATTTAAAGTAAATCAAAAGCCGAGCCGGGGCGGTAATCCCCGGCAGAAAAGGGAAACTCAAAATTAAGAGAGGAAGGTTTGATTTTATGGAAAAAACCAAGTGTACTTTTGTGAGTTCAGAGGTTCACATTGTAACCCACAATGTTGATGGCGAAATATACACTATTGAATGTTCCGCTAAAGAATTTCTCAACGATTATTACGGTGATTGTAATTTTGTGCCGGAAAATGATGCACCTGTTTATTTCTTCGCTTACGAAGGAAAGCCTGTAAGCCCTTACGATTATACCAACTTTGAAAGTGTGGTTCGTTATGTTTTGATTAAAAGGGAGGGAGAACGTTGAAGAAACGAAAATACATTTGGGCTTACCTTGACGGAGAGAAATTGGTTGAGGTAATTCAGGCGGCACTTGATAACAACGTGACTGTTGCGGATATGAAGAAGCTCTTGGTGAGCGAGAATCCAGGTCACGAAGTAACGTTCAAAGTTGAGTGAAAATCGGAGGAAAGAATTATGAAAATCAAAGTTTTGTCAAAAGAGAGATGTCTTGAAATCTCAAAAAAGATGAATCCTGAACTAACGAATGTTTCAGACAAAGAACACCTTGAGAATCTTCCTGACGAAGTATTCGGAAATATCTATGAAGCAGAAAAAGACGGTGATGTGTTTTTTATTCAGGAATCGGGTTACACTTGGCTTGTTTCACAGTATTTTGCAAAGGTTTTTAATCCTACAAATGCGAAGAAGCACAAGGTAACGATAACCGAAACGCTTGAGCGTGAGGTGTGGGTAGAAGCTGATTCTCCCGAAGAAGCGAGAGAAATAGTTCAGAGAGAGTATCGTGAACAGAAGCACGTTCTCACAGCAGATGACTACGCCGGAACGACATTCTCTGTTGAAACAGGAACCGTTGAGGAGGTTTAAAATGAGTGCAGTAGATTTTTGGAGAACATTCTTTGAGTTCGCTGCGGTTTGTGCTCTGATATATGGTTACTGCAAAGAGAAAAAAGTTGTTGAGTTTGAAAAGCGAATTGCAGCGGAAATCAGAGCCTACGTAAGAGCTCGTAAAGCCGCACAGAACAAGCATTTGAACGACCCGGATAAACTTTCACAAGAATTTGAAAATCAGTTTCAGGGACCGAAAGTGACGGTTCTTGATACTTGGAGAAACAAGAAATATAAGGAAGGTTGACAGTATGAATAACAAAGAAGTAATCAGAATATGGTCAGAGAATCAGAAGCTCGGTGCGGTTCTTCCGTGTCCCCGATGTGGCAAGTGGAAGATGAAGCCGGAGCTCCATACAAACGCCCTGAGCAGAAGAGCAGACATCTATGTGTGTGATTGCTGCGGAACACTCGAAGCTCTTTGTGATATGCAAAAAGTGGCAGACGGATATGACCTGTGGTATGTATCAAAGGTTTTCGGCAACAGCTATGTTATTTATGATTTTGATGACACAACAAAACAGTACAAGCTCAAGCTCAAGGTTGAGAGAAATATCAATGTAATCGTTACCTGCGAAGACATCGATGACATTATGTGTGGTGCTCTCGAAGGCGGTATCAACTATTGGTGCCGTAAAGCAGAAGTTGTCGGCGAGTATCTCGGTGAATATGGAAGTGAGCAGATTTCACGTGGCGGCACCCTCAAATTATATAATGCCGAAGAAGACGAGGTGTACGAGCTCACGCTTGCTAAATTTATGTGTGGATTGATGCTTGCTGTTGAAATGGGATTTGACGGTCAGTACGGTTGGCTGAACGATGACGGTACGCTCGATTGCTGTCGGATTGATGCCGGCGAAGCAGATGCTATCATTCAGCTTGCTATATTCGGGGAGGTTATTTATGGTTGATATGACAAAAGATGCCGTGTTTCTGCCCGGTACGGTTCACGGCTGTGAGTATGAGATTTACATTATCTATGAGAATCCCGATGCAAACGAAGGTGAAGGCTGCTTTGAAATTGAAGTGTGTGATTATGAAACGCTTCTTAAATTGTACGACAAGGTTAATCACGATGTAGTCGATTTCTTCCGTTTGCTGCCTGATTATTTTCAGGGAGAGTGGTATTACTGCAACGCACATACTGAAGAGTACGATTCTTACGCTCGTATGTATGAAAAAGCAGATTTCATTGTTGGTCGTGACGGCGATGAGAGAGATGAACTCAATTTTATTATTGAATGGGCTTTATCAGTAAAGCAGAAAGTAGGTAATTGATTATGGAAAAAGCAAATGAAGTAAGAGCAGCGGTTCTCGATGAAACCGCACAGTTCGATGACAGAAGACATTTCGTTGAGAATCTCGGTTGGCTCTTGAATCAGACGAGAGAGCGTGTTGTTTCCTGCAAGCTCCGTGACGATGACGTTGTTGTTGTCAGATTAAAGGGCGGTAAGGAAGAACTCGTGAACGTTGCGTGTGACAGTTATGCAGCAATCATCAGAGATGTAATGAAAAAAATCAGTTAAGCCGCAGGAGTACGGTTTTGCAATCAAACATATCATCATTCGGCAAAAGATAGTCGAAGGTGTACCAAAGAAAGGTAGTGCAGAATATGGCAATCAGAGATTTATTGGCAATAAGCAGAGTTGACGAGTTCGGACGTTGGCTCGAAAAGGAAAAAGGTTACAGACTTCTTGAACATAACGTGGTGTCCTGCGAGGTGTTGAGAGCAGAACTCGAAAACGAAGACGGACGTGATACAGTTGTCCTCTATAAACGATTCAATGCAAAAATGCACGTCACAGTTCAGGATAAGGACTACAGGCTTGTTCGTGAGTTCCTCAGCTTCACCAAAGAAAAGAGCAAAGCTTGGGAGAGAAGAAAGGGCGAGCTCTTCGGTGCGATGCTGAATTACATCAACGAAGTTGTGAACAACGACATAGAGTTTCTCCGTGTTCTCTTCAGGCTCGGATTCAAGCTTGAGGAAATCATCAAAGTGTGCGAATTTGACGAAGATGAAATGACTCCGGTTGAGCTCTGCACCTTTGCTGACGATGACAATGATTATTGCAGAGAGTTTGTTGTGCCGAAGGGGTGGCTTCTCGAAAAAATCGAAGGTGATAACCTTGAGAAATACCTTGACGAATACACGTGGGACGAAACGTGGGATATATACGAAGCGGCAAAATCCGAGGGCGAGCTTCTCTTCGAGGAGGTGCAGAAATGAGCTTTGTTTATGTTTGCTATGAAGCGAATTGGCGTGAATGTGCTCTTGAAGCCGGTCCGGTAAACGAAGTTGAAGTTTATGGCTATCCGGAACTTGCCGTTAAGTGGGTTAGAGAAAGAATCCAATGTGCATACGGTAACGGCTTTGTTGAGGAAACAGCAGCCGATATTTCTGAAAGCGGTGTGCTTGAAAAAGTGAAGCTCGGATATTTTAGCGTTGAGATGTATCACGGACATCAGGAAAACTACGACTATGAGTACGATATTGTCGTTGAACGAAAAGAGGTTCAGGTTTCTGAAGAGCAGAAAGAAACAGAGGGCTACAAAATGTTTAAAAACATTCTCGCAGAAAACATCTCTGCTGAAGCTCTCGAACAGTATGACTTGGGTAATTCAGATGAATTGCTTAGAGAAAATGTTTCAGATGTTGTTATGAGAATAGCAACAGACAAAATCTGTCCGAAGTGCGGTTCAAATCTCTTTTTCAGCGACCTGCCGAAATATGATTATGTGTGTACGCTCTGCGATGAGAACTTTTACGAGTGTGAGGTGAAAGAATAGTGGCATTTCAAACCACTAAAGGGTACACAATAAGACAGCTTTCCTTCGATGAGGTTAAAAATCTTGAAAAAGGCGATAAGGTTGTCATCTGCACTTGTTTTGACCCTCCGAGAAAAATGGTTCTTGAAGATGCAACCGTTGTCAGACCTATGTTTTGGAACAGCGATGCAGATGAACCCGATTGGGAGGTAGAAACAACCAACGGATTTGTTGACCCACATAGTTTTTACGAAGTATTCAAATGAGGTGAATTATGAAAATAACAAGACAAATCCCGATGCCGAGTAAATCCGGCACGAAATATGTTGACAGAGAATTTGAGCTGACACCGCAGGAGATGCAGAAAGCCTATGAGGAAAAGCTGTACGAAACCCTGACGGCAGATGTTGAATGTCAGTTCGATGAAATATCCAAGACCGAAACGCTCCCGGTAACGTTTGAGGAGCTTCAGCAGAACGAAGAGGTTATGCTGTGTATTCTTCAGAACATCAGATTCCGTGATGTTGACGAAGGATATTGGAATTTCATTGAGAATGAGATTCATTCGGCGATAAAGAAAATAACCGGAGGTGACGATGATGAGCAGAAAGACTGTGGCTGACATTATCAGAAGTATGCTCAAAGCAAACGGAATCCGCTTGCAGGAGTTCGCAGAATCAATCGGAACAACGGCACAGAATTTCAACGGCAGACTGAACAATAACGCTTTTACAGCAGAAGAGGTCAGAGATTACGCAGAAAGGCTCGGCTTCAAGATTGTTGTTATCGAGAAGAAAACAGGCTTCGATGCCGAAACATTCGGTGAAAGCGAAGTACATATCAGAAGAAAGCTCAACTCCGTTGTGTTTGATACCAACAACGCTGTCAAGCTGTGTACGGCAGAGTTTGCATTCGGTCTTTCCGCAGAGCTCTACAAAGATGCGAACGGCTACCGTATGTTTGTGCTTTCGGATAATCAGCCCCTTGCCATAAAAGAACTTGACGAGGGACCTGCAAGCAGATTTTACGCAGCGTATGCAAAAGGTGAGTTTGACCCGAAGCCCTTTCAGTTTGCAGAGGAATAAAAAAAGACCTGCAATGCAGGTCGGAATTGTGAACGTAGCGTTAATCTTTTAAGTGTATTAAAAAACTTTAGTGTAATCCTTGACAATTACATTTTTGTAAGTTAGGATAAAGACACGGTAATAAATTACCAAACACGTAAGTTTGGAAGTTACCGAGCAAGGGGCTTGACGATAATCAGGCTACACCGCTTCACTCAAAATGAAAAAGGTGGTTATGCCGATGATTATTATTAAGATTGACCAAGGAAAGATTGAATTTACTTACCGAGCTTCGCTTATTTCGCACGATGCGAAAAAAGAAAAAGAACAGCTTGAGAAAATCGGACAAATTCTCAAACTGCTCAACGAAACCCCGGAAGGGGAAAGAAAGTAATTAAATTTTAGTATTTTCTGATTGATTTGTCAAGCCCCAAGCGAAAATATCTGTACCGGATTATGAAAGGAAAGAAAGTTATGCCTACACTTGAACAGATTCTTGAAAGAGAAAAGAAATGCAGACACGAGGGTGGCGATTTCGGTATCGCTGCTTGTAAAGAGAGCATTAAATTTAATGTTGAGTTTTTAAAGACAGACCTGTATCAGCTCTTGAAGGAGTATGTTGACAGAGCAAACAATGACCCGTTCTTTAATAAAGCAATGGTTCTTGCCTGTTGGGAGCTCATCAACGAGAGGTAATTTTTTACTCTTTGCGTTACAAAAATGTAAGTTATTCCGAAATTGTTAAGAAAAGCAAACAGAAAGGAAAGCCTGAAATGAAATACGATACAATCAAAGAAGCCGCACAGGCTTGGGTAAACGAGTTCGATGCAGTTCCTCACGAAGTTGTTCTGAAGCTTCATAATTTCAGTAAATATTGCGACATCATCGAAATTACACCGCCTGCGATAAACGACAGAGTGTATGTTTTCGAGCCCTCTGAATCAGGTGAAAGGCACGGTTATATAACCGGCTATGAAGAAGAGGACGATGTGTATGTAATCGAGCTTGATGACAGAACAGAAGTCAAGCTTGAGTCAGGCGAGTTCGAGGTTCAGAATGATGACTACCTTCCGATGTGGGGTACGCTTTGGTCGTTCTCTGACAGTTGCGACAAGTGGTGGCTCAAAGAAAATCTTCAGGCTGTTGCAAACTGCGGATTCAGAATCTACGAATCCGAAGATTACGAATACCTCATCGGCATTGACGGAGCCGGCTACGATTTCTATGAATCGCGTTGGATTCCTCTTTACAAGGTGCGTGGTCTTCAATGGCACAAGGAAGAGGAAGCAGTTACCGAGGAATCCTCGGAAGTTGCTGAACCCGATGAGCAGTCCGAATATGACAAAGCGGCAAAGGACCTTATCAATGCGATGCTCAACTATTGTGCTGAAATGTGTATGGAAGAGCGTGATGCTTTCTATAACCTGACCGAGCTCGGCATCGAAAAAGAAGACTTCGACAAAGCCGGCTGCGGTGAGTGGGCTCAGCAGTTCTACGATGAAGAAAGCGAGGAAGAGTAATGTTCATAACGAAAGTTGACCTTGAGTTTCTCAAGAAGCTTAATAAAGAGCTTTACGGCGAAGAGGGCAGAACTTCGAGAGTTCTGACCCTCGGCAATATGATTCACAGGCTTGAATCGAATCACCGCACAACGAAAGAAAGACAGCGTGTGCAGATGCAGCAGAGAAGAGCTATTGACAAGAACTACGGCAGAAAGAAGGGTACAAAGAATGTTGAAAGTTGAGATTAAGACCGGCGGTGCAGCGTTCCATTGCGAAGACCCCGAAGAGAATCCTTCGCTCGATAGAACTTGTCTTGGAATAGAGGTTGCAAGGCTTCTCGACAAAATCGAAAAAGAGATTTTGCACGGAATTGATTCCGGTTCGATTATGGACCGCAACGGAAACAAGGTAGGTGAATGGAGCCTTGAGTGATATTCAGAAAATGATATGGGATATTCTCTGTGAGCTTGACGGAGAAACGGTTGCGACTCTGCTCACAGACTTTCACGGCAATCAGATATTGAACGAACAGTTCTACGAATTTCTCAAAGACGAAGGGGTTGCGTAATGGATAAGGTTATTCTCTCCGAGAGCGATTTGCAGTATCTTCTCAAATGGCGTGATGAGCACAAAGACCTCGTGAGAAGAAATCCGTCACCGATGAAGGCAATCGAAATCATCTGCAAGGACTCAGGGTTCACAATCAAAGGAATCCGTGACGGCGGCAACCTGAGATTGCACATCAATCACAAAGGCTTGAGTCTTGGCAATGTTCAGTTTGAGCTTCGCCCGGACGGCTTTTGGAATAAGGTCAGGGACAAGACGAATCTCCCGGACAAAGACGGAGTACAGTCGGTTCTGACCGTGTACGGTTCGTTAATGGCTCTTATGGTTTTCGGCAACTCAACTACATCATACGACAGGTTAATTGAATCATCGGAGGGTGTAATGAGTAAATTGACTCCTCGAAATGATAAGATTAAAAAGACCGGCAGGAAAAAGCCTGTAAATGAGCGTAAGCAGCCGAAAAGACCTTCGGTTACTTACATACTCCGCAGAGATAAAAACGGAATCTCTGTGGTGTCAAAAGGATTTCACGCAAGCCCTAAAGGAATCTTTTCTGTGCGTGGTCATTACCGCAGATACAAAAGCGGCAAGGTCGTATGGATAAGCGAATTTCAGAAGGGCACAGGAAAAAAGAAAAACAAGACCTACAAGGTCGGTGCAAAGGAGAATGACAATGGCTGATTTTAAAACGCTCTTGCTGTGTGAACTGCTTGATTGCGGAACAAGTGATGTCGATATTCTTGAGGACATCGAATACGATGTGTCCGACCTCGTTGAATACTGCGATATGAATTTTGAAAAAGTCACACTTGAAGGACTTGTGATATGTGCTTTTTCTTTCGGCTTGAGAGATTTCAGAAAGAGCATTGATAAAAGAATCAAGGTGCTTGAATCGGCAGAATCTTTGACGAAGGCAGAGAAAAAGGAACTCAAATCTCTCAAACAGCTCGACCCGGAGAACGATTCAGAATGGTACTTTAATTATCTTGATACCTCGATATGGTTTAACGAGAATAACGAGCTCTACAAAAAATATTGTCAGGAAGAGCTTGATGAGTTCTATGAGAACACCGGTTACGAAATAAAATATTGGGAGTGAACAGCTATGAGAATCAAAGCGAAAATTGCAAACAAATCGGCAGAAGTTCCGAAGCTCTACACAAGCGGTTGGATTTCTGTGAAGGAAAGACTGCCTGACGAAGAGCTTGAAAAATATCGAGAAGAGTGGGGTGGTGAAGAAAAACTTGAAGTCATTGTAATGATTAAAGGTGCGAGAGAGCCGACAGCATTGGAATATGACGGAGAGTGTTTTACCTACTGTGACGGAAAAGAATATCCCGTTGAATATTGGCAACCGTTGCCGAACCCCCCTATGCCCTTGAAAAATGCCCTGAATTGCAGGTGTTCTGTTTACCCGAACAACGCTGTGTTGAGAAAAAACGCAGTAATGCAGATGTTGTTTGACAAGAGGCGATTTGCTTCAAAAAATCGAAAGAATCAAGCGAGCTGAACCATTATTAAATACTCTTTGGGCTGAGCAGTTGATTGAAGCTTCCAAAGCAGCCGACATAGTTACTCTCGAAGACCACGAGCGTATGAAGCGTGAGCTCCATTCAGAGATTGAGAGATTTAAACAAATCGAAACAACAGTAAATGAGTTTTGGTGTGTTCTTCAAAAATTCAGCAGAGAAAAGCTCAAAGAAAAACCGACACTTGAAGAATAGTGTGGAATATCTTGGCGGTGAGGTTGTTTTTGTGAATATGCAGAGTATGGCTTCAACGCTCGATGACTACGAGTGGGTTGAGCCGCCTGACACCGATGATTACGTTGTTGTCACTCCCAATGAATTGAAAGTGAACCGTGAGCTGATTCACAAGGACTTGATGAAAAAGCTCGAAGAGAAAAGGCGAAGGGAGAACGATGTATGACGGCAGAAGAAGTAAACAAGTATGTTAAAGAGCAGCATACCGTTGAAGAATACCGTGATTGCCTTCAGCAGTATTTTGAAGGTTATCTTGCAGAGTGCTTTTCCGGACAAAAGAAAACTCCGTATTCGGAACATATCAGAATGGGTGACGGAAAAACAGGTTGTGTTATTTCGTTTGAGCTGAGAAGAAAACACAAAAAACGCAGGATTCAGAAGAAGTGGGCGAAGCGATATGGATATAAACCAAACAAAGCTTTTTTCTTTCCGATTCCTACACAAGAGTATTTGAAGTTTGAATACGAATAAAAAGAAGCTCCGAGAAATCGGGGCTTTACTTTTACCTGAAAACGGTGTATTATACGTTGTGTAATATCAACAAAACGGAGCAGTTTTACTGACTCGTGCACAAGTAGGGGATCCGACGGGCACCGGCAGAGGTGGCGAGAGCATTTGGGGCAGGAGCTTTGAAGATGAGTTCAGCGTTGATTATCACAATATCCGTGGTGCTCTGTCAATGGCGAATGCCGGACCGGGTACAAACGGCAGTCAGTTCTTCATCGTTCAGGCGAAAGAAGTTGATGACGGACTTATTTCTCAAATGGAACAGCTTTCGGACAGAGGATTTCCTACTGAATGCGTAGAAGATTACAAGACTCTTGGCGGAACACCTTGGCTTGATTATAAGCATACAGTTTTCGGACAGGTTGTTGAAGGTATGGAAACTGTTGATGCTATTGCCGAGGTTAAAACAGGCGTTGCAGATAAGCCTGTTAATGATGTTGTTATTCTCGGAATTGATATTATTAATAGTTAAGTTGCTATGTCAACAGCTATGCCAATGTTGACCGGAAAACAATTCGTAAAAGTGAATTTTTGCAGTAACTATGTGACTTACGAAAATGAAAATTGCAGCAAATTTTAAGGATTCACGGAGAATAAAATGGATAATTTGAATTTACCGATTTTGGGCTTGCTTATATCTGCTCTCGGTATTTTGAATATCAAGGAAAACATCAGCACGATACATTCATACAATCGCAGAAAAGTCAAGGAAGAGGATGTACCGAAATACGGGAAAGCAATGGGCATCGGAACCTTGATAATCGGCGTATCTTTCGTAATATCATATTTTGCAGCATTTTTAAATAAGGGTATTTTCTTTTAAAATACGAATAGTATAATCACTTAAGAATTTGACAGACTGACAGCAACAGTGAGTTGCTTTACAATTTGAATATGCGACAATATAATAATATCGAGGTGATGATGGCATGGAAACAAAAGATATTATTCTTGAACTGAGAACTAAAAAAGGATTGTCGCAAGAAGAGCTTGCAGAAAAAGTCTTTGTAACTCGTCAAGCTGTTTCATGTTGGGAAACCGGTGAAACGACACCAAACACAGAAACATTAAAACTGTTATCCAAATTGTTTGATGTTTCAATTAATACACTTCTCGGTACACCGAGACAACTGATTTGTCAATGCTGCGGTATGCCGCTTGAAGACTCCGTTATAAGCAAGGAAAAAGACGGCTTTTTCAACGAAGAATACTGTAAATGGTGTTACGCCGATGGCGAATATATGTACAGCAATATGGACGATTTAATTGATGTTTGTGCGAAAAATATGGTCAGTGAAGAATATTCGGAAAAAGAAGTACGCGAATATCTCAAAATGACTCTGCCAAAATTGGACTATTGGAAGCGATACGAAGAACTTGGCGGTAATAATACGTTTGAGGAATTTAAAAAACTTCTTATTGAAGAGATTAATGCTTTAAACATCGAGGGTATGCCGAAGCTCACCAAGCTCAACGCTCTTGTGGGCGGTTATATTAACCTTGAATACAGACTTCCAAACGGAAAAACCGTAAAACTCCTTGACGATAACGCTACATATCTCGGCAACCAACTTGAATGTGAATTCGGCGGAAATAGATGTTTCGGTATTGCCGCTAATATGGATTTTATCCTAATCAGCACCTATGAAGAAAACGGTAATAATCCAGAACTTGTGATATATAAAAAGAGATAAAAATTTCTACTTGATAGCGGTATGACACCGGAACAAGTAGCGGAGCGAATGGATGTGCCGATTTAATTTGTAAAAGATTGTATGCGGTAAGCTACAAGATGAAAGAATTTAATGGAATACATTAAAGCTACGAGCGAAAATATAGAGAATGAGCATAAAAAGTTATGCAAAGAGCGTAGTCTTACACATTAACAATTTGCCGAGCAGTTATTGTTAATGCGTTATGTGGTCCGGTTACAGCTTTTGCGGTTGCAGGACTTATTGTTTGCGGTGTACATTAGTTTACCGATATATTGGGTGGATTGATTTTCAGCGTAGCTGTGATTTTGCTTTATTATTCCGTTAACGGTTTTATCTAATTAAAGAAAGATATTTTTTCGGGAAACGATGCTTATAAATAATCATATAGCCAAAACCGGCAAAGCTTTCAAGTGAGAGCAATGCCGGTTTTTTTATTGAATTTTATGCTACGTATTATTACGAAAAAACAATTTATATGAAAACGTCAATACGAAACGAAAAATGTTACTACAAGGAATCCTTTATAGATATTGCAATAGTTTACAACTTAGTTTCACTCGATACTGTCGAGCAACTTATAAAATGTAAAGCAAAAGTTAAAAAACAAAAAAGCCCCGTTGTGAAAGCAGAAATTACTGCGAAACTAACGGGGCAATTATTATATGTGAAATCGGAACATTTGACTTGCCGATTTGTATTTATCAAAAAATATGGTAACAAATAATAATCATACTTTTCGTGTAAAATATTATAAAAAATTATCCGGAGGTAAATACAATGAAAGGAAGAATTTTAACAGAAAAACAAATATCGGCGTTTGTTGTATATCTCAAAAACGAAGAAAAGAGCAAAAATACCGTAGAAAAATATATTCGTGATGTAAAAGCATTTACTGTTTATGCGGGCGATGTGAAAATAACAAAGGAAACTGTTGTTGCATATAAAAACTATCTGCTTTCCGAGCACTATGCCGTGCGGAGCATCAATTCAATGTTAGCATCACTTAACAGCTTATTTTCTTTTCTCGGATGGAATGATTTTAAAGTCAAATCCATAAAACTTCAAAGGCAGATTTACTGTCCCGAAGATAAAGAATTAACAAAAGCGGATTATTTCCGTCTTGTAAAAACCGCAAAGCAAAAGGGTAATGAACGTTTAAATTTAATTTTACAAACCATTTGCGGAACGGGCATTCGTGTCAGTGAATTGCAGTTTATAACCGTTGAGGCGGTGCAAAACGGCGAGGCGGTAGTGTCACTGAAAAACAAAACCCGAACTGTTTTTGTTGTGCGAGAATTACGGCAAAAATTATTAAATTATGCCAAACGGGAGAATATCACCAGCGGTATGATTTTTGTAACAAGAACGGGAAAAGCAATAAGCCGCACGAACATTTGGCGAGAGATGAAAAGCCTTTGCAAACAAGCAGGCGTAAACCCACAAAAAGTGTTCCCACATAATCTACGTCACTTGTTTGCACGAATATTTTACGGTATTGAAAAGGATATCGCCAAGCTCGCAGACATTCTTGGTCACAGTAGTATCAACACCACACGAATTTATATTATCACCACCGGTAACGAACATCGTCAGCGTATGGAAAATATGCGGCTTATAATATAAAAATGCCACCGAAAACGGCGGCAAGCACATAATCTATATTATGTTGTTTTTAATACACAAAATGTGATTTCAACATATTTGATTAAATAGATTATATATCATTTAAAAGAAAAATACAAGAGTTTTTAATTGAAAAGTATGATTCGCAGGGAAATTGTCGAATTTTACCAAGCACAAATAAGCCTTTTCAACGATATTCTTGAAAAGGCCTTGCTTTTTTATACCTATTTATAATTTTCAGCATTCATATACAAACTGTGAGCACATATCTTTTGCAGTTTGATTACAACATAATATAGATTATGTTACTAATTACGAGGATGTAGTTAAACGTCACGCATTGCCGAAATTAAGTGATAACAGTACATTTGTGAGGAAGCATTCGTGCGAGGACTTCAACAGCCTTACTCAGCTTATTGTTCACGAAAGTCAAGAAGCCATATTTTTTATGAATGGTCAGGTACTTTACATCATTTTTTAAAAAAATGATGTGAGTGACAAGACTATTTTGAATTTTGTCGCATCTTGAAATAAGCACATTGGTAACATAAATATTAGCAAATTTAGTAAACAATGAAACAAATATGTTTTTTTAATACTGAATAACGCTTTATTGATTTGCTAATTAAATTCAGCTCTTTTTGCTAAAATCCGTATCGCAACGAGTAGATTTCTCGATTTCACTCTGAGCTTTGGTTCAGCAAGTGAAGTCCATTATTTTGTACTAATTTTTTTGGAAAGGATTATGCATAGTTAAACATTTACCGGAGGATGTATTAATTATGCCGGGACACAAAGTGGATGTTTTTTCTGCAGCAAATACATTACGTATAGTTTTCATTATTTTAGGTGCAGTCTTTTTTGCAATTTTAATTGCTTTTGTGGCTATATTGTTGGTTAAAAGAAATAAAAGCAATCATTTGATGAGTTATTTCAACAAAAAGCTTTGTGAAATTAAGCGAAACGAATTTCTTGACAGAGAAATTAAGAGAAGCTCAATTCCGATATCGAAAAACTATTGGCTAATACGAGTTGTTGAGATAAATCAATTTGGTGAGAAAGATCATTTTTTTAATCTCAGTGAGGAGGATTTTACCGTCGGAAAAGACTTTAGCAAAAATAAGCTTTATGTTTTTGATGAGGGTGCTGAAAAGGTTCATTGCAAAATTGTTTTCAATAAAGAAGTTCCCGGTTTCATGAACCTTGCCGAAAATTGTGAGACGGTATTTACATTCAAAAAAAAGCACGGACGTGCCTTTAAAAAGGGTCACAAAATGAGGACCGGAGAAACCGTAAGATTGTATTCATTTGACACAGTTATGTTTGGAGAAACAAAATTGGTGTTTTATGTTTTTAACAATAATCTTGGAATAGTATGAAGATGTCGAAAGTGAGGATTGTAACGAATAATGAATATCGTTATTTCTGTATTTTCCGAAAAAGCCTACAAAGAAATAGTTTTGCCGAGTGTTAACAATACAGATTATTCCGTGCCGCTTGCAAAAAATATTTTTCAAATAAATGAGGATATCATTCTTAAATTTGATGTAATCGAGCATAATTGGAGAATTTTGTCGGATTCGGCATATACGCTTCGCCAATCCAATGATGAAATCAAAGAAATTGATTTGACTGACGGCTCTCGTTTTGAAATAATCAGTGCGGACGGTGCAACTATAGGAGTAACGGTGGCTTACAAATCAACGGAAATTTTGAAAACAAATAAGTATTTTTTAAAAAATGATTGTATAACCATTGGTTCGTCTGAAAAAAACGATATCGTATGCAAAGACTCTTTTATCTCTCATACTCATGCAAGAATTGCCTTTTATCGCAATGAATGGATAATTGAAGATTTAAGTCATAATGGAGTTTTCCTTAATTCAGCACGTGTGAAGATAAGCTCTGTATTGAAATACGGAGATATGATAAACATAATCGGACTTAAAATAGTATTTCTCGGCGATATAATTGCTGTTTCCGATGAGGAAGGAATCAACGTCAAAGCAAATTCTAAGCTTCTTTTATTGAATTCCGAAGAAGTTGCAAATAAGTTAAAAGGAAATAAGAGAAAGAATACAAATTCAAAGGTTTACTTCAACCGTGCTCCGAGAATTTTAAAAGAGTTTTTTGAAGAACCTACAAATATTGAAGCGCCTCCTTCACCGAAAGAGGATGAAGAAAAATCGCTTATTGCAACCATCGGACCGTCTTTTACCATGGCAATTCCAATGTTGCTTGGATGTCTGCTTATGGTTTATTCGTCACGCAGTTCCGGTGCGGCAGTTACCCCGTTTATGTTTATGGGTTTGATAACGGCTGTTTCATCAGCAATCTTAGGAGCTATTTGGGGCACGATTAACTTTAAAAAGGCTGCAAAAAAAGCGGAAGAAACAGAGAAAAAACGTTTTGATGCTTTCAGCGAATATCTTATGAAGATGACCGAAAAAATTAAGAATATGAATCTTCATAACAAAGAAATTCTTCATGAATTATATCCGTCCGCCGAAGAATGCACAGCATTTACAAGAAAGAATAAAAATCTTTGGAACAGAAATTATACGCACAAGGACTTTCTTTGTCACAGAATAGGAATCGGTGATTTGCCTTTTCAAGCGGAAATTAACATACCCCAAGAAAAGTTCACACTGATAAATGATTCACTAGCTGACAAACCTAAAGAAATTAAAGAGACTTATTCTACATTGAAAAGTGTTCCGGTTTGTCTGGATTTGATGAAAAATAAAATAATAGGAATCGTTGGAGGAAAAAACAAGAAAGGTGCATATCAGATAGTAAAAATTTTAAGTGCACAGATTGCCGTAAGTAACTGTTATACCGATGTTAAGCTTGCATATCTTTTCAAAGATGAAAGCAGGCGAAAAGAGGTCGAGTTTTCAAAATGGTTACCGCATTGCTGGTCAGAAGACAAAAAGACACGATACTGTGCTTTTTCTAAAGACGAGGTTAGCGATATTTGTTATGAACTGACAAAAACATTTCGTATTCGCGATGAAGCGGCGAAAGAAAGAAACGATTCCGGAAAGTGTGATTTTCGCCCCCACTATGTTGTCTTTATTGAGGATATTTCACTTTTGGAGGGGGAACCGCTTGCAAAGTATATTTTTGATGAAAAAGAAGAGTATGGTCTGACGGCGGTTTTACTTGCAAAAAATTATGAAGATTTACCCAACAACTGTAATTGTATAGTTTATAATGACGGGACATACACAGGTATATATACGCCCAACACCCTCTCAAGTCTCGGCAACAATCTTCTTGTTGATACCGTATCTGATGAAGCTCTTGAAAAACTCGCAAGAACATTGTCAAAAATTGAGATTTCCGAGGTGGCAACGAGCGGAGAAATACCCAATTCTCTTTCATTTTTGGATATGTACAAAGTTGACAGAGTGGAAGATTTGAATGTTATCGAGCGTTGGAAGAAAAACAGAACATATGAAAATATGCGCTCCCTTATCGGTCAAAAAGCGGGAGGAGCGGATTGTTATCTTGATATTCACGAAAAATATCACGGACCGCACGGCTTGGTAGCAGGTACTACCGGTTCAGGTAAATCCGAAACGCTTCAAACTTACATTCTTTCACTTGCCATAAATTACAGCCCCGATGATGTCGGCTTTCTTCTTGTTGACTTTAAGGGTGGAGGAATGGCAAATCTTTTTACCGATCTTCCGCACACTCTTGGTCAAATTTCCAATCTTTCAGGTGCCCAAATCAGGAGGGCGATGGTTTCTATAAAGAGTGAAAATCTTCGTCGTCAAAGGATTTTCAGCGAAAACGGTGTAAACAACATCAATGCATATACACGTCTTCTTAAGAATAATGAAGCAACAGTTCCGCTTCCACACCTTTTTATAATTATCGATGAATTCGCTGAAATGAAGCGTGAGGAACCGGAGTTTATGACGGAGCTTATCAGTGTTGCTCAAGTTGGTCGAAGCCTTGGCGTTCACTTGATATTGGCAACACAGAAGCCGGGAGGAGTTGTTGACGATAATATACGGAGCAACTCAAAGTTCAAGCTTTGCCTTAGGGTTCAAGATAAGCAAGACAGCTCTGAAATGCTCGGTAAACCGGATGCGGCATATCTTTCGCAGGCGGGCAGATGTTATTTGCAGGTTGGTAATGACGAAATATTCGAGCTTTTTCAATCGGGATGGAGCGGTGCGACTTACAGCGATGACGGAAATAATCACCAGAATTTTGTCCGAATGATTTCGACAACAGGCAAGACCGTACTTAACGGAAACAAAAGTGCACAGAAGCATAAAGAGGAAATTCGTATTCGCTGGTTGTCGTCATTTACTGATTGTATTTTTGCTGCTGCGGATGAATGCGGTATAAATTTGACTAATCAGAGCTTTAACTCTGCAATAAACAGTAAATTTATTGAAAAAGTGTTTGTACTGCTCGAACAGTTGGAAATTGATTATCCGCACACTGCTTTTAATGTCAAATGCACTCAAAATCTTATTTATTTGTTGAGAACATATGGCAGAGACAGAATGGAAACTGTTATTGAAGAAGCAAAAAGACACAATCAGCAGCTTCCCGAACCGAAAGAGATAACGCAGCTTGATGCCGTTATTGCTCATCTTTGCGATGTTGCGGAGCAGTATAGTTATAAGCACGGTGCACCTTTATGGCTTCCTATGCTTCCCGAACATTTTTGCCTTGACTCAATGGATACATTTAATGTAGGCTCTTTTGTCAAATCGCACAAATGGAGCAATTTAGGTTGGTCTCTTTTTGCTCCGGTCGGTATGTACGATGATCCGGAAAATCAAGCACAAATGCCGATGGTTGTTGATTTCGGAGAAAATGGTCATTTAGCGGTTTGCGGAAATGTGACGAGCGGAAAAAGCACATTTCTTCAAACATTGTTGTATTCTCTTACAAATCGCTATTCTCCGGAGCAGTTGAATATATATGCACTTGATTTCAGCAACCATATGTTGCAGCCGTTTGAGACGTTCCCGCATACCGGTGCGGTAATATACGAAAATGAAGATGAGAAAACAGATAAATTCTTCTATATGCTCTCTCAAATGCTTGTTGAGCGAAAGAAAAATATCGGCGGCGGTAATTTCGGTCAGTTTGTTAATGCGAACGGTCACATCTTTCCGGCAGTACTTATCGCAATAGATAATTACTCTAATTTCAGAGAAAAAACGGATGATAAATACGAACAGATCATATGGGAGCTTTCTCGCGATGGTGCAAGCTTTGGAATATTCTTTGCCATCTCTGCCGGAGGTTTCGGTTCGGTTGAAATACAGAATAAGATTGGTGAAAATATTCGCAATATTATCGCATTGGATCTCGGAGATAAAATCAAATTTGGCGAAGTGCTCAAGGTTATGCATCTGAACGTTTTGCCTGCCGGAAATATTAAAGGCAGGGGCCTTGCTCCTTACGGAGATACTTTCCTCGAATTTCAAACAGCGCTTGCCGTTGAAGCGGATGATGATTATTCTCGCTCAAAAACAATTTCAGAACTTGGAGAAAAAATGAGTGCTGAATACAAGGGAAAGACCGCAAAGAAAATACCCGAAATTCCCGAAAAGCCCACATGGGAGGATATCAATTCAAACGAAGAATACCGGGAACTTATTGCACAAAGAGACCTTCTTCCGTTTGCTTATGTTAAAGAGACCGCATCAATATATTCCGTCGATCTCCGTGAAACTTTTTGCTATCTTATTCAAGGCAAAAGCCGTACAGGACGCACTGATTTGCTTAAAGTGCTGATGGCTTCCGCACATAAAAAGGAAGCTGAAATTTGTGTATTTGAGCCGAACGGTGCACAGTTTAAGCGTATTTGTGAAAAACTTGGTGCAGAGCATCTTTCAACAGCTAAAGAGATCTTTGATTACTGTCTTGAATTTACTAAAATATTCAAAAACAGGAACAAAATAAAACTCGATATGGTTGAGAACGGAGCCGAAGATTCGGAGATTTTTGACAGAATGTCCGATGAAAAACCGATAATGATTTTTGTCACATCACTTTCGGATTTTCTTTCAATGATTTACTCACTTCAAGACGATTGTGGTATGATGAATGGATTTTTTGAGAATATTTTTGAAAAAGGCAGGCTCCACAATATTTATTTCTTTTTTGACTCAAACACTGAATACGCCATGACAATGTTGGGTAAAAAAGCATATAGCTTGATTACCGGTTACAAAGTGGGAGTACAGCTTGGTGGCTTGCCCGGACAAAAGGTGTTCGATACCTCTGCAATGCCTTTTGCTGAGCAGAACAAGACTTACAGACCGGGTATAGGTCATGCTTTTGGCAGCTTGGGCGGAGAAAAAATAGTAATACCTTCCTCTAAGGGGGTTTGAAAATGCCAACAGCTCTAAACTATTGCGAAAACAAAGAGAGCCTTTCCTTAATAGAGAAAGGATTAAATGATGCAATTGCAATGAAAACCGAAGATGATTGGAATATTGTATCTGAAAATAATCTCAATAAATACGTTTGCTTTTTTGAATCCTCAAAGGAAGCTGTTGATATCAGTTGCTTCGATGTAACGGCAAAAAATGCAGCAGACACTTTGCAAGAAATACGCAAAAAAGATAAAGAAGCAATGCTTGTTGTTATTTCAAACGACAGTGTTTCACCACTCGTTTATATGAAGCCGTCAATAATGCCATCATCACTTCTCTTGGAACCTCTGACTCCGGATTCGGTCTTAAAATGTATGGGAGATTTGCTTAACGCCTACTATTCTAATTCTTATGATAAGAAAAACGACGGGAAATATTGCATCGAAACAAAAGATGAAAAAGTATATGTTCCATTCAATAAAATCATTTATTTCGAGGCAAGAGAAAAAAAGATATTTCTCAACACAAAATACGAAGAAATAGGATTTTACTCAACTCTTGATGCAATCAGTTTGAGTTTACCTGCAAATTTTGTTCGTTGTCACAGAGGCTTTATCGTAAATCTGCATTATATTACAAAAATTGTTCCATCGCAAAACATAATCTATTGCGGAGACGATTTGGTAATTCCTCTTTCAAGAGGTTGTAAGAACGATGTGCTTAATTCATTGGAGAGGTTAAAAAATGAATAAGTCCTTATATATGTCATTGCTTGCCTTAGAGATGCTGATTTGTTCTCAAGAAAATATAAATGTATATTTGCCGTTTGAAAATATATTGAGTACTGCAAAAGATGAGGATATGCTATACGAGATTCAAGAACTTGTCAAATCCGGAGTATTAGCACCGGATACAGTAGGCAAGGGATTTGATATTTTACCTGAAGCTCAGAAATATCTTCGACCGATATTAGCATCGAGGGCTATCATTAAAATTATCAATAAAGAAACGCAGTTATCAAAAATATGCTATCCGGCAGACAATGAAGTTACGGTTATTGAGGATGCTGTCAACAGATCCGATAAATTGCGGCTTACCATATCTGACAGAAATAATCTTCCCGAATTTGTTGCGGAAGGGTTTAATATGTTTTTGACCGAAGAACTATCGGATAATGCGGAAATAATCAACTTGAATGAAATAGATACGGAAATTAAAAAAATCGGATTAGACGGTTCTATTGATGAGCTTAGTGAAAAAAATGAGGTTATTGCGGCAGTTGATATTTTTAAGCCTGATTCTATGATTTTTTCACGCATAATTATTTACAGAACGGATGCGGAAGACAGATTTGCTGTTTTTTCAAGCAAAGCTGCTCCAGAGTGCTTTAAGAGCGATTTTAATATTTTTAAGAATAGATTTGATTTAATTTTGGAGGAAATATTATGCTGACGATTGATATATTTGTTCCTATTATCGAAAAGAATTATGATTTTTCTGTAGATGAAAATATTAAAATTGAGACAATCACGGAGGATATAATTGACTTGATTTTTCAAAAAGAAGGCTATTCTTCTCATGATGTTTTCGATATGTGTCTTTTTTCACAAGATAAGGAGCAAATTCTCACACCGGATTTGACTTTGTGGGAATGCGGAATTGACAACGGCGATCGACTTCTTTTGGTCTGAAATGCAGTTTATCCTCAAAAAAATGCAGTTTATCAGTTTTTTTACATTTATTCTGAATTTCGGATATAATTCAGTCATACAAGGCGGTGAGCTTATGGAAGTTAACACAATGCTTTTAAAAGAAACAGGAAATGAGTTTAGACTTGAAGCGTTATTGATTAGTCACACACAAAATTGCTTGTTTGATATACAGCACGGTTTAAGGGAACTCTCTGAAATGGAAGGAATTATACGTAAACTGAAAAAAGAGCAAAACCGGCTTGAGCGTATTTCAAAGACATTAAATAAGATGGGCATAACATTGGAAGAAATTTCCGAAAGATATGAAAGAGCTGAAGATTTAATAATTGATCATCTCGATAATGTGATTGTTGCACGAGGACTTTCTTCTCAAAAAGTAATAAAGACGATTGCTTTTAAGAAATTACCTTTTTCTGAATTTCATTCTCGCAGATATGAGAAGAAATATCTTAAACTCATCAATTTAATGAAATAATAATTTTTTTGGGGGAATATTTATGGCATCCAAATACATCAAAGTTAATACAGGAGCTTTAAAAAATGACGCCGGAGAACTTGAAACCGCCGTTAAAGCTACGGAAAAACAGCTCACTAAAATTTCCGACGGAATGGAAGCGTTAAGCAAAATGTGGACGGGTCCGGCAAACGATGCTTTAATGAAACAATATCGTGCAGACAACGAGTTTCTCGTTTCGCTTTGCAAACAAATTGATAACTTTGCAAGAGATTTAAAAAATGCCGCAACAGAATATGACAGATGTGAAGACAGTGTAATGAATGCGGTTCGAGAAATTAAAGTTTAATGCGAAAGGAATGAAGGTTTATGGCAACGTTTAAAATGCCTGACATGAGGATAATAAGTCGGCTTATTGACAAACAAAACTGCCGTTTTAAAGTTGATCCGGCAGATCTTCAGAGAGAAGCGGCAACGCTTGAAGAACAGATAAAAGGACTTGAAAGATTGTTTGACTTTATGCTTAAAAAGGTCGATTCAATCAAAAATTATTGGCTCGGAGATGCTTCGCAGCAGTATCGATCGGAATTTGCAAATCAAGAAGAATATATGGTAGAAGCCATTAAGAGAATGACGGAATATGTTAATGACCTTAATAAAATTGCTTCTACATATACCGGTGTTGAGAAAGCAAACGTTGAAATAGCAAATCAGCTTTCAAACGATGTGATTCTGTGAGGTGACAAATTATGTATTACAGTAAGGAAACCATTCAGTTCAATTATAATAAAGCGATTTCTAAGGCAAAAGAGTTGGATAATCTTGCATCACAGCTTGAAAGCTTAGCTAAGCGAGATGTTGACGATACACTGAGGGCAGTTTCACGAAGCTGGAACGGTGAAAGCTCGGACTTGTTTGTCGGAAAAGGTCGCAAAGCACAAGGTGACATAAGATCAACTGCAAAGCAGCTCAGAAATTTAGCCGAAGGAATTAGGATCGTTGCAAAAAATGTTAGAAATGCCGAGGAGAGAGCACGACTGATTGCTCTCAATAAAAGCGGAAGAGGAACGGCAGGCGGTGGTGGCTTCTCTTACGGCGGTGGCGGCGGCGGTTCATTTGGTAGCGGCAGTATGGGCATGGGCAGCCGGTGATAAAGTAAAACCAGTTAACAATTGCGTGTGCAATTAAAAATAAAAAATTTTTTAGGAGGAAAAACAAATGGCAGAAATCATGGTAACCGCAGCTCAGCTGCAGAATAAGGCAGACGAGCTCAATCAGTACAACACCCAATTTAAGAACAAGGTTGACAGCCTTGAACAAACCGAAACCTCTTTGATGGGAATGTGGGACGGCGATGCAAAGGAAGCTTTTCACAACGCATTCAACAGAGACAAAATTAATATGCAGAACTTCTATAATGCAATTGCTCAGTATGTTAATGTTCTTCAGCAGATTGCAGCTTCGTACGCAAAGGGCGAGTCTCAAAATATCAACACCGCTAACCAGAGAAGCTATTAATAAAAAATAAATTTAATTAAGGAGATTACAGATATGAACGGAACTTTAAGAGTTACACCCCAACAGCTTATCAGCACGGCAGGTGAATTTGAAACATGTGCAGGTGAGGTCAGTACACTTACAGGCCAAATGACCGAGATGGTAACAAGTCTTTCGAGCATTTGGCAGGGCGAAGCCGCCGAAGCATATAAGAATAAGTTTAACGGACTTAATGATGACATTCAGAAGATGATCGCATTTATTAAGGAACATTCTACCGACCTTAAAGATATGGCACAGGTTTACACTGATACCGAGCAGTCAAATGAAGATCTTATTGCCAATCTCAGCTCAGATGTTATTCTTTAAAATATCGGGATAAAACATAATACATCTATTAAGGCTTTGCAGCTATTTGCAAAGCCTTGAGTGCTGTAAAGAAATATTATATTTTATTCACAACGAACACTTTTGCATATGATTTGGTATGATAAGTAAAGTGATTGTTGCGTTAAAATCGGCGGAGGAAATATTATGATTACATATAAAAAGATTTCGGAACCCGGAACAAGAGAAATAAATGAAGACTCCGTCTCGATTGCAGAGAATGGAAGCAGTTTGTGTTGCGTTCTTTGTGATGGTCTCGGTGGGCACGGTAGAGGAGAAGAAGCCTCAAAACTTGTTACGGATGAAATGATTGCATATTTTGTTGGTTCCGACAGAATGATTGATGATATAGACGGAGCTTTCGAGACCGTGCAAAAGAAGCTGCTCGATGAGCAAAAGGTCAAAAGTGCAAAATTTGAAATGAAAACAACAGCCGTTATTCTTGTGATAACGGATAAAGAAATCCGGTGGGGGCATATAGGAGATTCAAGACTTTATATGTTCAAAAAAGGAAAATATAAAAAGAGAACATTGGATCACAGTGTTCCGCAGATGCTTGTTTTGGCAAAGGATATAAAAGAAAAAGAAATAAGGAATCACCCTGACCGAAATAAGCTTTTGCGTGTTATGGGAATAGAATGGGGAGCCAACAGTTACGAGATTTCAAAAAAGATAAAGCGAAAGGATAAGTATGCTTTTCTGCTTTGCTCTGACGGATTTTGGGAACTTATTGAAGAAGAAAAAATGGAGCTTTTTTTGAAAGAAAGCAGTAATTCTGAGGAGTGGCTCGAAAAAATGACGGAAGAAGTCAAGAAAAACGGTGTCGGAAAAAATATGGATAACTTCTCGGCAATTGCCGTGATGCTTTAAGTCGGAGTTAATATGGGAAAAATAAGATGTAATGTTGCGATACGAACAGATATAGGGACTCGTGACGAACAACAAGATGCTGTTGAAACTTATGCCGAATGCGGTGCTTTAGCGGCGGTTATTTGTGACGGCATGGGTGGTATGAGCGGCGGCTCGCTTGCAAGTCAAGTTGCCTCAAAAGAGATGATTGAAATTATCAAAAAAAGAGATGAAGCAGAGAGCATACCCGAGCTTTTTTTGCGGAGTGTAGATATATTAGATGAAAAAGTTTCTTCAATCATCGATTCGGATGGCAAAAAAATGAATGCGGGAACCACCATAGTTTCTGTATTTATAAAGAAAAACAGACTGTATTGGATGTCCGTCGGCGACAGCAGATTATATATATGCCGCGGAAATGATATGCTTCAGGCAACAAGGGATCACAATTATTTTTTAAGTCTCAGTACTCAAAATGATGAATATGAGCCTCTGGAAGAGGAACTCGAAAAAGGTGCTGCACTTATAAGCTTCATCGGTATGGGTGGCATTGAGATTATGGATATCAGCACGAATCCCTTTGAACTTCGAGGCGGTGATAAGCTCCTTTTAACAACCGATGGTTTGTTTAAAGCATTATCGGACGATCAAATTTGCAAGATATTGTCTGATTATACGGCTGAAAAAATTTCTGTGGTCGCAGATAAGCTCCTTGAAGCTGCTGTAAATGCGGCACCGGATATGCGTGATAATATTTCTTTTGTTTTGATTCAGACAGATATTCAGGAGGAAAAGAACAATGAAACCGATTAAGTGCGAAAATTGTGAAAAATTTTACGACGGAGACAAATATGAAATTTGTCCTCATTGCAAAGGCGAACCGGTTGCAAAAGGCAAAAAGAATGTCACCGTAAAACCGTACCCGATAACCGAAAGTAAATCGAAGCAAGAAGAACCCGAACAGCATATTGAAAAGAAAGAACATAGCAAAAAAGAACACGGCATGAAAGAAATGTTCAAGTGGGCTTCTAAGAAAAAAAGTATAACAGATGAAAAAATAGTTATTTCAGATGATATTGAGGAAAAAACGGAAATCAAAGATAAAAGTGAAAAAACTGAAAGCACAGAGCTGATTCCGAATAAAGCCAAAAATGAGACAAGCATAAAAGTGTCTTCCGAGAACAAACCGGAAGATGTTTTGGAAAATTCGCAAGAGGCGGAAGAATTGCAGCCGAAACAGGAAGAAATCGTTTCAGAAAAAAATGAAAATGAACAATCGGTTTCTCTTGCAGAAGCGATAAAGCAAACAGAATCGACTTCTAACGATAAAACGGTTGCGTTTTATAATTTTTCAAACAACGTAGAACCGGTTGTCGGGTGGATTGTTTGTGTGAAAGGCGAATATATGGGAGAAAGCTTCCCCCTTAAATCAGGCAGAAATAATATCGGACGTTCGCTTTCCATGGATATAGCTCTCGCAAAGGAAAAAAGCGTTTCACGCGAGAAACATGCAGCAATTGTTTTTGAACCTCATCAAAAGAAATTCTTTATTCAGGGCGGTGAAAGCAGCGGCCTAACATATGTCAATAATGAGCTTGTAATGGTGTTTAAAGAGATTTTCGATTACGACATGATTACATTGGGTGAAAGTGAGTTCGCTTTTATACATTTTGTTGGCGATAAATTTTCTTGGGAAGACTATACATAATACAAGTGTACATGGAGGAAGTCAAAAATGCAAATCAGATGCGGCGGATGCTTCAAGATGTATGATGATGAGTTCGGTATGTGCCCCGAATGCGGATATTATGATGGAAAAACCGCAAAAGAACCCTATCAATTATATCCGGGAATCATTCTCAACAACAGATATATAATTGGAAATGTTTTGGGATACGGAGGTTTTGGCGTTACTTATATTGCGTGGGACAAAGAACTTGAATCAGTTGTTTGCATCAAAGAATATTATCCGAGCGGAATAGTAAATCGTATTCCCGGTACAAGTAAACTTATTCTTTTTTCAGGCTCAAAGAAAAAAGAATTTGAATTCGGATTAACTCGTTTTATTGATGAAGCAAGAAACACGACAAAGTTCAGCGGACACAAAAATATTGTTAATGTCTACGAATATTTTGAGGAAAATAATACTGCCTACTTTGTTATGGAATATATGCCCGGTAACACACTTGCTCATTATATTGAGGAAAACGGTAAAATATCACTTGAGCGCAGTCTTGAAATAATAGCCGAAGTCGGGAAAGCACTTAAAGATGTTCATGAGAGCGGAATAATACACCGAGATATCAGTCCTGACAATATAATGATTTGTAAAGACGGTAAAGTTAAATTGTTTGACTTCGGAGCGGCAAGATTTTCTGCCGAAGAAGCGGAGGTCAGAACAATTATTCTGAAACCGGGCTTTGCTCCTCCGGAACAGTATGATTCAATAAGCGAACAAGGTCCAAAGACTGATATCTATGCTTTGGGGGCAACGCTTTATTATATGTTGACCGGTGTTAAGCCCGATGAGTCAACAAACAGAAAAATTGCTGATGTATTAAAAGAACCCAAAGAAATAATTAAGGATTTACCTCAACATATAAATGATACTATTTTGAAAGCGATGGCAATAGAGCCGCACTTAAGATTTGAAAGTGTTGACGAATTTGAAAAATCGCTTAATCAAGAAATAAAAGTAACATCTCTTAAAAAGGAAAAAAGAACAAAAAAGACAAAAAGACTTATCGGAATACTTTCTCTCCTTATTGTATTATCGTGTGCTGCAACTGTTTTTTCTTTGAATGTAAAAAAGAAGCAAGAAGATGTTACACTTAAGCCTGCAACAATTGAGGTCTGGATAATTGCTGATAAGGGAAGCGGCACAGAAACGGCATACAAGCAGGTTGTAGATAAATTTACCAAGGAATACAGTAATATTAAAATCGACTTAAAATCATTTTCTGAAAAAGAATATTATGCACGGCTTGATTCGGCGTTTGAATCCGAAAAGTTACCGAATCTTTTTATGAGCAACAATTTAAGCTTTAAAGATCTAAACAAGACGGCAGATCTCGGAAAAGTTATTTATCCGGAAAACAATAAGATATATTTTCTTATCAATTTGTTAACCTCAAGTAATTTCAGCGATTGTAATTTTATTGACAATTACAACGATTATTTTCCCGAACACAAGCAACTTCCAAGCAGCTTTAATGTTCCGGTTCTGTATGTTAATACAAATTTAATACCATCGTTTACCGCCGATTCAATTACATCGTTTGATGAAATCAAGGAGCATATTTCCGATAAGAATAAGCTCGTGATTAACGCTGATTTACAAAAAGAATTTACCGATATTTTTGAAGTCGGAATAAGTGGCAGTGTAATTAAGGGGAATGTTGCACAATTTGCGGAGGGTAAAGCAGCTTTCTATTTTTCCGATACATCAGAATATTTTGATTGCCGTAAGCTCCTTGCGAATGAGGCGGGAAATTATAAGGTTGTAAAAATCAATCAAAAAAGCGTTCTATGCAAATATCAAACACTTTGGAGCGTAAATGCCGTGGATGAAGACAAAGATGCAGCGGCATATCGTTTGCTGACATTTATGCTCTCGGATAATGCACAGTCAACAGTTTTTGGCAGCAGTAATTCTGAACATGCTCTTCCGATAAACAAAGATGCACTTAAACGCTATGTGTCGGAGGATTATGGATACTCGGAATTGGCGTTTATCGAATCTCAAATAAAAAACTATATTTTTGAATCAAAATAAAAACTGCACGAGAGTGAATTAAATGATAGAAAAAGATATTCATACGCAAATGCTTTTCAAAGAAGAAAATACAATTGCTCTTGAAAGAGGAGGAGCACGCAGATGTATGGGATGTATGAGAATCTGCAATTATGATGATGAAAAGTGTCCGCATTGCAGTTATCCGAAAAAACCCATAACAAATCTACCGCTTTTCTCACACTCGGGTAAAAAGCTTAATAATCGTTACATTTTGGGCAAATTGATTCATTATGACGGTTATCAAGCGACGTATCTCGGATATGACGAAATTTCCGCACAAAGAGTTTTTTTGCGCGAGTATTTGCCGAAAAATCTTTGTACGAGAATTGCCGATAATAAAGTGATTGCTTTTTCCGAACCATGTAAAAGCATTTATGAGTTTGGACTTGGAAAATTTTTACAAGAGTCTGAAACATATTCGGGATTTCATCATAACAGCATCATTCAAATTCAAAATGTGTTTGAATTTGAAAATACGGCATATGCCGTTGCTACGTTTGAAGATGGTAAAATGCTTTCAGAATTAATCGCTGAAAATACGAATGAAATAGAATACAATGATTCACTTTCTATTGTTCTTCAAATCGGTGAAGCACTCAGCTATTTGCATGATTACGCCTTTATTTTTCTCAATGTTACTCCGGAGAATATTTGGATAACTGAAAGCGGTGAGGCTAAACTGCTTTGGCCGGGTAAGGCGGAAAATGAATTAAAAACCAAAGTTCGTTCGATTGACGATGGGTTCGGTAAAAAACCGTATTTGGCGTTTGAGCAATACGGAAATATAAATATTTGCGATTCATCAACAGATGTATATTCTTTAGCGATGGTATTGTGGCGTTTAGTTTTTTCGGCGGAACCGGTAGATGCGTGTAAAAGATATGCTTCGATAGAGAAAAGCGGTAAGGATTCGCTGACATTTCCGCCGAACTGCAAATCCAAGATAAAAGGTTTTGCGTTGGAAGCATTGAAGAATGCGACACAGTTAAGTCAAAAAGATCGTACACCTGACATAATTACGTTTATCGGTGAATTACTTGAAGACCACAAATTCAAACGGCGTAAAAGTACCATAAAAAAAGCTGATTCTTCAAAATCGGAATTCCGAATTTTGATTACAAGCGGAATTGCGTGTGTTGCAATGGTGGTTGTAACTTTGCTTTCACTTGCAGGAATAATTGTACCGAAAGCAAATGTGAACATTGCTTATGAAATCGAAACCGGTAAAGTTTCTGTGCCGAATTTTCTTTCAAGTAATTATAATGAAGCTTTAAAAAGAGCAAATGAAAACGGATTGATTTTATCTATAGAATACAAAGCGGAAAACCCATGCGTAGGCAAAAATATAATACTGTCACAGCACCCGTCAGCTATGGAAAAGGTTGGATATGGCTCGATTGTTCATGTTGTGGTAAGTTCGGGCTCCGGAACTGATATTGTCCGTAATGTCAAAGGCTTCAGTGTTGACAGTGCAAGAGAAGCTCTTGAAAAACTAGGCTTTGTCGTTCGAATAGAAGAAGAAAAAAACTCAGATTATTACAGAGATGTTGTTTTTGCTCAGAGCGTACAAGCCGGTGTTGAACTTGAAAAGGGAAGCGAAATCACACTTTTTATCAGCAGCGGTAATAGTTCTATTTTAACATCAAATGAGATAACAATCCCCAATCTTATCGGTAAAACATATGAAGAAGCAAAGGAAAGGCTTAAAGAAACCGGAGCTTATGTAGTTATAGAAAAATATGATAACAATCCGAAAAAAGAAGACGGAGTTATTATTTCTCAAACGCCGAATGCTTATTCATCCGAAAGGGCGGGTACGGTTATATCGGTTGTTATCAATAAAAGCGAAAGCGGTTGTTATATGCCGAATGTTTCTTACCTCCCGTTACACGAAGCAAAGAAAATACTTGATGATAACGGACTGATGTGGAAACTGAGCTACAAAGAAGATGATTCAGTAGACAAAAATGTGGTGACGGATCAAAGCATATCTGTAGGGACATTTGTGCAAAAGGGGACTGTTGTTACCCTTACCGTCAACGATCAAAAAACGGTTGAAATCGCCGATTTTTACGGAAAGCCATATTATTCCGTGAGGCAGGAGCTGATGAAACTCGGAATTTCATCAACGCTGAAAAACCCTGATGTAACTGCAAATGAAAAGTCGTATGTTGTGTGGCAGAGTGAGCCGAGCGGCAAAAGGTTATCTCGCGGAAGCGAAATTATACTTGATATTTCCGAAACGGAGTGAATGAAGTGAGTAAAAATAATAGCAGCAGAAAAACCGGAAGTCATATGTCCATTCACGGAGATCTTACTCAAGGGCTATATTCCGGAGTGAGCAAATCAAAGACCTTTGCCGCCGAAGGTAAAAGAAGATGCCTCGGATGTATGGAATTATATCCGGAGGAATACGATGTTTGCCCGAATTGCGGGTTTACCGTCGGAGCCGAGGTTGAAAATGCACTTCATATGTATCCCGGAACAATTCTTCATGATAAATATGTTATTGGCAAGGTTATAGGATATGGAGGGTTCGGCGTTACATATCTTGCATGGGATACAGTGCTTGAAAACAAAGTTGCCATAAAAGAATATTTACCGAGTGAATTTTCAACAAGAGCAGCCGGTCAAACACAGGTTACCGTTTTTTCCGGAGATAAGACAAAGCAGTTTAATGACGGTCTCGAAAAATTTGTTGCCGAGGCAAAGCGTCTTGCAAAATTCAGAAACGAAAACGGTATTGTTAAAATTTTTGATAGCTTCAATGAGCACGGCACGGCGTATATCGCAATGGAATATCTTTGCGGAGAAACCTTGGCAGAACGCTTGGAAAGAGAAAAAACCATACCTGTTGAGGAGTCTATTCAGCTTTTAATGCCAATAATTGAATCACTAAATCGAGTACATGATGAAGGAATAATTCATCGTGACATTGCTCCGGACAATATTTTTTTAACTGACAAAGGCGAGGTTAAATTGATTGATTTCGGTGCGTCTCGCTATGCAACAACATCGAGAAGCAGGAGCTTAACAGTTATAATCAAGCCCGGTTATTCTGCCGAAGAACAATACAGAAGCAGAGGAGATCAGGGTTCGCATACCGATGTTTACTCTGTAGGTGCTTGCCTTTACAGAATGGTAACCGGACAAACGCCGCCCGATGCAATGGAACGTCGTGCACAGTTAGAAAAGAATCATAAAGATATGTTGATTCCTATCAAGAAATTTGTTAAAGATATCGATCCTAAAAGAGAGAATGCTATCTATAACGCAATGAATGTTCGGATTGAGGACAGAACACCCGATATGATATCACTTGCAGGCGAACTGTTGAGTGAAGAACCTGTAAAAAGAAGAAGAAGCGGGATTAAAAAAATCGATCCGTTGACGTGGCCTCTTTGGGCAAAAATAGGAATTCCTGCCGCTCTTAGCTGTGTCATTGTATTGAGTGTTCTTTTGGGTTTTGGCGTTATCGGCCCGAAATCAAAGCTCAGAAACGATTATTATGTGCCGGACGGCTATGTTTTAGTACCCAACGTTGTTTCAACAAAATTTGAAAAGGCAGAAAAAAAGCTCGACAGTATCAATCTTTTACCCCAAATTGCCGATAAAAGAACAAGTGATGCCATTCCCCGAGGCACTGTATTAACACAGGACCCCGATGCTTTCAATGTTGTCTTAAACGGTTCGGCGGTTGACCTTGTTTATTGTGACGGACACGGTATAGGATATGTTCCGGACGTTGTCGGACTTGAGCTTGATCAGGCAAAGAGCGAAATTGAAAATGCAGGCTTTGTTGTCAAAATAATAGAAAAAGAAAGCACATTGATAGCACCCGGCTGCGTTATTTCTCAGAATTACGGACCTAACGACGAAAACGGCGGTGCACTGGAAAAGTCGTCAGAGGTTGAGCTTGTTGTAAGCATCGGTGGCAGAAAAATCGACAAGACGGTAGAAGTTATCATTCCGAATTTTGTAGGTTTAAAATATGACGAGGCAGAAAAAAGAATAAACGACCTTAAACTTTATGTTAAACAGCAGTTTGTTTACAACGCAGGAATACCCGTTGATGAAATAGTTGGTCAAAATCCGCCCGAAAAGACTGTTGGTCATCAGGGCGATACGGTTAAGCTTATTGTGAACAGAGGCGAGCTTATGCAGAAGATGCCCGATGTTACTATGATGGAATCATCGGTGGCGGAAGCAACGCTTAAAGAGCTTGGACTTGATGTTTATATCAAGCTTGAAGAAAATGACAGATATAAAGCAGGCGTTGTCTTTGCACAAAGCGTAAAGAGCGGTACCGATGTAAAAACCGGAACAAAAGTTACACTCACCGTTTCCGAGGGTAAAACAGTTATTGTTCCCGATGTTGTCGGAAGTAAACAGTCCGCTGCGAAAAAGGCACTTACTGATGCCGGACTTGCTGTAAGTGTCAATATGAAAAAGGATTCTTCAGTTGAAAAAGGAACGGTTATTTCGCAAAGCGAAGCCGCAGGAACAAAGCTGAAACAGGGAGAAAAAGTTACAATTGTTGTTTCAAGCGGTAATGAAAATGCTAACGATGATAATACTCAAGTTGAACTTCTCAGCATTACCATTGAAAGAAAACCGGATAAGCGTTCTTATAAACCCGGCGAAAAAATTGTAACTACCGGCATGAAGGTCGTGGCTTCATATTCAAATGGCGGTGAACGCGATGTAACAAATAGCTGTACCCTTAGTGAAACCGAAGCACAGGGTACCGGCAGTATGCAGATTAAGGTTACATATTCGGAAAACGGTGTTAATAAAACGGCATCTTATTCGGTTACGATTGAAAAGCTTTCGCTTACTCTCGACAAGACATCGGTTTCGCTCAAAGTGGGCAATTCCGAAACTCTCAAGGCAAACTCGAATGTTTCAAACGGAGACATTACTTGGAAAAGCTCTGACAGCAGGGTTGCAACCGTTTCTTCGGGTGGTGTTGTTAAGGCTGTTAAAGAAGGAAGCACAACCATAACCGCAAAAATCACCGCATACGGGCAAACCGCTTCGGCGACCTGCTCCGTTGATGTTTCAAATACGGCGATTGAAGTCAAGGAAATTGTTATTAGTCAGACAACGCTCTCACTTAATGAGGGCAGTTCGGGACGACTTTCCGCAACCGTTGAGCCTGCAAATGCAACCAACGGAAATATTGTGTGGTCGTCATCAAATCCTTCCGTTGCAACGGTTACTGCCAACGGAGTTGTTACGGCTGTTAAAGAAGGAGAGGCCAAGATAACCGCTACGGCAGGCGGAAAATCCGTTGTATGCGTTGTTACGGTTAAAGAGCTTCCCGTAAAAAGTATAGAAGTTAAGATAGAGAACCAAAGCTCGCAGAAATATTCCGTCGGAGAAAAGTTTGAACCTCGCGGATTAAAGGTGCTGGCACATCTGGAAGCGGGAAGCAAAGATGTCACAAACGCTTGCAAATACACCCTTTCCGGAGATATAAACAAGACCGGTGAAAAAACAGTAACCGTTGAATACAAGAGTAAGAAAACCACCTATAAGGTTATCTATTTGCCTCCGGTTCTTTCGGTTAATACAAGTTCAATCGAAATCACCGTCGGTCAGGATAAAATTGTTTCGGTAACTTCCAAATACAAGGTAACATGGAAATCTTCAAATACAAGCATTGCCAAAATTACCGCTAACGGTTATGAGGCGACGGTGACCGGTGTTGCGGCAGGTAAGACAACCATAACCGTGAGCAACGGATATAACTCGGAAAGCATATCGGTTGTCGTAAAGGCAGCCGAGGTTAAAGCTACAAGTGCGACGGCAGCAGCTTTAGACGGAACATATTATATCGGCGATGAAATTCCGCTTAGTAAAATTGAATACACCGTCAAATTCAGTAACGGAAAGAGCGAAAAGATTCAGGTTACAAACGCATCGACAAAAACTGTAACCGCTCAGGTTGTCAAGGACGGTTACATCAAGGTCAAAAACGGAGCTTATCCCGAAGCCAAATGCAAAATCACGGCAAAAACTCCCGAAATTAAATTGAATAATTCGTCATTAACTCTATATACTTACGGTTCAAAATCAAATATGGAAAAGACACTTAAATGTGACTGCTCACCTTCAAATGTAACGGTTGTATGGAAAACATCGGATGTTCGTATTGCAAGTGTAAATGGCGGAAAGGTAACTGCGGTAGGTAAAGGAGATGCGACAATAACTGCATCATTTGAATATAAAGGCAACGAATATTCAGCTGAATGTAAAGTGGCCGTAAAAGGTGATGAGGCGAAAAAAGTGACCGATTTGTCGGTGACGGTAAATAACGCAAATGATCTTTACCAGGGTGACGATCTCAATTTGACCGTTACTGCTAAATATAGCAATGACACATCTGAAAAGGTTACCGATTATGAAATAAGCGGCTATAAAAAAGAAAAAAGTGGTAATCAAAGTGTTAAGGTGTCATATGGCGGAATAACAAAAGATGTAAGCGTTAATGTTGAAGCAGTTGAACTTATAATAGAAGGTGACACCATAATTTCTACTGATATAACTGGAAGAGCAAATATAATAAATGATCCTCCAAGAGGTGGTAAGTGGAAAAACATACGATGGACAATAGATAATGGAACAGGAGTTATTCTTGGTGAAAATACAACCTCTTCTGTAGTTGAGTACATCGTCAATCCTGCCAAGATCGAACCAACAAATATTAAATGTTCGGCAGATTTTAATGGAATAACTTTTGATTCAATAATAAATGTAGATGTTTCTCTTGGAGAAATTAAAGAAATCACGGTAGTAAACCAAAAAGACGGCTATCTTACCAACTCAACCTCCGGAGGTTCGAAAATCGTGTTTGATAAACTTCCGAAAGCAAACCAAGTGTTACAAGAAGTTATGCTTAAAGTGATCTTTAAAAACGGAGATCCCATAACATTTCAGGCAAGTCAAAGTGATGCAACTTGTGATGTTCAAAATGGCGGAAATGGTAATGCTTTGGTTACGATATACTACCAAGGAAAATCGGACGAGTTTATGATTGCATATGAAATACCAACAACTTCTGCACCAACAACTTCTGCACCAAAGGTTAGCAAAATCACGGTGGTAAACAAAGATAAAGACGGCTATCTTACCAATTCAACATCCGGAGGTTCGAGAATCGTGTTTGATAAACTTCCGACCGCAAAAGATGTGTTACCAAAAGTTATGCTTGAAGTAACATTTACAGATAAACATACCGAAACATTTAGTGCCGGTCAAAGTAATGCAACTTGTGAAGTTCGAGATGGTAAAGATGGCAGTGCTTTTGTTACGATAAAATACCAAGGAAAAGCGGACGAGTTTATGATTGCATATGAAATACCAACAACTTCTGCACCAAAGGTTAGCAAAATCAGGGTGGTAAACCAAAAAGACGGCTATCTTACCAACTCAACCTCCGGAGGTTCAAGAATCGTGTTTGATAAACTTCCGACCGAAAAAGAAGTGTTACAAAAAGTTACGCTTGAAGTAACATTTACAGATGAACATACCGAAACATTTAGTGCCAGACAAAGTGATGCAACTTGTGAAGTTCAAGATGGCAGAAATGGTTATGCTTTTGTTACGATAAAATACCAAGGAAAAGCGGACGAGTTTATGATTGAATATGAAGAAACAGCAACATATTCTTAAAGTGATTACGGAAGATTAAACAGACGACTAAATAAGAGAGGAAAAGCGATGAAAAACAAAAGAATAATAACGGCATTTCTTGCCGTATTGCTTCTTGCCGGAACAATGATTCCGTTCCTGACGGTCAGTGCCGTAAACCGCATGACGGTTTATGAAACCTCCTTTGAAACCGAGCAAGAGCGTTCCGGCTGGTCTTTTATAGACGGAGACGGTGATGAAAAAAACTGGATTGTTGAAAAATCGACTGCTTCGGGATATGAGTCAAAGGACGGAGAATGGCTGATGTATTCAAGCTCCGAAGATGTAACCGGTCTTGACAATTATGCAATCAGTCCTCCGATTGAGCTTCCCGATATAGGCGACAGCAGTAAGTTCCCGAATTTACGGCTTTCGTGGTATGTGGGTGCAAATTCACAATATCTTATGAGCGAAGAATATTCGGTTTATGTTTATGATGCTTCAAGCGGAGCAAAGCTGTCATTGAGCAACATAGATTCATTCGTTACAAGTACGACCGCAATAAAAAACGAGGTAATGATTGAGGGCGGGTATAATAATTACAAATACCGCACGGTGGATTTGGAAGAATACGCCGGAAAGACGGTTCAAATCGTGTTTCGACATCACAATTGTGACCAACGAGTGTTGAAAATCGACTTGATTAAAATTGAAAAATATTTCAGTCAAAAGGTTGATATTTTCACCGAAACCTTTGAAAACGAAGATTTCGACACAAAATGGATGAAGTACGACAAGGACAACGATGGTTTTTCTTGGGATATAAGTACAATAGGAGCTAACAGCGGAAGCTGCTCGGCAGGCTCGATGTCATATTTTATCAAAGATCTTAAATCCGACAATTTTCTGATAAGTCCCGTGATAAATATCGGCGAATTTGTAAATCTTCAGGCAACTTGGTTTGCCGGCGGAATAGACAGTGATTTCTTTAATGAGCATTATCGGGTTTATACCTATTTCGGAAATGAAACCGAGGCTTCAAAAATTGCCGAGGAATGTGTTGCTTCAACAAATTGTGCAAGTGCCGAATTTACGCTCGAAGCCTATAAATTCAGAGAGTACAATCTTGATCTCGATCCCATGACAGGAGCTCATGAAAGTTTTCGGCTTGTGTTCCGACATTATGATTGCACGGACTCTTTCCGCAGACTTTTGCTCGATGATATCTCGGTTACCGGTGTTGAAAAAAATCAGACAATCACTTCCGCAAATTTGGTAATTACCGCTCCGAACTTTGAAGCAATGGCTTCGCAAGACGGTCAAACGCCCGGAGAAGCGAAGCTGTCTTTGATTACCGGATGGGGAAACAAAGTAAAAGACAGCGTTTATTCCGTAGAATACAAATGGCATAAAGACGGTGATACCGCAGAAATCACCTCGTTTGATTTCGGAGAAAGCTATTCGGTTGACATTACCGCAAAAATAAATGAAAGCGACAGCTCAGAATATTTGTTTGCGGATACATTCCAAGTCGAAAATGCACAAATACTGAGTATATCGGATACCGAAGTATCATTCACTGTTAATTTCGACGCAGTAAATAAAAAGAAGATTGATACTGTCAATGCCGAACTTGATTACAGTCTCGGAAAATCAATTGTTGCTCCCACGGTTTCAAATGTTAATTGTGTTGTTTCGGGCGGAACTTGGATGGCATCCGCCAACAACACGAATTATTCAGCGTTGAGCGAAACCGAAACCGTATTTTTGCCGAACAAATATTATAAATTTTCTTGCAATGTTACTCCGAAAAAAGGATATGTTTTTGCTGAAAATTTAAATTCAGACGACAACATAGTGCTTGAAAACGGCGAGCTGACAATTGTTTATTCACCACTTACGGCAATGAAAATTAACAGTATTTCCGTCAGCGGAATAACCGCTCCTGCTATCGAAGAGACAGCCACCGTTGACGGAATTGCCGTAAACTCCGACAAGGAAAATTTGCTGAGTGTTGACCAAAGTGCCGTAAAATGGATTGAGGTCGGCAATGAAACAAAGATAATCAGCAAATTTGATGCAAAAAAATCATACACGCTCATAATACCGCTGAATGTTAATGAGCTGTATGAAACTAATGAAAGTACCGAAATCAGCTTGCAGACGGGTATTGATGCTTCGGAAGTGAAATTGGAAAACAATGTCATTAAAATCACTTTTAGTGCACTTGAACCGATTGAAATTGAGACAATTGCAGTTGATATTACAGGTCCGAGGGCGGGCGAGAGTCCGAATAATATACCGATTTTTTCAAAAATATATCCGGAAAAAGAACAAGTTAATTTTTCCGGCGAATGGCAGGTTAAAAACGGCGATTCGGAATATGTTACAATGGCACAGGGCGACAGCTTTGAGTTGTCTGAGGAGATCGATTATAGATATGTTTTGACTGTTGAGCCGAATAGTCAAAAGTATTCCGTTGCTAACGCAGAGGTGTATATTTCCGGAGATAAAGTGATTCGTGATGAAACAACAGGAAAATACATCAAAGAATTCGGAAAGGCTGACTATTGTAAAGTCATCTTTAATACCGAAGGCGGAACAACAAATGACGAAAAAATCGGAGAAATCACCGTATTTACTCATAAAGGTGCCGGCATCACCGCCCCCGGGGGACTCCAAAAGGAAGGTCATACTTTCGAAGGCTGGTCGGAAACACAAGGAGCAACAAAACCCGATACTATTCCCACTGTGATTGAAAGCGACCTTGTATATTATGCGATTTTTAAAGCAAATAGTTATACTATCACTTTTGAAAACACGGGTAACAGCACTGTTAATGCAATCACACAAGACTATAATTCAGCAGTAACGCTTCCCGCATCTCCCAAAAAGTCAGGTTACTCATTTGCCGGCTGGCAAAGAGCAGACGGAACGATTCTTAATGCGGGCGACACATTTGCAATGCCTCTCGGCGGTGAAACTGTAACGGCAATGTGGACAATCAATGAATACATAGCTACCTTTAATGCAGCGGGTGGAAGTTTCAAAAACGGACACACGATAGCAACCGTAAAAGCAAATTACGGCGAAGCGATTGAAGCTCCCGAAGCACCCGCAAAGACAGGCTACACATTCAAGGGTTGGACTCCGAAAGTCGGAACAATGCCTGCAGACGGAACAACTTTTTCGGCAATTTGGGAAGCAAACAGCTATAATGCGATATTTAATGCAAATGGCGGTTCATGGCTCGATGGCGAAACAATGAAAGTTGTTCCGACAAGGTTTAATGAAAAGATTCAAAAGCCGACAGCACCACAAAAGCCCGGATATGTGTTTGACGGGTGGAATGTTGAGCCGAATACCATGGACGATGTGAACGGAAAGACATTTACGGCACAATATATATTATCGGGAGAGGCAAAGCCTGAAATTTCCGGATATGTTACAGAACGTACCGAAAAATATAAGACGACAATTAAGTTTTATGCCGATTACGGTGTACTTCCGAACGGTGCGAGCGTAAGTTGGTTTATCAATGGTAGGTATAAAGGTTCGGGAGAAAGCTGTACTGTTAAAAATGCTACCGAGAATTTCACGGCTCAAATAAAGCTTATCGATGACAACGGAAATATACTCCACGAATCCAAAACCGAGACGGTAAAAATTAAAGCCGGATTTTTTGATAAGCTTGTCGCTTTCTTCCAAGGACTTTTCGGAACATTACCGAATATTGTTCAGAAATAAATGACTTTCAGCGGCGGATTAAAACCGTCCGCCGCTGAAAAAAGATAGGCGAATAGCATTTTATCCTCAAAAATCTGCAATTAGTCAGTTTTACACTGTTTTCTGAAAAGATAATGTTAAACTAAGGCAAAGAAAAATCCACGGATGATTGGAGAGATAATATGACGGATTTTGAAGTAAGCATCGATAAATTGATCGGACTGGCAGATGATTTTGATAAAATACATAATGATTTGAAATCAATATCTTCGCAAGCAAATAATGCGATAAGGTCAACCGGATGGTCGATTATATCAAAAATCAGTGCCGCTTTGTCAAGAAGTGCTGTCTGTACAAACATAAATAATTGTGCAAACGATATGGCAAATCTTTCATCGGCTCTTTCATATATTGCAGAAATTTATGAAAGAAACGAGAAAGGAATTATGGAAAAAAATTTTTATTCCAATTTACCGAATCTGAATGATTATAATCTTACAGATGAATTTCTCGATAGCAGAAGTCAAACAAAAGATGCGATAATTTTCGGAGCAACAAGAGGAATTACCGAAGGGTTGGCTGCTCTTATAAATAAGTTTTGCGGCACAGACGACTTTGTAGACGACTTTAATGACAAATTGGTAAAAAAACAGATTCTGACAGTTGTTGATTGCAATGATATTGATCTTGAATTCGAGCAAGATGTAATTGATAAACTAAAACTATATTTGACAGATCCTATAAAAAATTATAACGATATAGTTGAATTGTTAGAAAAAAGCGGAGAAAAATATAAGTATCTTAAAGACTGTAGCCCGGATTATTTTGAAAAGTTAGGAAAAACATTAAAGTATTCATCGAAGGGAGTTGAGTTGTTTGATATAATTATTTCCGATTACTCCGAAACTTTGGCAAAGCTTGAAGTGATGAGAACTTCATTACAAAGTGTTAATGGTAACCCTGAAATCATCGATTATATAAAGCAACTTGAAGCAGATTATAAGAATAAAGGTATAATGATTCTTGAAAATACGCTTGATTTTGCAATGAACCAAGGCATAGACGAGGCGCTTGATCTTCTTTCGACTTCTGCAACCGGCGGATTACTCGGAATCGGACTTGCTGGTTATGATTTAATGATGGAATCTTCGGGTCTCACGGATAAAGCAGATGATTTGGCTTCAATTTATGTGAGCAATCAATATTCCGACGATTTGGTTGCATCATATGAACAACAAAAGGCAAAAATTCAAACAGGAAATTATACGCAAAAGGAATATGAAAATTGCAAAACTACATTTGAACTTGCTCGAAATGCGAAAATTAAAGAGTATGAAAATATGAGAAAATTCTCAGAAAAGGAAACACAGCAAGATATTGATCGAGAAATTTCCAAATTAAAATCATTGAAATTTGAACTCTAATAACAATGTTCGTATGATAAGGAGTTGCGTGAAAAATGAAAAAAGCAATAGCGATTTTGATTACTTTCGCACTGTGTCTTTCTTTTGCCGCTTGTAAAAAGGAGGACGACACCCAAATTGAAAGCACGACCGAAGCAGTTACAGAAACGACAACGCAGGAGGTGTTAAATCCGGAGGAAACCTTACAAGCGGCGAGAGAAACATATGCGGCTTTCCTTGTTCGGAAAATTTCCGAAACTCCTGACTCCGAGGGAACCCCCAATTCCGTGCTTGTTGTTGACCTTGATAAAAACGGTATTCCCGAGGTTATATGCAGAAGCGGCAAATTCCACAAAACATATATTATGTCTTATGGAGAGCATGACGGATTTAGTGTTATAATTCCTATGAAACATACTATGCTGTCGGAAGAAATATATTTTTCGGAAGAAAGCGGAATCCTTTATTTTATCGACAATGGGCATACATTCGGTACGTTGCAATATCATGAGGGCGTGTGCCTTAAAGCAAGTGCCGAGGGATTCCAAACCATTGGAACTCTTTCGGGCGATGAATGGGATGTTGATCCGAAAGTGTGGGAGAATGAACAGCTTGTTTACAAGTATTCGGCAGAATATGAAAAAGAATTTAATGAAAGCATGAAAAAACTCGTCGGTGATGGCACTTTTAAGGACTTTGAGGAAGAATGCGTTAAGGAAAATTCTTGGGAATATCTTTCTGAGGAGCTTTCAATAAATCTTACGGAGAAAAAAGCGGAATGCGAAGCATTCGAAACCAAAGCGATTGCTGCGGTGGGCGAGGACGATTTGCTTTCAATGCACATCAGCGATTTTGATCGAAATGGAACCTTTGAGGCTTTTGCTGTCACAAGTCAAGAAAAAGTAAGTGAAGAAGACGAAACGAACTACAAGGGAAAAGTTTGGTTTGTTTCCGATGACGGTAGTGTTACGCAGGTTAGCGAAAATGAAACCGAATACTGGTCATTCGGTGAAATCTTAACCTGTCAATATCATGATTATTTTCAAATACCTGAATACTATACTTCCGTATATCCTGCACTTTTTGTCGGTGTCTCCGATGGTGAATGTTCTGTTATTTCCGATTTTTCCGCCTCCGCCCTTGACGCCTTTGAGAATAAAAAAATAACGGCTCATTCAAATTCTCTTGTTGCCAAGCAGAACGCATATGACGCTTTCTCTGACGGAACGGGTCACACAAACAAACCGTATTTTTACTATGATACGCCGGACGGAATAAGAGAATACGGCGGCACTGAAATTAGCGTGGAGCAGTTTGAAAAATTAGGCGGTGCAAAATGTATAGAGCAATTTGTGAGCGAAGATTATACCATTGAAAATATCTATCTCAGAGGAAACGGAATAATCAATGTAAATTTAACAAAATCGGGCGGTAACAACTGTATCATCATTAAAATCACCAATCACAGTGTGAAGAATATAACATATTGGTGGCAAGACGGCGGACATGATGATGCGTTGGAGGGTCATTATTCATCCGCTGCCACACCGGAATTGGCAACATATCCCGACCTTGCCGATTTTGGACTTTGAAAAACAACACATAAAAAACAGCTCAGCCGTAAGCATATGCCTGCGGCTGAATTTTTGTGATTTCTGAGAATATTGTGCTTATCAGAATGTTTTTCAAGTTCCGGAAAAAGAATATTTACCAGTCTTTAAACAGATTGTTTTAACCTTGCTTTTTAATTGTAAAAGTTTTTTAAAAATAAATTGTAAAAAATGTTGACAAATCGAAATCTTTTTGATATTATATTTATCGTTGCAAAACAGAAGGGCCATTAGCTCAGTTGGTTAGAGCAACCGGCTCATAACCGGTCGGTCCGGGGTTCGAGTCCCTGATGGCCCACCATAATCATAGGGGTATAGCTCAGTTGGTAGAGCAGCGGTCTCCAAAACCGCGTGCCGAGGGTTCAAGTCCTTCTGCCCCTGCCAAATTAAAAGCCTTGAAATTGTTGATATATAACGATTTCGAGGCTTTTTCTTTTGCTTTTCGAACGGTAAATAATCATTTTTTGACAAAAGTTGATTTGTGGCATATAATTATCCATAGTTATCCGTGGTTATCGCTTAAATAGTCCTCTTTATATAACATCAAAGGTTATATAATGCTATCTGTCTTATGAGGCAATATTTTCGGTTGATCAGGAGCTTTATCCTGTCGGGAGGATTTGAAATCAATATACCAAACAAGTCGAACGGAGGCAAACAAAATGAAAAAATGGAATTTTTACACCGCAAATGAAATAAAACCGACCGGATGGCTCTGTCGCCAATTAAAACTGCAAGCAGACGGATTAAGCGGTAATCTTGATAAGATATGGCCGGATGTTCGGGACAGTGCATGGATCGGCGGAAACCGAGAAGGCTGGGAACGTGTTCCATATTGGCTTGACGGATTTATCCCGCTTGCATATCTTCTCCAAGATGACGATATGATTGAACGGGCAAAGAAATATATTGATGCAATTATCGAAAGACAACATCAGGATGGCTGGATATGTCCTTGTGCGGATGAAGACAGAGCAACTTACGATACCTGGGCGATTCAACTCATAACAAAGGTTTTAACGCTCTACTACAACTGTTCCAACGACGAACGGATTCCTTCCATTGTTTACAAAATACTGAAAAACTACTATGAGCTGTTGAAAAATGGGCAAATCAAGCTTTTTAGTTGGGGAAAATTTCGTTGGTTTGAGCTTTTTATTTCACTCAATTTTATATATGAGAAATACAAAGAACCTTGGCTTGTTGACCTTGCCCGAATAATGAAGGAGCAGGGTGCTGATTATGAGAAATTTATTCCGCAATGGAAACGTCCGCTTAACAAATGGACGTTTGAAACGCATATTGTAAACCTTGCGATGATGTTGAAGTATGAGGCGGTTAGCTGCAATCTGCTCGATACCCAATATACGGATATTGCGGAAAAACTATATGATGTATTAAAAAAATATAACGGCACAGCGGTAGAAGTCTTTACCGGTGATGAGTGTCTTTCGGGAATTTCCCCTATCCAAGGCACTGAACTATGTGCTGTTGTAGAGCAAATGTATTCATACGAGCTGTTATTTGCATATACAGGAGATTCAAAGTGGGCTGACCGTTTGGAAGTTTTGGCATTTAACGCCCTACCTGCGACTATCAGTGAGGATATGTGGACACATCAGTATGTGCAAATGAATAACCAAATTTCTTGTCAAAAATTTCCCGGCAAGCCTTTATTCCGTACGAACGGAAACGAAGCCCATTTATTTGGACTGGAACCCAATTTCGGATGCTGTACCGCAAATTTCAATCAAGGTTGGCCAAAGCTTGCATTATCTGCGTTTATGTATAACGACGAATGTGTGGCAAGTGTTTTACCGATACCGAGTCAGTTGAAAACCGAGGATATAACTATTACGCTTGAAACCAATTATCCTTTTGAGAACAAACTGAAATATACTGTTGATGCCAAAAAAGATTTTATATTTGAAATAAGGCTCCCGAAAGATGCAAAAAACATTGTGGTTAACGGTCAAAGCGAAATCAAAAAACATTTAGCATTTAACATAGCGGACGGAGAAAAACGAGAATTTTTTATTTCTTTTGATTTTGTTCCGCATTTTGAAAAATATGCCTATGATTTAAGCTATGTAAAATACGGTAGCCTTGTATTTTCGCTGCCTATAAAAGACGAAAAAATCATGCACGAATATGAAAAAGACGGCGTAGAAAGAAAGTATCCGTATTGCGACTATGAACTTGCACCAAACAGTGACTGGAATTACGGTTTTGCAGATGCAACACTTAAAGTGCAAAAAAAGACCGTTAGCAGCATTCCGTTTTCTCAAAATAATCCGCCGATCACAATAACAACAAAAATGAAAAAGATCGATTGGGGACTCGAAGACGGATACGAGAGCGTTTGTGCCAAAACGCCACAATCCTTGATTCCCGTTTCAGACATGGAAGAATTGTCGCTGATACCCTACGGTTGTACAAAATTGCGAATGACCTTATTGCCGTTTGTAGAATAATTAATATGTTCAATTAACTGACAGCTCGCTTCGGCGGGCTGTTTTTCTTTTGCCATCATGCTTTCCGGATACAAAGCATTACAAGGATATTTCCGAAATGAAAGGGAACAAAGTCGAACCGGTAGATTAATGCTTTTAAGTGTAAGACATACTATCCTCCTCAACCTATGTGACAAATCGTCACGCATCAAGCTGCCTTCGGTTTTTGTTTCTTGAAAACTTTTCTCTAAGGTCATTTAAAACCTTTTTTTCTATTCTGCTGACGTAGGAGCGGGAAATTTTAAGCTTTTGTGCTATCTGACGTTGCGTTTTCGGTTCTGTTCCGTAAAGACCGTATCTCATAATTATGATTGTTTTTTCTCTTTCGCTTTCTATTTCTTCAACGAATTTATACAGCTTCTGAACCGTTATTCTTTCATCAATATTTTCCGCAATCGTGTCCTCGGTGCTGATTATATCCATTAAAGTTAATGGGTTTCCCTCGCTGTCCGAATCTATCGGTTCGTTAATCGATATATCCTGTGCACTCTTTTTTTGACTTCGGAAATACATAAGCACTTCATTTTCAATACATTTTGATGCATATGTTGCAAGCTTGATTCCTTTTGATTCATCAAATGTATTTACTGCTTTTATAAGTCCGATTGTACCGATTGAAATTAAATCGTCCTGCTCGGCGGAGCTTGAATAATATTTTTTAATTATATGTGCCACAAGTCTTAAATTATGTTCAACAAGGGTATTTTTGGCTTGCATATCTCCGTTTTTATATCTTTGCAGCATTTCTTTTTCTTCTTTGGCGGTTAATGCCGGAGGAAAAGTGCTGTTGGGTTTAATGTGCAGCGCGAAAAACAAAAAGCCTTTGGAAATAAGCTCCGTTAACAATGTAAACATAAAAAAACCTCACTTTACTTATAATGTAATACTGTTTCGCTGATAAATAATAATATTATGCTTGCATAATATAAAAAAAAGATATATAATATATTCAATTCATTTTGGGGTGATGTTATGAATACCATTAAACTCGGAGCACAGCTTTATACCTTGCGTAATTATATTAAAACATATGAAGATTGTGAAGCGACATTTAAGTACCTCAACGATATCGGGATTAATGTTATTCAAATATCGGGAATCGGTCCTATTCCCGCCGATAAGGTTGCGTATCTTGTTGAGAAGTACAATATGGAGGTTTGCGTTACGCACACCTCTTTTGACAGAATGAGAAATGAGCTTGACACCGTTATAAAAGAGCATAAAATGCTCGGCTGTGATACTATAGGAATCGGTGCTATGCCCGAAGAATTCAGAAAAGATACGGAAAGCATCAACGAGTTTATAAAAATAACAAGCGATATCGGAAAACGTATGTATGAAAAGGGTTTTCACTTTGCTTATCACAATCACGCATTTGAGTTTGCAAAACTTGATAACGGCAGACGAATTTTCGATGTACTTATCGAAGATACCAAGCCCGAAGAATTTTCATTTATCGGAGATACTTATTGGTTCCAATTTGGGGGAGTCAATCCTGCCGAATATATTGAAAAGCTTGCAGGCAGAATGAAGGTTTGCCATTTTAAGGATTACGGAATAACCGAGCACACTCCGAAATTTGTTGAGATTGGAACGGGCAATCTCAATCTTGATTTGATTTATCGCAAATGCCGTGAATCCGGTGTGAAATATATTGTCATTGAACAGGATGTTTGCGAAATAGATCCTAAAGAATCTATGGCTATCAGCTATAAGAATCTTGTTGAAATTGCAAGAAGGAATGATAAATAAATGAATCCGGCTCCGCTTACACTTACTGTTTTAACAGATACGCATTATTATTCAAAAAAAATCGGAATCAGCGGCAGTGCATATGATATTGCCAATTCGAGAAGTCAAAAGCTTCTTGCGGAAAGCGGAGAAGTGCTTCAAACGGCTTTCAATCAAATTGCCGAGGATAAATCAAGCGATATTGTTTTGATTTCCGGTGATCTTACGAATAATGGCGAGCTTGATTCGCATAAAGAATTTATTGAAATGCTTCGTTCTCTTAAAAACAGCGGCAAAAGGGTTTATGTAATAACGGCAACTCACGATTTTCGGAACGATGGGGTTGCGGATTCCTACAGCGAAGAAAAAACAGTCAAAACACCCGCTGCCATAAGAGATTTACTTTATGATATGTACCGTGAGTTCGGTCCGGATTCTGCGATGGATGTTCACAGAGAAAGTATGTCATATGTCCTTCAGCTTTGTGATGGATACAGACTCTTTGCTCTTAATGATGATTCAAATCTCAACGGAAAAAGCGGTTTTTCAGAAGAATGCTTTGCTTGGATTTCCGCTAAGGCTTCGGAAGCTCACAGAGACAATCAAACAATTATCGCAATGACTCACCATCCTTTAATCGCACCGTCGCCTGTTTATGAAATAATCGGCAAAGGCGATATGCTTGGAGATTACGATAAAAGAATTGAGAAGCTTGCCGATCTCGGTATTCAGTTTATTTTTACCGGTCACACTCATATTCATAATATTTCGGCATATCAGAGCCAAAAGGGGAATGTTATTTACGATATATGTACCTGTTCTCCGATAGGATATCCCGGAGCATACAGAAAAATTACTTTTGAGCCGAATAAGCAAAACGTCTCTGTAAAAACAGAATATATAAAGACACCCGAAAGCTTTGCGGCAAAAGGAAAAGAGCTGATTTCCTGCCTTGAAGAACAGCTTATAGGTGTTATCCGAGGAATGATAGAAACTGCCGGCAAGGATATCGATAAGCTTGCGTATATGGCAACTGCAATAAGCATAAAGCCATCTGTTATCTATAAGTTCGGGTGGATAATAAAGCCTATATTTAAGTTTTTAAATTCACTTACAATCGGTACCGTTGCAAGATGGACTAAGAAAGAAACCAATTTGAAGCCATCCGAATATGCTGACATCAAAGATAGAAAAGTTGTTGACCTTATAACCGAGCTTGCGTTAAATCTTTTCGGAGGAGAAAGCAAATACCCGCCCGAATCCGCCATTTACAAGATAACAATCGGTTTTTTGAATATTATTGACAGTATTCTCGGAATAATTCATATTGATTTGAAAAAAATAGTTAAGGTTGTACCCAACACTGCATCTCTTGTGGAACCGCTGCTTTACAACGGTAAAATTGATTCATATAATGCCGAGTTAAAAATATATGATTTTATAAAAAAAGAGCAAAGCGGTTATGACAGACTTGAATGGAAGCCTACCGAACCAACAGTAAAAAAGAGTAGGAAAGGTTTGACTATCGTTATCTGTTTTGTTTTGCTGATTCTGCTTTTTCTTCCTTTGTTGCTTTTTCTTGCTGCAACGGGATATATATCAAACCGCATTAAGTATCACAATAAGCTAAACGGAGAGTTAAAATGAGTTCTTTTATTGAGTTTCAAGCAGTTGTTATGGCAAAGCTTTGCTCCATCGAAAGCAGACTTGATAAAATTGAGAATGCTTTAGGTGTTTCGGATGAAGTTGAATGTTTTTTTGATTCAAAATCCATCAATCAAGATGAAATGTCAAATGAGCAGTCTTTAAAAAATGAAATCAGTGATTTGCAAAATAAACTTGCCGAAATAAAATCGCTGTTTTAAGTTATTATTAATATTTAATTTAAATTTACTTAATTTTCCTATTATAAAATGAAAATGGAAAGTCCTTTGACGGGAGGTTAAGAGCTTGGATAATCAAAATAATATTAATACCGTGCCCAAAAAATCAAAAAAGAAAAAGAAAAATAAGCATAGCAAGCCTGCGTTGGTATTTTTCGGCTTTTTGAGCATTTGTGCACTTACGGTTATAATCGTTGTTTCATATGTTATGATTCATGTTGTTTCAACCGTTAACGGAGATTTGATTGTAAATCTCGAAGAAGCAAAAGCCAATCAAAATCAAACCTCATTTATTTATGCTTATGATGCACAGGGGAATGAGGTTGAGCTTGCAAGACTTCACGGTGAAGAAGACAGAGTGTGGGTTGATCTTGATGATATGTCACCGTATATGAAAGAAGCTTTTATTGCTCTTGAAGATACAAGATTTCTTGAACACAAGGGTGTTGACTGGATTAGAACAATCGGCGTTCTTGTTGTTCCGAATAATTTCGGTGACGGCGGTTCAACAATAACTCAACAGCTTATAAAAAATATCACAAACAAAAGAGCTGTTACTACCGTAAGAAAATTCAATGAAATTTTGAGTGCATTAAATCTTGAGGTTCACTATGATAAAGACACTATTATTGAAGCGTACCTTAACACTCTTTACCTCGGAAACGGTTGCTACGGAGTTAAGACGGCAAGCCAAAAATATTTTGGCAAAGATGTCAGCGAATTAAATGCTGCGGAATGTGCCGTTATTGCTTCCATAACAAAAGCTCCTACCGATAATAATCCTCTTTTAAATCCGGAGAAAAACAGAGAGCGTCAGCTTTACTGCTTAAAAATGATGTATATCGAAAAGGGATATCTTACCGAAGAAGAATATAACGAAGCTTGTAATTATGAGTTGATTTTTACCAACAGCGACAAATATGTACCCAAGGTTGATGAAAACGCCGTTAAAGACGAAGACGAAGAAGTTATCAACAGCTTCTATGTTGATTATGTTAGACAGTGCGTTCAAAGAGACCTTATGGAAGAATACGGCTACTCAAAGCAGCAGGCGAGCGATAAGCTTCTTTACGGCGGTCTTAAAATATATGCTGCCGTTGACCTTGATATTCAAGAAAAGCTTGAATATATTTATGTTAACAGAAAGAATTTCCCCGACCTTGTAAGCAAGGAAGAACCATATGACGGCGAGCTTGTTCAATCCGCAATGACAATTATGGACTATAACGGAAGAATTGTTGCCATTGTCGGTGAAGCGGGCGAAAAAACCGGTAAGCTCGGTCTTAACAGAGCAGCAAATTCCTACAGGCAGCCCGGTTCAACTATTAAGCCTCTTGCCACATATGCCCCTGCAATTGAAATGAATATCTATAATTATTCAAGTAAAATAAAAGACTATGCAATTCCCGTTAACGGAAAGCTTTGGCCTCATAATGTTAACAAAACGCTCGGTTCGGGTAATAATGTTACCGTTGAATATGCTATTCAAAAGTCGCTTAACACCGTTCCTGCGAGAATTATTCAATATGATGTGGGTATTGACAATTCGTTTGAATTTTTAAGAGATAGGTTCCATTTGAGTAAGCTCGATGAAAAATATGACAGAGCTCTTTCGCCTCTTGCAACAGGTGCACTCACAAACGGCACAACAACTGTTGAAATGGCAGCCGCTTATGCAACATTCGGAAACGGAGGATACTATTATTATCCGTATTCGTATTATAAAGTTACCAACAGTCAAGGCACTCAAGTTCTTCTCAGCAATGAACAGCCGAAAAACGAACAGGTTATTTCCGAAGCGACCTCCGATATCGTTTGCGAGCTTCTTCAAACTGTCGATACAAGCTATTACGGTAAAGCATCAAATGTTCGTAAGTTCCAGATTATGGCAAAAACCGGAACAACAAGCAGCGATAAAGACCGTTGGTTCTGTGCCGGAACACCTTATTATGTTGCGGCTGTATGGGTTGGCTTTGATTATTCCGAATCACTCGGTGTTTCGATTAACCCTGCCGGAAAGATTTTTATGACTGTTTTTGATGATATTCACGAAGGCTTGCCTGAAAAAGAATTTCCGAAAAGCTCAAAAACAGTTCAAAAAACTTACTGCCGTGTAACGGGTAAGCTTGCAGGCTCCGGCTGTTACTCAACCGGTAAGGGCTGGTATAAAATCGATGCATTGCCGTCTGTTTGTACTTCCTGTTCCTATTCATCATCATCCAATAATAATGACGAAACGGTCAGCAATGTTGTGGGTGAGATTGCCGATAATCTTTCAGGATTACTTGACGAAATAATCGGCGAAAGATAAAATATATGCGGAGTTTGTCAATTACAAACTCCGCTGTTGATATTTTAAATAAGGAATGATATTTTGATTATTATGGCAATTGATTACGGCGATGTCAGAACAGGTATTGCCGTTTGCGATAAATTTGAAATGCTTGCATCACCGGTTTGTGTTATCACGCAAAGAAATCCGCAGCTTCTTATAGATGAAATCAAAAAAATTTCCGATGAATATGAGGTTGAAGAATTTGTTGTTGGTCTACCGAAAAATATGAATGCAAGTGTTGGAGAAAGAGCTGAAAAATGCATTTTATTTGCCGATGAGCTCAGCAAAGCAACCGGTATACCTTCCGTTATGAGAGATGAAAGACTTTCGACCGTAAGTGCACATAACGCTTTAAATAACACAAATACCAGAGGTAAAAAAAGAAAAAACGTTGTTGATCAGGTTGCGGCGGTAATGATTCTTCAGGATTATATCGATTTCAGAAAGAACAAATCCGTATAAAATTTTATCACATCCGCATATTATTATGATAAATGATAATGTGGGGTGTGACGAATGAAAATTGTTGCAACATCAAAATTTAAAATCAGAACTACTCTTACCGCTGTTTTGTTGTCAATTTTTTGTGTTTTAATCAGTGGTTCGATTTGGGTTATCAGAAAGAATGCTGTTGACGCTTTGGCAGAAAATACCGAATATAAAACTGTTATCATCGATGCCGGACACGGCGGCATAGACGGCGGAACAGCTGCCGATGACGGCACACTCGAAAAAGATTTAAATCTTCAAATCGCATTAAAGCTTGATGAAATGCTTCGTTCAATGGGAGTTAATACTGTTTTGGTTCGCAATACCGATATTTCGATTCACGATGAAACCGCAAAATCCGTTAGGCAAAAAAAGATTTCGGACTTAAAAAACAGACTCAAAATAATGAATGAGACCGAGAATGCGGTTTTCGTAAGCATTCATCAAAATCATTTCGGACAATCAAAATATTGCGGTACACAGATTTTTTATTCAAAAAACAACCCATTGTCAGCAACCCTTGCCGAAAAAATCAGAATGCCTATTATTACAGTTTTGCAAAACAATAATACACGTGAAATTAAGCAAAGCGGAACGGAAATATATCTTTTACATAATGCACAAATTCCCGCTGTTATGGTTGAATGCGGATTTTTATCAAATGCACAGGAAGCCGATAATCTGAAAAATGAAAAATATCAGCAAAAGCTTGCTTTTCTGATAACAATCGGAATAATAGATTATTTTACCGATACGGAGGACTCATAAATGGCTAAGTCAAAATCGCTTTATATTTGCAATCAATGCGGATATGAAACACCGAAGTGGTACGGTTGCTGTCCCGGATGCGGCGAATGGAATACAATGGAGGAAGAAATTCGCACTCCTCAACAGCAAAAAATAACAAAAAGTATTTCAAGCACTGCATCTGCTCAAACAATCGGTGAAATTGATATTGATGATGAAATACGTTTTAAAACCGGAATGTCGGAGCTTGACCGTGTTCTCGGCGGTGGAATTGTTAAAGGCTCACTTGTTCTTCTAAGCGGTGATCCCGGAATCGGAAAATCAACGATTTTGCTTCAAATCTGTGAATTTCTCGGAAAAAACCTTAAAATTTTATATGTTTCGGGCGAAGAATCGGCAAGACAAATTAAACTGCGAGCAAACAGGCTTAAAGTATCAACGGAAAATCTTTTTATAATGTGCAGAACCGATGTTGAAAGCATTGTTGAATATATAAAACAAACAAAGCCGGATATGGTTATTGTTGATTCTATTCAAACTATGTGTGTTTCGGAAATATCATCTTCTCCGGGAAGCATTTCTCAAGTCAGAGAGTCTACCAACCTTTATCTTCAATGTGCAAAAGGTCTCGGAATACCTACGATTCTTGTCGGTCACGTTAATAAAGACGGCAATATTGCAGGGCCTAAGGTTCTTGAGCATATTGTTGACTGTGTTCTTTATTTTGAAGGCGAAAGACATTTGTCTTATAGAATTTTAAGAGCGGTTAAAAATCGTTTCGGTTCGACTAACGAGATCGGTGTTTTTGAAATGTTTGATAAAGGGCTTGTGGAGGTTGTCAATCCGTCCTTGATGCTCATTTCCGGAAAGCCGAAAAACACTGCCGGAACCTGCATAGCGTGTGTTATGGAGGGCAGTAGACCGATTCTTGCGGAGGTTCAAGGTCTTGTTGCCGCTTCAAATTATGGCAATGCAAGAAGAATGTCAACCGGATTTGATTATAATCGTATGTCGATGCTTCTTGCGGTTCTCGAAAAACGTTCGGGATTCTTTTTCAGCAACTGCGATGCATATATAAATGTTGTCGGTGGTTTAAAGCTCGATGAACCTGCAACTGATTTGTCGGTGGCTCTTGCACTTATTTCGGGATTAAAAGATACCCCAATACGAGATGATACACTTGTTATAGGTGAAATCGGTCTTGGCGGAGAATTAAGAGCTGTTTCATATTGTGAGCAAAGAATTAAAGAAGCCGAAAGATTGGGCTTCAAAAGGGTAATTATTCCAAAACACAATTTAAAAACACTTGCGGACGAGTTTAAGGGTAATGTTGAAATCGTAGGAGCAAGAAATGTTAACGAAGCCTTCAATGCATCGATATAATATGAAATGTATCAATAATCCTAATTTACCTCAAAAAAGGGTAGGGGAAGTCGCAATAAGTGCAGATGCCAAAGCGGCAATTGCCACATTAAATGAAATCGGAATAAAAACCGTAGAAATTTTACCCGACAAGCGTTTTCCCGAACCCGTTAAATCTCATAGCGATTTGCAGTTGTTACATTTTGGAAATAATATTATTCTTTCACATAAAGAACAAACAATTAAAGAAAATGAATTGACAGATTTTACCTTTATTAAAATTAATGATATTCCGCATAGCATTTATCCAAATGATGTTAAGCTTAATTGTGCAATAATCGGAAACAAAATAATATGTAATAAAAAAACAATAGCCAACGAAATTCTTGAACTTGCCGAAAAACTAAATTATAAAATAATTAATACAAATCAAGGTTATACCAAATGTTCAATTTGTGTTGTAAATGAAAATGCAATAATAACCGATGATAAATCCATCTTTACAGCCGCTGGAAATTATTTTGATGATGTTTTGTTCATTTCAAAAAATTCCATTCAATTGAGCGGATATAATTATGGGTTCATCGGTGGCTGTTGCGGTAAAATCGATAAAGATAAAATTGCGTTCAACGGTGCAATAGAAAGCCATATCGATTATAAGAAAATTATCGACTTTTTAAAAAGAAATAACGTTGAATGCGTTGAACTACATAAAGACAGTTTGGTTGATATCGGCGGAATACTGCCTCTAATGGAAATCGAATAATCATAAGTTGATTTAAAATTTTGTTATTCCTCCCCCTAATTATACAAAACTTTTATACCTAAAAGAAAATTTATCGTTATTATTACTAATTTAAATATATTGTATTGCTAATTAAAAGGCAGGGTTTGTTCCTGCCTTTTATTTTTTGGGTAAAGGCTGCGGTTCGTTTGTAAATCCTAATATATAATCAGCTGATATATTGTAAAATTTGCATAGTTCTTTTATTATATGTGCTGGTATTTCTGTTTCACCTGTTTCCCATCTTCTATATGTTGTTGTATGCGTATGTAATATTTTTGCTAATTGTGCTTGTGTTAGATCTTTGTCTTCTCTCATGTCACGTATTCTTGTGTAAATGTATTTCATTATACCACCTCAAAAATTTTTATTAAATGATAAATTCGTATTATGCTTTATCTTTTTTATTTAGTGTAAGGTTGCTGTTCTTTTTTGTTTTGGTTTCTTATCTTTTAAAAGTTAAATATTATTTGTGCATTAATCACATTTTTTTCCTTTCTTAATTGTTTATTATTACAATTTTATTGCATAACACAAATTTGTGTTGACTTTCGCACAACTTTGTGTTATATTTTAAATCGCAATAACACAATTATGTGTTATGCCGTTACTCCTTTTATATGCTCTCTGCTTTCCCCCTCGGCAGAGAGTAACGAAGCTGGCACTTATTAAATAAGTGTTAAAATAAAAAATAAAAAATGAAATGAGGTTATTAAAATGAAATGTCAGCTTATTGGTTTTTCGAATGGTACTTTTACGAATAATAAAACAGGGGAGGTAGTAAAAAGTTGTATCTTGTATTTTGTTCGTAAACCTAATTTAAGAGAATCTAACGTTGAAGGTAATGTAGCTTGTGTTTGCAGCGTTTATAATGATTCTGTTGATTCTTTGCCTGACCTTGAGGTAGGTAAAATGTATGATTGTGAAATTGTTTATTCAAAAGGTCGGAATTATCTTAATGACATGAAAGTTTAAAGAGGTGTTATTTATGAAGTATTTTAGAAAAGTCGTTGCCGTTACTCTCGTAACGGCAATTGTTGTTATTTCCTGTTGTGTCAGTTCCTATGCTACTGTTGTTAATTCTGATTATTCCTATTCTTTTTATAGTTCTCAAAGGTTATTCGTACCTTCTCCTAAGTATCCTACTTCAGAATCATTACCTTATGGCAATGATACTTTAATTTATGAAATTCCTAAAAATAATGGTGATGGATCTCATACTTTTCATCGTTTTTACATAAAAAAGGATGTTTATTCTGGAACGGATTTTTCAGTTTTTAACGGAATAACAGCTATTATGAGTCGCGAAAAAAAAGCTAGTTATACTCTTTCTTCGTTAGATTTGGTTGGATATGCTTTTACTTTTAAATTCATTTCAAAATCAACTATTTATTATGAAAAATTTACAGTTAAAGATAATGATCAAAGTTCTTTCGATTTTTCAGATCTTGTTACAGTTGACTATGGCAATACCGTTAATGGTGTAGTTTATCCTACTATTACTTTATCCGGATATTTGTATTTTGTTTCCGGTGTTCAATCTGCTTCCGGTTTTTTAGAATCTTATTATTGTAATGCTCCTGCATATTGTGGTGGTAAACCTGTTTCTCAAATATCAAATTATAATAATTTCCCCGAATGGCAACGATTCGATTATATCAATACAGATTGCTTTGTTTATGATAATCCTGCTAACTTTCGATATCCTTCATCTACTGATATTTCAAAATTTCAAACTGATTTGATTAATGGAAAATTGGATACGATTAATGATAATATAACAGGCGGTGTTGATGAGATATTAGGTGGTATTGATTCTGCTTCTGATGAAATAGTTAGCGGTATTAATTCCGCTGTTGATGAGATAATAAGCGGTGCTAATGATGTTCCTACTCTTGATACTGATAATGGTTGGATGAATGATTCTTTGACAAAAATTAATGGCTGGCTGGAAGACTTAAAAGTTTTTGAAGAACAAATGAAAGAGAATGAAATTGAAAATGCTGAAAATATGGAGCAAGCAAAAAATTTTTTATCTCGTTTTTTTGATATTCTTCCCGCTCCTATAGTTGTTGCCTTTATAATGTTCTTGGTTGTAATTGTGGCTGTAAAGGTAGTTGGAAGATGATTATTGAACTTAATTATTTTGTTCCTTTCGGCTGCTTAATGCTCTTTATAGCCGATGTTATTTTGATATGGAAGTGTTATTTTGCATAGGATCGCCGAAAATATTACTGATTTTTTCCAATGGTTTTTAGATATATTTAAAACTATTGGTCAGCTTTTATCAAGTCTTGTTTCTATTTTAGGTTCTTGTTTAAATTATTTAAAGAATATGTTGTCAATTCTTCCTAATTATTTTTATGTCGTTCTTTGTATATTGGTTGTTGTTTGTGTTCTCTATAAAATACTTGGTAGGGAAGGTAATTCATAATGGATTCTTTTATATCTTTTTTGTCTTCAGTTTTTGACTTATGCAACGATGTTAAAATATTGGGAATTAGTTTGGTTACTTGGTTTGTTATTTTTATTGTTATTTCAGCTCTTGCTCTATTTATTCGAGGTAATAAATAATGTATGAAAAAAGAATTAAATATTTTATATCGTTTGTGTTTTTTGTCTTTTTGTCCTTTTCGATTTTTTCACCGATTTGTAATGCGGTATTTTACGAAGATTCGTTTCCGTTTGAAGAAACAGGTCTTACTGGCGGTGCTTTTGTTGAGTGTAATTCTAATATTGGTTCTATTTGTATTGTTTTACCAAAACAATATACAGATTCCTATTTTACTTTTACTACATCGGGGAATCTTTTAAATTTAAGTAGTTCAACTATTTCTTGTTTGTTGTTTGCTAATGGTATTCAATACAATGCAAGATTTCAACCTTTCGGAGGGCTGCAATATCGCGTAACGTCTGGATATTATGATTATATTGATGTAGTTACTTCTGATATTGTTGATACTAATATTATTTTTAGTACAGCTTCTGAACGGATTAATGAAAATTATTATTTTAATAGTTATGAAATTTGTATAATCTCCGTTTTGCTTTTTATTTTATTTTTTGAGTTTATGGGGTGGCTTAGATGCAGACAGAAAATATAATTGAAATTTTATATGCGGTACTCGGCGAACCTCCGGCGGGTTTAGCCTTTATATATGTTCTTTTAGCTTGTTTACTTTTGATTTTTGTATTTAATCTGATAGAACATATTTTTGAGATTTTATTTTCAAGATTTTTTAAAAAATAGGTGGTGATTAATAATGGCTGATGGCATTGCTGCAATTAAAAGCGTGCTGGAATTTTTTGAAAGCAACTCTACTCTTTCTTTGCTGCTTGGTATTGCTGTAGCGGGTGTTGGTATTTCTTTGGTTATGTCTATATTCTTCCGTAGGTGATTTTATGTCTTTTTCATCTTTTTTGAGTGAATTTCTTTTAAGCTCTGATATTAAGCATGTTTTTTCTGCGGTTTTCGGTGTCGTAACGATGACAAGAGTTACACAGTTTTTCTTTTCTGTTTTTCTTGTTGGATTTGTATTCTATTTAATACGTAGGGTGTTTGGTTGATGGAAGTATATTCTTATGGTGTTTTAGAATCATATTTTAATGATTTAATGGAAGTTGGTTCGTGGGTTTTAAATAATATAATTCGTAATTTTCTTCAAACTGTTTATGCTTCTAACTCTTGGAATTTTTTGTTTTATACTGCTTTGCTTCCTTTTGTTTTTATGTTCTCATTTGATTTAATATTTACTTTAATCTTTTCAATTCACTTAAAGGAATTTAGGTTTTTTAATATTTTATCTGTAAAATCTTGGCGGTTATTTTCTGAGCAAAAATTTTCTCGTTTAAATGTCCCTAATGTCTATCGTTCGTCCGAGCTTCGTAACAAAGGCGAATCGTTGATGTTTCGTTTTACTCGTGTTACTCCCTTTTTAACCCGTCTTTCTCGTTATAGCCGTGCTAAATGCGGTGATGTGATTCGATGTAAAGATGGTGAACGCTTTGTTTACGTCGGAATGCGTTTGAGTGCCGATAATAAGCCTTTGTATGCCTATCGCAATGGAAGTGGTGTTTATTATTCCTTGCTTAAACCTGTAAAGTGGTCAGCTTCTTCAGGTTCGGTTCGTGGTACTTCTATTGTTGATTCTTATAAGAATAAAAAATGATTGGAGGTTTAATAAATGGCAGATTTAAGTCAACTGGCAACTGATATCGGTAGTGTATCTACTTGGTTTTGGGGCTTATTTCAAGATTTCATTGAAATGATATCTTCAAATAATTTACTGCTTTGGTCTGTTGCTTTTGCTATTGTAGCTGGTTCTGTTGGACTTGCTATTAAGGTTGTTCGTAAATTTGGATTAAAAGGTCGTAGGCGTTAACCGCTGCATCGGCTCCTTGGAGCTGCTGCGGTTAACGAGATAAAAATGAAAGGTGGTGATTTCGTGGATGATGTAACTTTTGACATTCAGGGTGTTCTGACTTCTATGCAGACTGTTTACACGCTTCTTGTTTCTCTTTTTAAAAACGTAATAACTACTATTACAGGTAATCCTCTTCTTTATGTTCCTGTTTTGATCGCTCTTCTTGGTGGTCTTGTTATGTTTGCTGTGAAAGTTATTCGAAAGCTTGGTGTTCGTGGAGTTTCTTCACGCCGTTAATTAATTAATTAATTAATTAATGAGGGGGAGGTGATTATTATGATAACATATATAATTAGTCTCTTTTTTGTCTTGTTCCGTTCTTGTTTGAATTTTAGTGATATTTTTCTTTTTATAACCGCTTGTGCGGTTCTTTCTGTCTTGTCTACTATTTTTGTTTATATTTTGAGAGGTCGGTATTAATGGGATTTAATAAACAGCTGGGGCAGTTGATTAACGAGGCTTCGTGTTCTCTTTTTGTAGGCGATCGTGGTAGTGGTAAATCTTCGCTTATGGCACTTGCCGTTAAATATGGTATGCTCTCAGGTAGAAAAGTATATTGTCAATATCCATATCGCGGTGCATATTCTATACCGCTTGTTGATAAAAAGGTTGGCGGTTTATTAACTTCTGTCGTTGATAAAGATTGGTTGTATGAATCTGATCTTTCTGATTCTTTAGTTATGATTGATGAAGCTCGTACTGTTTGGAATGCTCGTGATTTCAAGAATTGGAATGAAAATGATGAGCAATTTTTTAATTTTATTAGAAAGTTTAATACTTCTTTAATATTAGCTACACAACGTTATGACGCACTTGATTTAAATATTCGTGTTGCTTCAGATTATACTTTTTTTATTCAACGGAGTCGATTTTTTAAGAATATATCTACTGTTGATGTATCTCGTACTTGTCAAGTTAAGATAGCTGATAGAAATACCCAAATAGTTTCTCGTGGGTATTCAAAAAATGCAATGCGTGTAGTTTGGGACATTGCTGAAATGCCTATTGCCTATTGTCATTTCTATCGTAGACCTTATTATGGTTGTTTTGAGACTAATTATGTAACTTGTCAGAAGCTTCCCGCAGAGTCGGTTAAATGGGATGATATCGTTAACTTTTAGTTATAGTCTGTTTCTATGGTAGTCTGTCAACGGTGTCCGCTTTGGCGGGCACTTGCTTGCCGTTGACAGAACGGAGAGTTCCGTACGAGATAATAAGATATCCGTGGAACGGTCTTATCCGTTCCACCTTGTTAACCATATATCGACTATGAAAATATTTAGTTGATGCCCCTCTATCTAATAGGGGGCTAAACAATGCAAAATTGCATTGTTAAAATTATGAGGTGGGTTTATGTTAAAGTATTTTTTATCTGAAATGACTTCTGAAGGTTATATATATAGTTGTGACAAAATATGTATAAAGGGAAAATTAAATTTTTTTGAAGTCAGTACTTTTACTCGTTCATTGTCCGATTTTTTGTATTTTAATTATTGTTCTGAAATATCCGATTGTATATCTTTACCGTGGTCTCCAAAAGGACTTTTGGAGTATAAACATGCTGAAAGATATGGAATAGGGGATTACCGTTACAATTTAAACATGGTTTTAACTGATAATTCATCTTTCTATTTTGGCTATTTGCATAATTCGCAGAAAAATGGTATTGTGTATTGGAAAATTGAAATGAATCCAAATAAGATTATGCCTTGTGCATTTGTTTCTTCTTTTATATCTTTTGTTTATTCTTGTTCTGTCTTTTCTTCTATTAAAATAAGTCAATTAGATATTGCTTTTGATTTTCCTCTTGATAGATCTTCTTTTTATTTGGAGAAAGATAAACGTATATCTACTATAGTTAATGACGGTAATAATAATATTACTGAATATCTTTCTAAACATAATTCAAACGGGTTTTGCAAGCTTTACAACAAAACTATTGAAAGTCATCTTGATTATGTTCTTACACGTTTTGAGATAACTCTTAAAGATAATTTTTATTATTCTTCATTGTGTTCTGTTCTTCCTAAATTACATATTTATGACAAGTCTCAAATTAATTTTTCTGAAATTCCTGTTGAGCTTAGTCAAAATGATGCAGTATTTGTTGACCTCCTACGGCTGCATCCTGATTTTAAAAAGCGATTGACTTTTAGAAAACAATTAAAATTTTCACCTTATCTTGATTTCCAAGCTCCGCTGTTTGTTGTGGATCGGGTTTTATATGATCATTTAATTTTTAAAATCAAGGAAGTGTTTTTATTTGGGTAATATGGATTCACTTGACAAATTTAGGATCCGTCTGTTACAATTCTTAATGGCACGTGGTGATTTAATGCGTGCAGATTATGAAAAATCTTTGTATTCTTTTGTTCGCAATAAAAATCGATCTGAAAATGATGTGTTAGATTTATTGAAGCTTAAACACGACTTAGATTTTTATGATTCTTTGTTTAAAGATATTTTTGAATTATTTTAAAGTAAACTCCCCCTAATTATACAAAACTTTTATTTTGTATAATTAGTTGTAAAAAAGGATGTGATGATTTGAGAGCGGAAGAAATTGTTACTCTCCCCGAACTTGTTAAAAAATATTTAAACTATCTGCTTGGCGTTAAAAGTAAATCTCAGCTTACGGTTTTGGAATACGCTTCCGATTTAAGGCTGTTTTTCAGATTTGTTGTTCGTTTTAGAAATGCGGTTGATAAAAGCATTCCCTTTGATGAAATTAATATTTCGCTTTTATCCGATGAATTTATTTGCGGCGTTACTCTTGATGATGCATATGCATTTTTAACTTATTGTCGAAACGAAAGAAAAAATGATAATAATTCAAGAGCAAGAAAGGTTGTTTCAATTAAAAGATTTTACAGATATCTTGAAGTTAACGGCTATATTAATGTGAATACAATTGCATTCCTTGAATCTCCGCAGACAAAAAAAGCTTTGCCGAAATATCTTACTCTCGAGCAAAGTGTTAATCTTTTAAACAGTGTTGACGGAAAATATAAGGAACGTAATTATTGCATTCTTACTTTATTTTTAAACTGCGGATTACGTCTTTCGGAGCTTGTTGGAATTAATATTTCACACATTAAGGATGATAATACTCTTGTTGTACTCGGTAAAGGAAATAAAGAAAGAACAATTTATCTCAACAATGCTTGCCTTTACGCCATTAAACAATATATGACTGTAAGACCGGTTGATGGCGTAATTGACAGAGATGCACTTTTTTTAAGCTCACGTAAACGCCGAATCAGTAATCAGGGCGTGCAAAAGGTTGTTGAAGAAGCATTGAAAAAAAGCGGGCTTGACGGTATGGGCTTTTCAACTCACAAGCTCAGGCATACCGCCGCAACACTTATGTATCAGCACGGAAATGTTGATCCTTTGCAATTAAAGGAAATACTCGGTCATGAGAATCTTTCAACTACCGAAATTTACACTCACGTAAACAATGAACAGTTGAAGCACGCAGTTGACTCTAACCCGCTTAACGATGCCTCAAAGCTTAAAAAGCCTTGAGAATAATTCACAAAACAATGCATCGATTCCCGATGAAGGAATACACATTCCAAGAAAAATAAGCTGTCTTGTCAGAAACAATTGCGTTTCATCTTTCTCAAACTGCCCTGCCCCTTTAATCGCCTTTAAATACGCATTTTTGCTGTATCTGCAACTGTCATTACACGCAAGAATGATTGCCAAAGATGAAAGAATTGCACCGGGATAAATCATTGTAATGCTGTAGCCTAAGCCGGTAAGCTTATATGTTGAATAAAGATATCCGCAAATTGTTCCCAACCCTAAGCCTTTTATCAACGGTATCAAAGCAACAAAGGGATAGCCGATGAGAGAAAATCCGAAAAAAACATTAAAAATTACAAATAAACCGTTTACAACCAACGAGTTCAAAAAATTTTTTAATATCCCCTGCTCCACCCTCAGCGATGAATAATTGTTAAATAAGATAGATATTTTATCGTTTATTTCCGAATTTGATTTTATCGTTGCAGCACCGATAATAATACCGACAATAAACATTGTTATCAACGCAAAAATTCCGAAGTTCTCAATAATTTTCTTAAACGATTTTCCGTTATAAACCCTATACTTTGACTTGTTCATTTTAAACCTCCGCATTATTCATTAAATTTTATTAAATTATATGAACAAGCCGATAAATTATGACTTAAACATAAACAGAGCCTTTACAGATAATTTAAAATCCGTAAAAGCTCTGTTTTTTGCGTGTAAAAGAATGCTAAAGGTTATTTATCATATACTTTTATAAGTCCGAAAAGTTTTTTGAAAAATCCGATTATTTTTTTAAACAATCCTGCATTTGATGTCATTTTTTGCGTTTTAATATCACTTATAACATTATTTTCTTTGTCGATTACTTTCGCAGTGAAGGTAGTTTGACCGTTAGACGAAGGAGAAATTAAGCAGGTCTTACCATTGTCCGAAATTTTATAGCTGAAATTTGAATTATCTGCTCCCCAGACTATTTTTGCATCGTCGGGCAAATCGGCTGTTGCATGAAGATAAATACTGTCACAATAGTCGATTGAGGTTATTGAAGGGGTTTTAATATTTAATTCGATTTTTTGTGGCTTTGATATAGGTGGGTTTGTTGTTTGAGGCTGCGTTGTACTCTCTGTTGTTGGAGCTTGCGTAGTTGCTGCTGTGGTAGGCTCAGTCGTTGTGGGCACAACCGTGGTAGTTTCGGTCTGCGTTGTACTCTCTGTTGTCGGAGCTTGCGTAGTCGCTGCTGTGGTAGGCTCGGTCGTTGAGGGCACAACCGTGGTAGTTTCGGTCTGCGTTGTACTCTCTGTTGTCGGAGCTTGCGTGGTCGTTGCTGTTGTGATAGGCTCGTCCGTTGTGGGTACAGCCGTGGTGGTTTCGGTCTGCGTTGTACTCTCTGTTGTCGGAGCTTGCACGGTAGTTGCTGTTGTGGTAGGCTCGGCCGTTGGTATAACTGTTGTTGACTCCGATTTTGCTGTCCACTGTGCGGTAAAATTAATATTATAATCGGGCATAGGGAAACGATTATTATAATTATTGTTGTCATCGCAAGTCCATCCGCCGAATGTAAAGTCATTGCGATTATTAACATCAGGCATTGTGACTATGTCGCCAACTTTTGATATAACAGTTGAAATATTGCTACTGTTTTCGCTTATTGTTCCGCCGTTTGCATCAAAAATCGCCCTTGCATAACCCGAAGATACCGGTTTGCTTTCAGCATAAGCATTTACCGTTGTATCCATAAGATTTTTGTTGCATTCGAGAGTTGATTGACCTTCTTCACCTGTAGTCATATTAATATATGCGTAATAGCCATCAACGGAATTGACAATTGTTTCGGGAACAATCAGAAAATCGCCTTTTCCGAATGCGTCATCTTTTACTTTTAACTCAAATTCAACAAACCATTCATCACCGCTTATAACGCGACACTTATATGATTCAAATCTGAATGTGAAAATAATAGGAGAATGTGTTTCGAGAAATTCTTTTGTGATATAGCCGTATTTAACAAGGTTTAATACGTTGTTGTGAGTCGGAGACGCCGTGGAATAAGAACCGTTAGCTAAAAACTTATATGCGGTTGAAGTTTCACTTCTGTTTGTAACTATAGAAAGACCTCTCGCTTCTTCTGCCGAGAAAACCTCGTTGTTAAAGAAACAAATAACCTGACCGTCGCCGGCGGCAAAACTTGTTTCTATAAAAACTCTTGCTTTAACGGTTTCGCCTCGTTCAACATTAGTTGCGACAACCCACTTTTCCGTTTCGGCATTGTATTTATAAATTTCGGTTTTAAAGCTTAAATTCATTTCGTTAGATTCTTGCGTGTCGCCGAGATCCGAGGCGGCAAAAACATAAATTGGTACTGTTGAAAGCAACATAATCAACGAAAGAATAACAGCAATGCTTTTTCTTTTAACGCTCATCATCTTTTATCCTCTTTCATTAAGAATTATGAATTTATTCTATCAGAAAATCACTTGAATTACAAGTACTGTAAGTTATTTTTAATGTTTTTGATTTTATAAGGTTGATGTTGACGAAAAACATTGTTGTGGTATAATAACGTTATAAAAAATTAGGTGGGATAATCAATGAATAAATATGCAAGGTTCAGATTTCAGCCGTGTATTCCGCTCGGTGAGGACGGCAAATGTGTAACGGCATCGGATAAACATATTAATATTTCAAGAAAAGCCGCAACGGAAGGTATGGTTTTACTTAAAAATATTAATGCTTCGCTTCCTTTGAAAAGAAATGAAAAAATTGCTCTTTTCGGCAAGGCGACTATTGAATATATCAAAGGCGGAGGCGGAAGCGGCGATGTTCACTGTCCATATGTAAAAAATATTTACGATGGATTCTCGGAAAAAGAGAAAAACGGCAAGGTCTCAATTTATATGCCCCTTATTGAATTTTATAAGGATTATGTTAAAAGAGAAAGCCAAAACATTCCGACTCGTGCACAAATCGATGCAACTTGGGATATTGTTAATGCAATGGAGTTTTGTACCAAGCGTGACGATATGACATATGATACTTTTGCAAGTATGCACGTTAAAGAGCCTGCTGTTCCCGATGAACTTATGCTCGATGCATCGAAAAATGCAGAAACGGCGATAATTACTATCAGTCGTTTTTCGGCAGAAGGCGTTGACCGCAGACCGCAGGGAGGTGATTATTATCTTTCGGAGCTTGAAAAGGAGCTTATCGACAAAGCTTGCCGTCTGTTTAAAAAAATAATTATTGTTATTAATTCGGGTGCGATAATCGACTGCGAGTACTTTGCGGAAAATGATAAAATATCGGCAGTCCTTTTTGCTTGGCAAGGCGGAATGGAAGGCGGTTCGGCAATTGCCGATATAATTTGCGGTGATGTAAATCCTTGCGGAAAATTAACCGATACAATCACCAAATCCTACGATTATTATCCTTGTAAAGATGAATTTTGGGAAAGCTTTGAGCATCTTGACTATTCCGATGACATTTACGTTGGCTACAGATATTTTGAAACAATTCCCAATGCCAAAAGCTATGTCCGTTATCCGTTTGGCTTTGGTTTATCTTATTCATCTTTTGAGATAAGCGGTAAAATCTGTTGCGAAAGCGATGGTAAAATTGTTGCGGCGGCAACGGTAAAGAATATCGGTAAAGTTGCGGGTAAAGAGGTTATTCAGCTTTATTATTCCGCTCCGCAGGGTGTTCTCGGTAAGCCTTCAATTGAACTTGCAGCATTTAAAAAGACTAAGCTCTTATCGGTCGGAGAATCCGAAACGATTGTTCTGAGTTTTGATATAAACGATATGTCAAGCTTCGATGATCTCGGAAAAATTTGCAAATCCGCCTATGTTCTTGAAGCTGGAAAATATGAATTTTTCCTTGGTACATCGGTGAGAGATAATCAAAAGCTGCCATTTGAGTTCGTTGTAACCGAAAATACGGTTGTTGAAAAGCTCAAGAACCGATGTAAGCCGTTTAAACTGAAAAAAAGAATGCTTTCCGACGGAACATTTGAAGAATTACCGTTAGGTGAAGAAAAACATTTTTGCGGTACTAATAAGCCTTTGAATGTCCCCTCACCTACCGAGCTGATAAAATTCGATGAAGTGGGCGAAAAAATATCTATTGATGAATTTGTTGCTCAATTTTCGCTTGATGAGCTTATGTACATTGTCGGAGGGCAAAAAACAACCGGTGTATGTAATACGGGTTCTTTCGGCGGAATAGAACGTTTGGATATTCCGTATTTTCCAACCGCAGACGGGCCTGCCGGACTTCGGCTTGAACCTGTAACAGGTATTTCAACAACAGCTTGGCCGTGTGCTACCCTGCTTGCCTGTACTTGGAATACGGATTTAATATATGAAGTCGGTGCAGCAGGCGGTGCCGAGCTTCGTGAAAACAACCTTGCCGTATGGCTTGCTCCCGCTTTGAATATTCACAGAGATCCTCTTTGCGGAAGAAATTTTGAATATTATTCGGAGGATCCTCTTGTTTCGGGAAAATGTGCCGCTGCGGCAACAAGGGGGATTCAATCGAATAAAGTTGCCGTGTCGATAAAGCATTTTGCGTGTAACAGCAAAGAGGCGAACCGATATGATATTGATTCGAGAATCTCCGAAAGAGCTTTACGAGAAATATATCTAAAAGGCTTTGAAATTTGCGTTAAAGAGTCCGATCCTTACACGGTTATGACATCGTATAACAGAATTAACGGACAGCATACATCGGAAAGCTATGAGCTTATAACAGGAATTTTGAGAAATGAATGGGGCTTTAACGGAATGGTCGTTACCGATTGGGGTGTTAAAAACGATCCCGTTAAAGAGGTTAAAGCCGGTAATGATATGAAAATGCATAAAGGCTATCCCGAAGACCTTAAAGCGGCATATGATTGCGGAGAATTGACAAGAGCAGACCTTGAGGCTTGTGCAAAACGTATTCTTGAAATGTTTACAAAGCTTGCAGAGTAAGCAAGCTGTATAAAAACGACTTGTACGGAACAGTAGCCGGTACAAGTCGTTTTTTAATGTTGTTTAATTACTTTGCAATGCGTTATTCCGTAATAATCAAAGCATTTTAACGAGTTTTCCGAAATTCTTTCTCCGCTTATCAATATCGGAACGGCGGGAGGGCATACGGAATCGGAAACGGAAAGAATTTTTCCTAAGCTTTGATTGACTTGGATAGTTTCGCTCTCGGAAAAAACAGCTTCTCTTATTGAAAAAATTTTTTTCGGCACATAAAACTTTGGGGGAAATATATTAATTTCGGGCTTCCTCTTTATTGAAAGCATAACCTTTTTCAGCACCTTAATGCTTTGCAAGCACGTTTCGGGAGTGAACATTAAAACAACATAATCGGGATCTGAAAATTCGCAAAAAATTTTGTTTGATTCTAAAATATCTGCAAATTCATATCCGAAATATCCGTATTTTTTTGTTTCTATTGTCAGCTTTAACGGCTCATTTCCAACAAAATTATATCCGTATTTAAATAGTTCGTTCTTCAGATTATGAATATCAACAATGCAATTTTGCAAACTTTCTTTATAACCGTCATTAATATATTTATTCGCCGCATCAAGCGATTGCAAAATCAAATACGACGGACTTGTTGAACCGAAAAGTGCAAGTGCATCTTTTGATTTATCGGCAAAAAAATCCGATACAGTATTTGAAATGTGAAGATATGCACCACCTGTTAAAACAGGAAGTGTCTTGTGTGCAGAATCACAACACAAATCTGCTCCCAAATCAATTGGGTGTTGCGAATTATTCAAGAATTTGAGATATGCTCCGTGTGCATTATCAACTATAAGCAATATTTTGTGCCTTTTACACACTCTCGAAAGCGATTTAATATCAATGCTATTTCCCAAATAGTCAGGATTTGTAATATAAACCGCTGTCGGTTTACAGTTCAAGCTTGTTATTTCTTTTTCAAGCTTTTCGGCTGAAATTCGGCACGACATATATGATTCGTCTTTTTCGGGGAAAATCCATTCAACATCAAAATCAATTACAGCGGCTGCATTGATAAATGCTTTATGAGCGTTCCTGCCGGCAAGAATAAGCGGTTTTTCGCCCTGTGATTTAGCGTATAATGCGACAAGATAAAGCATAGCTCGAATACATTGTGAAGAACCCTCGGTGGAATAAAAGGTTTTACAACCGAAAATTCGACTTGCATTGTTTTCGCTTTCGGCAATGATTCCGTTTGCTTCATAAAGCGAATCGGCACCGTTGATTTCCGTTATATCAAGTGATTCAATGCCTAACGTTCCGCACCCTTTATGTCCGGGCATATGTAGTCTTGTATTTTTGTTCAGAGAATATTGACGAACAAAATCGCAAATAGGTGTATTCATTTTATTCGCCTCTGAAGTTGCGTGCAACGGCAACCATAATGGCACATTCCATTCTCTTGCGGAAAAGGTCACAGCCGTATTTATAAACGCCTTTTACGGAACCTGTTGAATGATAAGCATTTGCGGCACAGCCTCCAGAACAATAAAGCTTTGCCCAGCAGTTACGGCATTCGTCCCTTGAATAGACATTGCACTCCATAAACTCATTCTGAATTGCGATATTTGAAACACCGTTCCAAACATCACCGAGCTTGAATTTTTCTTCACCGACAAATTGATGACAGGGATATAAATCTCCGCTCGGAGTGACTGCCATATATTCCGTTCCCGAACCGCAGCCGGATATACGCTTGTAGATACAAGGCCCACCCGTGAGATCAATCATATAATGGTAAAAGGTAAAGGGCTTTCCTTCTTCATCGTGTTTAAGCATAAGCTCGGCAAGCTTTTCATATTGGTCAAAAACTACAGCTTTATCTTCCTGCGTAAGCTCGGACGGATCACCTTTTGAACAAACAACAGGTTCCATACTAAGCTCATTAAAGCCAAGGTCAAGCATTTGCCGAATATCATTAAGAAAATCGGGATTTGCGTGTGTGAAGGTTCCTCTCATATAATAATTTTTACCGTTTCTTGCTTTAACAAGCTTTTGAAATTTGGGAACAATCTGCTCCCAGCTTCCGTTGCCGGCATAATCAACACGAAATCTGTCGTGTATTTCTTTTCTACCATCAAGACTGAGAACAACATTACTCATTTCACGGTTTGCAAAATCGATAACGTCGTCATCAATTAAAACACCGTTTGTTGTAAGAGTAAATCTGAAATTTTTATTATGTTCTTTTTCAATGCTTCTTGCGTATTCGACAAGTTTTTTTACAACATCAAAGTTCAGCAGCGGTTCTCCTCCGAAGAAATCCACCTCAAGATTACGTCGTGTTCCCGAATTTGCAATAAGAAAGTCGAGTGCTTGCTTTCCTACCTCAAAGCTCATCAGCGAGCGTTCGCCCTTATATTTTCCTTGACTCGCAAAGCAATATGAACAATTGAGATTGCAAGAATGAGCAACATGGAGGCAAAGAGCTTTAATGACCCCTGCGGTTTTGGCTTTTAAATGGTTTGCCATCGGTTCAAAGGTTTCGGGGGTAAACAGTTTTCCTTCGTTTTTCAGCTCAACTATTTGCTCATAGCATTCATTTACATCGGCATATGAAATATTATCTTGTTTTTGATATTTTTTATATACCGAATCAATAACATCTTCGCGATTGCTTTCTTCAAATAACGAAATAATATCATATGCTACCTCGTCAACAACGTGAACCGAACCGGAGCATATGTCAAGAACAATATTATAGCCGTTAAGCTTATACTGATGAATCATAGCGATATTCTCCCTTATATTTGCTATAAAAAATGCCGCCGTTACGGCAGCATTTTATCCGTTGCAATTATTTGCTTTCCTTTGTGTTTTCACACTGCTGATTAGCAATACCGCAGCTGGTTTTGCAAGCTGACTGACATGATGTTTGGCATTCGCCGCATCCGCCGTTTTTTGCACTTTCGCAAAGATTGCGAGTTTCGATTGTCTTAATGTGTTTCATCACAGTAAACCTCCACATATTTGATGCTAAAATAATAACATAATATAAAGTTAAAGTCAATATCAAAAACTACTCTTCATCAAGAGTTTTTATTATTGAATCTGCAATTGCCTGTGCATATTCATCGATATTTCGGTCAAGCAGAGAATTATCGGATTCGCTGTTGATAAAACCAAGCTCAACCAAACAGCTTGTCATATCGGTATGGCTGTTAACGTAGTAATCTCCATCCCCTCTTGCATACCCCGATTTTACACCTCTGTTTTGAGAAATGCCGACTTTGTCAAGTGAGTTAAGAATATTATTTGCAAGGCTTCTGTCGCCCTCTGTTGCTTCTTTGCTTATCCAAATTTCAACACCGTTTGCACCCTCGGCACTGTTACGGTGCAGAGAAACAAAAAGCTTTGCATTTTTTCTGTTTGCGATTTTGCATCTTTCATCAAGGCTGATATATTTATCCCTGCTTCTTGTCATTTCAGTTTCTATCCCCTTTTCACGGAGTTTTTCGTTAACAAGGAGTGCAAGTGAAAGATTATCGTCTTTTTCATATCTGCCCTCATATTCCGCACCGACATCGCTTCCGCCGTGTCCCGCATCAATAACAACCTGAATCGGTTTTCCGAGTATTCCGGTGGTGATTATTATTGCGATTGTTATTGCCAATGCACCGAGTATCATAATTTTTATGTTTTTTTTCATATTCGCACCTCCGACATTTATACATTATATCATTGTAATTATAATTTAATTTCGTTTTAATTACAAAATTATTAAAATGTCAAGCTTGCAATATGATAATCGAATGAAAAAGACGGCTGCCGATAGCGACAGCCGTTAAATTTAAATTGAATCAATATATCTGCAAGCCGCAAGTGCCGCAACAGAACCATCGGCAGTTGCCGTGGTAATCTGTCTTATTTGCTTTTTACGGCAATCTCCGGCAACAAATATTCCGGCGGTTTTTGTTGTGCAGCTTTCATTGGAATCGATATATCCGAATTTATCAAGACCGGCAATATCCGAAAAAGCATCGTTTTCGGGAACAAGACCGATAGCAACAAAAAGTCCGTTGACATCAAGCTTACTTTCGGATTTATCGCTTTCCTTGTAAAGCTTTAAGCCTTCGAGCTTTTCCTCTCCGATAAGTTCGGAAATAACCGTGCCTGTAATAAATTCAACATTATCTTTTTCTTTAAGCTTTTCAACAAGTCGGGCTTCACCGGTAAAATAATCGAGATTTTGAATTAAATATACTTTTTTGCAGCTTTCGGAAAGAAGAACAGCTTCTTGCAATGCGGAGTTGCCGCCACCGAGAACAGCAACGGTCTGACCTTTAAAAAAAGCTCCGTCACATACTGCACAATATGATATTCCTTCTCCGATAAGCTTATTTTCGTTCGGTAAACCGATTTGTCTGTGCTTAACACCGGTTGCAATAATTACCGCCTTGGAATCAAACCTTGATTCTTCAGTAATAACTGTTTTGTATGAACCGTTATCCCGAATATCGATTACTGTTTCCATTTCGATTTCGGCACCTTGCGAAAGAACCTGATCAATTAGCTTTTCCGCAAATTCATTGCCGCTCATCTTTATGAATCCGGGATAATTTTCAATTTGCGGAGAATAGGTTATCTGTCCGCCGAAAGTACCTTTTTCAAGCAAAAGAACAGTTTTGTCCGCTCTCAGAGCATAGAGAGCTGCGGTGAGTCCCGCAGGTCCCGCTCCGATAATTATTATATCGTACATTAAAATCTTCCTTAGATAGCCGCACCCTTTGCAGCTTCAATGAATTTTTTGATTTCGGCAACACCGGAGTATTTCTCCGACAAGCCGTTATTAATTACAACAAGAGTCGGTGCTTGTCTTACTCCGAGCTTAATTGCAAGATCTTCATTTTCATATGCCATTATTTCATTAACCGAAATGTTTGCTTTGCCGAGAAGCGAAAGAGCTATTTTACAGTTGGGGCAAGTGCTTGTTTTGAAAAGATAAAGTCCATCCTCAAGACCGCAATCCGAACTCTGCTCGTCCGCATTTTCCGCCGCAGCGGTTTTAACGGTTCCGTGCTTTGCGATATCGGAGCAAGACATATCGTAAACCTTACGTTCTTTGTATTCTTGAGTTTTTCCATCATTCCAATTTTGCACAGGTCTGTAGTATCCTGTTATACGGCTGTATACCTCGGCACTTTCACCGCATTCGGGACAAGTGAAATGCTCTCCGGCAATATAGCCGTGATTTTTACATACGGAATATGTGGGAGAAATGGAATAATAAGGAAGTCTGTAGTTTTCTGCAATTTTTCTGACAAGGTTTGCGGCAGCCTTCCAATCGGGAAGCTTCTCTCCGAGAAATGCGTGGAATACCGTGCCGGATGTATAGAGAGTATGAAGCTCGTCCTGCATATCAAGAGCTTCAAAAACATCAGCGGTATATCCGACGGGAAGGTGTGAGCTGTTAGTGTAATACGGTGTTCCGTCCGAGGCGGTGATAATTCCGGGATAACGCTTAACGTCGTGCTTTGCAAGGCGATATGACGTTGATTCGGCGGGAGTTGCTTCAAGGTTATAAAGATCACCGTACATTTCCTGATAGTCGGAAAGGCGTTCTCTCATATGGTTAAGAACATCCTTTGCAAATTTCTGCGTTTTTGCATTTGTCATATCCGCTCTAAGCCAATTTGCATTAAGACCGACTTCATTCATACCGACAAGACCGATTGTTGAAAAATGGTTTGCAAATGTTCCAAGATATCTTTTGGTATAAGGATAAAGTCCCTCATCAAGAAGCTTTGTAATTATTGTGCGTTTAATGCTGAGCGAACGTGCAGCAATATCCATCATCTTATCAAGACGTTTATAAAAGTCTGCCTCATTTTCGGCAAGATATGCGATTCTGGGAAGATTTATTGTTACAACACCTACAGAACCGGTACTTTCACCGCTTCCAAAGAATCCGCCGCTCTTTTTGCGAAGCTCTCTGAGGTCAAGACGAAGTCTGCAACACATCGAGCGAACATCGCTCGGTTCCATATCGCTGTTAACGTAGTTTGAGAAATAGGGAGTGCCGTATTTCGAGGTCATTTCAAAAAGAAGCTTATTATTTTCCGTTTCGGACCAATCGAAATCTCTTGTTATCGAATAAGTGGGAATGGGATATTGGAAGCCTCTGCCGTTTGCGTCGCCCTCAATCATAATTTCAATAAAAGCTTTATTGATCATATCCATTTCAGGTTTACAATCTTTGTATTTGAAATCCATTTCTTTTCCGCCGACAATCGCATTTTGCTCTGCGAGGTCAGCCGGAACGGTCCAGTCAAGAGTGATATTCGAGAAAGGAGCTTGAGTACCCCAACGGCTGGGTGTATTTACACCGAATACAAATGATTCGATACACTTTTTAACCTGCTCATAAGGAAGATTATCAACCTTAACAAAGGGAGCAAGATAGGTATCAAATGATGAAAACGCCTGAGCACCTGCCCATTCATTTTGCATAATTCCAAGAAAATTGACCATCTGGTTGCAAAGCGTTGCAAGATGACTTGCTGGAGCGGAGGTGATTTTTCCCGTTACTCCACCCAAGCCCTCTTGAATGAGCTGCTTGAGTGACCAACCGGCACAGTATCCGGTAAGCATCGAAAGGTCGTGAAGATGTATATCGGCATTTCTGTGAGCGTTGGCAATTTCGTCATCATAAATTTCCGAGAGCCAATAGTTTGCAGTTATGGCACCGGAGTTGCTGAGAATAAGACCGCCGACGGAATATGTTACGGTTGAATTTTCCTTAACTCTCCAGTCTGTAACATTAACATAGCTGTTAACAAGCTCTTTATAATCGAGAATTGTGGATTTGAGATTACGGAGCTTTTCACGCTGTCTTCTGTAAAGAATATATGCTTTTGCGATATCTGCATATCCGGCTTGAATAAGAACCGATTCAACGCTGTCCTGAATATCCTCAACAGCGATTAAATCGTTTTCGATTTTTGATTCAAAGTCAGCCGTAACCTTTAACGCAAGAAAATCAATGGTTGACGGATGATAGTTTTTTTCCTGTGATTCAAAAGCTTTTTTAATTGCTTCCGCGATTTTGCCGATATCAAACTCGGCAATTTTACCATCTCTCTTGATAACCTTGTACATTGCATTTATTCCTTTCCAAAATATATATAAAAATAAATTTAAAAACAACAGTAATAGAGTTTGCATAAGTCGCAACGTATTAGATATTAACAAATTATTGTGTTTATGTCAATGACTTTTACAAGATATTGTGTATCAAAATCCAAGTTTGTTAAATGTGCACTATATAAGCGGTCTGTTTTGGTTGATTTTTTAAATACCCCTTATTTCACACGAATCAACATATTTGAGCATAACCTTTTGCATTTCAAGCATTTCTTCCTTTGGAACGGGAGATAAGTCAAATCCGATAAGCTCGCCGGAATCGATAAAAGCCTGCAAATAATGACGCTTTGCTCCGGCAATCATCTTTCCGATTCCGTCAATTGAAAAAACATTGTGAAATTCTCTGACAACGGTTGTCCGAAATTCGTAATCAACATTATTTTCAAGAAGAAAAGCAATACTTTCTTTAATTTCTGAAATATCGTATCCACCTATACCGACCGTTTCCGGATAACCTGCGGGAGCATTTTTAATGTCCATTGCAACATAATCAACAAGTCCGTTATTAACGATTTTTTTAAGTCTGTCGGGAAAGGTTCCGTTTGTATCAAGCTTAACGGGAAAACCAAGCTCCTTAACCTTTATAATAAATTCACCGATATCATCGTGAAGTAACGGCTCTCCGCCGGTAATTGCAACACCATCCAAAATACCTTTTCTTTTATTAAGATAAGCCAAAATTTCATCAATTGAAAATTCATTTTCGGATGACGGATTTATTACAAGCCTTGAATTATGACAAAAAGGACATCTGAGATTACATCCACCGGTAAAAACGGTACAAGCCATTTTGCCCGGATAATCAAGCAATGTCAGCTTTTGAAAACCGTTGATAATCATATTTATTCACGCTCTTTCGTATTATCATAAATGTTGTGCAGGACTATAATAGCACAATATATTGTGTTTTGCAATAGTCTTATACACAATTTTTAGATGTTTTTTGAAAAATGCCGTACGTTTTCCGCACGACATTTTTTAATCGATTTAATCTTATTATTTGTTGTAATGAAAATTCGATGATTTGTTCCATTCGCCGTATCTGTAAAACAAAACGGATAGAACGGTTGCCACAGACCAGCCAATGGGCCAAGCATACCATATTCCGTTTGAACCGAAAGGAACCGAAAGAATTATCGAAAGCACAACTCGCAAAATAAGGTCGGTAAAGGTTGCTATCATAAATTTATTCATTTTACCGGAACCTCTTAAAAATCCGTCGGCAATGAGTTTTACGGAAATTACAAAATAAAACGGAGCAACGATTTTTAAAAATGCGTAGCCTACGTCCGCCGCTGTTCCCGTTGGATTATCAAGGAAAATATAAACAAGGTACTTTCCGGCAAAGATATACAGCAATGCAAGCGGAGTGCAGATTATCCAGACGAGTTTTATTCCCGCACGAAATCCTGCTTTTATTCTTTCAAGCTTTTTTGCTCCTATATTTTGAGCGGTAAAATTTGAAACACCGTTTCCTAAAGTTGTAAAAGAAGTTACAACAAGGTTATTCAGCTTTACCGCTGCCGAATATCCGGCAATCACGCTTGAACCGAATGAATTAACAACTCCTTGAATAATTATATTTCCTATTGAAATAAAGCTTTGTTGCAAAATGCTCGGTACGGCTACAACAGCAATTTTTTTGAATAATTCCCAAGAAAAAAATTGTGATTTTTTATCGGTCTTAATTGAGTTAAAGCGTTTAAGAACAAAAATCACCGCAAGAATGCAGCTTACTCCCTGACAAATGAACGTTGCCCACGCAACACCGGCAACGCCCATATCAAATGCCGTAACAAAAAGAATATCCGCCGCAATATTTGATAAAGAAGATGAGGCAAGAAAGATAAACGGTGTCTTGGAATCTCCGAGGGCGGAAAAAATTCCCGTAGCGACATTGTAATAAAAAACAAACGGTAATCCCAATATGTAAATATCCAAATACAGCTTTGAATCATCGAATATATTTTTCGGTGTATTTATTAAATGTAATAAATCATCTCCGAAAATGAATCCGACAAACATAATCAAACCGCAAAGAATGCCGCAGGAAATAAGAGTTGTATAAACAGCCGATTTTAAATCACTGTATTTTTTTGCACCGAAAAGCTGCGAAACAATTACGGAACAACCAATGTTACAGCCGAAAGCGAATGCGATAAAAATAAGTGTGATTTCATAACTGTTACCGACTGCCGCCAGTGCGTTTTCACCGACGAATTTTCCCGCAACAAGACTATCTGTAATATTATAAAGCTGCTGAAAAATTATGCTGCCAAACATCGGTAAGCAAAAATTGCGTAAAACCTTTGCGGGGTTCCCGACGGTTAAATCCTTGTTCATAAAACCACTCCGTTTGCTATTGACACTAATAATCGTAATAGATTATAATAGATGAAATTGTATATGTAAAATATATAATTGATATCTTTGATATACCAAATCAGTATGGAGGAAAAAATGTATATCAGCTACGATTATTACAGAATATTTTATTACGTTGTAAAATTCGGCAGTTTTACAAAAGCTGCGGAAAAGCTTATGAGCAATCAACCGAACCTTTCCCGTGCGGTTAAAACGCTTGAAACAGAGCTTAACTGCACTTTACTTATTCGCTCTAACAAAGGCGTAACGCTAACACCCGACGGGCAAAAGCTTTATGAGCATATTTCCGTTGCAGTTGAACAAATCCAAGCTGCCGAAGAAGAAATATCTTTAAACAAAGAGCTTAGAAAAGGAACGATTTCAATCGGTGCGAGTGAAATTGCATTAAGATGTTTTTTGCTCCCGATTTTAAATCGCTTTCGTAAATTATATCCAAGCATCGGACTTAAAGTATCCAATCACTCCACACCGCAAGCTATATCTTTTTTAAAAAAAGATGCTGTGGATTTTTCCGTTGTAACAACTCCGGTTGAAATATCAAAAGAGCTAAAGATCGAGAAATTGAAGGATTTTAATGAGGTTGCTGTTTGCGGTTCGGCTTTTGCATCCCTTGCAAAACAGCATAATATTACCGTAAAGCAATTGTCTGATTATCCATTGATATCATTGGAAAAGCAAACTAAAACTTATGAATTTTTGTCACGATATTTTTCGGAAAAAGGTGTGCATTTTACTCCCGATGTTGAGGTAGCAACAGCAGAGCAGATTTTGCCGATGGTCAAGCATAATCTCGGAATCGGTTTTGTTCCCGATGAATTTTTAAAGAACGAAACTGATTGTGATGACATAATAAGGCTTACACTCAAGGAACCTATACCGCCTCGAAGCGTTTGTCTGATAACAAAGCGAAATCATCCTTTAAGTCTTGCTGCCAATGAACTGAAAAAGCTGATTATTGATTCAAAAGAAGCCTCAAAATTACAGCTTTTGTAAACATCACAAATTTAAACAAAGCATTTTTACTTTATCCATTATTCGATAATTTTTCATCGTAGCTTTTAATTTAATATTTTTTAATTGATAACATTTACTGAAAAAATGTATATTTTTTATAAAAAGTACTCGACAAGCGGATGTAATTATGTTAATATACTCTATAGTTTATATGCTTTTTAAATTTTAAACGGAGGTGAAGTTATGGCAAATTGTCCCAAATGCAACCATCATCTTCGCATCGCCGATTGGAAGCAAAAATGCCCCTATTGCGGTGCTAATATAGTGCTTTATGATTTGCAGGAGCGTTTGATGGCGGATGCAGACATAGCCGAAGTCGAAAACTATCATTTTCAAAAAAAATTAGACAGACTGAAAGCTTCTTTTGCCGGCTCGAAACTTGCAATTGTGAGAATCTTTACAAGTCTTTTACCTATAGCGGGTTTGTTTTTACCGCTTGTAAAAGCGAATTTTTCTTCTCCGCTGCCGGAAAAAAGCGGAAGCATTAACGTTATCGATATTTATAATATGTTTGAAGATATCGATATCGGTGCTGTTTTCGGGACATTTTCGCAAGGCGGTGCACCGTTTGTTGTTTCTTCGGTGCTTTTTCTGCTGAGTGTTCTGCTTATTCTTGTTCATTTAATTTTACTTACTCTCGCCTGCTCTCCGAAGGGAAAAGCAAGAAATTATACTCTTGACATAATGATGCTTGTATTTTCTGTTTGTTCGGCAATATCTTTTGTTGCTATACCGGATAATTCGTTTGCACACGGTACTCTCGGTGTTGGAACATTTATCTATATCGCTTTGCTTATTGTTAATTTTGCAACTGATATTGCCGTGTTTAAGCAAGGCATTAAGATTCAGCACAAGCAATGCTATGTTGGCGGTATTCCCATTGAAGAATACTTTGAAATGGTTGAAAAAGGTACTCCTCACGAAGAAATAAGACAAGAGATGTATCGAAGATTAACAGCCATACAATTGAAAAAGGACGCTGAGCTTGCCGAAGCGGAAAAGAAGCAGGCTGCCGATAAAGAGAAACAGGAGGCGAAAGTTTAATGAGCGAAACAACAACCGAAACCATTCGTGAAATTGATGAAGCGACAGCTAATTTGGATTCTCCCGCTTATATGAACCGTCTTTTCTGTTCTACTAAAGAAAGAGTCGGTTATGTGCTTAAAACCGCCGTTGGCGGAATGAATCTCGGCAAATATGATGTCAGCTCCGATTTCTATCTTAACAAGCTTTGCGGCATCAGCCCTATGAGTCTTGCAAAGGCAAATGTCGGCTTGGGAATATATGATATGGTGAATGATCCCCTCTCCGCCGCCATTATCGACAATATGCGTTCACGTTGGGGAAAGTTTAAGCCGTTTCAGTTTCTTTCTCTCATTCCCAGTCTTATTATCGGTTTCTTCCAGTGCATTTTCCCCTTGCTGATATTAAGTCACGGCTTCTCCGATACAACCAAAATTTGGGTATGGATGGCTGTTGCGTATGCAAACGAAACTGTCAGTGCTTTCTTTGGCGGTGGCGGATATATCGATAATGTTTTTACCCCGAACCCGAACGAACGCTCAAAGCTATTGCTTGCCGCAAAATTTGTTTCCGAGCTTGGCTCTAAATTCCCGGGACAGCTTGCGGGCGTTATCTTTGACCTCATCGAAAACGGCAAGCTTGACATTAATATCGTAAAAGCTTTTGTGGTTATGAAGCTTTTTTGGTGGATAATTTCAAATATTCCGAATATTTATTGGACCTTAGTAAGTAAGGAAAGAGTTCCGCAATCGGAAAAGCCGCCTCATCCCATCAAGGGTATTATGGCGGTGTTTAAAAACAGGCCGTTGCTTGTTTATACCCTTTCCGGATTTGTTGACGGTATAGATGTCGGTACGAGCCAATCGCTTTATTATTCCGATGTTTTGAAATTTAATTCAATCGGTGTTGTCGGCGGAATAGCAGGTATGCCTATTTCGTACGCAAGCTACCCTGTTTCAATTAAGTTCAGAGAGAAATTTTCAACAAAGTCACTTTGGATAATGTCCCGCGGTTCGATTATCCTTTCGGAAACGTTATTCCTGCTTACGGGACTTATCGGAGGTAAGGAAAACGGATTTTATCGTCAAAAAATTCCGATGACAATTGTATTTTCAATCGGCAACTGTATAGAAATGTTCTTCTACGCAACAAAGAGAGTTGTTACAAGTGAAATAAACTACGAGGTTCTCGACTATTGCGAATGGAAAAACGGCTATAGAGTTGAAGCAACTATCAATTTACTTACAGGCTATCTGAATAAGGTTAAGGATATCATTCTTAAAGTAATTAATGCTTGGCTGCTCGAAAGATGGGCAGGTTATGAAGCGGGCTTCAATTCCGTTCATTCGGTTGATACGATGTTTAAGATGTTCATTGCGGCTTATGCACCAAGACTTGTTTTTGATTATATGTGTCTTATTCCCATGGCATTTTATAACATTGACAAAAACACACGTGACAGAATGTACATTGACCTTGAAAGAACCAGAGCACTCACGGCGGCAAAAAACAAGCAGCTTGCCGATGAAGAAGCAAAGGGTGAACAGTAATTAATGAAAAGCTTTCTATTGATTTTATCTTTAGCTTTTACGATTTTAACCTTTATCGGAGCCACTTATGTTTTAATATCCGATGGTGCCGTCAATGCAGGATATGCCGTTATTCCTATGGTATTTACATTAGCAAGCTTTACAGGGTATAAAAAAAATAAAAGCAAAGAAAAATAAATATGTTAATTACTCCCCTACGTTGATTAATTTTTGTAACAAGACCTCCGAAGCGGTAAAAAATATCGTTCGGAGGTTTGCTTTACATAAATATAATTTTTTAAACATAATAAACAATTATTGCCGTTCCGCTGCCGATTTCAATTTCGCTGTTTGTTCCTATAAATTCGTTGCTTACTCCGAGCGAAAATGAATTTTTCAAAGCAGCATTTTTCAGCGAATATTTTAATCCTTTAATATTAACATTTTCGCAAACATCACTGTGAGCAAAAACAGAAACATAACCTTTAAATGACGAATCAAAAGTTACCTTACCGTTTGTAACAGCGGTTATAACCGCATTTCCATCACGGATAGATGCCTTCATTCCTTTTTTCGACAGTTGGGCTAAAAGCTGAATATTTGCAAGCGAATGGTCAATCCTGCCTCCGAGTGCACCGAAAAGGACAAATTCGGCATATCCTTTTTCAATGCCGAAATCCGTTGCGAAATTCATATCCGTTAAATCTTTAACAGGATTAAGTTTTATTATTTCAATGTCTTGCGGAACGGTTTTCAGCGAATCGAAATCCCCTATAAGAATATCGGGAACGATATTTGCCGAAAGAAGATGCTTATATCCGCCGTCGGCGGCAATAACATAATCCTGTTTTTCTTTTTTGAAATCAAGCTTACTGCAATCACCGGCACCGATGATATAACATATACCCATTTAAAACATCCTTTTATATTATAAAATAATTGACAATATCTTAACTTTTTCTTATAATTTTTTTAAATTAACTTATCGGAGGAGAATATGGAAAATACAGTCCCTATCAAAGAACTTGAGCTTTATTTTATTCGTCACGGTCAAAGCATCGGAAATGCAGGCTTAACAAAAGAAAATCCAAGCCTAAAGGAATTTAATGATCCGTGCTTATCATTACTCGGAATCGAGCAGGCAAAAAAACTCGGCTTATATTTCAGCGATATTTGTTTTGATGAAATATATTCGAGTGCCTTAATTCGTGCGGTACAGACTGCAACCGAAATTATTAAGCAACAGCCGATAAAAAAGGAGCTTAATATTTTACCGTTATTGACGGAAATGGGCGTTCAGCAGGATTACCTCGGATGCGGAATGGATGAAATACGCAAAATATATCCCGATTCAAAGCTTGCGAACGGAGTAAATAAAAATGCTTCACTCATAGTTCATAACAGCCCCGATGATGAGGACGGGATGTTTGAAAGAGCAAAAACTGCAATTAAATATTTCCGCTCACGCTATAAAAACGGCGAAAAAATCGCAGTTGTTAATCACGCAGCTTTTAATACGTATCTTGTTTTTTATTTAATGGGCTTTAACAAAACTCCCGCTTTTGATATCGACTTCAGGAATACCGGTGTAACGAAAGTTACTTTTTATAAACACGGAACGAATAAATACGGCGATATTATCTTTGATTATATAAACGGCACAAAGCATCTTCTCGATAAATCGTACGAAAGCAAATAAAAAATGTCGATTAATGTTACTACATTTTAATATTAATATTATTCATTGTCAAGAAAGACTTATTTAATTGATGAGGTTTTATAAATAAATATCAGCGATGTGCTCATATCTTCTGCGGCATCGGTAAACAATCTATACTCCCTTCCGTATTTAAGCCATTCTTCGGCAAGGGCGAAGGTTAAATCGCTGTTTTCAATTAATTCACCGTAATCACCAAACGAAAAATCATCGGGATTAATACTTTTAAACAGCATTTCAAGAGAATGAACACCGTTTCCGTCAAGCATACTTAAAATAGAATTGATCTCCTTTTGATTTTCGGAAATTGTTTTTGAAATATTAGATAATCTGTCGGCGGTTTCCGGCAGATTTGCGATTTCATTTTGTACTTTGGAATCCGAAAGGTCTTTACGAATTTCTTCAAGCAATGGTCTGATATCCTCAAACGCTTCGATAAATGCGGGTAAATCCGATATAAAGCTTTGTACCTCCGGCGTTGAAATAACAGAAAGCATCGTTTTTGCCTCCGGACTGTTCAGAGTTTCTATTAAAGCTTGTAAAAGCTTAACATTTTCAGGCGTTGAATATTTATCGGCAAGTTCAATTAAATTTCGGTTGCTCTCGTAAAGGCTCGATGCCTCGTTAAGAGTACCGAGCAGTGAATTAACCTTTGCTTCGTCCGATAAAAGCGAAAAGATTATTCTGTTCGGATCAATTTCGTCAAAAGCTTTTTTTAATCCGTTAATTGCATTTATTGCATTGTTTATTTCGCTTGCCGATTCGGGCAATTCAATATCATAATTTAATGATGCAAGAGGAATAACCGCAAAATACATATTATCAAGATGAAAATTATTTGCAGTTGCGGTAACGGTTATTTCATCCGCCGTAATTGCATCGGTGATTCCGTTTTCGCTTTTTAAACCGAGACTTTCATTCAAATCCGGTATTGATGCAAAACCCACAAGATGATTTGAACCGTCCGAAAACGATTGAGCATTATTAAGATTTACATTTTTAAAAATGGAAGCGGGAAGTATCATTCCTCCAACCGCAACAACCGGTAAGCTTACGGGATAAGCTTTTCCGTCAACGGTAACATTTCTCACGGCATTATTTATAATTCTAATCCGGATTTTTATTTCTCCGTTTTTGCCGCTTATCTCCTGTGCGGAGATTCTTTCACCGTTTAAAAAATAGCCGATATCAAAAGAAATCGGCGGTTCGGAATCGGTTGTTCCCGAATAGTAAAGCTCTGTTGATTGCATATGCCATCTGAGCATTCCGGAGCTTGTATCCGGCGTAATTTCGCTTTTAATATTTTTTATATTTTCAAGATTTGAAACATCGTCAACATAAACACCGCTTTTTTCAACGCTCAATCTGTCGCTGACAAGAATTTTTTCAACATTACCCGATGAATCGAGATTGACGTAAACCGTTTCGGATTTAATTGCATTTTGTGCTTTTTCGCTGTAAGACGGTTGACTTAAATCGGTTTGAGTTTTTTGATTTTCTTTCACTTCATCATTGCTGCACGATGAAAAAACCAGCGTAATAACCAATATAAAACCCACAACTGTTTTTATATTATATTTCATTTATCCGTTTTCCCTTTCTGTTAAAAATCGGTTCGGTCAGATAAAGTAAAGCCGGAAGGAAAACAATTATAACAGCCGCACTTATTATTGCACCTCTTGACAGCATCAAACAAATACTTTTAATCAGTGAAACATTACTTACAAAAAACACACCCAATGTTGCCGTGAATAAAACAAGAGAGCTTCGAAAAACTGATTTTACGGAATTGTTTGCCGCCGCTTTTAATGCTCTGAATTTTGTTTTTTCCTTTTTCAGTTCATCGATAAAATTGCTTGTCATTAAAATTGCGTAATCCACCGTTGCTCCGAGTTGAACGCACCCAATTACCGTCGGAGCTATAAACGGTACTTCTTCACCTGTGAATACCGGAATAGATTCGTTTAGAAAAACCGCAAGCTCAATTGATGAAACAAGAACAACTGGAATTATCGACGATTTAAACAACACGGCAATTACCGCAAAAACAGCCGCAACAGAAATAATTCCAGTTACTCCGAAATCACGCTGTGTAACAATTGCAAGGTCATTCATCAGTGCCGATTCGCCTGTTATAAATCCGTTTTTATCGTATTCGTCAAGAATTGAATTGAGCTTTTTTATTTGTTCAAACGATTTATCGGTTGAAGAAGCATAGTCAGAATTAATCATCATAAGCTCATACCCACCACTAATGCAAATATCCGTTATCAAATCAGGAATCATACTGTTTGGAACGGCTTCTCCGATAAAAGTATTTAAGGAAAAAACCTCTGTTACACCCTCCGTTTCGGAAAAGCTCTTGCTCATTTGACTTGCTTTACTTCTCTCGAGAGAGCTGTCGAATATAACAAAATGTGTTGTTGCCATATTAAAATTTTCTTTAAGCTTTGAAAGCGATATAACGGAGGTCATATCCTGCGGTAAAGCTTTTATAAGGTCGTAATATACATTAACATTACTTCTCAAAACGCTCGATATGATAAGCAATGCTATAAACAATGCCGATAAAGTTTTTTTGTGTCTTAGCGAAAAAAGCGATACTTTCCCGAAATTCGGAGCAAATTCCTTCCATTTTCGATTTTTTTCGGGATTAAAAAAACAAAGCAGCATTGCAGGAAGAATTATCAATGCACAAGCAAGACCTATCAAAACCGCCTTTGACATTACTATTCCTATATCCATTCCGAGCGTAAAGCTCATAAAGCACATTGAAGCAAAGCCGAGAAGGGTTGTTAATGCACTCCCCGATAATGAAAAAAAGCTTTTTGAAATCGCCTTTTTCATTGCCTCTGTTTTACTGCTTGTTCTTTCGGATTCTTCAAGATATTTATCGGTCAGAAAAATCGAATAGTCCATTGTAATTCCGATTTGCAATATTGCCGCAATGCTTTGTGTAATATAAGATATCTCACCCCAAAAATTGGTTCCCATATTCAGTAAAACCGCAAAGCAGAGAGAAGCGGCGATTATAACCGGCAGAATAAATGAACCCATCGTTAAAACGAGGACTGAAAAAGCAAGAACCGCTGCGGCGAAAACATAAATCGATGTTTCGGATTCAACGATGTTTTTTGTATCGGACATTAAAACCGACATTCCGCTCAAAAAGCATTGCTTGTACGTAACGGTTTTAATATTTTCAATCGCTTGTGATGTTTTATCGGACGAGCTAACATCTTCAAACTGTATCATCATCAGAGTTGAATCACCGTTATCGGAATAAAAAAGTTTATTTACAACATCCGGAAGCATTTCGGGAGGGATGCTTATATCGGTAAAGGAATCAACCCAAATAACATTTCCAACTCCGTTTACAGCGGAGATTTTTTCTTTTAAAAGCAAAACATCCTTTGAGTCCATATTTTCGACAATCAGAACTGCCGTTCCCGCAGCTCCGAAAACCTCATCGAGAATTTGCTCACCTTTTACGGAATCAAGCTTATCCGGAAGATAAGATAGTATATCATAATTAATTTTTGTTGAAGCAACGCCGAAAAAAGAAACAACAAAAATAACCGTTGCCGCAATCAGGATTTCTTTTGAATGCTCGGCAACAAAGCCGGCTAATTTTTCAGCCATTATATCACCGCTGATTTTTAATTACTTGTATCTGTTATTTCCGCTTTTTTAAATATTATTCTTACTTGTATTTATATAAAAAAGCGTGTATGAAGAAATTTCACACACGCCTATACTGCTTGCTTTATTTTCTTGCGGAATTATATGAAATATCAATGCTCTTTTTAAAAAGCATATAATCATATTGCGGAAGCCAACTGTTTCCGACTTTGACCTTAGCTTTAAATTCTTCTTCGGAATCGGCAACATTCATAACGGTAACGCCTTTAAGCGTATCGCCCTCCTTGTAAACCGTATCCCAAAAAGCGTGATGACCGATATAAGAAACGCTTGACGGAATATAAACATATGTCATAGCCTGATTATAGCTGAAAGCATCCGAGCCGATATATTCAAGTCCGTCGGGAAGTGAATTATAAACGGTTCCGAGAGCATTCCGAGAAACAAAATGCGAATCGGTAATATCCGAATCGGTTTTATAGCTGTAAAGATTTTCAAGCAAAGGAATTTCAAAGAAAGCGAGAGTTTCAATTTTCTTTACACCCTGCGGAATATAAACATTTTTCATATTTGCATAATTAAAACAGAGCATACCTATGGTTTCAACCGATGAAGGAACAACAAAGGTTAAAACGTCATTGACATATTGCTCGTAATTCTCGCTTTCGGCATTCGGTTCAATCCTGCTTCCGTTTGAATCATATTCGGCATAACCGTATTTTTCCGCAAGATATGTATCGTGGTCACACGGACGGCAGATTATCGTCGTTTTATCTTTGTTGTAAAGTACACCGTCAATGTCACAATAAGAATTATTATTTACATCTACATTGATTTTTTGAAGTGCCCAGCAAGAATAAAACGCCTTGGGATCAATGAAATCAACATTTGCACCGATGTTGATGGTTTTAATCTTTTCATCACAGTTAAGAGCATAGCTTCCAACTGAAACAACAGGTTTTTCTTCATCTTTTGTTATTATATAGTTTGTATTTACATCGGAGTTGTTTCTGTCATAGTCAATACTTGAAACATAATCAATATTAAGCTCCGTTATATATCCGTTATTGCTGAATTTTGAAAGTTGATATCCGCTCTGAATTTGATCGTATTCAAAAGTTTCCTTATTTACCGTCCTTACGCTTAAATAACAAGAAACGGAAACTGCAATTATTATTACTAACGCAAATATTATTTTTTTCAATCCGTAATGGCTGTAGGGCTTATTGATATGCGGAGCGGCAAGTCCTTCAACCTTATATGTCCAAATTTCATCATCTGGAATATTCAACTCGCTCGATTCTTCAACAACGATTTTCTTTTCTTTTTTACTCATTTTATCACCGCCTTACCCTTGATAACCGCCAGAAACCGAAACACCTTCGCTTTCGGCTTTGCTTTCGGTAACCTCCGCACGGCGTTTAAGCACCTGCATAACCATATTCTGTTTTTTACTATCATAATCCCAAAACAAATAAGGTATCGTCATAAGTGCAAAACCGATAACATCAACTATAATCGGAATAACAATTATGTTTCTTCTTGATTCATCGATAAACAAAACGTCCCAATTGCTGTTAAAACCGAATTTGAGAAGCAAAAGCGGAATGATTAGATTTACAAAAGAAACAATCGGACCTGTAAACCAGCCGAAAACGCCCGCAAAGCTTTCAAGTCTTTCGCCGGAAAGATACATTTGATAGTCGCCTATACGCACATTCATATCGTGCGATGCGGTGGTGGGAACGGTTTTGGTCATTTCCATAAAGAAAAGAACAACTACGCAAATTATTCCGCAAAGGGTTAAGTTATCACCGCAGAACCACATTGCGGCGGCTATCAATCCGTTTCCGAGTGCCCTTGTTATTTGATAAAAAATCATAATCTGTTTGTATGAAAATCTTTTAAGGAAATAAGGCGAAAGAAGATCAGGCGGAGTTCCCGCAAATGAAATCAACATCACAATCAAGCTGTAAGGCAAACCGCTCAGCCGGAAAGTATAGAAATAAAGAATCGTTACCAAAGGAAGCATACCGTTTCCGAGAGAATCGATAAGTCCGACGATATTATTAATCAACAGATACTTGTTATGCAAAACACCGAACATTCCGTCCCAAAACTTAATTTGCACCTTTTTTTCAACAGGCGGTTGCGGGATTCTTTCTTTGATTTTGCCGGCAAATATCATAGTTGTTATTGCAAGTGCTATAAATGCGATGGGAATAACATAACGGTACACATTGATATCTGCCCACTCGTATCTTAAACCGCCGATAACAGCGGGAATAATTATTCCGATTATTGTATTAAAAAAGTGGGAAATTTTAACGGGATAACTGCGAACAAGTATTCTTTCTTGAAGATTGGGACTTATGCTTCTTGTACACACTTCAAGATTATTTGCAAATCCGAAAACATTGTATGTTGCAAAAAGAAGATTCGCAACCCAAACTCTCGTTGCAACATCGGGTATATTATAAACGGGAAGCCAGCCGATAAGAATAACCATTATACATTTCGGAACAACATCACAATAAAGCGAATATTTATATCTGCCGAATTTGGGAAGAAGCTTTTTTCTCCAAAAGATGTTTCTTGCACCAACCCAACCTGTATACAGAAAATGAGTGCCGAATGTTTTAAAGCAAGCCGTTGCATTCATACCTTCAAGACCGTTTAAATATGTTATAAACGGACTTGTTTGGTTAAAAAGGTGTGAATAATCGAAAAGAACGGTTGAAATACCGAAAATCATCATCAGAACATAAACAAAATAGAATTTTCTCTCTGTCTTTTTCGGTAAAAATCCAAGATTGTCGCATACAAACCACCACATCAATGCCGATATATATCCAAGCGGCATATTAATAACGCTGATTACCGAAAAAGTAAGATAAGGCAGCTTATAATGATGCATAATGAGATAACAGGAGGAAGCAAACGCAATATATTCAAGCACCTTTGAACCTGCATAATTACTTCCCACGGCAAAAACAACATCACGGTATTCTTTATACGGAACATATTTGCCTTCCGCAGGCGTATTCCAATGTGTTTTAATTTCTTCAAATAGCCATTTTACCTTGCTAAGCAAAGAATTCATCAAATAATTCCTCCCCCAATGTATCTTTTTGAATAATTATAATAAATTGATTATATCACATTGCAAGTGAATATTCAACATATACAGAATATTTTATTTATTTGTCTTGTTTTTGGCGTAAATAACAAATGATTACATTCGATATTTCAATAATAACGGTTATGAATATAAATAATAGTGCTGTTTTATTTGCATAAAAAGAAAAATCGCTGAAAGCCTAAGTTTTTCAGCGATTTTATATGCGAAAGAGTAACCAAACGTAGCAGAATCGAGGTAAAGGTAAGCAAAAGCAGTGTGCCTGCCGCCTTATGTGGATATCCGGCGGAAGAACAGGAACGCCATCAGCTGCAAACTCAATCTTAAATGCCATCTATCTCACTTAACCTTTATCACTTAATTAACTCTGCCAAAATTGCGAACGGAAGAACGAGGATGCAAAGTAACCACATATCATTTCCTCCAATCCCTATCGTTATACGGTGTATCCTCCACACCGTTATCATTAAGACGTTGCACCATACTATCAAGAAAGCCATGCCACATTTTCTTAAACCATTCGGTCTTCCCAAACCACTTTACGATTGTGGGACTGATTGCGTAGTATGTACGGATAAACGCTCTACCCAACATTGTCTCTGTCAGTGTGTTATCTCTGAAGCGACGCAGCGTCCAAACCTGCGGACAGTCATAGGATCCGTAAACGCATGTTGCCACATAGCAGCCTTGGCTATCACTGTGGCGATATGATCCAAACATTCCGGGGTCACTGGAACCAGATTTGTGTCCCTTGCTATCGTAATGGTTGTACCCTCCAAACAGGCCGGGATCAGAATGACCGGTTTTGTGTCCCTTGTTATCGTAATGATTGTATCCACCAAACAAGCCGGGATCAGAATGACCAATCTTATTTCCCTTAGCATCGTAGTTGGTGTAACCACCGAAAAGACCGGGTTCGCTACGACCTATTTTCTTACCATGCTCATCGTAATGATGTACGGTGCCGAATAAACCTTGTTCACTTCTGCCTTTTTTAGCCATAGTCTTAACCTCCATTAGAGTGGTTTCTTTTTCTTTCTGATACTATTCTACAAAACTATGTGTCCCATAAAACGGACATTACGATTATAAACTGTACCCATAAAAATGGACGGTGCAAAGTGTAACGGTTTATGGAAAGTTGAAATGAAAAACGAAAAAAATCGAGTATTCATAAAGTTAAATCCCTTAAGAATACTCGATATGGTCCGAGTGGCGAGACTTGAACTCACGGCCTCTTGACCCCCAGTCAAGCGCGCTACCAACTGCGCCACACCCGGATATTTAATTTTTTGAGCGATTCATATCGACTCAACGAATGCTATTATAACACAGAAACAGAAAATGTCAAGCGAAATTTCAAAAAAATTTGATAAATATTTGTATGTGTTAAAATGATGTGACTCAAAAAGAAAGAGAAGTAACTTTAAAATATGGTATAATGGATTTGTTAGAAAACATTAACCAAAAAGAAGGTAGTTCTCATGAATATAATAGCACAAGAAGCAAGAAATAGCAAGAGATATTTAAGCAAGCGATAAAGAACGGTTCTGCGTTGTAAATAGATGTGACTCATATTGATTACTCTTTTCTTTGTTTAGTTTGGTCGCTTAACATTATATCAGAGTTCTCAATGTGAGTCATCTTTTTTCGGAATCTTTATTTTTCAACTTACCCAATAAAAAATACAGTTCTTAAGTCTTGAAAGCAAAAAATTATTATGTTATAATTAATATAATTTAGATTAATTATGGAGTTATGATATGAGCTATTCAGTCAATCCTTCTGCTTTTAAATCGATATTTGCCGTACCGACCGACATTGTTGACAAGCATATCAGACTTGCAAACGAACATCAGCTAAAGGTTTTACTTTGGATTCTCCGAAATTCACCGGATAATCCGAATATCGATGAGATGTGTAAGGCATTAAAAATGAATATAAGCGATGCAAACGACTATTTGCAATACTGGATTTTAACGGGAGTTATCGCCGGTGAAGACAATGAAATTATTTCCCGACCGTCCAACGTTGTTTCTGAAAAAAGCAATGAGGTAAAGCCGGTTATTTCCTCCTCGCCCACTATTGCCGAGTCTATTGCTACTCCGTCAAAGCCTTCAAGCATTGAGATTGCAAAACGAATTGATGAATCGCCCGAAATCGGTTATCTTTTTAACGAAGCACAGCAAAAACTCGGTAAAACAATAGGATATGACGGTCAATGCACTCTTTTGCTTCTTCACGACCATTACGGACTTCCCGTTGAAGTTTTATTTATGCTGATTGACTATTGCGTTTCAATCGGTAAAACAAATTACGGATACATTCAAACAGTCGGTAAAGATTGGGGCACCCGTGAAATAGACACGCTCGACAAAGCTGCTGAACAAATCTCCGTTTTAAGAAAAACAAATTCTCTTTGGCGTGAATTTGCGAAAAATGCGGGTATTGTAAATCCAAGACCGACAACAAAACAAACCTCATATCTTCGCCGTTGGAGTGAAGAATTAAAATTCGGTATTGATATGATTATCCTTGCGTATGAAGAAATGGCAAATCATACAGGAAAGCTTAATTTTAATTACATTGAAAAAATACTTTGCAATTGGCATTCAAAAGGATATAAAACTCCCGAAGATGTTGAAAAAGCAGAATCGGAGCTTAAAGCAAAAAAATCTTCGGTCGAATCCGCTTCAAACGCTTCTTATGACCTCGATGAATTTAAAGAGCGTTCGTTGCACGGTGAATTGAAATACGAAAGGAAGAAGAAAAAATGAGTTACAGCAAAGCAACTCTTGCAAAGGCTATTCAGGTGCTTGAAAAAAGGCGTAATAAAGCTCAGGATATCCAATCGGCAAGACATCTTGAAGTAACCGAAAAAATTCCCTTGATTTCAAAATATGAGGCTCAGCTTTCCGAAACCGGCTTAGCTGTTGTTAAAGCTATCGGAATGGGCAGTGATGCTCAAAAATACATAAATGAGCTTTCGCAGCTTAATCTCGCAATTCAAAATGAAATAAAATCAATTCTAAAAAAATCCGGTTATCCGGAAGATTATCTTGAAATACCCTATACCTGTAAAAAATGCGGGGATACCGGATATACAGGCGGATTTGTTTGCGAATGCAGGAAGCAGCTTCTTAAAGAGCTTGCGAAAAAAGAACTGGCGGCCGTATCGGCAAGCGAAAAATGTACATTTGAAAATTTTAATATTGATTTTTATCCTCAACCGATTGACTCGATTCTCGGAGTTTCTCCGCGTAAAAGAATGGAAGAAATTCTTGAATATTGCAAATGCTATGCCGATGATTTTGACTCGGAATCGGTTAGTCTTTATATGCACGGTGCAACCGGTCTCGGAAAAACTCATCTTTCGCTTGCAATTGCAAATATCGTTGCGGAAAACGGTTTCAGAGTAATATACGATACTTCTCAAAATTTGCTTTCGTCACTTGAAAAAGAGAAATTCAGCTATTCCGGTTCGGATGAAAGAGAAAGAGAAATTCTTGACTGCGATTTATTGATTATCGATGATCTCGGCTCGGAATTTTCGACTCAATTCACCGTTGCCGCTTTATACAACATTATCAATACTCGCATCAATCGTTCAAAGCCCGTCATAATAAGTACAAATTTGAGTGAAACAGAGCTTGAAGCAAAATATACACAGAGAATTACATCAAGAATCATCGGTAATTACGTTTCGCTGCTTTTCCTGGGAAAAGATATCAGACAAATCAGAAATAAATAAGGGAGAAAAAAATGGATATTATACAGCAATTAACATCTCAATTCGGTCTTCAAACATGGCAGGTCGAAAATACAGTTAAGCTTATTGATGAGGGAAACACAGTTCCCTTTATTGCCCGTTATAGAAAAGAGGCTCACGGAACTCTTGACGACCAGATTATCAGAGAGCTTTCGGAAAGACTTGAATATCTTCGCAATCTCGAAAAACGCCGAGAAGAGGTCCGTTCGTTGATTGAAGCACAGGAAAAATTGACAGACGAAATTTCCGCATCACTTGATAAGGCGGCAACGCTTGCCGAAATCGAGGATATCTACAGACCGTTCAGACCGAAAAGAAAAACCAGAGCATCAATTGCAAGAGAAAAAGGACTTGAACCCCTTGCAGATTCAATTTATGAACAAAAAGCCGATTCCCCTGCTCCGATTGAGCTTGCCGCCGAATATATTAACTCCGAAAAAGGCGTTGAGACGGCGGAGGACGCACTCAAGGGAGCAATGGATATTATTGCCGAAAACATTTCAGATAATGCCGATATACGCAGAAGGCTTCGCAACCTTTTTACGGTTCTCGGCGTTGTTACGACATCTGCCGTAGACAAAGAAGCTGAAAGCGTTTATACGATGTATTACGATTATTCCGAGCCTGTCAATAAGATTGCGGGACACAGAGTGCTTGCGATTGACAGAGGCGAAAAAGAAAAATTTCTTAAAGTAAATGTTACTCTTGATGCCGTTAAAGCATCAAATGTAATTATAAATGCAACCTTAAACCCCAACGGTTCACCCACAACGCAGGTCGTTCGTGAAGCGGGTGAAGATGCTTATAATCGCCTTATTTACCCCTCGATTGAACGAGAAATCAGAAATATGCTCACGGAAAATGCCGCTGCAAGTGCGATAAAGGTTTTTGCAATGAACACAAAGGAGCTTTTTCTTGCTCCGCCCGTAAAGGGAAAGGTTGTTATCGGTCTTGATCCCGGTTACAGAACAGGCTGTAAGGTTGCGGTTGTAGGCACTACCGGAAAGGTTCTCGATACAGGCGTTATTTACGTTACCCATTCCGAAGCACAGCGTAATCAAGCCAAAGAGCTTATTAAAAAGCTTATTGCAAAACACGGTGTCAATTGCATTTCCATTGGAAACGGAACGGCTTCAAAAGAAACCGAAATTTTTGCCGCAGAGGTTCTTCGAGAAATAAAAGCCGACGTTTCATATATGGTTGTCAGCGAAGCGGGTGCATCTGTATATTCGGCATCAAAGCTTGCGGCACAGGAGTTTCCTCAATTTGATGTTTCTCTCCGAAGTGCCGTTTCAATTGCAAGACGGCTTCAAGATCCCCTTGCAGAGCTTGTTAAAATTGATCCGAAAGCTATCGGTGTTGGGCAGTATCAGCACGATATGCCGCCCAAGGAGCTTGATGCGGCACTCGACGGCGTTATCGAGGACGCTGTTAACTCTGTCGGTGTTGACCTTAATACCGCTTCCGCTCCCCTACTTTCGAGAGTTTCGGGTATAAATTCAACCGTTGCGAAAAATATTGTCGATTACCGAGATGAAAACGGTGAATTTAAAGAACGTTCACAGCTTAAAAAAGTTCCGAAGCTCGGCGCTAAAGCGTTTGAGCAGTGTGCCGGCTTTTTGCGTGTTCCCGAAAGTAAAAATGTACTTGACAATACGGGTGTTCACCCCGAAAGCTACGCTGCCGCAAAAGAACTTCTTGAACTTTTCGATTATACCCTTTCCGATATCGGAACAGAAAAGATCTCGGATATTTCCGCAAAAACAGAAGCATACGGTGAAGCTGCCGCCGCCGAAAAGCTCGGTATTGGTTTACCAACTTTAAAGGATATTATTAAAGAGCTTATCAGACCTGCAAGAGATCCCAGAGATGAGCTTCCTCCCCCAATGCTCCGAACCGATGTTATGGATTTAAGTGACCTTGTTTCGGGTATGGAGCTTAAAGGTACAGTCAGAAACGTTACCGATTTCGGAGCATTTATTGATATCGGCGTTCATCAGGACGGACTTGTACATATCTCTCAAATAACAAATAAATTTATAAAGCATCCTTCCGAGGTGCTTAAAGTCGGTCAGGTTGTTACAGTTTGGGTAATAGCTGTTGATGCGGCAAAAAAACGAATTTCACTTACAATGAAGAAACCTACAGCACAGGAGAATAATACTAATGACAGATAATTTCAGACAGGACTTAACACAAGGCAGTGTATCAAAACAGCTTATGAAATTTGCAATACCTTTTTTGCTTTCAAACCTTTTACAGGCTTTCTATTCGGTTGCGGATATGATAATTGTCGGCAGACTTTGCGGTACACACGGAATAACGGGCGTTAATATCGGAAGTCAAATCAATATTCTTGTTACCGGTGCGGCATTCGGACTTGCCGTTGGCGGAACGGTTTTGATTGCACAATACGGCGGTGCAAAAAAATTTGATGAGCAAAGAAAAACAATCGGCACTCTTTTTACCGCATATATGATTTTAAGCGTTGTTTGTACCGTTATTATGCTTTTACTCGGAACAACATTGCTTGACCTTCTCAAAACTCCCGCTGTTGCTTACACGGAAGCAGAGAATTATTATAATATTTGTATGTCCGGTCTTGTTTTTATGTTCGCTTATAATGTTATAAGTGCGGTTCTGCGTGGTATGGGTGACTCCAAAAGACCGCTGTATTTTGTAATAATCGCAACAATAGTTAATGTTATCGGTGATATAATTCTTGTAGGGCCTTTCAAAATGGGTGCTGCAGGTGCGGCGTATGCAACCATTGGTGCTCAGGCTCTCAGCGTTATTCTTTCGCTTATTTACCTTGCAAAAAATCATTTCTTTTCGGGATATAAAAAGGAAGATTTTAAAATCGACAAAAGCAAGATGGGCATTTTACTCAAGCTCGGTTTGCCATCATCGATTCAGCAGGTTGTTGTTTCTCTCTCGTTTTTAACCCTTACCGCTCTTGTTAATTCACTTCCCAATGCCGATATTGCTTCCGCTTGTCAGGGTATCGGTGGAAAGGTTAATTCTTTCGCCATTCTTCCCGCACTCGCAATGAGCAGTGCCGTTTCTTCAATGGCAGGTCAAAACATCGGTGCAGGCGAATATAAAAGAGCAAAAAAGACAATGATGACCGGCATTGGCATTGCTTTTATAATATCAATTGCTGTTTTTGCGATTGTCGAAATTTTCCCTCAACCGATTATTTCACTTTTTGACACCAATCCCGAAGTAATCGCAACGGGAACCGAATATTTGAGATATATTGCACTCGACTATATTTTTGTTCCCTTTGTATTTTGTATGAACGGACTTGCAATCGGTGCAGGATATACTAATTTTGCACTTTTCAATGCGTGCTTCAGCTCAATTCTCGTCAGAGTTCCCTTTGCCTATCTTCTTGTTGAGCTGACGGAGCTTGGATTTAACGGAATCGGTCTTGCCACCGGTCTTGCTTCAATCGCATCTATCATTGTAGGTATAATCTTTGTTTGCAGCGGAAAATGGAAAAAGCCGAAAATAAAGATATGATATATTGACAAACACAACATATTGTGTTAAGATTCTAATGTAAACAATTTAAAGATTTTTTGAGACTGACGGAATTAGCAGAGCACTGCGAGGAAACAAAAAATCTGATTTAAGCCGACCGTCTGGGCAGTCTTATCAAAGCGATATGACTGTCCATATTTTTTTGAAAGGAAGAAAAAATATGGGAATTTACAAAATCAACAATATCGGTGAGCTTATTAAAGATAACACCTATGTCGGAAGAGGTATAGTTATCGGTAAGACTGCCAATGGGAAAAAAGCCGTTACAGCTTATTTCATTATGGGAAGAAGCGAAAACAGCAGAAACAGAGTTTTTATCGAAAACGGTGATGAAATTGTTATTCATCCTTTTGACGCATCAAAGGTTGAAGATCCCTCTCTTATTATTTATTCTCCTGTCAGACAAATCAGCAATAATCTTATTGTTACAAACGGTGACCAAACAGATTCGATTTATAACTTTATCAGTGAAGGAAAAAGCTTTGAACAAGCTCTTGAAACAAGAGAATTTGAGCCTGATAAGCCGAATTTTACTCCCAGAATCAGCGGTATGTTGACATTTGCGAATGGTGATTTTGATTATAAAATGAGTATTCTTAAAAGTGCGGATGAAAACGGAACCGCTTGTAACAGATACACTTTTTCATATTCCCCCATTTCCGGACTCGGTCATTTTATTCACACCTATAATCACGATGGAAACCCTATTCCCACATTTACAGGCGAACCCGAAAGAGTTGCTATTCCGGACAGTATTGATGAATTTACCGATAATCTTTGGAATAATCTTAATGAACAAAATAAGATTTCGCTTTATGTGAGATATATAGATCTTGAAAACGGCAAATACGAAAGCAGAATGATAAATAAAAACAAATAAATCAAGCGGAAAGGCTGAAAGATTATGAAAGAATTTGAACTTAAATACGGCTGTAACCCTAACCAAAAGCCCGCAAAAATCTATATGTCGGATAATTCCGAGCTTCCCATTGAAATTCTCTGCGGCAGACCGGGGTACATTAATTTTCTTGATGCATTTAACAGTTGGCAGCTTGTTAAGGAGCTTAAAGAGGCTCTCGGAATGCCTGCTGCCGCTTCTTTTAAGCATGTTAGCCCCACTTCGGCAGCTGTTGGCATCAAAATGAGTGACGAACTTAAAAAAGCGTGCTTTGTTGATGATATTGATGGGCTTGATGATTCTCCCCTTGCAACCGCATATGCCAGAGCAAGAGGAACCGATCGAATGAGCTCTTTCGGTGATTGGATTGCTCTGTCGGATGTTTGCGATGTTACTACCGCAAATCTTATCAAAAGAGAAGTTTCCGATGGTGTTATCGCTCCCGGATATGAACCTGAAGCACTTGAAATTCTCAAAAGCAAGAGAAAAGGTAACTATAATATAGTTAAAATTGATCCTAACTACACTCCCGCACCGCAAGAGATAAAGCAAGTTTACGGTGTTACATTTGAGCAGGGAAGAAATAATTTTGAAATCAATAATTCTTTACTTGAGAATATTGTTACATCAAACAAAAATATGCCTGAAAGTGCGAAGCGTGACCTTATAATTTCTCTTATTACGCTTAAATATACACAGTCAAACTCCGTTTGTTATGCTGTTGACGGTCAGGCGATCGGTGTTGGTGCAGGACAGCAATCGAGAATCCATTGTACAAGACTTGCAGGAAACAAAGCGGATATTTGGCATCTTAGGCAGCACGAAAAGGTTCTTAATTTGCCTTTCCTTGATTCAATCGGCAGACCTGACAGAGACAATACCATTGATGTTTACATTTCAGATGAATATGAAGATGTTCTCGCTGACGGAGTTTGGCAAACACTTTTCAAAGAAAAGCCCGAACCCTTTACTAAAGAGGAACAAAAGGCATATCTTTCAACAATTAAGGGCGTTGCACTCGGAAGCGATGCATTCTTCCCGTTCGGTGACAATATTGAAAGAGCTGCAAAGAGCGGTGTTACATACATTGCCGAACCCGGCGGTTCAATCAGAGACGATAATGTTATTGCCGCTTGCGATAAGCACGGAATGGTTATGTGCTTTACCGGTATGAGACTTTTCCATCATTAATCCACAATAAACCAAAACAAGGCTTGTTCGGAAAACTTCCGTGCAAGCCTTGTTTTGATAATGGTGATTAATTTGTAATGATTACTTTTTTACAACATTTGCATAATTCGCCATAATTTTTTTAGTGCCCGAATTTATAAATGCAATTTCAAGAAGCGTATCATTGCCCATAGGTTTTGCACTTAAAATTACCCCTTCGCCGTACGCCTTATGTTCAACCGTATCACCTACATTGAATTGTTGCTTGGAACCGCCGGATTGTACAATATGTGTCGGTGCAGATGTAAAACCTCGTGAGGGCGTTTGAGTTGCTCTGTGCTGTGTAGCGGTTGATGCCGAAAAGCTTCTGACAATTTCTCCGCCGGATTTTTCAAGAAGACTTTCCGGAATTTCTTTTACAAATCTCGAAGGCTGATTATACCTTGTCTGACCGAAAAGCATCCTTGTTCGTGCTCTGGTGAGGTATAACTTCTTTTTTGCTCTTGTTACACCGACATAAGCAAGCCTTCGTTCTTCTTCGATTTCAGCGGAGCCTGCCAATGATGACATATCGGACGGAAAAATAGTTTCTTCCATTCCGATAAGAAATACCGTCGGAAATTCAAGACCTTTTGCTGAATGTATTGTCATCATAACAACCGTTTCCGCTTCGGCATTGTAGTTATCGATATCAGTCATAAGAGCAACTTCTTGAAGAAAATCGTTAAGCGTAGCACCTTCATTTTCATTCGAAAATCTTAAAAGGTTATTTGCAAGCTCGTCAAGGTTGGCTTTTCTATCCTCTTGTGTTTCAGGTTCAAGTGAAAGAGATAACATATATCCCGAATCATTGAGTACTTCTTTTAGAAGCTCGGAAAGCTCTGTATTTTCCGAATCATCAATAAACCTTTGAATCATCGTTGCAAATTCGACCATTTTTTTTGCGGCTCTTGAAAGCTTTGGAAATTGGTCGGCAGATTTGATTACATCGAAAAGACCGATTCCGAGTCCATCGGCAATTTCAAGTGCGGCGGCAATCGATGTATCACCTATTCCCCTTTTGGGAACATTGATAATTCTTTGAAGCCGAACACTGTCATTGGGATTTACAATGACACTCAGATATGCCAGAGCATCTTTTATTTCTTTTCTATCATAAAACTTATGACCGCCGATGAGCCTATACGGGATTCCCATTCTTACAAATGATTGCTCAACAAGGTTGGATTGGGAATTCATTCTGTAAAGGACGGCAAAATCACTGTATTTACCGCCGTTTCTTATACCGTCAAGAACCTTGTCGGCAACAAACAAAGCTTCGTCTCTGTCCGTGTCGGCAGAATGGTAAACAATCAAATCTCCCTTGCCGTTATCCGTCCAAAGACTTTTGCCTTTTCTGTTTTCATTGTTTGAAATTATTTTGTTTGCGGCATCAAGTATATTTTGTGTTGAACGATAGTTCTGTTCAAGTCTTATAACCTTTGCATTTTTATACTGATGCTCAAAGCTTAAAATATTCTCTATTGTCGCTCCCCTGAATTTGTAAATACTTTGGTCATCATCACCGACAACGCAAATATTCTTATATCCGCCTGCAAGAAGGGAGGTTAAAAGATATTGTGCGTGGTTGGTATCCTGATATTCATCAACCATTATGTATTTGAATTTGTGCTGATAATAATCAAGAATATCGGGATTATTTTGAAGAAGTCGAACAGTATTAACAATGATGTCATCAAAATCCATTGCATCGGCAGCTTTTAATCTGTTTTGATAAGCTTCATAAACAGAACCAATATTGCGTTTTCTGAAATCGGTATAATTTTCTTTTATATAATCAGAGGGCGAAATCAAATAATCCTTTGCTCTGCTGATTTCTCCGAGAACCGCTTTCGGTGTGATGGCGTTTTCGGAAAGTCCAAGCTGCTTAATACAATCTTTAATAACTCTTTTACTGTCATCGGTATCATAAATAGTAAAATTGGAGGTGAAGCCGATATAATCGGCATTTCTTCTTAAAATTCTGACACAGGCTGAATGAAAAGTGCTTGCCCAAATATCGAGTGCCTGCTCGCCAAGCATTTTTTCAAGCCTTTCTTTAAGCTCTCCCGCCGCTTTATTGGTAAATGTTATCGCAAGAATTTCCCAAGGCTTTGCAGCTTCAACCTTTAACAGATGTTCGACTCCGAAAAAGTCATCGGTCATACCCTCGGCATACGCTTTCATAATTGCGATATCGGCATTATCCGGCTCATATTCGCATTCATCGCTGAAATATGCTCTACCGTATTTAATGATATTGGCAATTCTATTAACAAGAACAGTTGTTTTACCGCTTCCCGCTCCGGCAAGCACCAAAAGCGGTCCCTCTGTTGAGAGAACCGCTTTTTTTTGCATATCATTAAGAGAAGAAAAATCTCTTTCTATAACTTTTTTTCTAAGTTCCGAAAATTCTTTGGAAATCATTTGATACCTCAGATTGAAATTTCATGTGCGATTTTATAAAGCTCATCATTAACGGAGCGTTCCATACAAAGAGCCTCATAAATATCATAGTCAATAATATTATCGTTCTTTTGAACAACAACTCTGTTACCAATACCCTGCATAAGAAGCTGAACAGCTTTATAACCCATCTGACTTGCGGCAACTCTGTCTCGAACGGTAGGCGATCCACCTCTCTGAACATGGCCGAGAATAACGGCACGAGATTCTACACCGCATTCTTTTTCAATTTTTCTTGCAAGCTCTTCAACTCCGCCGATTCCCTCGGCAACCATAACGATAAAATGCTTTTTATCCGTTTTTTGAGTTCTTCTGATTCTTTCGATAACGTGCTTTTCAATATCCGATTTAATTTCAGGAATAACAATGGCTGTTGCACCGACTGCTATACCCGCATTAAGAGTAAGGTCGCCGCATCTGTTACCCATAACCTCAACAACGATACAGCGGCTGTGAGATTCAACGGTATCTCTTACTCTGTCAACCATCTGCATAATTGTATTGAGACAAGTATCATAGCCGATAGTATAATCGGAGCTGACAATATCATTATCTATAGTTCCGGGGACACCGATACACGGGATTCCTCTGAGAGAAAGATCACGTGCACCTCTGAAAGAGCCGTCGCCGCCGATTACAACAATACCTTCTATGCCGAAATCCTTGCAGGTTTGGATTGCTTTTTTCATTCCGGATTCTTCTCTGAATTCCTTACATCTTGCGGAATAAAGCATTGTTCCGCCTCTATGAATTATATCGGAAACACTTCTGATATTAAGCTCACGAAGGTCTCCGTCCATAAGTCCCGCATAGCCCCTGTTAATGCCGTAAACCTTAATTCCGTTTTCACATGCGGTTCTGACAACTGCACGAATTGCAGCATTCATTCCGGGGGCATCGCCGCCGCTTGTTAAAACGCCGATAGTTTTCATAATTTTTTACTCTCCTTGAAAAATACTCAAGCTATATAATACACTTTTTATTACAGGATGTCAATGAAATTAACACTTTTTGATAAAAAGTTCTCAAAAATCGCTTATTAATCATTATAGATAACATTGTTTTCACCCAAAAGCTTTCTAAGCTCTCGAAGTAAAACGGGATTGACATCTATAGCCGCTCCAATCGGATTGCGTTTATACTCGTTTTTATCGTTGAAATAATAATACAGTGGTGTATTACCGTCAAAAATAACAAGCAATTTTCGACAAAGCTCGATTTGAGGTGACGATTCACTGTCGAATCTCAAAAAAAGTCCTTTTGCTTTTTTCTTTTCGACCTTTGGAGTTTCTTCTTTTGGCTTCTCGACAATTGTTTCAACAGATGGGCAAGGCTCAACAGCATCACAAATAATTTTTGTTTCCTCATCTTCACGATTATTTATTCTTCCGTGAATCAGCAAAACATTTCCCTCAAAAAACATCGTCGGATAAGACAGCAACACTTTCGGAAAAACTATGACCTCAATGCTGCCGGAGGTATCTTCAAGATTAACAAATGCCATTGTTGTGTCATTCTTTGTTATTTTCTTTTTTATTGAAGCAACAAGTCCGAGAACGGTAACTCGTTCGTTATCTTTCAGTTCTATTCCGTCATCATCGATTATATCGGAAATTTTTTCGCATCCGAGCTTTTCCGAAATAAGATTATATTTTTCCATAGGATGACCGGAAAGATACATTCCGGATACTTCTTTTTCATATTTTAAAAGCAGTTCTTCCGGAAATTCATCCAAATTCGGATAATTGAAAGAAACGAAATTAATTTCATCTTTTATATTATCGGAACCTGTCAGATCGCCAAATCCCAGTTGACCGTCAACATTATTTCGTCTTGCATTATCAAGCTCATCGATAATCTCATCAATAACGCTGTACATTTGTCTTCTGTTGGCACCCAATCCGTCGAATGCACCGCATTTAATAAGACTTTCAACCGCACGTCGATTAAAATCTTTTCCGTGCATTCTGCGGCAAAAATCGTAAAAATCAACGAACTTACCGTTTACGTTTCTCTCCTCAACCATACGGTTTATAAAGCTTCTTCCGAGATTTTTAACCGCAAGCAGACTGAAATGTATGTTACCGTCAGAAACGGAAAAAATACCGGAGCTTTCGTTAACATGGGGTGGCAAAATCTTAATTCCGAGCCTTGAACATTCGTTAACATAACGTACTATTTTTCTTGTATTATCAAGAAAGCTTGTCAACAAAGCGGCAAGAAATTCTTGGGGATAATGGCATTTGAGCCACGCTGTTTGATATGCAACATAAGCATACGCCGCTGCATGAGCCTTGTTAAATGCATAGGAGGCAAATGAAATCATTTCATCAAAAATATCGTTTGCCGTTTTTTCATCAATTCCCCTTCTTATCGCACCCTCGCAAACAATATTACCGTTTTCATCAACCGCACCGTAAACAAAGCTCTCTCTTTCTTGAAGCATTACATCGTGCTTTTTTTTGCTCATTGCACGACGAACAATATCCGCACGACCGTATGAATATCCTGCAAGCTCTCTGCAAATCTGCATAACCTGTTCCTGATAAACCATACATCCGTAAGTTACATCGAGAATACTTTTAAGCTTTGGTGTCTTATATCTTATTTTTTGCGGATTATGCCTGTTTTCTATATATGTGGGAATTGAATCCATAGGTCCGGGTCTGTAAAGCGAAATAACGGCAATTAAATCTTCAAGACATTCCGGTTTAAGCTGCGATAAAACGCTTTTCATTCCCGCCGATTCAAATTGAAACACTCCCTCGGTTTGAGCATTACACATCATATCATAAACCGCTTTATCATCAATATCGATTTTATCAATTCTGAAGGAGCTGATTTTTTGTTGTATCATTTTTTCGGCAGAGCTGATAACGGTTAATGTTCGCAGTCCGAGAAAGTCCATTTTCAACAGACCAAGCTCTTCAAGCGTTGTCATTGTAAACTGCGTAACAACAGCATCGTCGTTTTTTGCAAGCGGAACATAAGAAACAACGGGATCGTGAGTAATAACAACTCCTGCGGCGTGAGTTGAGGCGTGGCGTGGCATTCCTTCAACCTTTCTCGCCATTTCAATCAGCTCGTGTGCTTCATCGTTTTTCTCGTAAAGCTCGCGAAATTCAGCCGAACGCTTTAAAGCACGATCAAGAGTAATATTCATCTCGTTAGGTATCTGCTTTGCAATATTATCAACCGTTGAATACGACATTCCCAAAGCTCTGCCTACATCTCTGACGGCTGCCTTTGCAGCAAGAGTTCCAAATGTTACGATTTGAGCAACATGGTCTGAACCGTATTTATTAATAACATAATCAATAACTTCATTTCGTCTTTCATAGCAAAAATCAACATCAAAATCCGGCATACTCACACGCTCCGGATTAAGAAATCTTTCAAATAAAAGATTATATTTCATCGGATCGATTCCGGTTATTCCGATGCAGTAAGCACAAATGCTCGCCGCTCCGGAGCCTCTGCCCGGCCCGACAGGAATCCCTTTGTCTTTTGCATACTTAATAAAATCGTGAACAATAAGATAATAATCAACATAACCCATACGATTGATAATATCCAGCTCATAATTTAATCTGTCAATATATTCTTTCGGCGGGTTTTCGCCGTATCTTTCTTTCATCCCTTTTTTGCAAAGGTATGAAAACCACTCAAAATGGCCGTATCCGTCCGGAACATCAAAATGAGGAAGCTTTGTTTTTCCGAACTCAAATTCGACATTACATTTTTCGGCTATGTCGGCAGTATTATAGACCGCTTCGGGACAAGAAAGAAAAGCATCAAGCATTTCATCCTCGCTTTTCAGATAAAATTCCTGCGTACCAAATTCAAGTCCCGTATCTTCTCCGAGAATGTGATTTGTCTGAATGCACACAAGAACCTGTTGCATTCTTGAATCCTGTTTATCAACATAATGTGCATCATTGGTGGCAACAAGCGGAATTCCCGTTTCCGATGAAAGCTTTATCAAATCCGAATTGATTTTCAATTGTTCATCAAGACCATGATTTTGGATTTCAAGATAATAGTTTCCTTTGCCGAATGTGTTTTCGTACCATTGTGCAGCTTGCTTCGCTTGCCGATAATCGCCGTTTTGAAGTGCTCTTGCAACCTCACCCGCAAGGCACCCCGAAAGAGCGATTATTCCGTCGTTATATTTTTCAAGCAGCTCTTTATCAATTCTCGGCTTTGTGTAAAAGCCGTTAACCCATCCCTCGGAAACAAGCTTAATAAGATTTTTATACCCTATATTATTCTTGCAAAGAAGAACAAGATGATATCTTTCGCTGTCAATTCCGTGAACCTTATCAAACCTTGAACGGGGTGCAACATAAACTTCACACCCGATGATAGGCTTAATACCTCTTTTTAATGCTTCTTTATAAAATTCAATTACACCGTACATAACACCGTGGTCGGTGATTGCAACGGCGGATTGCCCCATGCTTTTGATTTTATCAAGCATAGGTCCGATTCTGCACGCACCGTCAAGCAGACTGTATTCACTATGAACGTGTAAATGAACAAATGACATATTATTCTCCGTTTTTCATTTCATTTGCAATTTTAACAATTCTGTTTAATCTATGATTAATTCCGGACCGAGAAATAGGCTCGTCCACGATTTTTTCAAGCTCACTCAAGCTTGATTCGGGGTTTTCGAGTCTGATTTTAGCAATTCTTTGTAAATTTTCGGGCAGCGAATCAATTCCGCCATTAGCTGCAATAAACTCAATTGCCTCTACCTGCGAATTAGCGGCATCAACGGTTTTGCTTATATTGGACATTTCAAAATTAAGCTTTCTGTTAACCTTATTTTTAACGTCCTTTTCAATCTTAATTCCCATAACGTATAAAGAAGCATCCTGTGCTCCGATTATCGCAAGTAAATCCTCAATGCTTTCGCTGTCTTTAAAATAAACAACGTGATTACCTTTTCTGACTATGTATTTGGGATTAAGCTCAAGCTCATCGAGAAATTTAATCAAATCCAAGCAAAGCTTTTTATAGGGAACAACAAATTCAAGGTGATATCCCCTTTCGGGATCGGTAACGGTTCCGCAGGAGAGAAAGACACCTCTGAGAAATGCACCCATACAGCATTCATCGGAAATATTTGCTCGATTAATTCTTAAATTCGGTTCATTGAGAGTATGACCGAATTTTTCAAAAGCTTTTTGTTTATCGCTGTCTGTTTTAAGATAAGCGGTCATTTTTTTTGTTCCGCTTTCATTAATCGTCGGCTTAACTTCACAATAATTATTCAAATATGAAAGATAGAGTTCAAAAACATCGCTGTTTTCTGTTGTGATTGAGAAATTATACTTTGAAAAATGAGCAAAAAGCACAAGCCCGTAGACTTGTGCGTGAAAGCAACAGGAGGAAAGATTTTCAATTTTTGAAATCTCACTTTTAACATTAGAAGAAAATGACAAAAAAATTCCTCCTTAAATAATTTTAACTTCCGGTTCAAGCATTACACCGGTTTTTTCAAAAACAATTTTACGGCAATGCTCAATTACATTTAAAACATCACGGGCTGAAGCAGAGCCGATATTAACAACAAAGCCGGCGTGTTTTGTGCTGACCTGAGCTCCTCCGCAGGTATAGCCTTTAAGTCCGCACTGCTCTATAAGTGCTCCCGCAAAATATCCTTCGGGGCGTTTAAATGTGCTTCCGGCACTCGGAAATTCAAGCGGCTGCTTTTCTTTACGCTTTGCGATAAGTTCATCCATTTTCGATTTTATATCTTCTTTTCTGCCTTTAGTAAGCTTTAAAGTCAATGAAGTGATAATAAGATCATTGTCTGAATAAGCACTATGTCTGTAGCCAAGCGAAAGCTCGTTGCCATTATAGCTTGAAAGCGTACCGTCGGGATTGATATGCTCGCAGGAAATAAGAACATCTTTCATTTCGCCGCCGTATGCACCGGCATTCATATATGCGGCTCCACCTGCCGAACCCGGAATGCCGAATGCAAATTCCAAACCGGAAAGTGAATTTTCAAGTGCAAATCTGCAAAGTCTTGAAAGAGAAGTTCCGCATTCGCATTTGATAACTGTGTCCTCAATAAGCTCAATGGAATTAAGCTTGCAGGTATTAATAACCGCCGCATTTACTCCATCATCGCCGACAAGAAGATTGCTTCCTTTTCCGAGAACAAAAATTTTAATATTATTTTTATTTGCATTCTCAAGTATTGCGGAAAGCTTTTCCGTTGTATCGGGGAAAATCATAAGGTCGGCCTTTCCGCCGATTTTAAAGCTCGTATAGTCCTTGAGCACAGCATCGGTTAAATATTCACATCCCAGCTTATCACACAACTTGCACAAATCACCATATAAGCTCATATTTTCCTCCAAAAAATTATTCTTCAAGCAAGGCGGCTCCGAAAATACCGGCGTCATTACCAAGCTCTGCGGCAACAACCTTTGTCTGCTTTGATGCATAGATACTGTATCTTTCGCCCTCAATATGCTTTCTGAGAGGTGCAAGAAGTGTTTCTCCCTCGTGGCTTACGCCGCCGCCTATGCAAACAAATTCTGGCTGGAAGGTGTTAATGATATTGGTAACACCGACCGAAACATAATAAATATAATTCTCTACAACCTTTTCGGCTGCTTTATCACCAAGACGCATAGCATCAAATGCCGTTCTTCCGCTCGCATTTTCAACACTTCCGTTACACAGCTCCCACATCTTGCTGTCCTTATTTTCAAGCATAGCCTCTTTTGTTTGAGAAATAAGTGCGGTGGCTGATGCATACTGTTCCCAGCAGCCCTTTCTGCCGCAGTTACACTGCTTACCGTTAACCATAATAACAGTGTGTCCCATTTCTCCGCCTGTAAAATTAACACCGCTGACAATTTTTCCGTTAACGATAATACCGCTTCCGACACCTGTTCCGAGAGTTACCGCAACAAAATTGCCTACTCCCTTGCCAACGCCGGCAATTGCCTCACCGAGTGCGGCACAATTGGCATCATTTTCAAGATAAACCGGTTTTCCGATTCGTGCCTCAAGCATTTCTTTTGCGGGAACCTGATTAAATTCAAGATTATTTGAAAATTCAATATATCCGTTATTCTTATTGACCGAACCGGGAGTACCGACACCAACCGAAGCCACATCGTCCATCGTAATCCCCGCATCATTAACAGCCATTTTAACAGCTACGGCAATATCGTCAAATATTTCTTCGGCAGGTCTGGGTGCTTTCGTTTTAACCTTTCCCCTGCCGATAATTTTAAGGTCATCGTTTATAACGCCGACTGCAATATTTGTTCCGCCGAGGTCAACACCGATTCTATACATATTTTATTACCTCCAAATTAATCATATAAAATATTTTAAAAATTGTGCCAAAATTCAAGCTCTTTTTTTTGAGGAATAATATCATCGGTCATACCGAGACCGTGAAGAAGCTCTCTTGCGGCATTATATCCCATTTTTTTCTGTCTGTTATTCATAGCGGCAGCCTCAATAATTATAGAAAGGTTTCTGCCGGGTTTAACCGGAACAGTTGTTATCGGAACATTTATTCCGAGAATATCCGTATATTCATTATCAAGCCCCAAGCGATCATAAACTTTTTCGCTGTCCCAAGGTTCAAGCTGAACAACCATATCAACCTTTTCGGTCATTTTAACGGCACCCATACCGAAAAGACGTCTTGCATTAAGTACACCGACACCGCGAAGCTCAATAAAATGCCTGATATTGTCCGGTGCGGAACCGACAAGTGTTTTATTTGAAACTCTCCTGATTTCAACGGCATCATCGGCGATAAGACGGTGTCCTCTTTTAATTAGTTCAAGAGCCGTTTCACTTTTACCTACGCCGCTGTCACCGAGAATTAAAACACCTTCGCCGTAAACCTCAACAAGTACACCGTGGCGAGTTATTCTTTGAGCAAGTTCAACGCCGAGATATGAAATTGTTGTTGACATACTGCTTGAGGTTGATTCCGTTGTTCCCAAAACAGGAACCTCGTATTTTTGAGCAAAGCTTAAAAATCTTTTACCGCATTGAAGTCCCCTTGAAACAACTATTGCGGCGGGACGCTTCGAAAAAAATCTTTCAAGGCAATCAAGAAATCCCTCTTTGGTAAGGCTTTTAAAATATTCAAGCTCGGTTAAACCGATAAATTGAATGCGTGCAGGATCAAAATAATCATCAAAGCCGGTTAAAATAAGTCCCGGACGGTTAACATCCTGAGCAGTAATATATATATCCGAAATTTCTTTCGGAGTGTATATTACTTGAAACGAAAGATCATTAACAACTTTTTCGAGTGATACGGAATATTTACACATATGCCGCTCCTTTCAATATGGAAAAAACTTTTGCACACAATCCCATATTAATTGTATTATAAATCATATTGTCATTTTTTCCAACCCTTTTTTATAAATTTTTCAAAAAAATACGGACACCGCAGCGGTATCCGTAAAAAATTTAAAGCTGTGAAGCAATGTTCTCAAACTTCGTTTTTGTATCGTTAATCATTTGAGCCTGTGCCGCACTCGGATTATACCAGCCTCTTTTTTGCATCTCGCCGAAAACGCCGAACTGAATCGTATGCTCTTCTTTAAGAATTTTAAGCATATCATCTTGAAGCTGCTGATTTGTGCATTCGTTTGAAAAAGTATTGTAAATATCCGTAATGTGTTTTTGCGATGTAAGAACATCGTCCATAATTTCTTTATCGGTGAATGTTGAAGTAGTGTTCATTCTTAACCTCCGATTAATAAAGATGTCCCATAAGGGTATCAAAATGCTGCTTGTGCTGATTTGCAATTTGCTCACAGGTTGTTTTTATTTGAGGATCGGTTGCCGCTTGAGAATATGCCTTGTATTTTTTAATAAGCATTTGCTCACAATTGAGCTGGTCTTCAAGAGCGGAAAGCTCTTTTGCGGTAAGGTTTGCCAAATAAATCTCTCCTTTGCATTATTGTGATTTTAGTATTTGTATTCATAATAAATTAATTCATCAATAATGCAAAAGAATATCGTGACTATTTGTCACATATATTAATCAAGTGAATTTGTTATATATTCTACAAAAATCATATCAAAAAACAGTATTCTGCTAACTTTAAAAATTATCAGTGGTTAAATCGGTGCAATTTCAAACTGCATTATTTGTAAATATCTGTTTTATCTCATAATTTTAATATGCGAATAATTATATATATTATCGGTAACTTTAATTGTACTTTTTAAATACAAACAAATACTCGTGTGCTATCAGCAAAAAGTTATATTTCACGCTATTTGTTTTCCAATAACCCGTTGCCTTGCAATTGTGCTGTTCTTTTATAATCAATTCTTTTAGTTTGAATCCGGCATCTTCAAAAATTCGCATAACCTCAAAGGACATTGGTATCATACAACCTTTTTGCCTTGTATCACCCATAAGAACGGCGCAGAACTTGTCATTTTTCAAAACACGGTAGCTTTCTGCCGCAACCTTTTTCATTTCTTCAAGGAAATCCTTTACTTTAAGATGCGATAAATCGCCGTCAATACCATCGCTGTATTTAATAATATCAGCATACGGTGGGTGAGTGCATATTAAGTCAATACTTTCATCAGGTATGAAATCAAGATTTCGTGCATCACCCTTATGTAAATACACCTTACCGTCTGCACCCTCATGTTCAAAATCGGTTTTCTCTTTGCATCGTTCCAAAGCTACATCATTAACATCTACGCCTATGATATTGCGATTTAATAGCTTCGCTTCAACAAGAGTTGTACCTCCGCCTGCAAATTGATCAAGCACTAAATCGTTTTCTTTTGAATAACGGAGCAGAATGTTTCGGGGAATATACGGTGACCAATTACCACGCCATTTTGCATCGTGTGTTGCCCAATCGCCACGCTTTGGAAAAGACCAATGTGTAGTCATTTCCAACTCGAAATCTTCCGGCTCCCATTTTTTTATTTTTTTCGCCATTCACTGTACCCTCATATTATATTACATATAAAATGCTTCAATAAATCTTCTATATATCCGATATCCATGGTATCGGTTATGCTTATTTGCGAATTACCGTTCCCATGATGTCCGATATTGGAAACATCTTTAATAATATTCTTGGGATCATCTAAATTGTATGGTTCTGTATTCATCCACAAAACAAGTGATTTCTTTTGTGGCTTCATAGAAATAATACTTTTTCTTCCTCTGTTGAAGCCTATGTAAACTTTTGTCGGATTTAAAGTAATATTATCATCCAACCCCAAAATATACTCTTTTAATTCCGTATAAATATCTACAATATTGTCATCTGCCAAATCAAGCAATTCTTTTTCAGAATATGTTTTGGTTTCTTTCACAGCCTCTTGTTTTACATCTGTATCAAACATCGGTGCTATTTGTTTAATACTCTCATCAGAATTTGCCGAAACTATTTGTTCAAATGCTACTGTGTTGTTTTGATATTTTTTGATTTTCCACAATTCTATTGGGAGATCCTTAAAATTAATAGAATTGATTTGGTATTTTGTAAAGTTAGGACTTATAAATATCACTTTTGACTGTGACCAATCAAAATCATTTATATCTTTCTTTTCTTGGAATTTTATATTATATCTTAATACAAAATCTGCTTTGTGATTAAACATAGTTGAAAGATATGTATATCCTTGATCTATTACACTTACATTTCTTTGGTTTTTGTATTCGATAATAACAAAGGCATTTGCTTCACAATCAAACGCAACTGTATCAAGTCTGAAATCAGCCACAGAAAACTCAGTATCAACAAATTGCAAGTTTATTAAATTATCCAAATTTTTCTCACAAAGCGTTTGGAGTTCCTTTTCAGATTTAAATGGCACTTCTTTTATCTCTTGAACAGTTTCATCTTCAATGTTAAACAGCATTTTATAGACCTCACTTCATTATTTTTTCAATTATCCCTTTTTCCATATCTTTTATGTTATAAATGTGT
>CAZNAC010000005.1:0-115248 GCA_964571095.1 uncultured Clostridium sp. | reverse complement strand
TTGCCAGTGCAAAGATTACAATGGCAGGCATTAGCCTCAACGCAAAGAATCTCCGTGCTGTTCTCGGCTGGAGCATCGAAATGTAATCGATTTTCAAACCAAACTCAAAAGCACACCGTTTCGGCGGTGTGCTTTTTTCATAACTTTTTCCGAAAAGAAAAAGCCGAGGCCAAAAGCCTCGGATTTTTCTCGTATAAAACGGGGGGGACAAAAGATGGTAGTGGTCAAATTATTTTGTTGCCTGCTTGGAATACTTTTTGAGATATATAACTCTCATAAGCAGAGCCTCAACAGGATTAATCGCCTTCGCCTTGCCAAAAACCTTGGTTGAAAGCAGGGTGAGGCTGCTTTTGCTCATTATCATATCAACCGCCTGTGCATCGCCCTCATTGGAGCCGCAGCAAAGAGCACCTTGATCTTTAAGAAGCACGGCATTTTTGCCCTTGATTGCCTTTCCGCATTTTTCGGGAGTTTTGGCAACCTTAACCTTAGTGCCGCAGATTTGAGCAAAATCATCAAGCAAGGGCTTCATCGTTTTGCCGAGTCTTGAAACGGCAACAACCTCGCTCGATGCGTTATGAATTATATGGTCAAAGGACGGACAGGCAAGATAAATGCTTCTGTGTGCCATAGCACTTTCGGAAAGCGTCTGATTTGACAAGCCGCTGTTGAGATCCATTGAAATTTCGGAGCCGTCTGCCTCGTTTTTGAAAACGATTTCGCCGTTCTCCCTATCGCATATACTATTATACAACATCGATTTATCAATTTCAACAGTTTTTTTGGATTTTGTAAGCTTGTCAACAATTTTCGTGCAGAAATCATCAATATTATCGGACACGATGCCGAGCTTTTCTTTTGCGTTGGCAAGAATATACTCTGCACAAACCGTTTCAAGTGAGCTTGCAACCTCAAATGCCTCATTGCTGTCTTTTCCAAAGCAAAGGGCACCGTGATGAGCCATAATAACAGCCTTTGACGGGCTGAGCTTGAGAGCGTTGGAAACTCCCTTTTTAAGCTTCTTAGTACCGGGAAGTCCGTATGAACCGATAAATATTCTGTCACCTATAAGCTTTGCCGCCTCGCCCTTAACCTTTTCGATTCCGTCCGAAAGAGCACTGACGGCGGAAGCGATCTTCTGGTGAGTATGAATAACAAAATTCGCTTCAGGAAATTGCTTGTAAACCTCGGCGTGAACGCCCTTTTCCGATGAGGGCTTAACATTACCGCCCCATTCGAGAGTATCAATTGCCACCTCAACGATATCCTCCGGTTTAAGTCCGATATAAGGCTTACCGCTTGGAGTTATAACAAATGTTTTATCGTCAACACGACAGCTGACATTACCCCAGGTTCTGGCAATAAGTCCCTTTTCAACCAGTCTTTCGCCTGCTTCGATAACAAGCTTTTTTGCGGTTAAAACGTCCATAGTATCTCCTATCTTTAAAAGCAAAGGCGGGATATCGGGTATCCCGCCGCATTAAGCTGATTATTTTTCAAGGCAAACGATATTTTCAAATACCTTGTCGAATCTTGCAACCGCATCATCAATCATTTCTTCGTTGTATGCGGCACTTGTGTAAAGACGGCTGCCGGCAAGGGTTACAAGACCTTCTGCCATATAAGCAGCACCCATATGAGTCATTTCTTTCTTACGAGCCGATGTTGCATCAAGAACAGCGGGAATACCCCAAGGCTTCTTCCAATTGATTGAGAAGTTGAGCGTACCGACAGTTTCAAGATGGCAGATCGAACCCTGATTGAATGCTACGAAAGGAAGATTACGCTTCTTGATGATTTCCTGAAGACCAGCAGTGATTCTGTCGCCCATAAGAGCTGCTTTATAGCAAGCATCTGCCTTTTCCATTTCTTCAAGCATAGTGTAGCCTGCAACACAGCTAAGGGGGTTAGCCGACATAGTACCGCCGCAGAATGCCTTCTTAATCTTCTTGCCTGTATCGTCAAGACCGGCACCGAGATGCTTCATATATTCTTTCTTGCCGCCGAGTCCGCCCGCACCGGGATATCCGCCGGCTATAACCTTGCCGAATACGGTAAGGTCGGGTGAAACGCCGAAGTAACCCTGTGCACCGTGCATACTTACACGGAATGCGGTAACAACCTCATCGAATATAAGAAGTGCACCGTACTTGCGGCAAAGCTGCTCAACGCCCTTGCAGAAGTTTTTATCAACAGGTCTTGTACCGCTTTCGGGGCCGATAGGCTCAAGCATAACAGCCGCAGTACCGCCCTTGAATCTGTTAGCCTTAAGCTTTCTTTCAAGGTCGTTAAGATCGCCGGGGAAAAATTCCTCGGTATCTCTGAAGCAGAACATGGGAACACCCGTTGCCTGAGTGAACTTTGAACCGGGAACACGGATACCGTAACCGAGCTGATCGGACCAGCCGTGGTAAGCACCGCCCATTTTAAGAATCTTTTTCTTGCCGGTTGCAAGACGGGCAACACGGATTGCGGTCATACAAGCCTCTGTACCCGAACCGAGCATACGGAACATATCAACACTGGGAATAAGCTCCGAAATCTTTTTACCCAGCTTATATTCATATTCGTGGAAAAGTCCGGTTGAGGGACCGCAGGTATTGAGAAGCTCAATAACCTTTTCACGAACTGCGGGAGGATTACTGCCGAGAACGGTGGGGCCGCCTGCCTGAAGGAAATCATAATATTTATTTCCGTCGATATCATAAAGATACGCACCCTCTGCCTTTGTGAAAACAAGGGGGAACGGATAGTTGAAAGCAAGATTATGCTGAACACCGCCGGGGATAATCTGCTTTGCTTCTTCAATCATAACCTTTGACTTTGCACATTTTTTGTCAAAATATTCCGACTCATACTTTTTAAGAGCATCGGGACTGATTGAATAAATCGGCTTCTTAATAAGCTCATCAAGCTGTTTCTGAACGGCTTGAGCATCGGGATAATTAATAATACCGTGATTGGACATTTTTAAATCCTCCTTAAAATAAATATTATTACTATTACATTATATCACGTGCGATATGATTAATCAAGTACACGTTTCTATGCATTTAACCTATTTTGTAACATTTTTATCGGCGGCTTACGCCTTTACCGTTACTCCAAACCAAGCTTTTTCGCCATCTCGGCGGTTTTAAGCTCAAGGAGCTTTGATACTCCCTTTTCCTGCATAGTTACGCCGTAAAGCACATCCGCCTCATCCATCGTGCCTCGTCTGTGCGTTATAAGAATAAACTGGGTGTTATCCGTCATATCTCTGACATAAGATGCGTAGCGACTGACATTAACATCATCAAGTGCCGCTTCAACCTCATCGAAAATACAGAACGGAGCAGGCGTTACCTTTAAAATCGCAAACAGAAGTGCAATTGCCGCAAGTCCCTTTTCTCCGCCCGAAAGAAGGTCGATATTTTGAACATTCTTTCCCGGCGGCTGAACTCTGATATTGATGTTACATTCCAAAACGTCCTGCGGATCATCAAGCACAAGCTCTGCCCTTCCGCCGTCGAACAGCTCCTTGAATGTATCTCCGAAATGGTTGTTGATGCGTCTGAACTGCTCTCTGAAGCGTTCCGCCATCTTGCCCGTAAGCTCATCGATAAGCTTTGTCAGCTCCTCACGTGACTTTTCAATATCGCCTATTTGAACGCTCATATATTCGTATCTTTCGGAAACCTCTTTATATTCTTCAACCGCACCGACATTAACGTTTCCGAGTGCACGAATCTTGTTTTTGATTTCCTGCAAGGTACGCTGTGCCTTGGGAATATCCTCAAGCACAATATTCATATCCGCAGCCTCGCGAAGCGAAAGACTGTATTCATCGTAAAGCTTGTTTTGTGCCGTTTCAAGCTCTCGCTGCATGGCATCTCGGCGTTCCTCAAGCCTTGCAAGCTCTCCGCCAAGCCTTTCTCTTGTTGAGGTCATTTCTCTTTCTTTGATTCTCAACGATGTACTTTTTGCCTCGCCTTGGGTACGCTTTTCACGAAGCTCCTCTATTTTTTCACTCGTTTTTACTGAATTTTCACGAAGCGATACCGCTTTTTGTTCCATTTCGGCAATTTCCGCAAGTATTCTTTCGTTTTCCTGTTTGATTTGGGAGATTTCTTCATTAAGCATATCGGCACGGCGGCTGAAGCTTTCTTTTCTTTCAATACAGCCTGAAATCGTTTCCTTATCCGCCTCTATATCCTTATGAAAAGCGACGATTTCAAGATTCAACGCATTTTGAATTGCCGTTGATTCCTCTTTCAGCTTTTCAAACGATTCACGCCGTTCGTCAAGCTGTGCAAGCTGTGCACCGAGCCTTTCGCTTTCTGCGGCAAGTGCGGCAATTTGCGTTTCGGCATTTTTTTCGGCTTTTTCAGCTTCCTCGATTCGCTCCTTTGCCCTTTCTTTCTCCGCTTCAAGCTCATCGATATGTCCGACCGCCGCCGAATATCTGTCATTAACAAGGCTGAGTGTGCTTTCTGCCCTGATGATATCCTCTTGAGTTTTTATAAGCTCCGCTTCGCCCGCATCAAGCTCTGCCTGAACAAGTGCAAGCTCCTCCGAAACGGTTTTATAGCTTGCCTGCTTTTCCGTAAGCTGTTTTTCAAGCACGACAACTTTTTCTTTAAGACTCTCGATTTCGGTGGTTCTGCTCAAGAATCCGGAGCCTGCACCCCTTGAACCGCCCGTCATCGAGCCGCCTGCATTGAGCACCTGACCGTCAAGTGTAACAATTTTAAAGCGGTACGAATATCTTTTCGCCATTGCGATTCCGTTATCGATATTATCAACAACCGCCGTTCTGCCGAGAAGCGAACCGATTATTTCGGAATATCTGCCGTCAAATTCGAGCAGACGATCCGCCATATCAACAAAGCCCTCGCAGCTTTCAAGTCCTTTTTCCGTAAACGGTCTTGACTTGACCGAGGTCAGCGGAAGAAACGTTGCTCGTCCCGCACGGTTATCTTTAAGAAAATTAATTGCCCTTTTTGCGGTATTTTCATCATCGGTAACAACATTCTGAATCGCCGCACCGAGTGCCGTTTCAATTGCAACCGCATATTCGGCAGGCGTTGAAATAAGCTGTGAAAGGGTTCCGTGGATTCCTCTCAAGCTTCCTCTTTTTGATTCCTTAATAACCTTTTGAACGCTCCCGGCATAGCCGTCGAGATTTTTTTCAAGGTCATCAAGCATTTTGATTCTCGCATTTTTTTGATAAATATCGAGATTTATGCTTTCAAGCTCTTTACGCATTTTTTCAACCTTATCGGCTCTTGTGCCGATAATCATACGATATCCGTCAAGTGCGTTTTCGTGCTCTGCGGCTTCATCTTTAAGACGGTCAAGCTCTTTTTTTGCATTCGCCTTTTCGTTTTCAAGTGCGGAAATAACTCCGCCCCTCGTTTCAATCACTTCATCTATGTTCGCTATTCTCGCCGTAAGCTCGTTTTTTGCGGATTCGGCGGTTGACTTTTCAACACGCATATCGGCAAGCTTCAGAGCGGCTGAAGTTATTTTTTCATTGATTTCCCTTGATTTTTCGTTGTTTTCACCGTTACGGCTCATAAGCTCGCCGAGCTTTTGTATCTCTGCGGAAAGAGCAGCTTTCTTTTCCGCCGCCATTTTTTCTTTTTCTTCAATATCCTTTTGAGCCGCCTCGATTTGGGCATCGATTTCCGCTTTTGAGCTTTCGCTGTCGCCCATATCGCCAGTAATACGCTCAATCGTCAAATTATTATGCTCAATGGTATTCTTTTCAACCGCAACCTTACCGTCAATAACAGCGGCTTCCTCCTCACCGTCGGAAATACTCTGTCTGAGGTGTTCGATTTCAAGGGTAATTTCCTGCCCCTCTTTGATTGCGTTTTCAATCTGTTCGATAAGCTCAACAAGCTCCGTTTCGGTTTGCTCATACTGCGATGCGGCAACCGAAAGCTTATGCTCCTGCTCACGCAGTCCGTTTTTGGATTTTTCTATTGTATGCAGCCACAAGCCGATTTCAAGCGTTTTCTTTTCATCGGCAAGGGCAAGGAATTTTTGTGCTTTTTCGCTTTGAATTTTAAGCGGGCCGATTCTTCCCTCAAGCTCCGCAAGAATATCACGCAGCCGAACCAAATTTTCCTCCGCCTGCTCAAGCTTACGGTTCGCATCGGCTCGTCTGTAACGGAAAGCCGAAATTCCCGCCGCTTCCTCAAGCATATCTCTCCTTTGCGTTGATCGAGCGGAAACAAGGTCTGCTATTCTGCCCTGACCGACCATAGAATAACCGTCACGTCCCAAGCCGGTATCCATAAAAAGCTCGTGAATATCTCTTAAACGGCAAACTTCACCGTTGATTTTATATTCGCTTTCGCCGGAACGATAATAGCGTCTTGTGACGGCAACGTCATCTTTATCATAGTTGTTTAATCCTCTGTCGGAATTATCAAGGCGTAAGGTAACCTCGGCATAACCGAGAGGCTTTCTCTGGCTTGTTCCCCCAAAGATAACGTCCTCCATCTTTGAGCCTCGGAGAGTTTTGGTTGACTGCTCACCGAGCACCCATCGCACCGCATCGGAAATATTGCTCTTGCCCGAACCGTTTGGGCCGACAACAGCCGTTATTCCCTTGCCGAACTCAAGCACCGTTTTATCCGGAAAGGATTTAAAGCCGTGCATTTCAAGTGCTTTTAATATCATTAAAATCCCTAACCTTTATGTATCTCCGCTTCGTATTTACGGAGTCCGTCCTTGCCCTTAACCGTACAGTTATACCCCAAATTACGAAGCTGCGTAAGATTTTGTTTCTTTTGTCCTACCATTTTTGAAATTTCTGTCGGCGAAACATAAAGCGTATAGCTTCCCTCGCCGAGCTTTTCAAGCTCTCCGAGCACATAATTATAATAAATTCTGCCCTCGCAAAGCTCACGGAGTGCGGGATGATAAGCACCGCCCGCAAAATCTCCCTCAACGCCGCCGCCCGAATGCAAACCGACTCTGATTATTTTTATTCCGGCATTCTCAAACATGGGAATCAGCTTTGAGCACAGCTCAACCGTTTCAGGTATGCCCTTGGGAACAAATTCTCCATTGAGCATAAGCTCATAGAGCCTTGTGTTTTTGATAACCACGGTCGGATAAATCCTGACAGTATCCGGTTTAAGGGCGATTATTTTTTCTGCGGTGGCAATGCTGTCCGCATCCTCCGAGCCGTAAAGCCCCGTCATCATTTGAAGTCCGGTTTCAAAGCCGTATTCTTTCAAAAGCTTGCAGGCTTTTGCGACCTGTGCCGCAGAATGCCCCCTCTCATTAAGCATAAGCACTCTGTCATCAAGGCTTTGTGTACCAAGCTCCACCGATGTTACTCCGTATTTTTTCAAAATTTCACAGATTTCCCGACTGATTCCGTCCGGGCGTGTTGAAATTCTGATTCCTTTAAAAATTCCTTTTGCAACATATTCATATGCCGCTTCGAGAAGCGAAATCATATAGGAGCGTTCCACCATAGTGAAGCTGCCGCCGAAGAAGGCAATCTCTCCTCCCGCCGCCGTGCTTTCGGAAAGACTCTCGATTGCACGTTGTGCCGCAGAACGGACGTCCTGTGCGGTTATTTCTTTCTGACTTCCCGAAATGCTTCGCTGATTGCAGAATGAACACATATGCGGGCAGCCCTTATGTACAACAAAAAGTGCAATATTAATGTGCTTCATTTTATTCCCATAAGCTCAAGAGCTTCCTTTGCGGCGTGCTGCTCGGCAAGCTTCTTACTTCTGCCCGTGCCTCTGCCTATAACGTTGCTGTTAAGATGAACCTCAACCGAAAAAACCTTTGCGTGGTCGGGCCCGCTTGCATCGGCAAGAACATATTCGATATGCTCCTCGCGGTTACGCTGAATTATCTCCTGAAGCAGAGTTTTGTAATCCTTTGTTTCATCAAGCTCATCGTGTCTGGGAATAAATCTCAAAACGATTTTGCTTGCCTCCTCAAGTCCGCCGTCAAGAAAGACAGCCGCAAGCACCGCTTCAAACGCATCGGCAAGAATCGACGGCCTTTCTCTGCCGCCCATTCTCATTTCGCCCTTACCAAGTCTAAGTGCGGAGCCGATTCCAAGCTCTTTTGAAAAAAGGCAAAGTGCACTTTCGCAAACCCTTGCCGCTCTGTGCTTCGTCAGCTCTCCCTCCGGAGAATTGTATTTTTCAAAAAAATATTTTGCCGAAACAAATCCGAGAATCGAATCACCGAGAAATTCCAATCTCTCGTTGCATTCAACACCGCCCGACTGCTCGTTCGCATATGACGAATGCGTTACCGCCGTTTCGAGCAAAGAAATATTCTTAAATTTATATCCGAGATTTTTTTGAAGAGTAATCAACTCATCATTCATAGCATTTCTTCCTTTCCGAGGAAAGCGTTTTATTCCTCAAGCATTTCCGCAAGCTGAGAAATCGAAGCATCAACGCTTATCTCTTCACCAAATTCCGAATCGAACTCATTTTCAAGAGCAAAAACAAGCTCTTGCAGCTCTATTTCATCGCTTACAAGCTCGCCGAGCAGAGTTTCGCCGTCAACCGTTGCTTCGTCGCAGCCAAGCTCCTCACATATTGTCGAAATTAATTTTTCAAGCATTAAAAACATTCCTTTCTGTGGTTTCAGGAACCGTTTGTTAAGTGTTGTTAATCAATATTCATTTGTTTTTTCAGCTCATTTATGCCCCGATTTGCCAAAGCCTCATATCTAAGCTTTTTATCTTTGATTTTTTCTTCAAGAGAGGGCAAAAGTCCGAAAGATGCACCCATCGGCTGAAAGTTCTTTACGCTCGCATCACTGATATATCGGGCAAGCGAACCCGTCATTGTCAGCTCCGAGGGAATAAATTTATTTTTTCCTAAAATTCTGTTTGCAGCGTTTATGCCCGCAAGAATACCCGATGCGGCGGATTCCATATAACCCTCTACACCCGTTATTTGACCTGCAAAATACAATCCGTCTTTTCCTCTAAAGCCGAAATCGCTGTCCAAATGTCTCGGAGAATCAATAAAGGTATTGCGGTGCATAACACCGTATCTTACAAATTCCGCATTTTCAAGGGCAGGTATCATCGAAAATACTCTTTTCTGCTCCGGAAATTTTAAATTCGTCTGAAATCCGACAAGATTATACATTGTTCCCGCCGTATTTTCTTTACGAAGCTGAAGATTTGCCCAAGGTCTGTGACCGGTTTTCGGATTAACAAGCCCCGATGGCTTCATCGGGCCGAAACGAATGGTGTCATGCCCTCTCGATGCCATAACCTCAATGGGCATACAGCCCTCGTAAACGCCCTTTCGCTTGTCAAATTCGTGAATATCGGCACTTTCCGCCGTTATAAGAGCTTCATAAAAAGCCTCGTATTCCTCTTTGTTCATCGGGCAGTTGATATAATCGTCAGGCTCGCCCCTGTCATATCTCGACTGAAAAAAAGCCTTTTCGAGATTGATGCTTTCGGCTGTTACGATAGGTGCCGCCGCATCGAAAAAGCTTAAATTTCCGCCGCACAGCTCCTTGATTTTTTCCGAAAGAGCTTCCGAGGCAAGCGGTCCGGCAGCTATAATAACCGTTCCGTCGGGAATTTCCGTTACTTCCTCTCTGATGACGGTTATTTCTTTTCGAGAAAGTATTTTTTCGGTAACAAGAGCCGAAAACTTATCTCTGTCAACGGCAAGTGCACCTCCTGCGGGAACCGCCGTCGCCTTTGCACATTCAACGCAAAGGGAACCCATAAGCTCCATCTCCGCCTTGAGCATTCCCGCCGCACAGCCTAAACGCATCGCCTTAAACGAATTTGAACAAACAAGCTCCGCAAAGCACTCGCTTGAATGAGCCGGAGAATATCGCACCGGCTTCATTTCGTAAAGCTCAACCTCTATTCCTTTGTCTGCAAGCTGCCACGCCGCTTCAACTCCGGCAAAGCCTCCGCCTATTATTTTTACTTTATTCATTATTCTTTTTCTTTACCGGTGCCGCTTTTTCGTATCCGCAGCCCTCTGTCACACAAATAATTTTTCCCGTTTTTCTTTTGAAAAGCGTTTTTCCGCAATTCGGACATTTTTCTTCGGTAGGTGCATCCCAGCTCATAAAGTTGCAATTGGGGAAATTGCCGCAGCCATAGAAAATATGACCTTTTCTTGATTTTCTTTCGACAATTTCGCCGCCGCAAAGGGGACATTTTGCACCCGTATTAACTGTCAGCGGTTTTGCGTTATGGCATTCCGGATAACCGGGGCAGGCAAGGAATCTTCCGTAACGACCGGTTTTGATAACCATCATTCTTCCGCATTTTTCGCAGGGAATATCGGTTGTGTCCTCCTCAAGCTGAATTTTGACATTTTTCATCTCGTTCTTCGCTTTTTCGAGAGTTTTTTCAAAATCGGTATAAAATTCGTCAAGCATTTTAATATAATCAATTTCACCGCCGCCGACACGGTCAAGATTCGATTCCATAGAAGCGGTAAATTTCGTGTTGACTATCTTCGGGAATTTATCCTTCAAAAGTCCCGTTATCGCACAGCCAAGCTCCGTGGGAACAAGCTGCTTCGCCTTTCTCTGAACATAATTTCTTTTGATTATCGTTGAAAGAATTGTTGCATAGGTACTCGGTCTGCCGACACCGTTTTCTTCAAGCTCCTTGATAATCGATGCTTCCGTGTAGCGTGCCGGAGGCTGGGTAAAATGCTGATTTGAATTAAGCTCACGAAGCTTGAGCTTTTCATCCGCTTTAAGCTCCGGAAGTACACCCTTTTCGGCATCCTCCTCCGGAAGCTCGTAAAGCTTCGTAAAGCCGTCGAATTTTACCGAATATCCCGCCGCCGTAAAGATGCAAAATTCTTTTTCGTTTTCTTTTTTTGTTGCAAGAATTTCGGCTTTCACGGTATTTTGAACACAGCTTGCCATAAGACTTGCCATAAATCGCTTCCATATAAGATCATAAAGCTTATACTGGTCGGCGGAAAGGCTCGATTTAACCGATTCCGGAGTCATCGAGGGCGATGAAGGTCTTATCGCTTCGTGACCGTCCTGAGCATTTGCTCTTGATTTATAATATACGGGTTTTTCGGGAAGATATTCTTTTCCGAAGCTATTTGTTATATATTCCGATGCTGCGGCTCTTGCTTCCTCCGAAATTCTTAATGAATCGGTTCTCATATAGGTTATAAGACCGGTCATACCGACACCCTTGATATTAACGCCTTCATAAAGCTCCTGAGCAGCTCTCATTGTTCTTTCAGCCTGAAATCCGAGCTTTCTCGAAGCCTCCTGTTGGAGAGTTGAGGTTATAAACGGAGGTGCGGGATTCTTTTTTCTCGTACCCTTTTTAACATTCTTAACGGAATATTCCGCACCGTCAAGACGGCTCAAATATTTTTTCGCATCCTCCTCGTTAGAAATTTTAATCTTACCGTTTTCGTCCGAATAGAGGGTGGCGGTAAGTATTCTACGCTGTGAGGTTGCAAGCTTTGCATCGATAATCCAATATTCTTCGGGAACAAAAGCGTTGATTTCTTCTTCACGGTCAACAATAAGACGAACCGCAACGCTCTGAACTCTGCCCGCCGAAAGTCCTCTCCTGATTTTTTGGGATACAAACGGACTTAACCTGTAGCCGACAAGACGGTCAAGGATTCTTCTTGCCTGTTGAGCATTAACAAGGTCAATGTTAACCTTTTTGGGGTTCGCCATTCCGTTTGCGATACCCGTTTTAGTTATCTCATTGAAAGTAACTCGATTTTTTTTGTTTAAATCAAGTCCGAGCACCGTTGCAAGATGCCACGAAATCGCTTCTCCCTCACGGTCGGGGTCGGCGGCGAGATAAACCGCTTCGCTTTGGTCAACCATAGCTTTAAGCTCTTTAATAAGCTTTTCTTTTCCCTTAATAAGAGCGTATTTAGGTGCAAAATTATTTTTAACATCAACGCTCAGCTTTGCTGCGGGAAGATCTCGAATGTGACCTTTTGAAGCGATAACCTCATAATCATTTCCGAGATATTTTTTTATTGTGTTTGCTTTTGCGGGGGACTCAACTATAATAAGCTTGGACATTGGCTTTTTCTCCCTGTTAATTTATATTTAAAAATCTTATTTTAACTTATAGTTTTTGCTGCCGTCGGCTTCAATAAAATCGTTCATTTGAAGCTGCATAAGTGCGGAAATAACCCTTGAGGGCGAAAGACCGCTCATAGCACAGATTTCATCCGGATGAAGAGGCGTTTCGCCGAAAAAATTATAAACCGCTTCACAATCATCGTCAAGACCTGTTGTGCTTTGCTTTTTGATGACCTGCTTTTCTTTTTCTTTGGGATTTTCAACAACAATAGGCGTATCGGGAATCGCCTCAAGATTAAGTCTGTCGGGATAAATAACCGCATACGCCGCAAGAATATCCCGTGCACTCGAAACGGCCTTTGCACCGTCCCTGATGAGAGCGTTGGCTCCAGTATAAGCCGTTGAAAGTATACTGCCCGGAATTGCGTAAACATCACGTGCTTGCTCCGCCGCACATTTTGCCGTTATCAGTGAGCCGCTTTTTTCGCCCGCTTCAACAACAAGCAGACCGTGACTCATTCCCGAAATTATTCTGTTTCTTTCGGGGAACGTATATTTCGTTGCACTTCTCATCGGCGGATATTCCGTCACAAGTGCACCGCTTTTGCAAATATCTCTGCGGAGAGGTTCGTTTTCTTTAAGATAACTGTATCCTAAGCCGCAGCCGAGAACGCAAACGGTTTTGCCTCCGGCGTTAAGCGTACCCTCATGAGCCGCACTGTCAATGCCCAATGCACCGCCGCTGACTACCACCGCTCCCGCCTTTGCCAAATCAAAGCTGATTTTTCGGGCAATCGCAACGCTTTCGTAGCACGGCTTGCGAGTTCCCACAACACCGATGATAACCTTACCTCTCAAGCAGCTTATATCGCCGTCAACATAGAGTGCGAGCGGCATATCGTCAAGCTTTCTCAAGCCGGCAGGATAAATTTTGTCCTCCGGAGTAACAATGCTCCACCCGTTCTTTTCGCAGGTTTCGATTATTTTTTCAGCATCCGAAAGCTTGGTTTCTTTCAGCTTTTCAAATTGCCGTTTTGAAAAGACACCTTCGATTATTCGTTCCTTATCGGTAGCTTCATAGAGCTTTTGAGGATTCGGAAACGCCGACAGAATTTCATCGTTTCTTGTTCCCGTTCCCAAAGCGAGTGAAAGCCATATCCAGTATTTTCGGTTATTCATCTTTTCAGCTCCCATGCAAGAATTGCCGCCGCTGCGGATGCATTAAAGGATTCTGCTCTGCCGCTCATTGGGATTGTTACCTGCCGAGCACAGCTTTCGATAACCTCCTTCGACAGCCCCGCTCCCTCGTTTCCGACACAGCAAATGACTCCTCCGTCAAGTGGAACCCGCCTGATATCCTCCGCCGTGCTTTTCGGCACGGAAGCAAGGGTTTTCATCCCCGCCGAATTTGCCTTTCGGATAAGAGCTTCAAGGCTTTGAGCGGTTATAACATTCATTCTGAGCAGCGAACCCATTGATGCTCTCAACGCTTTGGGGTTATAAATATCACAGCCGCCGCTGACAATTAAGCCGTTAAGACCGAGTGCCTCAACGCTTCTGCAAACCGCTCCGAGATTTGACGGATCTTGAAGATTTTCCAAAGCAAGATATTTTCCGTCGGGCAGTACGGGAATTTTATCCGTATCGTTTTTCATTTCGCAGATGCAAAAAATGCCCTGCGGATTTTCGGTATCGGAAAGCTTTTGCGAAACCTCCGCACTTATTTCATAGCATATGCCGCTTTCGGAAATTATGCTATCGGCATATTCGGCATATTTCCACAGTGCCTTTGAAGTGAAAAAAGCCTGCTTAACGGTAATACCCGTTTCGACAGCATCGGAACAAAGCCGTGCACCTTCGAGAAAAAATTCCCCCGCTTCTTTTCGCAGCGAAGCACTTTCTCCAAGACGAACGGCATATTTGATTTTGTCGTTGGTTCTTGCGGTTATCTTTTCCATAAAAAATCCTATTTTGTTTAAATATTTGATACCATTATAATATACATTTTTCAGCCTGCAATTGCAAGCTGTTTTTTTATTTGACAATTATTTTTATTCGGCAAAAAAGAAACAATCAGAGATGCAACGCAATGCCACATCTCTGATAATTAGCAAACGATAATCAGTTGAGAGCCGCCTTTGCCTTTTCGGTAAGTGCGGTAAATGCTGCGGGATCTGCAACTGCGATTTCGGCAAGCATTTTTCTGTTAAGGTTGATATCTGCCTTTTTAAGTCCGTTGATAAAGGTTGAATAGTTCATACCGTTCATCTTGCAGGCAGCCGAAATACGGGTGATCCAAAGACGACGGAAATCACGCTTTTTCTGCTTTCTGCCGACATAGGCATAGTTGCCGCTCTTCATAACAGCCTGCTTTGCGGTCTTGAAAAGGGTGCTCTTTGAGCCATAGTAGCCCTTAGCCATCTTGAGTACTTTATTTCTTCTCTTGCGCGTCATAAGTGCGCCTTTAATACGAGCCATTTTTTATATCCTCCGTTAATCTGATTGTTAATTGAGCGTTCCGAATTATTTATAAGGAACAAGACGCTTGATCTGCTTGCAGTTTGTTACATCGGCAACAGTTGTCTTGCGAAGATTTCTTTTACGCTTTGTATTTTTCTTGTTGAGAATGTGTGACTTGTACGCGTGGGCACGAATGGGCTTGCCGCCCTTTGAAATCTTAAAGCGTTTCTTTGCACCGCTGTGCGTCTTAATCTTAGGCATAATAATTTCCTCCTTGATAATATAAACCTTTTACTTTGAGTTTTTCGGAGCCAGGAACATCAGCATCTGTCTGCCTTCAAGCTTAGCAGGCTTTTCAACACTCGCGCAATCAGCCATGGCTTCCGCACAACGCTGCATGGTTTCAAGGCCGAGATTGCTATGTGCCATCTCACGTCCTCTGAAGCGTATGGAAACCTTAACCTTGTTGCCCTGTGCAATAAATTTGCGTGCATGGTTGAGCTTGGTTTCAAAATCGTGGGTGTCAATATTGAGAGAAAGTCTTATTTCTTTAATCTCGATAATCTTTTGATTTTTCTTTGCTTCCTTCTCTTTCTTTGCCTTTTCAAATCGGAACTTACCGTAATCCATAATTTTGCATACGGGCGGCTTTGCTGCGGGAGCAATTTTAACAAGGTCAAGATTTTTTTCTTCTGCAAGCTTGAGAGCTTCCGCTGCGGACATAATTCCGAGCTGCTCACCGTCGTTTGAAATAACTCTTATTTCTTTGTCACGGATTTCCTCATTGATTTGCTGTTCTTTGCTGCTGATGTTAAAGCACCTCCAACATAAAAATTAAAAAGCGAGGCAGGAAAACTCCGGCCTCGCATAAAATCAACGCTTTTACGCACCTTGGGTGCATAAATTTTTGCTATTGACCGACACGGGGCATTTCCCGGAAGGTGAGAGCAAGGCCTGCTCTGCTTTATTGTGCAGTTTATTCTAATACATATCTTCAAAAATGTCAAGTATTTTTTGAACTTTTTATTTTATTTTTCCAAAAAGCATAATCCCTGCGAAAACGGCAAGTCCCGCTGCAAGAAAAACAGCCGCCGTAACGCCGTTGAGAATATATCCGAGAGAAGTGCAGTAAAGAGCGGCACAAAGAATAAATGCAACGGCGCAAAGAACGATTTGAAGCACCGCTCCAAGCTTTCTCATTGACGAAATGCTACACGATGCAGCTACCGCCTTGAGCATTGAATATGCCGTTCCGTCGTGTACGATTCTTGCGGGCAGCCTATCGCTGACGGCATCTCTTCTTCTTTTGAAAAGTCTGCCGGCAACGGATGAAAGGATTTTAAAGTTTTGCCGTGGCATACCGAAGCTTTCGGCAATAAGCTCCTCCGTAACATTAACATCATTCGTGCGAACAAGAACCTGTATACCGTTCTTTTCGAGAAGCTTCAAATAGCCCTCGATATTTTTATCCACCGCATAGCTGACAACGAAAAGTGCCGCAATTTTACCCGCAACGGCAAGATACATAACCTTTCTGCCGCTGTGAGAATATCTTTCCTCAAGCGATTTTTCGGGCACCTCAATATTATGATTTATAAGTAAATTCCTATTGCCGAGAAGTACCTTTTGATTATGGATTCTCGCCGCAATTCCGAGCTTATCCTCATAAACAAGCTCCTTTACGGGCGGAAGCAAATCCTGTCTGCCGTCAACCACCTGTTCAAAGCTTTCTCTGAGAGGGCCACCCGATTTGATAATCATTGCCGCAGTATAAAGCAAAACGTCATCAATGCGGATATTTTTAAAATCTTTCATTCCGTGCATCGTGCAGCGTGAACGGTCGAATATATCAGCCGAATCCAAAACAACCGCATTTGCACACGCCGTTTTATCGGCGGCTTCAAGGCTTGCTATCATTGTTCCGTCGGTATTAAGACCTCGGTTGGCAATTCTCGCAATAAAAGAGGGAATAAAAGCCGAGAATACAGGTGCACTCATACAGAATGTTCCGGCAAAAGCCGAAAAAGCACTCATCGCACTTTTTTCAACTATTCCGGCAATTACCGCCGTTATCGCCGACACGCCGAGAGCAACGGGAATCAGAATCCGAATAAGCTTTCGGTCGGAGGCATCCGCTCTTGAGTTTTTAACAAAATCGGACGGAAACGCAAGCTTTGAAGAATAAATAAGCTCCGCATTTCCCATCATAAGTCCTCTGCCGAGTTCAAAAATTTCGGATTCATTTTCAAACGGATGAACCGCATACATATTATGTTCGTATTTATATGCACAAACCTCAAAATTTCCGAGAATGCGTTCCGCATCGGCTTTATCCGCAATTTTTCCTATAAGTGCCGCAAAAACCGCCGCTGTTGAAAAAACCGTCGTTCGCGTTCCGCTTCCTCCGACAACCGCCGCAAGAGTATTCTGAAGCAGGGCTATCACCATCGAAAGGCTGACCGCCGTTGAGGGTGTAACTCTTTTTTTGATAAGTCCCGTAAGTCCTTCGATAAATTTGGTGCTGTCAACAGCCGCAACGACAATGAGAAGCACGGCATTTATAACATTCATTGCGGTTGAGCCTTCAATAAAGGTTTGAGTTTCGATTGAAAGCTTTGCGGATATCGCCGGAATAAGATTTATTATAATCATCAAAAGCTCAATAGCTCCGACAATCAAAAGACTTGTTGTTGCTTTTTTGTCGTTTTCGGTAAGCTTTTTATGAATCGTTGCCCGTTCGGCAGGTGACGAATATTCATTTGCAACCTGAACCTCTTCCTGTTCAAGCTCCAAACGCTTTTCTTTTTTCTTTTTCGCCTTTTCGGCTCTTGCAACATCTTCGGGAGGAGCTTCGTAATCACCGTCAAAATCGGTATCAAGATCTATCGCATCTATCAGCTTAAAATTTTTCGCTTTCTGCTTGCGTTTTTCCCAAAGCTGAACCTCAACATCGCCTTCATTTGTCTGCTCCGGTACCCAATCGTCCTCGGTTTCAAAGCCGGTGAGCACCATTTGCCCCTCAACATCATTTCCGCTCGGTGTATGCTTTTTCTCGGCAGAACCGAGAGCATCCATTATTCTCGTTTTTTCGTCAACGATTTCTTTAACGTCCTCGGCGGCAAGCACCTTAGGCATCGCTTCAAGTCCGCTTTCACCCATTTCACCCGCCTTTGCGACAACAATACCGGATCTGTCAATCGGGCCGTCCGCAGCAGTCTCCAGCTCGGCGGTCTGTTCGAGCTTCAGCGTTGAAAAAAAGCGTGTTTTGTATTCGGATTCTTCTATATGAGCATTATTCTCTTTTTTCTCCTGCTTACCGAAAAATTCCGCCGCAGAAGTATCCCCCTCATAAAACGCCTTTATTTCGGACGGTTCTTTCTTTTTGGGAGCCTTTTCTTCCTGATTCTGCCACGCAAACATCGAGTGTGACGGTTCGGGAATATCTTCGGGAACTATAACGGTTTCGATTTCAAAAAGAGATTCGTCAAATTCATCTTCTTTTTCAAAAAATCTTTCCTGCCCGTCAACATCCGTATCTTCCGAAACAGAAGAAATATCCTGCATTTCGACTTTCGGAGCTTCCGTTATCGGCTTCACGGTAAACATTCCCGTATCAAATTCACGGCTTAATATTCTTTCAAAATCGCTTGCGGGAGTCGGAGCTTTTTCTTTTTTCGGAACATACTCCTCTCCGTTCGTTTGAGCAATAAGCTTATCTATGTCATCAAGTGACCAGGTTTTTGACGGAACATCGGGTTCTTCCGTCCGCTTCGTTTTTCTGACCTGAGCAAGAATTTCTTCCAGCTCATCTCCGCCTGAAGCTGTGTTTCTGTATTCGTCCAAAGCGTTCACCTACCTGTTTTTTGCAATTTCGTACATTAAAATTCCGGCAGCCACGGAGGCATTGAGAGAGTTGATTTTTCCTTTCATCGGAAGCGAAACAATAAAATCACACTTATCCTTAACAAGTCTGCCTATTCCCTTGCCCTCGGAGCCGACAACAAGAGCCACCGCACCGGAATAATCCTGCTTATCCCAGCGAGTGCCGTCCATATCCGCTCCGTATATCCAAAAGCCTTTTTCTTTCAGCTCATCGATTGCCGACGGAAGATTCGCCACTCTTGCAACGGGCACATATTCAACCGCTCCGGCGGAAACCTTGCCGACAGCATACGTCAAAGCAACACCTCTCCTTTTCGGAATAATGATTCCGTGTGCTCCGCAGGCATCTGCCGTTCTGATTATCGCACCGAGATTATGCGGATCCTCTATTTCATCGCAGACAATAACAAACGGCTTTTCGCCCTTGCTTTCCGCATTTTCGAGAATATCTTCAATGGTGGAATATTCGTGCACCGCCGCCCAAGCGGCAACACCCTGATGATTTTCGCCCTCGCAAAGCTTATCGAGCTTTCGGCGATCTGTTTCTTTTATAACAATGCCCTTATCGCGGCATTGACCGATTATCTTTCCAACGGAGCCGCCGTGTTCTCCTTTTGCCACCATAAGGCAATCAATAGCTCTGCCGCTTTTGAGTGCTTCGGCAACGGCATTGCGTCCTATTATCAAGCCCTGATGCTCATTCTGCATTTCCATCAAGCAGACTCCTCCTATTTTCATCTATATTCATTTAATTATATCACAAAATAATGCGTTTGAACAGTATTATTATTTTTTTTACAAAAAATTTTTTATTATTTTTATTACTTCAAGATAAAAACTGACAGAATTTTGCCTGCCGATAAGTAAAAATAGTATGTGAGCTTTAATTTCAATGATTTTCAAATGAAAGGAATTGTCAAAATGGAAAAAATAAACATCACGGGCAAAACCGATATCTCGGACAGGCTTTGGGATAGGGGAGTTTTGATTTTAACCTGCACTCTTTATTTTGTTTCGAGCTTCGTTCTTTCGGGTGCGGAGCTGCTTTCAATGCGGATTCCGTTGAGCATCGGTCTTGCCGCCGCCTGCACCGGATTTGAGCTTGTTTCCGTTTTACTCGGCGGGATTCTCGGTGCCGCACTGAGACTGAACTCGCCCGATATGATAAACGCCGTTCTTCCGCTTGTCGGCTCGGCAGCAACGGTTTTTATTCTCGAAAAGCTTTCCGTAAGGAAGAAAAGAAAACCGATTCTGGCGGTTTCCGCATTCGTTTTTACCCTCGTTTGCAAAACAGCCGTTATGTTTTCACATTCTCCGTCGCTAAATGAGCTTGTTTTGATTTTTTGCTCTTCGGTGCTTTGCGGCGGCTCGGTTATTTTTTATTCGGGAACGGCAGACTGCATAAAAAGAAAACAGAATATATATATGTTAGATAACCATTCGCTTATCTGCATAATAGCAAGCCTGTGTACCCTGCTGCTCGGTGCATCGGAAATAAGCCTGCTCGGATTTCGTCCCGCAAGATTTTTCGGTGCATTTGTTATTTTAACTGCGGCTTACCTTTTCAGCCGTTCGGGCGGAAGCATAGCCGGCATAGCCATCGGCGGCTGCATAGCGGTTTCGGGCACCGGAGTTGCTTTAAGCATATGCTACGGTATGTGCGGCTTACTTTCGGGTATTTTTTCCAAATTCGGAAAATTTGTTTGTGCCCTGACCTTTTCGCTCACGGCAGGCATTGCCGCTCTGCTTGACGGTACCGCAGAAGGTATTTCGGTTTTTGCCGAAGCTGCAACGGCTGCCCTTATTTTTGCCGCAATTCCGTCAAAATATATGCGAAGAATCCGCAAGGGCATTGTTGAACCGGCGATTTTCAGAACGCAAGCCGAATTTTGCAACGCAAGTGAACGTCTGTGCGAAACGGCAAAGGCAATAGGCTCCGTTTCCGAGTGCGTTTCTTCGGTTTCAAAGGGCATTGAAGCACTTTCGCCGGCAAGCGATGTTATGGTTTGTATGAGGGTGCGTGAACGAATTTGCTCCGAATGTCCGCTGAAAAACACCTTCTGTCCCGAGGAAGGCGAATTTTCCGAAATAACAAAAAAGCTCTCGCAGGGCGAAACGGTAAGCTGTGAAGATTTTTCGGTGAATTTCAATTCAAAATGTCCGAGTGCTCCGAGAATTGCCGACAGCTTTAACCGCATTTATTCCGGACAGAAAGCGGTTAACGCCATGCAGGCGATATCAATAAGGAATCGGGAGCTTGCCTGCGGTCAATTTGATTGGATTTCCGAGCTTCTCAAGGAGCTTTCCGATGAAATCGGTCAAGGCTCGCAGGTACTTTTCGGCAAAGAAAAAAGTGCTATGAGAGTTCTTGCCGACAACGGCTTCACCGCAATTTCCGTAAGCTGCACCTCTACCGCATCGGGAGCCTTGCGGCTTGTTTGCGTTGTTGAAGATATTCCCGTTTCAACCTCGCTTTCCCGACTCACCGCCGAGCTGTCCCGTGAGCTTGAGGCAAAGCTTCTTCCGCCTAAAATCAAAGAGCATCCTAAGGGCAAGGAAATGCTTTTCACAAGAAAAGAGCTTTTCAAAATACGCATAGGCTCCGCCGTATCGAGTTGCGGAAATCAAAAGCTTTGCGGCGATTATTTTGAATGCTTCCGAACCGATTCAAAAGCATATATCATCTTGAGCGACGGCATGGGTACCGGCGGCAGAGCTGCCATTGATTCCGCAATGACGGTTGAGCTTTTTTCACGGCTCATTCGTGCCGGCGTTCGTCTTGACACCGCATTGAGCATAACCAACTCCGCTCTTTCGATTAAATCCGATGATGAATCCATTTCCACTCTCGACGTTGCCGAAATCGACCTTTTCAGCGGAAATACCGTCATCTGCAAAGCGGGTGCCGCCGCATCGTTTTTCACTTCTTCGGGCAAGGTCAGAACCGTTGAAGCACCGTCTTCTCCGCTCGGAATACTAAGTAAAGTAAGCTTCAGCCGCTATACGCTTCGGCTTCGCGGAGGCGACACGCTCGTTATGGTCAGCGACGGTGTGCTCGGCTGCGGAAGCAATTGGCTCAAGGAGGAAATAAAAGCCTTTGCCGGCGGTCCCGATGCAAGCGAATTTTGTGAAAATATTCTTGATTCGGCAAAATGCAGATGCGGTGCAAAATACGACGATATGACCGTTATTTCGGCGGTAACGGAAGAAATCTAAAAAAATTTCAAGAAAATTTAAAAAAAGTCTTGACAAATCGTGAACAGGGGTATATAATCAACAGGCATTCAAGAAATGCCGTTGCATTTTTTAGTCGGTATTGATGACGTTGAGGGTCCACCCGTTCCCATCCCGAACACGGTAGTTAAGCTCAACAGTGCCGAAAATACTTGGCTGGAAGCGGCCCGGGAAGATAGGTCGATGCCGACACTTTTTAATTTAGCTGTCCAAAAGGGCGGCTATTTTTTTTGCCCGAAAATCGGAGAAAAACGCTTTTTGTGCACTCGCAAGTTACAGCTATAGACAAAATCCTTTTTTTATGCTATTATGTTTTAATATATTTAATGTATATAGTATATTCCGAGAAAGGACGATGAATCAATGTCTGACTTAAAATATTGGGAAAACCCTTATATTATTAAAATCAATAAAGAGGACGGTCATAACACGGCTCTGCCGTATCCGTCTGTTAAAGAAGCTCTTAACGGTTCCGACGCTCCTCTCTGCTTTTCTCTTTCGGGAAGCTGGAAATTCTATTGGCAGCAGGGCGTTGATGATTTGAGAACCGATTATTACAGCGAAAGCTTCAATGATTCCGATTGGGATGATATCACCGTTCCTTCTCTTTGGCAATTAAAGGGCTATGGCAAGCCGATTTATCTTTGCAACTCCTTGCCCGCCGCCGTATCATCAATTAAAAGCGAAATCCCCAAAATCAACCACGACCTTAATGAAATCGGAATTTATCGCCGCACCTTTGAGCTTTCGGAGGAATACAGCGGCAAAGAAATTTTTATTCACTTCGGTGCCGTTAAAGCGGGATTCTTTCTTTATATCAACGGCAGACAGATTGGATATTCTCAAGGCTCGATGACTCCCGCCGAATTCAGAATAACCGACTATGTTTGCATCGGAGAAAACAGAATTACCGTTGAGGTTTTTCGATATACCGACGGAACATATCTCGAAGATCAAGATATGTGGTTCCTTTCCGGAATTTACAGAGATGTTTATATTTACGCCGAGGAAAAGCTTTGCATTCGTGATATTTTTGCCGATGCTTCTCTTGACGAATCATATAAAAACGGCGTTTTGAGCCTTGAAATTACGCTTCAAAACTATTCGCAGGAGTGCGGCTGCTACGTTGAGGCATCTCTTATTTCCGATGGAAACACAAAAAATTTCGTTTCGCAAACGCTTACCGCCAAAAAAGGTAAAACCGTTTTACATTTTGATTATACGGAAGAAAACGTTAAGGCTTGGTCGGCAGAGGAACCCAATCTCTACCGTCTTGCCGTCTGCCTCAAGAAAGGCAATAGGCTACTAAGTGTAAAAAGTATTCGTATCGGCTTCAAAAAGGTTGAAATCAAGGGCGACACTCTCTATATGAACGGCAAAAGAGTTATCATAAAGGGTGTTAACCGTCACGATTTCGATCCGGACAACGGTTGGGCTGTTCCCACCGAAAGATACTATCAAGACCTTCATCTTATGAAGCGTGCCAATATAAACGCAATTCGCACAAGTCATTATCCCGATGCCGAAATTTTTTATGAGCTTTGCGATGAGCTTGGCTTTTATGTTATGGACGAAGCGGACGTTGAAAGCCATGGAGTCCGCCGCAAAAACTGCCCAGGCGACAACCTTGAATTTAAAGAAGCAGTAACCGACAGAGCCGAAAGAATGGTTTTGCGTGACAGAAGCCACGCCTGCGTTTGCTTCTGGTCGCTCGGCAATGAGGCGGGTGACGGTATGAATTTCACCCACGAAAAAAATGCGATTCTTGCACTCGACAAATCAAGGCCGATTCATTATGAGGGCGACTTTGATTTTACCAAAAGCGATTTTATCAGCCGAATGTACCCGGTTGAATATGTTGTTGATGCTTTATGCAAGCAGAAAGAGCTGAAAATCAGTCCTTACGAAAATGTTGCCAATGCTCTTGCCGCCGACAACAAGCCGATTCCGGCTGAAATATACAAAACGCACCCGGTCATCTATTGCGAATTTGCTCACGCTATGGAAAACAGCTTGGGCAACTTCAAGGAATATGTTGACGATTTTGAAAATTACAACCATATGTGCGGTGGATTCATTTGGGATTATGTTGACCAATCCATTCGCAAATTTGAAAACGGACAGGAAAAATGGCTGTACGGCGGCGACTTCGGCGAGGGTGCTTCAAACCATTATTTCTGTGCAAACGGAATTATTTCAGCAGACAGAAAGCCTCACCCCTCATATTTTGAAGTTAAAAATGTATATTCAAATCTTGAAGCCGTTGATTGTGACTGCCGCAACGGTCAAATCAAAATAAAAAACAAAAATCTTTTCATCTCCACCGAGGACTATAAATTCCGCTGGACACTTACCGTTGACGGCAACGAGGTCAAGAACGGAGAAATCACAGACCTCATTGTCGCTCCTCTTTCGGAGGAAAAAATCTGTCTTCCGCTGAGTCTTGCCGATTATCCCGACGGCGAGGTTATACTTACCGTATCGTTTATTCTTGCAAAGGATAAGCCTTGGGCTGCCGCCGGCTTTGAACAGAGCTTCAACCAATTTATTCTGCGTGAAGAACCCGCCGCAAAGAGGATTCCGGCAAACGGCAGCCTTAAATTCCTGAAAAAAGGTTCAAATGTCAGCATTGTCGGAGAGAATTTCAGTGCAAAAATTACCGCCGGTGCTCTTTCATCGCTCAAATACGGCGAAAAAGAAATTATCGAAGAAAGCTCTCCGCTCCGTCCGGATTTCTTCAGAGCACTTACCGACAACGACCGTGAATATCTTAATTTTGTTCCCGTATTGACGGGAGCTCATCCTCTTTATCAATGGAAACGAACAACGTCGCAAACCGTTGCCTCCTCCGTTAAGGCTAAATCAACAAAATCCGGCGTTGAAGTTACGGTAAACTGGAAGGCCCCGTTTGTTTTGGGCGTTTCAACCACCTATCTTTTCTCCCCAACAGGTGAAGTCACCGTAAAGCACAGTGCAATGGGATTGCTGCTTCCGATGCTCAAGGTCGGTATGAGAATGGGCATAAAGAGCACGCTCGAAAACGTTGAATGGTACGGCAGAGGCCCTCACGAATCCTATATCGACAGAAAAACAGGTGCAAAAATCGCAAAGCACAAAATGAAAGCTGCCGAGCTTGAACACAGATATATGCGTCCGCAGGAAAACGGTCATCGCACCGATGTCAGAAGTCTTTCTATCGGCGATAATTCCGGCTTCGGAATCAGAATCGATGCTATGGATAAGCCCTTCGGCTTTAATCTCAGCTATTATAATCCCGAAAAGCTCGATAAAGCAGAGCATCTTTACGAGCTTAACAAGGATAACAGCTTAACCTTGAGCATTGACGGTGCAATGCGCGGAGTCGGCGGAGATATGCCTGGTTGTGCACATTTGCACAAGGAATACAGGCTCAACAGCCATAAAAAAATCGAATATGAATTCAGAATTTCAAAGAAGTGATTTCAGATGACAAAAACGAACGCCATGCGGCTGCTGGAAAATGCGAAAATCCCTTTCGTGGCAATGGAATATGCCGTTGATGAAAGTGATCTTTCCGGCAATTCGATTGCAAGAAAGACCGGCAAGGATGCTTCGCAGGTGTTTAAAACTCTGGTTTTTCAAGGTGAAAAAAACGGCTTCGGAGTTTGCTGTATTCCCGCCTGCGAGGAGCTTGATCTCAAAAAAACGGCAAAAGCGTTCGGCGAAAAAAAGGTCGAGATGCTTCATGTTAAAGACCTGCTCAAAACAACCGGATATATCCGAGGCGGCTGCTCTCCGGTCGGAATGAAGAAGCATTTTCCAACGGTTATCGATGAAACGGCAATGCTTTTCGATATAATTTACGTCAGTGCAGGTGTTCGAGGGATTATGCTCGGCATCGAGCCTAAAGCCCTTGCGGAATTTGTCGGTGCAAGCTTTGCCGATGTAACATCAATTGAATAAAAAATTCACCCGTGCTTTGTCGATTGTACGACTGACACGGGTGTTTTTGTTATTCGGTTATTCTGTGTCCGTCTTTAAATTTGATTTTGCCGATAAACGGAACCTTGATAAAGCCGTCGAAATCATCTTCGTCAAAGCAAGCGTGAAGCTCGATATCCTTTTCCGGAAGAAGCGATGTTTGAACAACCGCATCTATCGTATCGTCATCCTCCTCAATGCTTTTAACGGTAATATCCGGAATCTGTATTCCCGGCATATCAAGCTCAAATCCGTATTTTCCGTTATCATCAAAAACAGTAAACTTTACCTCACCCGAAAAAAACATAGTGTTTACCTTGCAAGACCATTTGCCCAAACCTAACATCTGTAGACCACCTTTGCTGCTTTTTTATCATACTAACATATATTATGCCGTCAATCAATACAAAATGAAAAAATCTCTCTTGTCTTGACAGACAAAAGAGATTTTCTGGAGCGGATGACGAGGCTCGAACTCGCTACCTCCACCTTGGCAAGGTGGCGCTCTACCAGATGAGCTACATCCGCAATTGCAAAAGGAATTATATCAAAACAAGCGGCAAATGTCAAGGGTTAATTTTGATTTTTTTGAAGCATCTGCCGATATTATTGAAAATTTTTGATTTCTCTTGCAACCTGTGCCACGGGAAGACCGACAATATTAAAATAATCTCCCTCTATTCTTTCAACAAGCACACAGCCTTTACCCTGAATCCCGTATGCTCCCGCCTTATCTTTGGGTTCACCCGTTGCAATATAGGCCTTGATTTCTTCATCGGTCAAATCATAAAACTTCACCTTGCTGATGCGTGAAAAGGTTTTTAGTTTGTCCGAACAAGCTATGCACACTCCGGTTATAACCTCGTGCTCAATGCCCGAAAGCATTTTCAGCATTTCATATGCCTGCTCATCATCGGCAGGCTTACCGAGAATTTTACCGTTTGCAACAACTATCGTATCTGCTCCCACAACAATTTCCTGCGGATGCTCATCGGCAACGGCAAGTGCCTTTTTTCTTGCCGTCATTTCGGCGGCGGTCTGCGGAGGTGTTTCGGCGGGTATGCTCTCATCAACTTCCCTCACGATAACTTCAAATTCTATTCCCGCCGTTGCCATAAGCTCTCTGCGGCGTGGAGATGAAGATGCAAGAATTACTTTTTTCATTTTTCGCCTCCGATGATACCTCGTTTCCGCATCTCCGCAATCTTCATAACAAGTGCTATCGTTTTACCGTCACGGATTTCGCCGTCGATAACCATATCAACCGCTTTTTCGAGAGGAATTTTTTCAACCTCAAGATATTCGTCCTCATCAAGATGCATATGGGTTTCGGTAAGCTTTTCGGCGGCATAAAGATAAATTATTTCTCCGCAATATCCCGGAGTGGGATAAAACTTGCCCATATCATAATATTTTTCGGCAACTCTGCCCGTTTCCTCCTCAAGCTCTCTTTTCCCCGCTTCAAAAGGATCCTCTCCTTTTTCGAGCTTTCCGGCAGGCAGCTCAAGCACAACCTCCATATAGGGATATCTGAACTGACGGACGAAAACAAGCTCATCGCTATCGGTCAGAGCCGCAACACACACTCCGCCGTTGTGTTCAACAACCTCTCTTGAACAGCTTTTACCGTCGGGCAATTGAGCAATGTCCCGCCTGACATTAATAATTCTTCCTTTATAGATATAATTTTTTTCAATCGTTTTTTCAAAAAGCTCCATATCAATACCTCCGAGGTTTTTAATTCAAAATAAATGAATATATTTGTTAATGACGGCTTTACCGTCATAAAAATCGACTTTAAGGCGGTGCAATATGAATTATATCACAAAACCCGCAATAATGACAGCGGATATGCAAAGAAAAATGATTTTTTCTTTAAAAAACCGTTATCCGTCACTCGGCGTGTGTATTATGGGAAAATCGTTATGTCAAAGAAGAATATTCGCACTTCGTATCGGCAGAAGCAAAAACCCGCTGCTGATAGCGGCGGGTTTTCACGGTCAGGAATGGCTGACAACTCTGCTTGCACTTCGCTTTGCGGAAATTCTTCTTCATTCGAGAGCCGTCGGCACTCCGGTTTTCGGAATCAACGCCGCCCACATCTGCCGTGAGGTTATAATTGTTCCGTGCGTTAATCCCGACGGAGTTCAGATTGCGATAAACGGTGCGGACAGTGCGTGGAAATTTGCGGAAAACGTCAGCAAAATTATGTCCGACTCCTGCGAAAAATGGAACGCAAATGCCCGCGGGGTTGACATTAACCATAATTTCAATGCCGGCTGGTCACAGCTCAGAAATATGGAAATCGATTCGGGAATCGTTGCTCCGTCACCGAGAAGATACGGCGGCTTTATGCCCGAAAGCGAACCGGAAACAATTGCCCTTGTTAATCTTACAAAGGCTCGCCGTCCGAGAACCGCCATTGCTCTGCATAGTCAGGGAAAAGAAATTTATTGGGAATACGGCAATAAAAATCCTCCCGAAAGCAAACGACTTGCTCAAATTCTTTCCGCCGCAAGCGGCTACACGCTTGTTGAAAACAGCGGTCTTGCTTCGCACGGCGGCTACAAGGATTGGTTTATCGAATTTTTCGGCAAACCCGGCTTCACAATTGAAATCGGCAAGGGTGAAAACCCGCTTCCTCTGTCGGATTTTGATGAAATCCTATATGATACCGTGCCGATGCTCACTCTTGCGGCTCTGCTTTAAGCGATTTGCTTTTTGCGAATTATTCACAATAAAAATACTGCGACCAGCAAAGCTTTCCGCTTTTCGGATCCTCGGCAACTCCTATTCCGATTTGAGTAAACTCGGCATTCATAATATTTTCGTAATGCGTTTCGGACGCTTTCCAGGCTTCGCAAACCTCCTGCGGCTCATTATATCCCCAACCGAGATTTTCACCCGCCGTTCCTTTTGAAAAGCCGTTTTCCGTCATAAGGGAAAAGCACGATTTAAAATTCGGCCTTACGTGGTTATGATTACCCGACCACGCAATTTCCTCGGCTCGAACACAGGCGATTACCGTCAGCTCCTCATTAAGAGTAAGCGGTTTAAGTCCGCCCTCGGCACGGTAAGCGTTAACAATGTTGAGCACCTCGTTTATTTCGCTGCGATAAAGCTCCCTGTTTTCCCTTGCCGCCGGAAGCAAATCACTGTATGATGCTTCGTATTTCGTTCTGTCAATAACATCGGTTGTTATTTCTTCTTTAACAACAACCTCCGTACCGTCCTCAAGCTCCTGATAATGCCTTGTTATTATTTTTCTGTTGACAACGCCGTATTTCATTTCGGTAATAACGGTTTCTTCTTCGGTTCTTTTTTCAAGCAGACTGTTTACCTTGGTTCTCGGCTGAGCCGTTGTTTTTACGGCAGTTGTTGACAATACTTTTTTAACGGTGGTTGCAATCTTTTTTGTTGTTGCCGCCGCTTTTTTCGTTGTTGAAGCAATCGTTGACGGCACTGTTGAAGCAACAGTTGTTGTTACGGTAACCGCAGTTGTTGTCGCCGCTGCCGATGTTGCAGACTCACTTATCGATACAGTTGACTTCGCATCCGTTTCGGTTGCAGGTCTGTGCGTATCCGAACCGCAGGCATAAAGGCTTGCCGCCATAATAACGGCAAGAGCCGCCGCAATAATTCTGTTCTTCATATTTTCCTCCGTTTTTCGGAACCTTCCGTATTAATTAAAGCTGTCAAAAATTATAACCGCAACAAATGTATCGCCCTTAACCGATATATCAAGGACACCGTTTTGAAGCTCGGCAAGTGTTTTGGCTATTGAAAGACCGAGTCCGTTACCCTCGGTATGCCGTGAGCTGTCGCCTCTCACAAAGCGTTCAAGCAGCTCATCTCCCTCAACATTGAGCACGGATTTTGAAATATTGGCAATTCTTATAGCGGCTTTTCCGTTGTTTTTTTCAAGGGAAATTTCAACATCGGTTCCGCTTGCCGAATATTTGCAGGCATTGTTAAGAAGATTTGAAAGGATTCTCCAAAGCCATTCACCGTCACCGATAATGTAAACATCTTCTTCCGGCATAGTAACTCTCGGCAAAAGCTCACTTTTTTCAAGCTTCAGAGCAAATTCCTCAATGGTTTGTTCGATAATGATATTGAGACTGATTTTTTCGCGTTTAACTTCAATATTTCCCGATGTGATTTGCGAAACCTCGATTAGATTTTTTGCGAGAACCGTAAGCTTATCGGTATTTTTCGCAACAATTTCAAGATATTCCTTGCGTTCTTTTTCCGTAAGATTATCTCTCTGAAGAAACTCGACAAAGCTTTTAATTGAGGTAAGCGGGGTTTTTATATCGTGTGAAACATTGGTAATAAGCTCGTTTCTCAATCTTTCGCTCTTTAACTCCTGCTCCATTGCCTTGTTGATTTCCTGCCTTATCTGGTCAAGGTTTTTACCGTGCGATTTAAAGGCACCGATGCTCAACTTCTTTGAAATATCATCGCCGAGAATACCCTCGGCAAGCCTTTCGCCCTCCTCCTTGATGTAGTTCAGGTTAACCGCAACCAAAACAAAAATCGGAATGAGCAGCAGCCTTGTTGTGCCCCAAACAATAAGGAAGGTTTCAAAAACTCTTGTTGCGGCACTGTTGAAAATTCCTGCATATGCCATTGCAATCATAATTGCGGCTTCAACCAAAACATAGGCGGAGATTCCGACAAAAATTTTTGCGTAAAATGACATTTCACCGATCGCTTTTCTTAATTTTCTCGGTGTTTTTCTCTTAAACTTGCGGTAAATCATATAAAAAACGGTATTTTTATAGAATTTGCCCATCTTAACTCTGACCGAAACGGTCATCAGATACGACGTTACAAGAGTAACAAAGGTAACAAAGGTTATAACCGTAACAAGGTTGCTTACAACCATATCAACATCCGCCGCCGTTGTTAATCCCATAACCGTCCACGCAACTATGAAAAATGCAACAACCACAACGGTGCAGATATCCAGCGGTATTTTATCAACAAGGCTCGGAATGATTTCGCCCGTTTCCGAATCGTAATTTCCGGCATTGATGGTTGCAATGCTCAACATAATAATCAATGCCAGCAGAGTTGCGAAAAGAATAAAGAATATCACATATTTCAATGTATTTGCGGCATCTATCCACGAAAACGCACTTTTGTATCTGTCGTCGGGGCTGTCCTTATTTACCAAAACCGCAAATTTCAACGTTATTGCGGACAGCTCGCCGTTATCGTTGATATAAAAAACGTGCGTTCCCTTATACGGCGTGTTTTTCTCCGCCATATCATACGAATAGCCTCCCGTTTGCAGGGGATAGGCATTTCCGTTTTCATCGTAAAATTCAAATATAAAATTCGTTTTTTGCGGAGAAAAATGATCTTGATAATAGGAATTTCTGTTATTTCTGAAGTCGCTCCATTCCGACTTGATTTCATCATCATCGGAGCTGCCGATGTTATCGGTAATAACTGCGGAACGAAAATATTTTTCCGCCATATCACAATCTTCCCTCGAATAAATCTCAACTGCGGCTGCCTTGGCATACTGGCCGTTATCGCCGACACGATAAAAGCCATACTGAAAAAGATATCTTATTCCCAAAAAACAGCCGACAACAACGATTGTAAGTCCGATTATAATAATCGTAAAAGCAGAGCCGTCTGTTACGGAACGGTTTTTTTTATCCATAACAACATCACTCCTCACCGATTATTTCGGGAACCCTTATTCTGACCATTTTGTATCCCTGTCCCCATTTAGCTTTTATATAGTCGGGGTTTGTGGAATCGATTTCGATTTTTTCACGCAGATGACGAATATGAACCGTAACAACATTTTCGGCTCCGAGAGGCTCCTCCTTCCACACCCTGCGGTAAATCTCCTCCGATGAGAATGTGGTTTCAAGATTTTCCATTAATACCTTGACAATCATCAGCTCAATCGGAGTAAGATTTATCAGCTCTCCGTCACGGGTAAGCGTTTTTGCATTGTCATTGTATTCCAAAACACCGTTGCGGAGAATCGTGTCTTCGCTGTCCGGAACACCGCCCAAACGGGTATATCTGCGAATCTGCGACTTTATTCTCGCACTGACCTCGCTGTAATTAAACGGCTTTGTTATGTAGTCATCCGCTCCGGCATTGAGTCCGATAACCTTATCGTTGTCTTGACCTTTTGCGGTAAGAAGAATAACCGGAATATTGTTTCCTTTTTTTCTCAAAGCCAAAAGAGCATCTATGCCTCCCATAACGGGCATCATTATATCCATCAAAAGAAGATGAATTTTTTCTCTTTCGATAATTTCAATAGCCTCTTTGCCGTTTTCAGCCTCAATAATATTATAGTTCTCGCTTGAAAGATAAAGCTTTAAAGCCATACGAATATCGGCTTCATCATCACAAATAATAATGTTATACATATAATTTACTCCTCTTTTTCACATCTCAATTTTTTACCATTTCTTATACGGGCATTTTTGCCTTTTAAATGCTGCTCTGAATTCCGGATAGCAGCCGCATTTAAGGCAAACTCCACCTGAAAGATGATCGCAGCTTCCGCAAACGCCGAGCCGTCTGCGATAAACTTCGGCATCGCTTTTTTCTTCGGGGGAAAGCTTTTCGATATGCTCGTCTATGTTTTTTTTGATGTCCTTTCTACCACTCTCAAAAAGAAAACATCTTTTGCATTCGTGTTCCATTATTTGATTATGAATTTAACAATACTGCACGGCGGCAGGGTTGCGATGAATCCGTCCAACAAGAGCGAAAAATCCGTAAACTCGGCAATTTTTACGGCATTCTTATTTTCAAATGAATTATAGCTGTGCGGCTCGCCGCCGAGAATCTCGGCTTTTATTTCTTTAACCTCGGAATCCGCAAGCTGACATTTGATTTCAACCGCCTCATCGGGTGACGTATTCGTTACCGTTGCATAAATAACTCCGTTTTCATCAACCGAAGCACTTTCGATGAGCCGGGGAAATTTTCCGCATTCCGTTTCATCATATTTCGTTGTAAGATGCGAACCGAGAAGCGTATTTTCCTGATGGTCTTTATACATCTTAAATACAAAATATGTCGGCGTAAGAAGCATTTCTTCTCCGTCGGTAAGAGCAACGGCTTGAAGAACATTAACCGTTTGAGCAATGTTTGCCATTTTAACTCTGTCCGAATGCTTGTTGAAAACGTTGAGCGTTAAAGCGGCAACAATTGCATCACGCATCGTATTCTGCTGATAAAGAAATCCCGGATTTGTGCCTGCCTCAACATCATACCACGTTCCCCATTCGTCAACTATCAAGCCGACTCTTTTATTCGGATCATACTGATCCATAATATTTCCGTGACGGGTAACAAGCTCCTCCATTTTCCACGCTTTTCCGATTGTCAGTGTGTATTCGTCACGGGTAAACTCAAGAGCACTGCCCTTGTGATTCCAATCGTGAGGAACCGTATAATAATGCAGAGATATGCCGTCCATTCTGCTGCACGCCTTTTGCATAAGCACTCTTGTCCAATTATAATCAAAGGCATTCGCACCGCAGGCGATTCTGCTGATATGCTTGCCGCTGTCATAATCACGAACAAAGGTTTCGTAGCGTCTGTATTCATCCGCATACGCCTCCGGAAGCATATGACCGCCGCAGCCCCAGCTTTCGTTGCCCACGCCGAAATACTTAACGCTCCAAGGCTTTTCTCTGCCGTTTTGCTTGCGAAGATCCGCCATAGGTGAGGTTCCGTCAAGCGTCATATACTCAACCCATTCGCTCATTTCGCGAACGGTTCCGCTGCCGACATTGCCGTTAATATATGTATCGCAGCCGAGCTGACGGCAAAGCTCGAAAAATTCGTGCGTTCCGAAGCTGTTATCCTCAACAACGCCGCCCCAGTGGGTATTTATCATCTTTTTTCTGCTCTCTTTTGAACCGATACCGTCTTTCCAATGATATTCATCGGCAAAGCAACCGCCCGGCCAACGCAGAACGGGAATCCCCATTTCCTTGAGTGCATCAACAACGTCCGTTCTCATACCGTTGACGTTGGGGATTTCCGAATTTTCTCCGACATAAAGTCCCTCATATATACATCTTCCGAGATGCTCGGAAAAATGACCGTAAATATCTTTACTTATTTTCGAGATTTTATGGTTCGGATTAATCAGATATTTTTCCATATATAACTCCCTTTCATTGCTTTTTGGCAATACATTAGCATTATAACAGAACATCATAATTAAATAAATACCCTAATTGAAGTTTTTTTAAAAATTTTCAAAAAATAAAAAACGGCTCGCATCGGCAAAAACCGTGCGAACCGAATTTTACTTGTGATTAAAAATTTATCAGCAATCTGTACCCGCTTTAACCGCTTCAAAATCTTCTTCAATTTCCTTTGAAGGTGCTTTTGTTAAAAGCGAAACAACAACTATGCAGAGGCTTGAGAAGATGAATGCGGGAAGAAGCTCATAAATGCCGAATGCACCGCCGAGCTTGCTGATGCAGAGCTTCCAGATGAATACCATCGCCGCACCGCCGACCATACCGGCAACAGCACCGGCACGATTTGTTCTTTTCCAGAAAAGTGAGAAAAGAACAAGCGGACCGAAGGTGGCTCCGAAGCCTGCCCAAGCAAACGATACGATTGAGAAAATAACGCTGTCTTCATCAAGAGCGATAACTATCGCAATAAGGGCGATAACAAGAAGGGTGATACGGGATACCGTCATAACCTGCTTGTCTGATGCGTTCTTCTTGAAAATTCCCTGATAAACATTTTTTGAAAATGCCGATGCGGCAATAAGAAGATAGGAATCCGAGGAGCTGATTGTTGCGGCAAGAATACCTGCCATAATGAAGCCGGCAACCAGCGGAGGAAGAAGACTTGTTGAAAGAGTTATAAAGATATTTTCCGAAGTTGCTTTGGTGAGAAGTGCATCGGGATAGAGTGCTCTGCCGGCGATACCGATAAAAACGGCAACGGCAAGAGAAATAACAACCCAAATCATAGCGATTCTTCTTGACATTTTAAGCTCTTTTTCTTTGCGGATAGCCATAAATCTGAGAAGCACCTGAGGCATTCCGAAATATCCGAGTCCCCACGCAAGCATTGAAAATACGGAAAGAACGCCGTAATCTCCCGCTTCGCCGAAAAGGGGAACGCCGTTTTCGACAATTTGAGTTTCAACTCCGGCAACTTCTTCCGTTATAGGCTGTGCAATACCGAAGAACTCAAGAAAACCGGGAATCGACTGTGCGTTTTGAATAACCGCACCGAGTCCGCCCGCCTTAATTGTGCTGAGTGCAACAACAACGGTAAGTGCAATAACCATAACAATTGCCTGCATAAAGTCCGATGCACTTTCGGCAAGGAAGCCGCCGAGAATAGTGTAAACAAGAACGAAAACAGCTCCGACAATAAGCATGGACTGATACGATGCACCGAAAAGAGTTGAGAAAAGCTTTCCGCAGGTAACGAAACAGCTCGATGCATAAACGGTAAAGAAAATAAGAATAAAGAGAGCCGCAAGAGTCATTATAACCTTTTTATTTTCTCTGAATCTGTTTGAGAAAAATTCGGGGAGAGTGATTGAATTGTTGGCTCTGATGCTGTAGCGGCGAAGTCGCTTTGAAACGATGAGCCAGTTAAAATATGTTCCGAGTGCAAGACCGATTGCAGTCCATGCGGCATCCGCAAGACCACACCAATATGCAACGCCGGGAAGTCCCATAAGAAGCCAACCGCTCATATCCGATGCTTCGGCACTCATTGCCGTTACCCACGGGCCGAGGCTTCTGCCGCCAAGAAAATAGTTTTCGGAGCTTTTATTTGCTTTTTTCGCATAAGCAACTCCGATTCCGATAACAGCCGCCATATAAACTATCATGGCGATAAGAATCTGAATAGTATTGCTATCCATTATTGTTTCCCTCCTGAAAAAATTTAAAGATATATTAACAGAAATTTAATTAATAATCAATACAGACTGCGTTATAGAATTTAGTTTATACTCAAATGTCATAAAAACAGGCGAAGCTCTTTGTTTTTAAGAACTTCGCCATAGACCGTTATTTGCACATAAATTATTATTTTGTTTTAAATCCGCTTAGAAACATAGGCAGAAGTGTTTGCGAATAGTTGCAAAGTGAATAGTTTCCGTTGCAGATGCACCAATCATAGAGAAGTGCCCTTTCAAAAAGTGCATACGCTTTTAAAATTTCATTTGTTGAAATATCGCTGCGAAGGCTGCCGTTTTGCTGACCGCGGGAAATAATTTTTCTCAACAGCTTAAAATAGGTTCTGTTATTGTCAAGCAAATGCTTTTCACCGGTGGTTACAAGCTGAGTTGAATACATTCTCGCAAGCAAATCGAGCGAAACTCTGTTTTCAATCATAAAAAACAGCTCTCTGTTTAAATCAAGCAAGGTTTGAAAAGCATCGCCGTCATAATCGATTTCGTCTGCAAGCGATTCATATTTGTCATCAAAAAGATAAGAAAGCGTTGAAAGCAAAGCGTCTTTTCCGCTGAAATGATGATAAAACGAGCCTTTTGAGGTTTCGGAGCGATCGACTATATCCTCAATGGTCGTGTTTTCATAGCCGTTTTCATAAAACAGCTCCCAAGCGGCATTTACGATTTTCATTTTTGTGTTACGTGAATCTTTTCTGGGCATTTTTATCCCCTCTATCCTTGCTGTTAAAAGTTTATAACGCCGAGATGCTCAAGCAAAATTTTCAATCCCATAAGTATGAGAACGATTCCGCCGGCAATTTCGGCTTTTGATTTTAAGCCCGCACCGAAAACGCTGCCGATTTTTATTCCGACTGCGGATAGAGTAAAGGTTATCACTCCGATAAAGCCTACTGCCGCACCGATATTTACATCGGGCAAAAGGGCAAAGGTTACACCGACGGCAAGAGCGTCTATACTTGTTGCAACGGCAAGGGTGAGCATTTCTTTAACCGACATAGACGCCGCCTTGCATTCACATTCGTCATCTTTTTTCGATAATGACTCCTTTATCATATTGACGCCGATTATCGCAAGAAGAATAAACGCAATCCAGTGATCGATTTTGGTTATGTACGCTTCAAAGGTGGAGCCTAAAAGATAGCCGATGAACGGCATAAGTGCCTGAAATCCACCGAACCAAAGACCGGCAACCGCCATTTGCTTTATACCCGCTTTTTTCACGGCAAGTCCCTTGCAAATCGAAACGGCAAACGCATCCATGGAAAGCCCTGCGGCTATAACAAAAAGCTCGAATAAATTCATCTTTTAAAATACTCCTTATGTCATACTATCCACTTTCACAATTGACATTTTATCACGCAAAAAGCAAATTAGTCAACACTAAACGGTTAATACATATTTCTTTCGGTGTTAGTGACAAAACACGGCTGCAAAACTTTGCTAAATTCTATCTAACAAACTCTTGCAATGATAACATAATATATTGTATAATATTGAAGGTCAATTAATACTATTATTAGTCATCAAGGAGGATAACCATGAAAAAAGTCGGAATTATCATGGGCAGCGACAGCGATTTGCCCGTTGTTGAAAAAGCCATAACCACTCTTGAGGAATTTGGTGTACCTTACGAGGTTCACGTTTTTTCGGCACACAGAACCCCCGAACACGCAAGAGATTTTTCTCAAAACGCAATTCTTAACGGCTTCGGTGCAATCATCTGTGCCGCAGGCAAAGCGGCTCATCTTGCAGGTGCAATTGCCGCAAACACTACCCTCCCTGTTATCGGTATACCCATAAAATCATCTACTCTCGACGGCATAGATGCACTTCTTTCCACCGTTCAGATGCCTGCCGGCATTCCTGTTGCAACGGTTGCGATTGACGGTGCGGTCAATGCCGCTTTATTGTCTGTGCAGATTCTTGCGGTTTCCGATATCGAGCTTGCCGAAAAGCTTGCTCAATCGAGAGCCGCCGCAACGGCAAAGGTTCTTGCCGCAAACGAAAAAATCGAAGAAAAATTCAATAACTGAAATTTTACACGTTTCGGTTTGCGGTCTTTTCCGCAATAAAGCTTCAAATTTATTGGAGGTGCTTTAATGGGAGGCTTTTTCGGTGCAACATCAACAAGAGATGTTGTTCTTGATGTTTTTTTCGGGGTTGATTATCATTCACACCTCGGCACTCGCAGAGGCGGTATGGCATCTGTTAACAAAGAAAAGGGATTTCAGCGTGATATTCACAACATTGAAAATTCACCCTTCCGAACCAAATTTGCCGGTATTACCGATGAAATGCACGGTAACGCCTGCATAGGCTGTATCAGCGACAGCGATCCGCAGCCCATTCTTATCCGCTCAACTCTCGGAGTTTATGCGATAACCACCATCGGCTGCATAAACAATTCCGAGGAGCTTATAAACGAATTTCTTGAGGACGGCGGCGGTCATTTTACCACTATGACGTCGGGCAAAATCAACTCAACGGAGCTTGTTGCCGCTCTTATCAACAAAAAAGATAATTTTGTTGACGGTATACGTTATGCTCAAGAAAAAATTCAAGGCACTCTTTCCGTGCTTCTTCTTCTTGAGGACGGCAGTATCATAGCCGCAAGAGATAAGGTCGGCAGACTGCCCATTCTTATCGGCAAGGATTCCGACGGACACTGCGTTTCATTTGAATCCTTCGCACTCGAAAAGCTCGATTATACTCAAGTTAAAGAGCTTGGCCCCGCCGAAATCGTCAGAATTTATCCCGACAGAGTTCACACTCTTGCACCGGCAGGCAAAGAGCTTAAAATTTGTGCTTTTCTTTGGAGCTATTACGGCTATGCCACCGCAAGATATGAGGGCATCGGTGTTGAGGTTATGCGAAACAGAAACGGTGCGATTATGGCAAGAGAGGATAAAAAAGCCGGACTTTGCGACGGTATCGATTACGTCAGCGGCGTTCCCGATTCCGGCACTCCTCACGCTATCGGCTACGCAAACGAAAGCCATATTCCGTTTGCACGACCTTTTATCAAATATACTCCCACTTGGCCGAGAAGCTTTATGCCCACCAACCAAAATGAGCGCAACAAGGTTGCGAAAATGAAAATGATTCCCGTTCACGATTTGATTCAAAACAAAAATTTGCTTTTTGTTGATGACAGCATCGTAAGAGGCACTCAAATGCGTGAAACCATAGATTTTCTTTATTCTCACGGAGCTAAAGAGGTTCATATGCGTTCGGCTTGCCCGCCGATTATGTACGGCTGTAAATATCTTAATTTCTCACGCAGCAATTCGGAAGACGACCTTATTGCCCGCCGCATTATCCACGATCTTGAGGGCGAGGAGGGCGACAAGCACATTGACGAATACTGCGATGCTTCAACCGAAAGAGGAAAGAAGCTTCGTGAAATTATCTGTAAAGAATTAAAGCTCACAACTCTCGGATATCAAAGCATTGAAGGTCTTATTGAAGCAATCGGACTTCCGGCGGAATGTCTTTGCACCTATTGTTGGAACGGAAAAGGTTAAAAATTATAAATTATGTGATTTTCACAGGAGGATAAAAAATATGAAAAGCTTCAGCGAAAGCTATGCAGCAGCAGGCGTTGATATTACCGCAGGCTATAAGGCTGTTGAACTTATGAAAACCCATATCAAAAGAACTCTCACTGCCGGTGCAATGTCGGATATCGGCGGCTTCGGCGGACTTTTTGAGCTTGACCTTACGGGCATTTCAAAGCCTGTTCTCGTCAGCGGAACAGACGGTGTCGGCACAAAGCTCAAGCTTGCCTTTATTATGGATAAGCATAATACCGTTGGCATCGACTGCGTTGCAATGTGTGCAAACGATATCATCTGCTGCGGTGCAAAGCCTCTGCTTTTCCTTGACTACATTGCCTGCGGCAAAAATGTTCCCGAAAAAATTGCCGAAATCGTTTCCGGCATAGCCGAGGGCTGTGTTCAGTCCGGTGCATCTCTCATCGGCGGCGAAACTGCGGAAATGCCTGGCTTTTATCCTATCGACGAATATGACCTTGCAGGCTTCTGTGTCGGCGTTGTTGATAAAGACAAGGTGCTTGACAATTCAAAAATGACACAGGGCGATGTTGTTATCGCACTTCCCTCAAGCGGCGTTCATTCAAACGGCTTTTCGCTTGTCAGAAAGGTTTTCGATGTTGATAATGCCGATATAAAATCTCCCGTTGCGGAGCTTGGCGGAAAATCCGTCGGCGAAACGCTTCTTACTCCCACTAAAATTTATGTTAAGCCTATGCTCGCACTGTTTGAGGAGGTAACGGTTAAGGCTGTTTCTCACATCACGGGCGGCGGCTTCTACGAAAACATTCCCAGAAGCATTCCCGATGGCTTCGGTGCGAAAATCGATAAATCCGCCCTTAAAATTCTTCCTATATTTGACCTTATCGCAAAAACAGGCAATATTCCCGAAAGAGATATGTTCAACACCTTTAATATGGGTGTTGGAATGAGCATTGTTGTTTCAAAAGACGATGCCGAAAAAGCTCTTGAGGTTCTCAAGGCAAACGGTGAAGATGCTTATATTATCGGCGAAATCATCAAGTCGGACGAAAAGGTTGTTATTTGCTGATTTCCGAAACGGAGTGAAATACAGATGAAAAAAGCTCGCATTGCCGTCCTTGTTTCGGGCGGCGGTACCAATCTTCAAGCTCTCATCGATGCTCAGGTGTCGGGAATCATCAAAAGCGGCGAAATTACCCTTGTTATATCTAATAAAGCCGGTGCTTATGCCCTTGAAAGAGCCGCAAATGCGGGAATAAAAACGGAAACCGTTATCAAAAACGAGGTTCCCGATTTTGAGGGCAGACTGATTGAGCTGCTTGACGGCAACGGCATTGACGTTATTGTTCTTGCCGGATTTATGAGCATTCTTTCCGAACGCTTTACGAATCACTATGTTAACAGAATAATCAATGTTCATCCCTCACTGATTCCGTCCTTTTGCGGAGAAGGCTTTTACGGCTTACGGGTACACCGTGCCGCTCTGGATTACGGAGTTAAGATCACGGGTGCAACGGTTCATTTTGTTAACGAAATTCCCGACGGCGGACGCATTATTATGCAAAAAGCCGTTGAGATTATGCCCGACGATACTCCCGAAACTCTCCAAAAAAGAGTTATGGAACAGGCAGAATGGATAATTCTTCCGTTGTCTGCTGAAAAAGTTTGCAATAATATTATAACGGAGGCTGACAAATGAAGGTTCTTGTGGTCGGCGGAGGCGGCAGAGAGCACGCCATTATAAAAAAGCTTAAAGAAAATAAGGAAATAGAAAAAATATACGCACTTCCCGGCAACGGCGGCATTGCCTCGGATGCTGAATGCGTTGCAATCGGTGCGAAAGACATTCCGGCAATCGTCGATTTTGCGAAAAACAACGATATCGGTTTTGCGGTTGTTGCTCCGGACGATCCTCTTGTTCTCGGTGCGGTCGATGAGCTTTCAAAGCTCTCGATTCCCTGCTTCGGTCCTGAAGCCAAGGCGGCAATCATCGAGGGAAGCAAGGTTTTTTCAAAAAATCTTATGAAAAAATACGGAATCCCCACCGCAGCATATGAGGTTTTCGACGATGCCGAAAAAGCTCTTGCATACATTGAAACCGCACCGATTCCGACGGTCATCAAGGCAGACGGCCTTGCTCTCGGCAAGGGAGTTATAATCGCAACAAGCCGTCGTGAAGCATCGGATGCCGTTAAATCCATTATGCGGGACAAGCAGTTCGGTGAGAGCGGCAATCAAATTGTCATTGAAGAATTTCTCGAAGGTCCGGAGGTTTCGGTTCTTTCCTTTACCGACGGAAAAACCGTTGTACCGATGATTTCTTCAATGGACCATAAGCGAGCAAGGGATAACGATGAGGGACTCAATACCGGAGGTATGGGCACAATTGCTCCCAATCCTTATTATACGTCGGATATTGCCGACAGATGTATGAAAGAAATTTTTCTGCCCACCGTTAAAGCAATGAATGCCGAGGGCAGAACTTTCAAGGGCTGTCTTTATTTCGGTCTTATGATAACAAAAGACGGGCCTAAGGTTATTGAATACAATTGCCGCTTCGGAGATCCCGAAACGCAGGTTGTTCTTCCGCTTCTCGAAAGTGACCTTTTTGAAATTATGAAAAGCGTTGCAAACGGTACTCTTTCGGAGCAGCAGGTTAAATTCAGCAATAAAAGTGCCTGCTGCGTTGTTATGGCTTCCGACGGATATCCTCAAAAATATGAAAGCGGCTTTGAAATATCAATGCCCGCCGATAAAAATATTTACATTGCCGGTGCAAAGCTTGCCGACGGAAAGCTTCTTACCGCAGGCGGCAGAGTTCTCGGAGTTACGGAAACAGCGGATACTCTTGCCGATGCTGTTGCAAAGGCTTACGAAACAGTTAAAACAGTTAATTTTGAAAATGCCTATTACCGAAAGGATATCGGCAAAAAAGCATTGGAGGTCTAACATATATGGTATACAGAGCATATGTTGAAAAGAAAAGCGGCCTTGACAACGAAGCTCGCTCGCTCAAAAACGAGCTTGTTTCGCTTCTCGGCATAAGCAGCCTTAAAAGCGTCAGAATCCTTAACCGATATGATATCGAAAAAATCGAAAAGGAGCTTTTTGATTATTCCAAAAGCACCGTTCTTTCGGAGCCTCAGCTCGATAACATAACCGAAAACCCCGACCTTGAATGCGACAGGCTTTTTGCCGTTGAATATCTTCCCGGTCAATTTGACCAGAGAGCCAACTCCTGTGCGGAATGCATTCAGATTATCTCAAAGGGTGAACGTCCTCTTGTCAGAACCGCAAAGATTTATTGCCTTTACGGTAATATAAACGATGCCGAGCTTGAACGCATAAAGAAATATGTTATCAACCCCGTTGAATCGAGAGAAGCATCGCTTGAAGAATACAAAACTCTCGCAATGGATTATACCGTTCCGGAAACGGTTAAAACGCTTGACGGCTTTATTGAGCTTGACGAAGCGGGACTTGCTTCATTTGTTGCCGATTACGGTCTTGCAATGGATTTGGACGATATCAAATTCTGTCAAAAATATTTTATCGGCGAACACAGAGATCCCACTATAACCGAAATCAGAATGATTGACACCTACTGGTCGGACCACTGCCGTCATACAACCTTCCTTACCAATATCGATTCGGTTAAATTTGAGGACGAGCTTCTTCAAAATGCCTATAACGAATATATTGAAGCAAGAAAGGCCTGCAACAGAACAAAGCCGATTAATCTTATGGACATCGGCACTCTTGCGGCAAAATATCTTAAAAAGCAGGGACTTCTTCAAAAGCTTGACGAGAGCGAAGAAATCAATGCCTGCACGGTTAAAATCGATGTTGAAATCGGCGGAAAAACCGAAAAATGGCTTCTTCTCTTTAAAAACGAAACCCACAATCATCCCACCGAAATCGAGCCTTTCGGCGGTGCGGCAACCTGCATAGGCGGTGCAATCCGCGATCCGCTGTCGGGCAGAAGCTATGTTTACGCCGCAATGCGTGTTACCGGTGCGGGAGATCCGACGGTACCTGTCAGTGAAACAATCGAGGGCAAGCTTCCTCAAAGAAAAATAGTTACCACCGCTGCCGCAGGCTACAGCTCATACGGCAACCAAATCGGTCTTGCAACGGGAATCGTTGACGAAATCTATCATCCCGGATATGTTGCCAAGCGTATGGAAATCGGTGCGGTTATTGCCGCAACTCCCGAAGAAAATGTTCGCAGAGAATGCCCCCAAGACGGAGATGTTGTTATTCTTCTCGGAGGCAGAACCGGTCGTGACGGCTGCGGCGGTGCAACGGGTTCTTCAAAATCGCATAACCTCAAGTCGCTTGAAAACTGCGGTGCGGAGGTTCAAAAGGGAAATGCTCCCGAAGAAAGAAAGCTTCAGCGTCTTTTCAGAAACAAAGAGGCTTCACAGCTTATCAAACGCTGCAATGACTTCGGTGCGGGCGGTGTTTCGGTTGCAATCGGAGAGCTTGCGGACGGTCTTGAAATCAATCTTAATGCCGTTCCGAAAAAATATGAAGGTCTTGACGGCACGGAGCTTGCAATTTCCGAAAGTCAGGAAAGAATGGCGGTTGTTGTTGAAGCAAAGGATGCACAGCGTTTCTGCGAAATCGCAACAAGCGAAAACCTTGAAGCGACAATCGTTGCAACGGTTAAGGAGAAGCCCTATCTTGTTATGTATTGGAACGGCAAAGCCATTGTAAATATCAGCCGTGAATTTCTTAACTCAAACGGTGCGGAAAAACACATCGACATTGCACCCGCAAAAATCGAGGATTATTCCAAAAAACTCAACGGCGGCTTTACCGATATGTATGAAGCTCTTGCCGGCGACCTCAACATCTGTTCAAAAAGAGGTCTTTCGGAGCGTTTTGACTCCACCATCGGTGCAAACACGGTTCTTATGCCCTTCGGCGGAAAAAATCAGTTGACTCCGATACAGGCGATGGTTCATAAAATCGCCGTTGAAAAAGCGGATACCGAAACCTGCTCGCTTATGGCGTGGGGCTACAATCCGTTTATCACCGAAAAAAGTCCGTTCCACGGAGCTTATCTTGCGGTTATCGAATCCGTTTCAAAGCTCATTGCAACGGGTGCGGATTTTAACGAGGTTTATCTTACTTTCCAAGAATACTTTGAAAAGCCGATGAAAGACGGCAAACGCTGGGGCAAGCCTCTCGCCGCTCTGCTCGGTGCATTCAAAGCCCAAATGGATCTTAAAATCGCAGCTATCGGCGGTAAGGATTCAATGAGCGGTTCATTTGAGGATATCGATGTTCCTCCCACTCTTGTTTCATTCGCCGTTACCACCGAAAACATAAAAAATATCGTTTCGCCGGAATTTAAGGCGGCAGGTCATAAGGTCGTTATCATTAAGCCCGAATATACTGCCGATATGCTTCCCGACACGGCATCTCTTCTCGATGTTTACGGCAAGGTTCATTCTCTTGTTACATCGGGAAAAGCGGCGGCTGTTTATACTCCCACTATGGGCGGTGCGGCGGAAGCGATTCTTAAAATGGCAATGGGCAACGGAATCGGCTTTGATTTTGACGGCAAGCTTTCACTTGATGATATTTTCGGTTATTCCTACGGCTCTTTCATCGTTGAACTCAACGATAACACCGACTGCGGCATTCTTCTCGGATACACCTCAGATAAAGCCGCTGTTACCTACGGTAACGAAAATGTTGATTTTTCAAAGCTGCTTTCCGCTTACGAAAATAAGCTTGAGGATATTTATTCCTGCAACATCAAGATGCCCGAAAAGAAAATCGAAACCTTTGATTACAAGGCATCGGGATTTGCAAAACCGGCAATCGGCACGGCGAAACCCAAGGTTCTTATTCCCGTATTCCCCGGCACAAACTGTGAATACGATTCGGCAAAATACGCCGAAAGAGCGGGTGCACAAGCCGAAATATTTGTTATCAACAATCTTTCCGCTTCAAGCATTGCAAAATCCGTTGAAAGCTTTGCAAAAAAGGTAGGCGAAAGTCAAATCATTTTTGTTCCCGGCGGTTTTTCGGGCGGTGACGAGCCTGACGGTTCGGGTAAATTCATAACGGCATTTTTCAGAAATGCCGAAATCAAGCAGGCGGTAACAGAGCTTCTTGAAAACAGGGACGGCCTTATGCTCGGCATATGCAACGGCTTCCAAGCTCTTATTAAGCTCGGTCTTGTTCCCTACGGAAAAATTATCGATACCGATGAATCCTGCCCGACTCTTACCTACAACACAATCGGCAGGCACCAATCAAGGCTTGTTCGCACAAAGCTTGTTTCCAACAATTCCCCGTGGCTTTCAAAAGCAAAGCAGGGTGAAATTTACACCGTTCCCATCTCGCACGGTGAAGGCAGATTTATTGCAGATGAAGCACTTATCAAAAAACTTGCCGCAAACGGTCAGATTATCACGCAGTATGTTGATTTTGACGGAAACGCAACAAACGACATTGCGTTTAACCCCAACAATTCCGATTATGCGATTGAGGGCATTGTATCGCCCGACGGCAGAGTTCTCGGAAAAATGGGACACTCCGAGAGAACCGGAAACGGTCTTTACAAAAACGTTGCAGGAGAATTTGATCTCAAGCTGTTTGAAAGTGCCGTTGAATACTATAAATAATTGATAAAGGGACTGCCGTATAAGCCGTTTGGCTCGGCAGTCCCGAAACATAGAACAGGGAGATACTTATGGAAACACTTTTTTGCATATCAATTGCACTCGGTGCGGGACTGATAATGTCACGTATCGCAAAGCCGCTCGGATTACCGTCGGTAACATCATATCTTGTTGCCGGCATACTTATCGGCCCGTATTGCCTCGGACGGCTCGGAATTGAGGGTATCGGCTTTGTTTCTCACGAAAACGTTATGGAATTTGAGCTTATATCAAATGTTGCTCTCGGCTTTATCGCCTTTGCAATCGGCAATGAATTTAGACTTTCACAGCTTAAAAAGCTCGGCGGAAAAGCAACCTTTATCGGCATTTTTCAAGCTGTTGTCGCAACGATTTTTGTTGATATAACTCTTATCGGACTCCATTTTATTCTCGGAGAAGAAAAACTTCCGCTTTCAATGGCAATAACTCTCGGTGCCGTTGCCGCCGCAACAGCTCCCGCCGCAACTCTTATGGTTGTTCGTCAATACAAAGCAAAGGGTAACCTTACCGATTTGCTTCTTCCGATAGTTGCAATCGACGATGCCGTCGGTCTTGTTGTTTTCGCAATTTCTTTCGGCATTGCAAAAGCGGTTGAGCACGGAGATTTCAATATGAAAGCAATTCTTCTCGAACCCGTTATTGAAATTGTTTGTTCGCTCGCACTCGGAGCGATTATGGGTATTCTTTTCTCAATATTTGAAAAGTTTTTCAGCTCCAACAGCAAGCGTCTTTGCCTTTCCGTTACCTGCGTAATTTTCACCGTTGCACTTTCGATGCTTAAATTTGAAATCGGCGGTGTTCATATCGGTTTTTCGGCACTTCTTGTTTGTATGATGCTCGGAACGATTTTCTGCAACATCTGCGATTTTTCGGCGGAAATTATGGATAAAACCGATAAATGGACAGTTCCTCTTTTTGCACTTTTCTTTGTTCTCAGCGGTGCTGAGCTTGAGTTAAGCGTCTTTTCCGATATTGCAATCGTTGGCATAGGTGTGGCATACATCATCAGCCGTTCGCTCGGAAAATATTTCGGTGCATACAGCAGTGCAAAGCTTATGAAATGTGATGAAAAAACAACGAAATATCTCGGCGTAACGCTTCTTCCGCAGGCTGGCGTTGCCCTCGGAATGTCGGTTACGGCAATGGAGCTTGGCGAAGTCGGCGAAATGATAAGAAACATCGTTCTTTTCTCGGTTCTCGTTTATGAGCTTGTCGGTCCAATGCTTACCAAAATCGCTCTTACAAAAGCCGGCAATATTCAACCGAAGCCCAAAGAAAAAGAAAGAAAACACCGTACCGCTCCCGCAAAGCTCTGATAATACCAAAAAAAGCTTGCACGAAAATCCAATCGTGCAGGCTTTTTAATTTATTATTTATTATTCGGGCCACCATTCGCTTTTCCATATACGCTGCGTAAGCTCATCGGTAATTTTTTCCTGCATTTTGAAATTCATTGCTTCAACATAATATTTTTCAAGCTCGTCGTGCTCATCTTTTGCTATACGCAGAGCACAAATTGCTTCGTTCATCAGCTCTTTTGATGCTTTTTTTGAAAACTGAAGTCGTGCTCTGTGCTCCGCAAGCTCTCCCGTAGAATAAAATCTTCTTAAATTAACGATTTTGGTCGGAATAATGTCGGGTTCACATAATTTATCACAGGTGAAAAATCCAAGTGAAAGTTCTTTGATTATAATGTGCCTAATCGATTTTTCGTTACCGATAAACGGACTTGAAATAACGGAAAATCCACTTGCAAGAGCATACGACCTAAGCTCACCGATAAGCATTGATGCGGCAACCCCGAAATCATCTTCATAAATCACCGTTGTGTCACACATTTCATTAACGGTATCCGACAAAAACAGATAGCCGTCGGGAGTTATCGCATCAAGCAGTCTTATTTTTTCAAGACCTATTTTTCCATTTGGCCGTTTTAAATATCTTGCGGCAATTCTCGATGCATAACGCATCAATCTTTCCTTGTCAACGCATTCACGGCAAATTTTTTCTCCGTCGCCGTAAATCGAAAATGCCGAATCAATAAAACGGCGACTTCTTTGATGACAGGCTTTGTTTTTATCTGTAAGCTCAATTATTTTTTCTTTATTATCAATTAATTTTTGTTTATCCCAACAATTTCCGAGATTGATAATTTCTCCTGTCACTCCCGGATAAACGGGATCAAGAGTGTGAGGAGCTGTACCGTCGGCAATGCTTACCCTCAATGACGGAAAAATAACGGCATCGAGAGAGCTTGGATCTGATGAACAATAAATTTTTTCGCTTTCAATATCTCTTTTTGCCATTTCATCGGCAATTTTTTTCATCATCGAGGATTTTCCCGTACCCGGACCTCCCTTTATTATATAAGTATATTGTCCTTCGATTTTCGGAGTAAGCTGTGAAAAGCACGAAAAAAATCCGTTTCTGCCGCTTGAACCGAGAAAAAATGATTGATTCATATTTATATCCCCCTAACACTATCAAATTATTCAAATCATTGAGTTTTGTTAAAAAAATAAGGATTTTTTTTGGAAATTTTTTAAAAAACCACCTTAAATCCAAAATTTTCACTTGATATTATTATAAATATATTATATAATATATTGAAGTTAAGTTTTATTTTGGTCATGTGGCGTGTGGGTCCTGTGCGACAGGGCACCGTGAACCATGTCAGGCGGGTGAACCGAGCAGCATTAAGCGGTCAGTCTTGTGCGCCACAGTCCGCCTACCGCCATATGACCAAGATAAAACTTTATTTTTTTAGAAGGAAGTGAAAAGATTGTATCAAGCACTTTACAGAAAATGGCGGCCGACCGTTTTCAGTGATGTTTACGGTCAACCCCACGTAACAAAAACTCTCCGCAGTCAGCTTGAAAGCGGAAGAATTTCTCATGCATATCTTTTCACGGGTTCGAGAGGAACCGGCAAAACTACCTGTGCGAAAATTCTTTCAAAGGCGGTCAACTGCCTTAATCCCGTTAACGGTAATCCGTGCAACGAATGCGAAATTTGCAGGGGAATCGATAACGGCTCAATTCTCGATGTTATCGAAATCGATGCCGCCAGCAATAATGGCGTTGACAATATCAGAGATTTGCGTGAAGAAGCCAATTTTACTCCAGCAAACGCAAAATACAGAGTTTATATTATCGATGAGGTGCATATGCTCTCTATCGGAGCTTTTAACGCTCTGCTCAAAACTCTTGAAGAACCGCCCTCACACGTTATTTTTATTCTTGCAACAACAGAAATACACAAGCTTCCATCAACAATTCTTTCAAGATGTCAAAGATTTGACTTTAAAAGAATTTCTCCCGATGATATTACGGCAAGACTTATGTTTGTTGCCGAAAAAGAAAATGTTGAACTCACCTCCAATGCCGCAAGCCTTATTGCTAGAATTGCCGACGGCGGAATGAGAGATGCACTTTCTTTGCTTGACAGATGCCTTGCAATGGGCAAAAATATCGATGAAAGTATTGTAAGTGATGCGGCGGGTATTGCGGGAACAATTCACCTTTTTTCATTTTCGGAATATGTTTCAAAAAGCGATATTACCTCGGCTTTAAAGCTTGTTTCAAAGCTTCACGCCGAAAGCTGTGATATCGACAGCTTATGCACTGAGCTTACTTTGCATTTCAGAAATCTTATGGTTGCAAAAACAGTTAACGACTGTGAAGAACTTATTGTTTGTTCAAAGGATGAGCTTAATTTAATAAAAGAAAGAGCAAGTCAATTTAAGCTTTCAAAAATTCTTTCCTGCATTGAAATTCTCGAAGAAACATCAACAAAAATCAAAAATGCCGCAAACAAAAAAATTCAGCTTGAAGCTGCGGTTATCAAAATGTGTTCTGCGACAACGTCATCTGATAATGAAATATCGGCTGAAATCGAAAACAGAATTTCCGAGATTGAAGAAAAGCTTTTGAAATTATCGAGCGGCAATATTCAATCTACCTTACAAAATAAACCTTCGAACGATTCGGAAACTCCGATATCCGTTGAAAATAAGCCCAAAGCACCGACTCCTGCCGAGCCTGCAAAAGTATCGGAGCCTGCTGAGGATAAGCCGCCGGTTCCCGATAATGCACCGCAGGAAGAAGCTTACATACCCGACGGAAATTTCGATAACTGGGCAGATGTACTTGATAAGCTTATGAAATATGATATTCCTCTTTTCGGAATACTCGCAAATTCCAAAGCTTCAATTAAAAACGGCAGAGTTATTATTCATTCCGAAAATCCCACTCTCTTTGATTTTATCTGTACCGATACCCATTCAAAAGAGCTTTCAAGAGCCGTTTATGAGGTTTTGGGCAAAAAAATGAAAATTGCCGTTTCTAATACCGAAAAAAATACGGAAAACAAAAGTCCGCTTGAAAATCTAAAATCAAAAATAAATCAATTTAATTCAAATAATTAATTTTGGAGGATTACAAAATGAAAGCAAGAATTCCCGGTGCACCTCAGGGTGGCAATATGATGAAAAAAATTCAGGAAATGCAGGAAAATATGACCAAAATCCAGCAAGAGGTTGAAGCAACCGAATTTTCATCATCTGTCGGCGGCGGTGCGGTTGAAGTTATAGTTAACGGTGCACACGAGGTTACGGCAGTAAACCTTAAACCCGAGGTTGTTGATCCCGATGATGTTGAAATGCTTCAAGACCTTATTATTTCGGCATTTAACGAAAGCATTCGCAAAGCAAACGAAGCTATGGAGCAGGGTATGGAAAAGGCTAAGGGCGGTCTTTCAATTCCCGGTCTGTTTTAATGGACGGATTTACTCCCTCTCTCGAACAGCTTATTGAGCAATTTGCTCGGCTTCCCTCCGTTGGAAAAAAAAGTGCTCAACGACTTGCATTTTATATTCTTAATATGAGCGATGCCGATGCCGAAAAATTTACGGATACAATTTTAAATGCCCGACATTCCATAAATCGATGCAAAATTTGCTGTAATCTTACCGACGGAGATGTTTGCTCAATTTGTTCATCAAAATCAAGGGATAACTCTGTTATTTGCGTTGTCGAAGATCCGCGTGACGTTATCGCCATTGAACGCACGCACGAATATAACGGACTTTACCACGTTCTTCACGGCGTTATTTCTCCGATGAATGATATTAATCCCGAAGATATTTGCATAAAAGAACTGATTTACCGTTTGGGCGATGATTCGGTAAAAGAGGTTATTATGGCAACAAATCCCACCGTTGAGGGCGAAGCAACCGCTATGTATATTTCAAGGCTGATTAAGCCTATCGGAGTTAACGTCAGCAGGCTTGCTTACGGAGTTCCGGTTGGTGCGGACCTCGAATATGCAGATGAATTTACTCTTATCAGAGCAATTGAAGGTAGAAAAGAGCTTTAAAACGGCAAAAAGTTTTCCACTTATTTATACTTTTCCACTTTTCGGTTTTCCACTTCTTAACTTTGTCAAAATATGGGCAGTTGAAAACTCAAAGTTATCCACAAAAAAATGTTAATAACTTTTATCGATTTTTCCTTATTTTTCAACGATTTTTTAAGTTATACCATATTTTCACGCACACTACTACTACTACTATAATTAAGATATGATATGCTATATTTAATAGGGCAAAAAACTGATATTTTGTATTTTGGCTTTCAAATTTAAAGAAATTTGTGTGGATAAATTATCATGTCTAAGGAGGCTTTACCAATGAAATTTATTTGTAACACACTTGAGCTGTCGGAGGCGTGTCAAAACGTTCAAAGAGCAGCTTCAACAAAAACCGCCATTCCGGCAATAGAGGGTATTCTTATGGTAGCCAAGGACGGAGTTTTATCTTTAACAGGCTATGACCTCGATATGGGTATTACAACTTCTATTCCCGCAAAAATCGAAGAAGAAGGTGAGCTTGTTCTCAATGCTCATACATTCAGCGAAACTTTAAAAAAGCTTCCGGATGTCAGCGTAAACATAGACAGCGATGCAAGACATATTGCAACGATTACCTGCGGTGATTTTGAATCAACTCTTATTGGTATTTCCGCAGAAGAATATCCCGACCTTCCATCGGTTTCCGGCGGGTATCCGATAACGATTAAGCAGGATATCCTTAAAGATATGATCAGAAAAACTATTTTTTCCGTTGCAATTAAAGACAGTAAAATAGTTCACACGGGAATTAAATTTGAAATTGAAAATAATCACATTCGTCTTATTGCCGTTGACGGAGTACGTCTTGCAATCAGAAATGAAAATATCAATTATGAGGGAGAAAATCTTTCATTCGTAGTTCCCGCCAAAACGCTTTCAGAGGTTACTAAGCTGATGGGTGAGGATGATACCGATATTTCAATCGGAGTCGGTAAAAGACACATTATTTTTGAAATAAACGGCTATAATATTATTTCCCGTTTGCTTGACGGTGAGTTTCTTAATTACAAAGCTGCCATTCCTTCGTCAACAAAAACCGTTATCAATGTCAATACAAGAAGTATGATTGACTGTATCGACAGAACCTCTCTTATTATTACCGATAAAATTAAAAGTCCGGTTAAATGTATTTTCGGCGATAATCTTATTAAAGTTTCCGTTATTACTTCTCTCGGTACGGCAAATGATAAGCTTTCGGCTCAAATTGACGGTGAGAGCTGCACTATTGGATTTAATAATAAATATATGCTCGATGCACTCAAGGTTTGCGATACCGATGAAGTTAAAATTTTGCTCAATGGAGAGGTTGCACCGATTCTTATCGTTCCGAATCAAGGCGATGAATTTATATTCCTTATTCTTCCTGTGAGGCTGAGAAATGAAAATTAAAGTTAAGGTTGCCCAAAAAAGGGAAGTAGTTAAAAATATTAATACCGATTATATAAGGCTTGATGCGTTTTTGAAGATGTGTGATGCCGTACAGACAGGCGGTCACGCAAAAATTGTTATTCAGGACGGCGAAGTCAGAGTTAACGGTGAAATCTGCAATCAAAGAGGCAAAAAGCTCCGAAAAGGTGATTTTGCCGAATTTGAAAATGTTATTTATAAAGTCGAATAATTTTTATTGTATTATTTTCTGAAAGGAATGGTAAAATTTGATAATTAAATACCATTCCGCAAGTAATTTCAGAAATCTTGAAAAAATCGAGTTTGAACCGCATCCCGAAATGAATATCATTTACGGCGAAAACGGTCAAGGCAAAACAAATATAATAGAGAGTATTTGGCTTTTAACGGGTTTTTACAGCTTCAGAACAAGAAAAAATTCTCAACTGATAAAACAAGGAAAAAATCAAGCCGAAATCAACAATAGGTTTTATTCACATATGCGTGAACAAAATGCAAGTATGTTAATCGGCAAAAGAAAAGAAATTATACTCAACGGAGTTAATGAGGATTCGCCGAGAGTTATGATGGGAAAATATTATGCAGTTGTGTTTTCGCCCTCAACGCTCGGAATCGTGCAGGACGGGCCTGCGGAAAGAAGAAAGCTTATCGATATTACTTTAAGCCTCATTAAGCCGAATTACGCCGTTTTGATGTCAAAGTATTTAAGAGTTCTCGAACAAAGAAACGCTTTGCTGAAAAAAATGGGGGAGCGGTGCTTTGAAAACGATTATATTTCTCCTTGGAATATTGAGCTTGTAAATCTCGGAGCTAAAATTATAAAATACAGACTTGATTATATAGAAACCTTTTCTGAAATTTCAAAAGAAATATATAAAGGCATCAGCTCCGGAAAAGAAGATTTTTCTTTTTATTATGATTTTTCCGCCGAAAATATCGGTGAAGAGGAAATAAAAGAAAAGCTTATCAATGATATCAATAAATGTCGTGAAGCCGATATCAAGCGGCTCTATACCAATGCCGGACCTCATACTCACGATTTGATTTTAAATTTAAACGGCAGAGATGCGAGAATTTACGGTTCACAAGGTCAGCAGAGGTCTTGTGCACTTGCAATGAAGCTCGGCGAAGCATCGATTATCGAAAATGTAACAGGTGAAAGTCCTGTTGTTCTTTTAGATGATGTTATGAGCGAGCTTGATGAGGGCAGACAAACATTTATTTTGAATTATCTTAACAACTGGCAGGTTTTTATAACCTGTTGCGATCCGTCGCAGCTTTTGCGTTCCAAAAAAGGCAAAGCTTTTGAGGTTGCAGACGGAAAAATAAAAGAAATGGAGTAATATATGTATCTTCATCTCGGAATGGATAAAGTTATTACTTTTGATGAAATAATAGGTATTTTTGACCTTGACACAACAACTGTTTCTAAAAGAACAAGAGATTATTTGGCAAAGGCTGAAAAAGCGGGAATAGTTGAAAATGTTTGTTACGATATACCGAAATCTTTTATAGTTTGCCGTGATAAATACGGTAATGAAAAGGTTTATATTTCTCAAATATCATCATCAACATTATTAAAAAGAACCGGTTATGTTGATTCTCTTACAAATGTTTAAAAAACAGGCTTTAACGGAAAAATCCGCCAAAGCCTGTTTTTTAATATCCGTATTTTATTTTGTATTCGTCTCTTGCTGATGAGGTTAAAATTTTCTCGCCATCGAAAACCAATATAGAAAGAGCTGAACCTGATTTTTTTCCTTTATCGAACCATTCAGCAAAGGCACGCTGCATAGATGTGTCTCTTTGAAGCTCCGACGGTCTTAAACTGCTCTTATTTTGACCGTAAATTCTCCACGCATCTCCGAAGCCGTATGATTGAGTGATATCGAGCGGTTCAAAATCAAGAATAAAATCGGCAGCATTGGAATTTTTTGGTAATATATTAAGATTATCGGGATAAAGAAGCCATGAATGACAGCAAATAACAATATGCTTACCGTCAAATTTATCCTTAAATAATTCAAATGCTTTTTTATAAGAATCAAGTCTGACTTCATAAGTCAAGGGTTCAAGATGTGACGGAATATGAAGTCCGAGAACAAAGTCACCCTTGTTTATGCAAATTCCGTTTTTATTGTAAAATTCTTTATTGAAAGTGCCAAATTCATATTCAAATCTGCCGACACCGAAACGGTTAAGAGTAAAAAATTGCAAAAACCAATTTTCAACGAAAGTTCCGTAAATATCGAAATTTTCTTTGCATTCAAGCATTTTAACTTTAATATCGATAATTGAATTCCAATATATTTCTTCACTGTAGCCTGCTTTTTTGTATTCGGCAAGCAATGGCTTTGTGCAGTTAAGCAAAAGAACAAGATTGACGGTGTAAATGCTTTCATTTATCAGCTCTGCAAGCTTTTTTGTCAATTCGGTAAATTCTCTGAAATTTTTCTTTTTTATCCAATATGCACGGTACATAGCTTCGTAAATTTTGTTTGCTTCGGCATTTGCAAGAATTTTTTCGTTTGCTTTGATAATTACCCTTTTTGCGTCTTCCGGATAATTTTGTTTTTCCATAACCTTTAAGGTATGATTATAATTTTTCATTTCTATCACTCCAATGCAGAAAGAATTTTTGCTATTCTCGCAAGGTCTTCTTTATCAAAAAATGCGATTTCAAGAGTTCCGTTTTCTTTTCCGTTTTTTGTTATGACCTTTGCTTTTCTTCCGAGGCTGCTGTTAAGAGAAAGCTCTACCTCATCAAAAAATGAATTGCGTGCACTTGTTTTTTTCTTTTCTTTTTTTTCTGCGGTTAAAGCTTTAACAAGTTTTTCGGTTTCTCTTACGGAAAGATTTTTTTCAATAATCATTTCCGCCGTTGAAATAATAAGCTTTTCATCGTCAAGAGCTGCAAGAGTCCTTGCGTGACCTGCGGAAAGCTTGTTTTCACGCACTAAATTCAAAACCTTTTCGGGAAGCTTTAAAAGTCTTAGTGCATTTGCAACTGCCGGACGGGATTTACCGACTTTCGCCGCCGCTTCTTCCTGAGTTAAATTGAAATCCTTTATAAGACTTGCAAAGCCAACTGCTTCTTCAACCGGATTTAAATCTTCACGCTGTAAATTTTCTATAAGAGAAATAACAGCGGCATCTGTATCATTAAGCTCTTTTATAATAACGGGAACCTGAGTAAGACCTGCAATGCGGCTTGCTCTCCACCGTCTTTCGCCCGCAACAAGCTGATAGCCTCCACCAATCATCGGACGAACAAGCAACGGCTGCAAAACTCCGTGCTGTGCAATTGAATCCGCAAGCTCAGAAAGAGCCGCTTCATCGAAAATCTTTCTTGCCTGCTCTTTATTCGGTTCAATATCCATAAGATTAAGCTTGACCGGCTGTGCACCGCTTGTTTCTTCTAATGAATTATCTGCCAATAATGAGCTTAAACCTCTGCCAAGACCGCTTTTTTTAGGTGCCATATTATCATTCCTTTCCGTTAAGCTTTAAAAATTCATCTGCAAGATCATTGTAAGCGTGTGCACCCTTTGATGATTTATCGTAGTACATTACGGGCTGACCGTAGCTCGGAGCCTCCGAAAGTCTGACATTTCTCGGAATAACCGTTGAATAAACCTTTTTCGGAAAGCACCTTTTAACTTCTTCAACAACCTGTTGAGTAAGGTTAAGCTGACCGTTATACATCGTCAAAAGTACACCCTCAATTTCAATATAAGGATTATAAAGTCTTTTAACCGTTCTGACGGTTGAAATTAATTGTGATAAGCCCTCAAGTGCAAAAAATTCGCATTGAATCGGTACAATTAATGTATCCGCCGCACAAAGTCCGTTAAGAGTAATTAAGCCGAGCGAAGGGGGACAGTCAAGAAAAATAAAATCAAATTTATCCTTAACAAGAGCAAGTGCATTTTTCAGCTTTGATTCTCTCTTTTGAAGGTCAACAAGCTCCAGCTCCGCACCGGCAAGGTCCATACTTGACGGCATTACCCAAACATTTGAATATGGAGTTTCAATAATTGCATTTTCGGCAGGACAGCCGCCAATTAATACACTGTAAGATGAATTATCAAGCCCTCTTTTATTGATTCCGAGACCGCTTGTCGAGTTTCCTTGAGGATCAATATCAACAAGAAGTATTTTATAACCCTTACTTCCGAGAGCCGCAGTAAGGTTAACGGCAGAGGTTGTTTTTCCGACTCCGCCTTTTTGGTTAACAATTGCGATTGTCTTTCCCAAAAAAATCTCTCCTATATTTAAAAATTATTGTTGTATTTTATGCTCTGTAAAACAGTATAACACATACATTATAAAAAGAAAAGAGATATTTTAAATATTAATGTTTCACGTGAAACCAAAAAAGCAGAAAGAGCAGGCGATTTGCCTGCTCCTTCCGCTTGGATGTGGGTGTGAAAGAGAAAGATATGGTAAGTTAGTAGATGTTAAAATTATGCAGAGGTTTTTTTGGCTTTTATTACGCAGTTTCCTGTTTTCGGGATTCTGACTATATATTCAATATATTCGTCTGTTTCACTTTTTGCGGAATCGGCTTCAATACCGGCTTTCCGCATTGTGTCAACTGCGTGATTTAAAGTATTTACAAAGATTCGTACATCTTTAAAAAGCTTAACGGGCGGCTGGCGACGGCGACTGTCGTTAGTCATTATTTGAGAGATAAGCTTTTCGGATTCGGAAACATTCAATCTTTTTTCCGCAATAATCGACATTGCTCTTTCCATTTGACTTATGGAAGTTAATTTAAGCAGTGCTCTTGCGTGACGTTCGCTTAGATTTTCCTGAACAATTTTTAGTCTTATTTCTTCCGGCAAGCGAAGTAAACGAAGCTTATTTGAAATTGTGGGTGAAGATTTTCCGAGTTTTTTGCAAACCTCATCTCGACTCATTCCGAAGTCAACTATCAGCTTTTCTATTGCCTGTGCTTCTTCAAAAAATCCGAGCTGACTTCTTTGTAAGTTTTCAAGGAGTGAAAAGAGAGCGGATTTTTCATCGGTTGCCTCCATTATTATGCATGGAATTTGCGTTATACCGACAAGCCTTGATGCACGAAGCCTTCTTTCTCCGGAAATCAGCTCATATTCGCCCTTGCTGTTAATGCGAACCGCTATCGGCTGAATTATTCCGTTTTGTCTTATGCTTTGAGCAAGGCCCTCAAGCTCATCAAAATCAAAACGTTTTCTCGGCTGATATGGATTAGGATAAATTTCTTCCTGTGGAACTAAAATTATCTGTCCGCCGATTTTATATTTGCCGTTTTTCAAAAAATTTATCCCCCCGTTCGATTTGTTGATATAATCATATCATCGAAAAGGAGGATTGTCCAGCAAAAACGGTCGTCAAAAAGTGCAACGTTTCTGCATATAATATTAAATTTAAAGCGGTTTTTTGGAAATCTGTGCGGACGGACGAGGATATTTAGGCGAAATATGCGATATCTTTTTAATGATAATCAGATTTCTTTCACCGCCGTCGGAAAGAGAAAAGGTTTTAATATCTGTAATTTCACCGCCTAAAAGCTTAACGGAGTTTTTTGCAGCGGAAATTTCTTCCTGTGCTTTTGCTGCTTTCATTGCAATAAAAACACCGCCGACTTTAACAAACGGTAAGCAGTATTCACAAAGAACATTGAGAGCTGCAACTGCCCTTGAGCAAACAACATCATATTTTTCTCTGTAATTATTGTTTTGACCTGCTTCTTCTGCTCTTGTATGAAGTATTTCCGCCGATAAACCGAGTGTATTTACGGTTGACTGAACATATTTAAGCTTTTTTGCCGTACTGTCAAGCATTGTCAGATTTAAATCCGGACGCATAATAAGCAATGGGATTCCCGGAAAACCCGCACCGGTTCCGATATCCATAACCTTTGAATTTTCGGCAAAATCATATGCGGATAAGACTGAAATACTGTCCGCAAAATGTTTAACGGCAATACCGTCGGCATCTGTTATAGCAGTAAGATTCATCGTTTTGTTTTGTTCAACAAGAAGCTCGGAAAGAAGCTTAAATTTTTCAATCTGATTATCATTAATTGATATTCCGAGTGATTGTGCATCGAATAATAACAGAGATTCATTAAGCATTTATGCTATTCCTTTCAAGATAAATAAGTAAAACCGAAATATCGGCAGGTGAAACGCCGGAAATTCTCGATGCTTGTCCAACCGTTTCCGGTCTGATTTTGCAAAGCTTTTCAATTGCTTCAAGTCTTAATCCGGTAATTTTGCTGTAATCAAGCTCCTTGGAAAGCTTTTTTACTTCAAGACGGTGTAATTCGTTAATTTGCATTTGCTGGCGTTTAATATAGCCTTCGTATTTTATATCAATTTCAACCTGTTCAAAGATTTCATCGGGAAGATTTGGTCTTGTACTGTCAAACGGAGTGAGTAAATCATAATTTATTTGAGGTCTGCGAAGAATTTCAATCATTTTACAGCCTTTTTCAAGCGGTGATGTTCCACGTGAAACAAGCATATTATCCAAATCATCGGTTTTCGGGATTGAAAGATTTTCAACTCTTTCTCGTTCTTTGGCGATAAGCTCAAGCTTATGTTGGAAAGCTTGGTATCTTTCTTCGCCGATTAAACCCGCTTTATAGCCTATTTCTGTTAATCTTCTGTCGGCATTGTCTTGGCGAAGAATGAGTCTGTATTCCGAGCGGGAGGTCATCATTCTGTAAGGATCGGAGCACCCTTTTGTTACAAGGTCATCAATCAGCGTTCCGATATATGAATTGGTGCGATCAAGGATAACAGGCTCTTTGCCCAAAATTTTCAATGCCGCATTCATACCCGCAACAAGTCCTTGTGCCGCCGCCTCCTCATAGCCGCTTGAACCGTTAAATTGACCTGCTCCGTAAAGTCCGTCAAAATCTTTAAATTCAAGAGTGCGTTGGAGTGACAAAGGATCAACACAATCGTATTCAATCGCATAAGCAGTACGGAGAAACTCGGCATTTTCAAGTCCTTGAATGCTCCTGACTATTTTGAGCTGAATATCCTCCGGCAAAGACGAAGAAAGACCTTGAAGATACATTTCGTCGGTGTTTGCACCGCAGGGTTCAACAAAAATCTGATGTCGTTCTTTTTCGGAGAATCGTACTATTTTATCTTCAATGCTCGGACAATATCTCGGTCCGACACCATCGATTTTTCCGGAATAAAGCGGCGAACGGTGGAGATTATCAAGAATAATCTTTTTGGTATTTTCATTTGTATATGTAATGTAACAAGGCTCGGTATTGCGAACCTCAAAATCGGTAACAAAAGAAAAATTCGTAGTTTTTTCATCGCCGTATTGAGGTTCAAGACTTTTTGTGTCAACACTGCGACGATTAATTCTCGGAGGTGTGCCGGTTTTGAAGCGGCGGGTTTGTATTCCGAGTTTTTTCAGCGATTTTGCAAGCTCTACGGCAGGGAACATACCGTCGGGACCGCTTTCATAAGAAACATCTCCGATAAAAATCTTTCCGTCAAGAAAGGTTCCGGTTGCAATAATAACCGCTTTTACTTTGTGAATTGCCTCAAGGCGTGTTTTAAGAAGCCAATCTTTTCCGTCACGGCGAATATCAATAATTTCCGCTTGACGAAGAAAAAGATTTTCTTGTTTTTCAAGCGTATGCTTCATATAATCACAATAACCGCGGCGGTCGATTTGTGCTCTGAGACTGTGCACGGCAGGGCCTTTACCGAGATTCAGCATTCTGTTTTGGAGAGTATTTTTGTCTGCGGCAATTCCCATTTCGCCGCCGAGAGCATCAATTTCACGAACAAGATGTCCTTTTGATGTTCCGCCGATGGACGGGTTGCACGGCATATTGCCAACCCAATCAAGATTGACGGTAAAAACGGCGGTTTTGCAACCGAGCCGAGCGGCGGCAAGTCCCGCTTCGATTCCGGCGTGACCTGCACCGATAACCGCAATATCAAAATTTTCAGAAATATACTCCATAAAAACACCACTTATAATATTTATTTTACGGCAAATAAGTGCTCGTAAAGGCAAAATTTTATTCTCGTTTACAGACGATTACAGAGCTTGAAATGAACAAGACATCGTTTAAATAATTTCCATTGGCTGTATTTCAAAATCGTTCATATAATGACTATAAAGAATAATAAGAGTTAAAATTAATGAGAAAAAAGAATAAAGCAATTACTTTCCGACACAAAATCTCGAAAAAACCTCATCAACAACCGCAACAGTTGCTTTTTCGCCCGTGAGGGTAAGCAGAGCATCAATTGCACAGTCGGCACAAACATTTACGGCATCAAGAGTGACGCCGTTATTGATAGCGGCAATGGCTTCATCAAGATTTGCTATTGCGTTAACGCAGCACTGTCTTTGACGTTCGCTGGTTAAGCAGGCTTCATTCGGATTAAATTCATTAGCGGAAAAAATTTCCGCAACAGCTTTTTCAAGCTCCTCCCTGCCCTCGCCGGTTGATGCTGAAAGCTCAACGGTGTAAGGAAAAGAAGCCTCGATAATTTTTCTGTCGGCGGCAAGAGGAAGATCGGATTTATTAAGCAAAGCAATTGACGTTTTTAAATTGCACCGATTGATAATGTCAAAATCATCTTCGGTCAAAGGTTCGCTGCCGTCAAAAACCGCAAGCACAAGCTCGGCTCTTTCAAGACGACGTCTTGCAAGATTGACACCGATATTTTCAACAATATTTTCCGTTTCTCGAATGCCGGCAGTATCTGCGATACGCATAATAATTTCGCCGAGAATAATTTTTTCTTCAACAACATCACGAGTTGTTCCGGCGATATCGGTAACGATTGAACGCTCAAAGCCGGAAAGCAGATTCATCAACGTTGATTTTCCGACATTGGGTTTGCCGACTATGACCGCATCGATGCCGTCGGTTATTGCCCTGCCGCAGTCATAACGGTGAATAATTTTTTCAAGAGAGGCTTTGGCTTTAATAAATACGGGAAGCATATCGGCAGACTGAATATCTTCAATATCTTCATCGGGATAATCAACCCAAGCGGCAAGAGATGCACAAACAGAAATCAATGAATCGGCTACCGATTTTATTTCACGGCTCAAATTACCGTCAAGAGTATTAAGAGCGGCGGCAGCAGCCTGTTTACCGGATGCACCGATGAGAGCCATAACGCTTTCGGCTTCGGCAAGGTCGATTTTTCCATTAAGGAATGCTCTTTTGGTAAACTCACCGGCTTGAGCGGGTTCTGCACCTGCATCGAGAGCGGCACGAAGCACTTGTTTGGTTATATAAAGACCGCCGTGACAGGAAATTTCCGCAACGTTTTCGCCTGTATAACTTTTCGGTGCACGAAAAACGAGGCAAATCGCCTCGTCGATTTTTTCATTATTATAAAAGACATTACCGAAATGAGCGGAATAACCCTTGCTTTCGGTGATTGATTTTCCGCTGACGGAACTAAAAATTTTTTCGGCAATATCGAGTGCATTTTCGCCCGATATACGAACAACCCCTATACCACCGGGTGCGTTTGGAGTTGCGATAGCGGCAATTGTTTTGTTATCCATAAATTAAACCTCTTTATTCGCAAATAAGCGAAACTCTTTTTCCGGTAATACGCTTTGCAATGCGTTTAAAGGCAAGCGATGAGGGGGCGTTTGCAGAGGGTAGCTTACCCGTAACGGAGCTGAAGCCGATATTAATATCTCTCGGAATAACGCCGATGAGCTGAACTCCGGTTTCATCGATGCATTGGTCGATATTAAGCAGCTTATGCTTGCAGGCAGGCTTCACTTCAAACATATTGATAACCAAGCGGGTATCTTCTATTTTGAGTCTGCGAAGCTCCTCAAAGGCTCTTGCACAGCTTCTGACGCACACAAAATCGGCAGTTGAAATAACAATCGCACGGTCGGCGGCTTCTGCTGCCAAATGGAATCCCCTGTCGATACCGGCGGGAGCATCGAGAATTATATAATCGTAATCATCACCGAATGACCTGAAAAGCTCGGCAACCTTTTCAGGAGTAAAAGCATCGTCAAAGCTTCTCGGAGCGGCGATAAAATCAACCTTGCCGCCGATGACAGCTTGTTCACGGGTACATCTTTCAAGCAGAAGATCGCCCCAATCGAAAACGACGTTTTCCGTAACGCCGAACATCAGGTCAAGCGAACGCAAACCGATATCGCAATCAGCCGCAAGAACTTTTTTTCCGAGTGAAGCAAGTGCATGAGAAATTCCGTTAACGAAGGTGGATTTTCCCGAACCGCCTTTACCCGAAGCGATGAGGATAATCTGTGCCATAATGATGCTCCTTTAATCGGTCGCCGAAAGCGACAACCAAGTTTAAATATTAAGGAATAAGAGTGTTTTCGGTTTGATAAAGCTCCATTGTATCGGTCTGACCGAAATAATAATCAACTATATCGGCAACAACGGGAGCAACAAATGCACCGGAGGTCATACCTTCACCGACAACGGCAACGGCGATTTCCGGATTTTCATAGGGTGCAAATGCGATAAGAAATCCGTTATTAATTTTAACCGAAACTCCATCGAGCTTACGGATTTCCTGCGAAGTACCTGTTTTAGCGGCAACCTTAACGGGCAAATGCGAAAAATATCTTGCACAGTAGCCTGTTGTACCGACTTCAAGCATACCCTTTTTAACTGTATTTAGTGTTTCGGCGGAAACACCGGTTTCGGCAACAACTTCGGGTTTTGTTTCAACAATTGTTTTGGAATAATCGTAATTTTTAATGCATTTAACAAAATGAGTTTTGTATCTTGTTCCGCCGTTTGCGATTGTTGCACAGTAGTTTGCAAGCTGAATCGGCGTAAAAAGGTTGCCTGCCTGACCGATGGCGGACTGAATTGTGTAGCCGGGAAGCCATTCTTGATTGAGCGATGCACGGTATTCGGGACTGTCAAGAACACCTGCCGCTTCACCAAGCTCACAGCCGGTTTTCGAGCCAAGTCCGAAAAGAGTTCGGTATTCATTCATTTTTTCTATGCCGAGCATACGACCAACCTCATAAAAGAAGGTGTTGCAGGATTCGTCAATAGCGTGAACAACGTCAACAAATCTGCTTTCGTGGCTCTGCTCGCATTTAAAATGTTGACCGAGATAATTATATGAACCGTTGCAGAAAACGGTAAATTCCGTATCGATAATTTTTTCTTCAAGAGCTGCGATTGCTACCGACGGCTTCATAGTAGAACCCGTTGCATAGGTTGAAAGAAGTGCTCTATTCCAAAGAGGAGAGCCTGATGCCTTATTAAGAGCCTCGGCATTTTCACTGTAGGTTGAAATATCATAGGTAGGATAGGTTGAGCTTGCAAGAATCGCACCCGTTTTGCAGTTGATAACAATTGCCGCGCCCGCATTTTCAACCATATTGCCTTGCTTATCGGCATAATCGAAAAGTGCTTTTTCAAGTGAGGCATTTGTGACCTCCTGCAAGCCGGAGTTAATGGTTAAAACAATCGTATTGCCGTGAACAGGCTCGGTTGTAACCTCGGTTGTGCGATTGCCGTCGCCGTCGGTATAGATAGTGGCCTCACCGTCAACGCCTTTAAGATATTTTTCCATTGCGGCTTCAATTCCGCTTTTTCCGACATAATCGGTAATTTTATAGCCGTCGTCCTTTTTCTCACTGTATTCATCGGCATCTATTGCACCGATTCTTCCGAGAATATGGGGGGCAAGCATTCCGTCGGCATATTTACGAACGGGAACAACCTGAACGTCAACGCCCTGATAGAAGCTGCTGTTTTCTTTGATTATGGCGATTATTTCCTCCGGCACGTCAACGGCAAATGTATACGGATTTCCGATTCGGAAATATATTCTTTCCATTTCATAGCGAACGGCGGAAATTTTTCTTGCTTCCTCGGCGGAATATTGCTCAAGCTCGTAACGCTTAATAAGTGCATCAAAACAGTTTTGAGCGGTTGCATAATCGTTAAGACGGAGCAGGTCTTTGCTTTTCATCTCTTTTATTTCTTTTTCACTGTCGCTTTTGAAAGAAATTTCACCGTTTTCATTAAAAACAAGAGGAAGATTATCAGTCCATACAAGAGAATTGCTTTCAAAAACGGAAATAAGCGAATTTATGATTTTATTTCTGCCGAAATTATCCTTTGAATCGGGAAAATAAGCCGCATCAAAAATAACCGAATAGCCTTGGTCGTTGTAAACAAGCGGCTTGCCCAGCTCATCAACGATTTCACCTCTTACAGAGGAAATCGGAGCGGTTGAAGCCGAAACGGAGGAGCTTGCGGCATCGTATTTTTCTCCGTCGATTATTTGAATTTTTACAAGGTCAAAGGCGAAAAAAACAAAGAAAGCAAGAATCAACACAACAGAAATAACCCGTCGTTTTGCGGTTATTTTAACGTGCATAATTAAGCCTCCTTTGTTTTCGGACTAATCCTCATAAAATTTCTTTTCAACGGAACGAATGATAATAAAAATCAGCGGAACAAGAATAACCGTGTAAGCTATTGACGGAAGATAGTATCTCAACAGCATATATACCGCACTGTCGATTCCGCCGATAACATAATGAAAAAGCCAATAGCCTATGTTATAAACAATGCAGCTTGCCGACGATAAAAGAAAGGCGGTAACAACATTGTTTCTCATAATAGTGTTGATTAAGATGCCGCACAAAAAGCCGACGGTTAACAGAAAAAGTGCGTTAAAGCTTGCACCGGAGGCGGAAATATCCCAAAGTGCACCGGCAAAAAGACCGAAAATCATTCCGAAAATATCACGCTCAAACATCGCAATGCAAACAACGGTAGGTATAAGCAACAAAGCCCTGACGCCGAAAATCTGCGGAAAAAAGCCGTCGGTATTTTGAACAACGGAAATCAGCAGCAGAATCAGTGCAAGGCATATCCTGCGAAGTATCAACTTTTTGCGTTGAGTTTCAAGTGTCATAATATCAAAAAACGAATTTTAACGGTTATTGCAGTTGACCGTCAAATGAAGTGATAACAAAAACATCGGTAATCTCCGACAGCTCAATTCCCGGCTCTATTATTGCACTTGCGGAGATATCAACCGTTCCGTCAACAACATCAACAATGTTGCCGATAATAAGGTCACGGGGAAAAATTCCGCCAACGCCCGATGTGCAAACAATTCCACCTGCGGTAACTGCCGTTGAAGAAGAAAGTCCGGGCATATGGCAATGACCGTCCTTGGCAAGTGAAACCGTTGAGGTAACAAAGCCGAGATCACGGGTACGAACCTCATACGCACTGACATTTACCTTGGGGTTTAGAATAGTGTTAACCGTACATTGAGTCGGAGTTACGGAGGCAACAACACCGACAAGATATTTTCCGTAAATAACCGGATCATTAACGGAAATATCCGAGGATGAGCCTTTATTAAGGGTGAAAGTGCCGAGATTATCCGCCGCATCTCTGCCGACAATGGCTGCCTCGGCAAAAATATAGTCGGAATGAGCCTCTTTAATTTCGAGAAATTCCCGATAAAGTGCGTTTTTATTGCGAAGCTGTTCAAGCTCAACAAGCTGTTCGGTAAGGTTGTCAATCTGCTTTTGGAGCGATTCAACCTCCTTTGCAAGAGCGGTTGAGGACTTGAAGGATATCGGAATTTTTGAAAATTCCGCCGCAACACGTGAAGAAAGCTTTGAAACCGGACTGAAAACAAAGCTTGTAACGCTCGTCAGAGGCGAAGAACCGCTTCTTGAAACAACGGCAAAAACCGAACCTGCAAGAAGTGCTGCGGCAATAACCGCAAATATTTTAAATGCCGTGCTTTTCAAAAAGCGGAACATCGAATAAACTCCTTAGATATATTTTTTGTTACCGGTAATGTTAAGACTGTCATTTTCAAGGCAGACACCGGTACCGTCTGCAACGCAATCAAGAGGATTTGCCGCAACAATAACGGGGATTTTTGTTTCTGCGGAAATAAGCTTGTCAAGACCTCGGAGCAAAGCACCGCCGCCGGTAAGCATAATGCCGTGGTCAATAATGTCGGCGGCAAGCTCAGGCGGAGTTTTTTCAAGCGTTGATTTTACGGAATCAACAATTTGAGAAACGGGATCGGCAAGGGCTTCGCGGATTTCCTCACTTGTTATATCAACATTTTTGGGAAGACCGTCCATAAGGTTTCTGCCCTTAATATTTATGGTTCCTTCGCCCTCATAGGGGAAAGCGGAGCCGATTTTGATTTTTATATCCTCTGCGGTTCTTTCACCGATAAGAAGATTATATTTTTTCTTGATGTAAGAAATTATCGCTTCGTCAAAGTTATCGCCGGCAACTCTTGCGGAATTTGCGGTAACAACGTCTCCGAGAGAAATAACCGCAACCTCTGCGGTACCGCCTCCGATATCAACAACCATACTTCCGGTTGCTTCGCTGACGGGAAGACCTGCACCTATAGCGGCAGCCATAGGTTCTTCGATAAGGCTTACATATTTTGCACCGGCACTTTTTGCGGCATCATAAACAGCCTTTCTTTCAACCTCGGTAACGCCGGAAGGAATGCAAATGAGGACTCTTATTCTTGAAAACGGAGATTTTTTTGTTGTTCTTTTGATGAATGCGGCAATCATTTCCGCGGTAATTTCAAAATCGGCAATAACTCCGTCTTTAAGCGGACGTACTGCGGTTATTGAACCGGGAGTTCTGCCAATCATTTCTTTTGCTTCGGAACCGACGGCAACAACTCTGGGAGGATTGCTCTTTTGGTCAACCGCAACAACGGAAGGCTCACGGATAACAATACCCTTTCCCTTAACAAAAACAAGTGTGTTGGCAGTTCCCAAATCTATGCCGATGTCTTGTGTGAAAAGCATTTTTTTCCCTCCTTAAAAATTCCTTAATGAATATAATTTATTGTGGCGAGAATATCCGTCGCTTCGGAAATCGAAGCGGAAATATCGGTGTTTGAGTTAATCATACAGGAGTAAACGGTGCCTGCTTTCTCAAAAATAATGTAAGAAAGATAAACTGCATCGCCGTTGCCTGCATCGGGTACAAATGCCGAATAGAATATGGCTTCGTCAATATCACCGAATGAAAGAGTTTTTGAATCGGTAACGGTGTTTTTATAATTTGATTTGGTAACGTTAATAATCGATAAGCGTTCCTGTGCAACTTCCGCAATGGTTTTGTCTTCAACGGTTGAAAGAGTGAGAGTATCGGCTGTACCGTCCTTTTTAAGAACAAGACTGTTGAAGCTCTTGCTGTTTGACCAGCCGTTGGGAATTTGAATCGAATAATCGGGCATTTCAATGGTGTTTCCGACAACAAGAGCGTGGTCAAAGGCGATGGCGTTAGTCTTATATTCACCGTTTTCTTTAACGTTTTTGCCATTTTCATCGGTAACAAGCACAACGATGTTACCTGCACCGTCTCTGACGATGCCGCCGTCGGCTTGAGTGACCGCAGCGTAATTTTTGCCCGCATTGTTGGTTATGAGTGTGCCGTCTTTAAGCTTGGGCTTGCACGCAACAAAGCAGGTGAGAATAAGGATAAAGGTAAGAATAACAGCAAAATATTTTTTCATAAATATCGTCCTTTCTTGAATGAGCATTTTATGAGTTGAGTGCGGCAAATGCTTTTTTGTTATTTTTGTAAAGCGTTTTATAGACCTCATAATTACGGTCATAAACTGCCTTGTTTTCTTCGTTCGGAATGAATGTTTTCTTTGCGGGAATAAGTCTTTTTGCGTGAGAAACATCGTTTATTATTCCCAAACCGACAGCCATAATGACCGCTGCACCGACCGCACCGACGTTTTGAGGACTGTCAACGGTTTCAACGGTTCTTCCGGTAACATCGGCAAGAATTTGGCAGGTAACATCTGAAAGAGCACCGCCGCCTACAAAACGAACAACGCTTGAGGTTTTAACCTTTTTGTCCTGAGTTTCGAGGAACCAACGCATATGCATACATACTCCCTCAAGGACGGAGCGGATAAGCTCGGTTTTGCCCGTTTCAAGGCTGATGTTGAAAAACATTCCTCTTGCGTTGGGATCTTCAAACGGACATCTGTTGCCGTGAAGCCACGGCGTGAATATAACACCGTCACTGCCTGCGGGAATTTCGCTGACTACCTTTGAAAGATAGTCGTAAAGACTGGTATAAACGGTTTCGGTCGATTGAACAACATCGGTTTTTTCAAGGAAAATGTCGATTTCGTCAAGGGCAAGGTGGTCTTTAACCCATTCAAGGCATTTGCCGGCGGTTTCAAGCTCGGCAAAATAATTGAAGCTGTCTTTTTGAGCACCGATGATGGCGGCAATCATTGCCGAAGCATCAACAACGCTCTTTTCGCAAACGGTTGAAACCCAGCCGGAGGTACCGTTGTAAATATGTGTTTCGCCGACCTCAACACTGCCTGCACCGACACCGATAAGAGAAGCGTCGCCGCCGCCGCCGAAAACAGCAGTTCCGGCAACAAGACCAAGCTCTGCCGCCGCCTTAACGGTGAGTCCGCCGACTTTATCGGTGCTGTTTATGATTTCGGGAAGATGCTCCGGATTAACGCCGAGAAGCTTGCAAATGGTTTTGCTCCAGTTTTCGTGTCCCTTGCGGATATCGTAAAGAAGCGTTCCGAAAGCGGAATCCCTTGTCATAACGAAGCGATCGGTCATTCGACAGATAAGATATTCTTTAACGTCAAGCCATTTATGTACCTTTTTAAAGTTTTCGGGTTCGTTTTCTTTAACCCAATTATATTTCCATACGGGATCCTTAACACTTGCGGAAACGGCACCGGTGATGATGAGCGAGGGAATAAGCTTGAATATGTTTGCACCGGCAATTTGGATACCGTTTGCAATTCCCTCCTTTATCTGCTTTTTGGCACGCTGATCCATATAGCTGAAGGCTCTGTGAACCGGCTTACCGTTTTTATCAACAAGAACAAGTCCTTGCATCTGCGAGCAGAAGGAAATACCCTCAACCTGTTCCGGTTTAATATCGCATTTTTCAAAAACGGATTTGGTGGTTGAGCAGAGAGCCTGCCACCATTCATCGGGATCCTGCTCCGCACCGCCGTCGGGAAGAATATAGAGCTTATAGCCTTCCATCGCCGCACTGATAAGGGTTATTTCTTCTCCGATTCCGAAAAGACAGGTTTTTACGCCGGTAGTTCCGATATCATAGGAGATAACATATTTTTTTGACATAATTCCTCCTGAATCCGGATGCATAGCATCGTTTTAATTATATAACTTGTGCCGCAAAATTAATTAACGGTTTTTGAAGAAACGGTAACATTTAAATTAAAATTGCCGAATTATGAATGATATTTCGTAATTTCAAAAACGGCAATAAAATAAATATAATGTCCCTATTATCCTATTTTACCATTCATATTATAATTGTTTTCTTATTAAAATACAAGAGCTATTTATAATTTTTTAACCGAAAACTATTGTAAAACAAATTTTAGTGTGCTATATTTAAACTACAAAATTAACCTTAACATATAAGGGAGGAATTCAAATGCCAAAAATTACTTTTATGGGTGCGGGCAGCACCGTCTTTGTCAGAAATGTTATCGGTGACTGTATGTGTACTCCGGCACTTTGTGACAGCACTATTGCACTTTATGATATCGATGCCGAAAGACTTGAAGAAAGCTATATTATTCTCAGTGCTCTCAACAAGAACATCAACGAAAATCGTTGCAAAATCGAAAAATATTGCGGTGTTGAAAACAGAAAAGACGCACTCAGAGGAGCAACATTTGTTGTTAACGCAATTCAGGTCGGTCTTTATGATCCCTGCACCATTATTGACTTTGAAGTTCCCAAAAAGTACGGTCTGCGTCAGACAATTGCCGACACTCTCGGTATCGGCGGTATAATGAGAGGCTTGAGAACAATTCCCGTTCTTCAGGATTTCGCAAACGATATGGAGGAGGTATGCCCCGATGCGTGGTTCCTCAACTACACAAACCCCATGTCGATTCTTTCCGGCTATATGCAGAGATATACCAATATCAAAACCGTCGGTCTTTGCCACAGCGTTCAGTCCTGTTCGAGCGGTCTTTTAAAGAAGCTCGGTATGGAGGATAAGCTTGAAGGCAGAAAAGAGCTTATCGCCGGTATCAACCATATGGGTTGGCTGCTTGAAATTCAAGATAAGGACGGAAATGACCTTTATCCCGAAATTCGCAGACGAGCCGCCGAAAAGAATGCAAACGAAAAGCACGATGATATGGTAAGATTTGAATATATCAAGAATTTCGGATATTACTGCACCGAATCCAGCGAGCATAATTCCGAATACAACTGCTTCTATATCAAATCAAAATATCCGGAGCTTATCGACAGATACAATATTCCTCTTGATGAATATCCCAGACGCTGTATCAATCAGATTAAGGGCTGGAAAGAAGAAAAAGACAGAATCCTCAGCAACGGTGAGATTACTCACGAACGCAGTGGAGAATATGCTTCATATATTATGGAAGCTCTTTTCACCGGTTCAACATATAAAATCGGTGGCAACGTTTTGAATACGGGACTTATCGATAATCTTCCCGCCGAAGCTTGCGTTGAAGTTCCCTGCCTTATCGACGGCAACGGCATTCATCCCTGCCACGTCGGCAAGCTTCCCGTTCAGCTTGCGGCAATGAATATGACAAATATCAATGCCCAGCTTTTAACAATAAACGCTGCGGTTACAAGGAAAAAAGAAGATATTTATATGGCGGCAATGCTTGAGCCTCATACCGCCGCCGAGCTTTCGATCGATGATATTAAAGCTATGGTTGATGACCTTATCGAAGCACACGGCGAATATATGAAGTACTATAAATAATTAAAATTTTATAAAAAGGCGTTGCAAAACAGCCGAAAAAAACAGAGTAAAAAGCAATTACGCTTCATACTCTGTTTTTTGTTTTATTTATTAATTTATTAATCGATAATAAAAGCATCGATTTCCGCCTGTACCTCTTTAAGCAGAGAATTGATAGCCTGTTGCTTTGTTCCGTAAAGAGTACAGCCTGCCGCACCCATATGACCGCCGCCGCCGAGTCTTTTGCATATGGCGGAGGCATCGATATCTCCATGAGTGCGAACGGAAGCTTTAAAGCTGCCGTCCTTCAGCTCTCTCATAGTTATTCCGACAAGCACACCCTCGATTTGACGGGGAAGATTTGAAAGACGGTCAACCTCGCTTTCGTTTGAGCCGCTTTTTCTGTACATATCCTGCATAACGCAAATAAGAGCACAGCGGTCGGAAAAATAAAATCTCATACTGTCAAGTGCGAGTCTTTCGAGTGCAGCATAGGTTTTGGTTTTGGTTTCAAAAAAGGTTTGGATAATGTTATAGGTATCCGCACCGAGCTTTGCAAGCTCCGCCGCAATTTCAAAGGTTCTTGCGGTTGTGTTTGAAAAACGCATACAGCCGGTGTCGGTTGTAACGCCGGTAAAAAGGCAAGATGCAATTTGCGGATTGATTTTAAAATCAATTAATTCCAGCAAAAGATAAACGATTTCCGCAGCGGATGCCGAATCCGGTTCAAGATAAACCTTGTCGGCATACATCATATTTGAGCCGTGATGGTCAATGCATAAATCTATTTTACCGCTGTATTTTCCTTCCGCTTCCTTACCGAGCAGATTGGTGTCGGCAATATCAACGGCAACAATAAGCTCCGGCTCAAAGGATTCGTTTTTCAAACCGTCAAACATAAATGAGAAATCCTTGGGAATCGGATCGGAGCATTCAACTTTGATTTTTTTGCCTTTTGAGGAAAGGGCGTGTGCAATTGCGGTTGCACTTCCGAGAGTATCACCGTCCGGATGTGAGTGACATAAAAGAAGAATATTATCGGAATTAAGAAGAATATCCGCAACTTCATGCAGGTCAATTCTCATATTTGCCGCTCCTTATCATTATTCGTTATCATCGGAAACAATGTCTCCGAGCATTTTTGCAATTCCCATACCTTTTTCGATGGAATCATCGGCAATAAATTTAAGCTCCGGAGTTTTTCGCAGATGAAGTCTTTTTCCAACCTCTCTGCGAATAAAGCCGGTTGCGTTTGTCATACCCTTAACGGCAAGCTTTGCGGTTTCAATGCCCTCCATTGCACTGACATAGACCTTTGCAAATGAAGCATCTGAGCTGACCTCAACATTAACAACCGTAAGCATACCTTGGATTCTCGGATCCTTCAGCTCACGAATAATAGCGGCAATTTCTCTTTTTATATCCTCGGAGACTCTGTCGATTCTGTATCCTGCCATTAATCTCTGTACTCCTCTGTGATAAAGGCTTCAAAAACGTCGCCTTCTTTAATATCATTGAATTTATTGAGTCCGATACCGCAGTCAAAGCCGGAGGCAACCTCTTTAACATCGTCCTTAAAGCGTTTGAGAGATGCCATTTCGTCCTCTGCGATAACGAAGCCGTCACGCACAACTCTGATTTTTGCACCTCTGGTAATTTTGCCGCTTGTTACGTGGCAGCCGGCAATGTTACCGACAGATGAAATTTTAACAACCTGACGAACCTCGGCTTTACCGATATCAACATCTCTGAATTTAGGTGCAAGCATACCTTTAATTGCGGCTTCAACTTCTTCTATGCAATCGTAAATAACTCTGTAGGTTCTGATTTCAACGCCGTCACGCTCCGCACTTTCGCAGGCAACACTGTCCGGTCTTACGTTAAAGCCGACAATAATAGCATTTGATGCGTTCGCAAGCATAACATCACTCTCGGTAATCGCACCGACACCGCTGTGAATGATTTTAACCCTTACTTCGTCATTTGAAAGCTTAACAAGGCTCTGCTTAACAGCCTCCGCCGAGCCTTGAACATCGGCTTTGATAATAATATTGAGGTCTTTAAGCTGACCTTCCTGAATTGAGGCGAAAAGATTATCAAGCGTAACCTTTTGAAATTCTTTAAAGTGTTCTTCCTTTGCCTTTGCTTTTCTTTGTTCGACAAGCTCTCTTGCAAGACGTTCATCGTTAACGGCATCAAAGCTGTCACCCGCCTGCGGAACTTCGGCAAGTCCCATAATCTCAACGGGAACGGACGGGCCGGCTTCGTTTACCTTTCTGCCCTTATCGTCAACCATAACTCTTACTCTGCCGACAGCGGTTCCGGCAACAATTATATCGCCCGATTTGAGAGTGCCGTTTTGAACAAGGAGAGTTGAAACGGGACCTCTGCCCTTATCAAGCTTTGCTTCGATAACAACACCCTTTGCCGAACGGTTGGGATTCGCTTTAAGCTCCTGCATTTCGGCAACAAGAAGAATCGATTCAAGCAGGGAATCAATGCCCATTCTCGTATGAGCGGAAACGGGAACGCAAATTGTTTCGCCGCCCCATTCTTCGGGAACAAGCTCGTGCTCCGTAAGCTGCTGAAGAACCCTGTCGGGATTTGCGGCGGGTTTATCCATTTTGTTTATGGCAACGATTATCTGAACTCCCGCGGCCTTTGCATGGTTTATCGCCTCAATGGTTTGGGGCATAATACCGTCATCGGCGGCAACAACAAGGATTGCAATATCCGTTGCCATTGCACCTCTCAAACGCATTGAAGTGAAAGCGGCGTGACCGGGAGTATCGAGAAATGTTATTTTCTGACCGTTAAGGTCAACTCTGTATGCACCTATGTGCTGAGTAATTCCGCCCGCCTCCGTTGAGGTTACGGAAGTATTTCTGATTGCATCGAGAAGTGAGGTTTTACCGTGGTCAACGTGACCCATAACAACAACAACGGGATCTCTTGTAATAAGCTCGCTTTCATCGTCAACGTGGTCATCGATGATTCTGTCTTCAATTGTGATAACAACCTCTTTCTCAACCTTTGCTCCAAGCTCCTCGGCAACAATTGCCGCAGTATCATAATCGAGAACCTCGTTAACGGTTGCCATCTGACCGAGAGTAAGGAGCTTTTTGATAACCTCGGCAGCAGTCATCTTGAGCATTGAAGCAAGCTCGCCTACGGTTATTTCCTCAGGCAGTTTAAGGTGCATTTGGGGTTTCTTTGCTCTTTCGGCGGCGATTCTTTTAAGTCTTTCGGCTTCGGTTTCACGCCTTGAAGAACGCATTCCGCCCTGCTTTCTGTATTGCTGGCTCTTTTGCTTGAGCTTTTGCTTTTTAACCGCACCCTCGTGCTGCTTTGTTTTGTTTTCGGGAGCTATATTTTCGTATCTCTCATTATATTTTTCAAGGTCAACATTATCCGCACGGGTATCAATTGTACGCATTTCGCCCTTTGTTCTTGACTGCATAGGCTTGTTTTCCTTGATTTCTTCTTCCTTAGGCTGCTTTTTTTGCGGCATAGGAGGAAGCTTTGCGGAATTTGCCTGTCGGTTGCCCTGCTTCGGCTCCGGCTTTTTCTCGGCATTCTGTTCCTTTTTCTCCGATGCGGCAGGCTTCTTTTCCGATTTTTTTTCTGCTTTGGGTTCTGTGGCTTTTTCTGCTTTGGGTTTCGCTGTTTTTTCTGTTTTGGGTTTTGCGACCTTTTCGTTTTTAGAGTCCGCAGCTTTTTCGGTTTTCTTTTCAACCTTCTTTTCGGCTTTTGCGGCTTCGTTTTTCTTTTCCGCAGGAGCCTTTGCCGGGTTTTCCGCCTTATCTTCATCGTTCTTTTTTGCCGACGGAGAATATTCAAAATATTCGTTAAGATCTTTAACCTCGTTTTCTTTGGTAAAGGTTTCAAAAATCAAATCAAGCTCATCATCTTCGAGAACCGTCATATGCTTTTTTTGACCTTCAAAATGCTCTGTGAGCAGATCAATTACTGTGTTGCTTTTAATATCAAAATCTTTTGCAACCTCGTGTATTCTGTATTTATTTATCATGGATTAACCTCCCCTGTTGTGTTCAGAAGTCCAAGCATGGATTTTGCAAAGCCTTCGTCGTTGACCGTGAGCACTGCGGATTTGAGTCCGGTTGCCCAACCTATTTCATCTGATGTTGAAGCAAGCAATTTAACCTGAATATTTCGTTCGTCAAATGATGCTTCACGCTCTATCTCTTTTCTCAATCGCTGAGAAGAATCACTGCTCAATAGGCAAAGCCTTGCGATTTTGCTTCTGATTGAACCGACCGCCGCATCGTGTCCGCAGCTTAGCTTTTTTGCTTTGCGGCACATACCGAGAAGAGAGAGGAGCTTTGGATTATCCGTCATTTTTAAGCTCTTCCTCCATTCTCTCATAGACTCCGTCCGGAATCTCGCACGAAAATGCTTTTTCAAGCCTTTTGGCTTTTCTTGCTTTTGCAAGGCAGTCAACATTACGGCACACATATGCTCCTCTGCCCGACTTTTTGCCTGTCGGATCGAGCGATATTTCGCCTTCGGGACTTTTAACAACCCTTACCAGCTCTTTTTTCGGTTTCATTTCATTGCAGCCTGTGCATTTTCTCATTGGAATCCGGCGTGTTTGCATAGTCAGTACCTCTCTGGAATGACGGGAGAAATCCGAAGAATTATCGGATCGGTAGCGTCATTTTATTCGTCAAAATTAATAACGGGTTCTTCTGTTTCGGGATTAATATCGATTTTCCAACCGGTAAGCTTTGCGGCAAGACGGGCATTTTGACCTTTGTTGCCGATAGCAAGTGAAAGCTGACTGTTGGGAACAACGACCTTGCAGGAATGCTCTTCTTCATTTTCAACCGTTACGGAAACAACATCCGCCGGAGCAAGTGAAGCGGCAACAAATTCAGCGGGATTTTCACTGTAACGAACGATGTCAAGCTTTTCGCCGCCGAGAAGGTCAACGATTTTGTTAACTCTGCTGCCTCTCTGACCGATACAAGCACCGACGGGATCGATGTTTTCATCTGCACTGTAAACGGCGATTTTGCTTCTTGAGCCTGCCTCACGGGAAACGGATTTAATTTCAACCGTACCGTCGAAGATTTCGGGAACTTCACTTTCGAGAAGTCGTCTGACAAGACCGGGATGAGTTCTTGAAATCGTTACTCTGGGACCTTTGGTCGCTTCTCTTATGTCCGCAATGTAAACCTTGATAATGTCGCCCTCGGTGAAGCTGTCTGTGGGAAGCTGTTCGCTTCTGGGAAGTCTTTCGGTAATTTTTCCGATTTCAACGATAGCATCAAGAGATACGGGATCGATTTTTGATACCTTCGCCGTAATGATTTCCTGATTTTTATCCTGAAATTCTTCTTTGATTTGACCGTGCTCCGCTTCTCTTATTGCCTGACGGAGAATGTGCTTGCCTTTTTCTGCGGCAATTCGGCTGACCTCTTTTGTTTCAAGCTCGATTTCGACAATATCGCCCGCCAAAGCGTTTTTCTTGAATCTTTGAGCCTGTTCAACCGTCATATCCTCATCGGGATCGAGAATTTCGGTAACAACATTTTTACGAACAAAAACTCTGATTTTTGAGTTTTCGGCATCGATTTCGCAAAAAACGATGTCCTTGTTGTTATAATCTCTTTTAACCGCTGTTACGATGGCTTTTTGGATTCCTTCGAGCAGACCTTCCTCGGAAATTTTCTTTTCCTTGCTGAGAAGTCTGACTGCTTCAAAAAATTCGCTGTTGTTCATTTTTTTCGAACCTTTCCTTTCAAAAACTGAAATCATCGAGTTTTATATAACTTGTTTCTTTTTTCTCAAAACACATTGCACTGCCGTCGTCAAGACGCAGAGTGATGAGCTTTCCGTCAAAATCATCGAGGATTCCGAAAAATTCTCTGACACCGTCAATCGCTCTTATCATTTTGACCTTGATTTTTTCGCCCTTGCAGGCTTCAAAATGCGTTTCTCTCGTAAGCTCTCTTTCGATTCCGGGAGAGGAAACTTCAAGACAGTAGCTTTGCTCAATCGGATCTGCCTCATCGAGCGGCTTATCGATAGCACGGCTCATATTTTCGCAGTCTGTAATGCCCACGCCGCCGTCCTTATCGATTATGATGCGTAAAAACCAATCCGTTCCTTCTTTAACAAAACGAATGTCCCAAATTTCAAGTCCCAGCTCTTTGGCAATAGGCTCCGCTATTTCCCAAACAGCGGCAACGGTATTGCCGCCCTTACCTTTTGGCATTAGTAAATTCTCCTTTAATTCATTTTATGAAAAATGTTTTTAACATAAACAAAAGAGCGGGTTGCCCCACTCTCATGTTTCATAATCCTACTGTTGATAGTTTAACACACATAAATTAAAATATCAAGTCTTTTTTACATATTTTATTATATTTATTACGAAATTGCTTTGATAAGCTCATCGAAAATAGTCCAAATCTTTGTTCCCTTGAACCAAATGATGAATTTTTCGGCAAAGGTTGCTTCCTTTTCTTCAAAGGTAAGAGGCTCGCTTCCGTTATCGATGGCAAATGCCTGCGAAATGCAAAGACCGCCCTCACCGAAAAGCTCGGCTCTTATATACTTGAAATCTTCCGCACCGCCGATTTTGTCAAGGTTGAGAGTAACCGGCTCGGAACCGATTTCCTGCTTGAAGATGACTTCGCCGTTAGCTATCCACTGAAGTGTTTGGCTGTCCTTTGCGGTAACGGTAACCTTGTGACCGTCAACCTTAATGCTTGTAAACATAGGATAAGGAAGATTTTTATTCATAACATCAAAATCCTCGGAGGGACCGATTTTGTCGTTTTTACGCAGTCTTCTTGTAATTCCGAAGAATGCACCGGACTGCATGGTCTTTTTAATGTTATCAACATTATTTTCTTCCATCATAAAAACGCTGAATGAAGAATCAACTGTACCGGTTACATGAGCATCGGTATTGCTGAAGCCGATAACGTTTTTGCCGTAGGGCAGGCAGTACATAAGAAGATTATCCCAAAGAATGCGGTCATAGCCCGTTGTACCGTTTTTCTCGTTGAGAGCTTCAATTCCGAGGCAGGATTTATATTTGAGAATAAGATTTCCGAAAAATTCTATGTTTTCTTTATTGTTTACGGCATCGGGATTTGAGTTTGTATCGAGCCAATCTCCGGGATGGTTGATATGCGAAAGACCGTTGTTTTCATCGATAAATTTAATTGCCTGCTCGTAGCCCGATTCGTTTTCGGCTCCCGCAAAGCCACTGCCTGTATTTCCTTTAAGGAAATATCCGTTAACGTGATTTTTGGTGAGCGAAAGGTTGTTAAATTCGTTTGCACCGAGAACGGCAACCATTTTTTTGTTGCGTACCGTTCCGTCATAAAGAGGATATGTGCCGTTTGTGATAGCCTCATATTCCTCATCGGTGAGGTGCTCATAGGGATTATCGATAAGGTATTGATACAGATAAAGAGCTTGAATTTCGGGAGTTTTGTTCCAATCAACGCCGGTTATTCCATGATCCGAAACGGCAAGAAAATCATAATCCTGATTGTAGCATTCCTTGACCATAACGGGGAGAGTTTCGTCGGCATCACTGTAGGTTGTGTGCGAATGGAGAGAGCCTTTATATGCACCCCAGGCATCTTTTCCCGTCCAGATAACATCCTCATAAGGGTTAACGATTTCGTAGTCCGAGCCGGCGGATGCAAAAACACCGAGCTGCATAACAAAAAGTACGCTGAGGAAAACACAAAAAGCTTTTTTGAATGATTTCATTTTTATTTGCCTCCTTTTCTATAGAACCATTTAACCAAAATTTTTTATTTATGTCAACATTTTATTTTGAAGCGGTCGGAAACGGACGGCGTTTTGCCGTGTATTCGGCAACATCTATCCTGATGATACTGACAAAAGCTGTCATTTTGTCCTCAAATTCAAAATCCTTTCCGGTTTGAGTTTTCATAAGGAGCGAAAGAGCTTTTTTCTTTTCTTCAATATCTTCGATAATAACCGCCGTGCCCTTGCCCATTATGGATTCGTAAGCGATTCCGTAGCGGCAGGCAATATCGCCCTCAAATTCACGCAAATCGCATTCCGCTTCAAAAAAGACTTTGGGATTTTTTCTCATCAGGTCAAGCTTTCGGCCTCTTTTTGCACCGTGGAGATAGATGGTCAGCCTGCCGTTTTCCATTATGTAGCCGTAATTCATCGGAACAACATACGGTTCATCGCCGTCAACAAGACCGATGTGGGCAATTTTCGATTTGTCGAGAATGGAAATTATTTCATTGATATCCGTAATTTCACGCTCTCTGCGTGTCATTCCGTTTGACATTTGACGCACAACCTTTCGTTTAGCCGTTTAAGGCGAGTTCGGATTTGCCGGTTGCGGCTAGGGTGACGAGAGCCGAACCACATACGGTTTTGAAACGCAGTTTTCCGCAATTACTGCGTCAAAAAGCCTCGCAATACGACAGTATTACTCGTCTTTTTTTCTTGTACTTGCATGAAAACTGCACTTCAAAACTGCTCACACCTAAAATTTGAAGATTTTGGATGCAGCAAGGTGATTCTTCGCCGAAGGTATACCGGCGTATATCAAGGCGAAAATCGCCTTGATGCGCCAAAAGATTAAATTTTAGGCGTATGGTGTTCAACTCTCTTCACCCTAGAGTATCTCTTTCAGCTTATCAAGAAAAGTTTCCTCGCCGACAGTATTTATTTTAAAAAACGCTGCCTGACTGCCGCCGGAGGTAATGGCGGAAAGAAAAATCGGTCCGTCACCGTTTTGAAAAAGAGTAACATTCATACTGACTCGGTTTTGCCCCAAATAGCTGTATCTTTCATAAACACGGACACTGCATCTTGAATCACCGCTTTGAAAATCGGAGGAGTCCTCCTGTGTGGCGGAAATACTGCCGTTTAGTATGCCGGTTTCGATTTTTTTGAGAATATCCGTAAATGAGCCATCGAGTTGTTTTTCATATTTAGCCATAATTATTTCCTCCATTAAAGATTATCGGAAAAATATTGCATTACCTTGTTGGAAACGGTTGTTGCAATTCCGGAACCGTAGCCGCCGTGCTCCGCAATGCATATAACGGCAAGCGGAAGATCGTCACGCTGCGAATATCCCGCAAACCAGGAGTGGCTTTTTTCGCCGTCGATTTGAGCCGTTCCCGTTTTGCCGCACATTTCAAGACCTTCAAATTTCCAATCGCCGTATTTGTCCGCAACATTTGAACGCAAGAGCTGTTGAAGCTTTGCGGCGGTTTCGGGCTTTATATTGACTATCACTTCGGGATTCCTGCCGATAATCCGACTCATAGTGCCGAGAGAATATATTCTGTCGGGAGCATAACCCTCTCCACCGTTTGCAATCGCACCGATAATTGTCAGAAAATGGGCGGGATTAACGTAAGTTGTTGATTGACCTATGCCTGCCCAGCCAAGCTCCGTTTTGCTTGTAAAAGAGGGCGAAAATCTGCTTTTTGTAAGTCGAATTTCTTTTGCGTAAAGCTGAGTGTTAAAGCCCATTGATTTTGCCGTCGCTTCGAGCTTTTCGGCACCAAGCTCAATCGAAATTTCCGCAAAGGCACAGTTGCAGGATTCGTTCATCGCTTTTTGAAAATTCACTTTGCCGTGAACGCCGTTGCAGATAACCGAGCCGTCACCTGTTTCGTATTCGCCGTCGCATTCAAAGGTGCGAGAATCGATATCGGGGATATTTTCGATGGCACAGGCGGCGGTAACGATTTTCATTATTGAGCCGGGTGTATAAATTCCGGAAATAACCTTGTCAAGAAAAACACCGTCGTATTTCGGGTTGGTCAAAAGGTCATCGGGCATATTTTCCAAATCATATGCGGGCTTTGAAACGCTGCAAAGAAGCTGACCGGTTTTATAATTGTAAACGGCAACCGCTCCGTCGTAATTTCCGAGAGCTTTATATGCGATTTTGTTTGCTTCAAGGTCAATATTAAGCTTTATATCCGTTCCCGAACCCGTTTGTTTCAGGTTGTAAATACCCTCGATTCGGCTGTATCCCGAAAGAACATCACGGTAAAGAAAATGTGTTCCGGTTGAGATTCTTCCGGCGGTATCGCCTACGACGTGGAGGGTTGATTTTCTTGAGGTCGAGCCTTCGGCAAAAACTCTTTCATTATCGGAGCTTTTTGCAAGCACAACGCCGTTTCTGTCGTATATCGTGCCGGCATTAACGATTGTTCCGCTCGAATAAATATGACGGTTTGCCTTGTTTGATGCCCATTCCGAGCCGTTGAACATAAGGCTCACAACAAAGAACACCACGCCCGCAATGAATGCGAGAATAAGAGCGTAAACAATTGCGGCACGCTTTGATGTTATTCTCATACCGTGCCTCCTTTCGCCGCCGACCTGCGAGGGGCGTTTCTCGGAGCTTTTTTAACGCTGATATCGGGTTGAGGTGCTTTAAACGGAGCACCTGCCGCTCTGATATACGCAAGAAGTCCCCAAGAGCACAGCATACTTGAACCGCCTCGGCTGACAAACGGCAGGGTAACGCCCGTCAGCGGAAGTATGTCCGTTATTCCGAAAACATTCAAAGAAAGCTGGAACAGCAGCATTCCCGCTGCGGAAACGGCGGCAATCGCATAAAATGTTGAAGCGGAGGATTTTGCACTGCGAACCGCAAAAAACGCGATTCCGACAAAGCAAAAAAGCACCGCAAGTGCAACGATGAGTCCCATTTCTTCACATATAAGACCGAAAACAAGGTCGGTTGATGCCGCATAAACATTACGCAGAAAGCCCTCGCCGATTCCGAGACCGAAAAGCCCGCCGCTTGCGGAATAAATGAGAACTCTCGTTTGCTGATATCCGGTAGTGTCAATGTAATCCCAAACGTGTCTGTATGCCGCAAAACGGTTTGCAACATAGGGCTTAAAGTAGATAATGAGCATTGCACCCATAAGAGCGGCAGCACAAATCAAAACGATGGTTCTTATGTTGCCGGAACGCATAAAGGCAATAAGAATAAATGTAAAAAAGAATATAAGTGCTGTTCCGAAGTCCTTCATCAAAAAAAGCAGACCTACACAGCCGAGCGAAAATATAACATATTTGGTAAGGCTTTTTGTTGACAGCAGCTTTTCAAGCGACACCGCACCGACAAGGACAAACATAATTTTAACAAGCTCCGACGGCTGAATCGAAAAGAAGCCGAGATCTATCCAGTTGAGAGTGCCGTTAATGTTTTTTGCAAGAATAAGGTTGAGTCCGAGCACAGCGATTGAGCCTGCCGCCGCCGGATATCGCAGCAGGCACGCAAAGTGAACATCTTTTATCAAAATAAGCATTATCAAATATACCGCAAGTCCCAGACCGATTGCGATAAGCTGTTTTAAAGCGTATGCTTCGCTTATGCTTGCACAAACGGTAAGCCCGATTCCCGAAAGAAAAAACGCAATTGCCTCAAGCTCAAAATAATCGTTATGAGTAACAAGCGTTCCGATGAGCATATAAATCCATTCGGCGGCAATATATCCGAAAAAGATGTAAATAAGACCGAGACTGATTTCATCCTGCTTAACGAAAACACAGGCGGCACACATAAGCTGGAATGCCGTCATAAGAAGCATAACCGTTACTTGTTTGAAAATAGGCTGTTTGTTTACCGTTGATTCCGCCAAAAGCTCACCTCCGACAAATTATTTTAAGATATCGATATTTTAACATATATTTTTTGATAATTCAATTAAATTAAATATTACCTGCCGAATTTTTTAAATCTGTTAACAATTATAATCAAAATTATTAATTATGATAGTTTATTATTGCTTTGTCCGTTTGACGAGCAACGGCATATAATGTTATTGCATACCGATAATCCGTGATTTTTCCTCTATATATTGTATATATGATAAATAAATCAAAAAAATATTGCAACCGGAGGGAAAATAGTGTATAATATTTTAAATATGATTACTATAATGGGTGTAGTGCCGACAGGAGGAAAGATGTATAATGGAAGCCTATTTTGATAACAGCGCAACAACGGCACCCTGTTGCGAAGCGGTTAAAGCGGTAACGGAAGCGATGACCGTTTGCTGGGGAAATCCGTCTTCTCTCCACCGTTCCGGCAACGCCGCAAAGGAGCTGCTTGACAGTTCGAGAAAGGCAGTTGCAAGATGTCTTTCCTGCGAACCGGAGGAAATTTATTTCACTTCCGGCGGAACCGAAAGCAATAATCTTGCAATTATGGGTGCCGCATACCGAATGCGACGAATGGGAAGAAGAATCGTTTCAACCTCAATTGAGCATTCGAGCATAGACGAAACCCTCAATAAGCTTGCCGAGGAAGGCTTTGAGGTTATTAAGCTGAAGGTAGACAGCTACGGAAGAATCAACGAAAAAGAGCTTTATTCCGCTGTTAATTCAAATACCATTTTGATTTCAATGATGCTTGTTAATAATGAGGTGGGCACTATTATGCCTGTTCAGGCGGCAAAAAGAGCCGCTATGGCTGCCCGTGCACCCGCATTGATTCATTGTGATGCCGTTCAGGCATTCGGCAAAATGCCGGTAAAGCCGTCATCACTCGGAGTTGACCTGATGACCGTCAGCTCCCACAAAATTCACGGGCCAAAGGGCGTAGGTGCGATTTATATACGCAAGGGCGTAAAAATAAAGCCGAGAACCTTCGGCGGAGAGCAGGAAAACAAAATCCGTCCCGGTACGGAAGCAATGCCGGCAATTGCGGGATTTGCGGCGGCTGTCAGAGCCTTGCCCGATCCGCAGCGAGAGCTTGAGCATATAAAAATGCTTCGTGACTATATGGTTGAAAAGCTTACGGAGCTTGACGGAGTGGTGATTAACTCACCCCCCGATGCATTGCCGTTTGTAACCAATATTTCGGTTATCGGAATCAAATCGGAGCCGATGCTGAACTTCCTTTCGGACAGAGGTATTTGCGTATCGAGCGGTTCGGCGTGCTCAAAGGGCAAAAAGAGCCACGTTCTTATGCAGATGAGACTTGACCGAAAAAGGCTTGACGGCCCGTTGAGAATCAGTTTTTCAAGATATACAACGATTCAAGAGGTAGATGCTCTCATTCAGGGAATCGCAGAAGGCAAAAGAGCGATAAGAACGGTAAAATAACAAAACGGAGTAAATAAATGAAAGAAGTTATTCTTATAAAAAACGGAGAGCTTGCCCTTAAAGGTCTTAACAGAAGAACCTTTGAGGATATGCTTGTTAAAAATATGCGTCACAGACTCGAATCGGCGGGAAAATTCAACTTTACAATTGCTCAGTCAACAATCGTTGCGGAGCCGGCAGATGAATTTGCCGACCTTGAGGAAGCGGTAAGCAGAATAAAAAAGGTTTTCGGTATTGCCGGATTTTCAAGAGCTGCCGCAGTCGAAAAGGATATGGAAACGATACTGAAAAGTGCCGAAGAATATCTGGCTCCCCAGCTTCTCGGTATCAGAAGCTTTAAGGTTGAAGCAAAGCGTTCCGACAAAAAGTTTCCTCTTAATTCTCCGGAAATATGCAGGGAAACCGGCGGATATCTGCTTAAAAAGTTTCCTCATCTTGTTGTTGATGTTCATAATCCCGACCTTGTTGTTATGGTTGAAATCAGAGATAATTACGCTTATATTCACGGCAATCAGATTAAGGGTGCGGGAGGAATGCCGACCGGCTCCGCAGGCAGAGCTGCCGTGCTTATTTCCGGCGGTATCGACAGTCCCGTTGCCGCATATATGATGGCAAAAAGAGGATTGGAGCTTATTGCGATTCATTTTGCATCGCCGCCGTATACGGGCGAAAGAGCGGAGCAAAAGGTGCATTCGCTTTTAAAGCAGGTCGGTAAATATTCGGGAAGAATAACTCTGTTTGTTGTTCCGTTTACCGAAATTCAGGAAAATATAAAGGATAAGTGTCCCGAAGATATTTTTACCGTCATTATGCGACGAATGATGATGAGAATATCGCAGATAATTGCGAAAAGAGAAAATGCGGGTGCTCTTATCACGGGTGAAAGCGTAGGACAGGTTGCAAGCCAGACTATGCCTGCAATCGCCTGCACCGATGCCGTTTGCGAAATGCCCGTATTCCGTCCGCTGATCGGTATGGATAAGGACGAGGTTGTTGCGATTTCAAGGAAAATAGAAACTTTTGATATATCGATTCTTCCTTATGAGGACTGCTGCACGGTGTTCACACCCAAGCATCCGAGAACAAGGCCCACCCTTGAATATGTTGAAAGCTGTGAGGCGGCTCTCGATGTTGACAGGCTTGTGTCACAGGCTGCGGAAAAAACAAGATTTATACACATTAACGCATATTAATATTCGGATGAAAGGAGAACAGATATGCCCGTTTGTGAAATTCTTTCCGTCGGAACGGAAATTCTTCTCGGTGATATTCTTAACACAAATTCAAAATATCTTTCAACCGAGCTTGCAAAACTCGGCATATCCGTGCTCCGTCATACAACCGTCGGAGATAACCGAGAAAGGCTGTCCGCCGCAATCAAAACAGCTCTCGGCAGGAGCGATATCGTTATCGCTACGGGAGGCTTAGGGCCTACCGCAGATGATATAACGAGGGACGTTTGCTGTGAGGTTATGGGCTTTGAAATGAAATTCGACGGCGAAATTGCGAATAAAATCAAGAGCTATTTCAATTCAAAGGGAAGCGAAATGCCCGAAAGCAATCTTCGTCAGGCATATGTTCCCATCGGAGGAACTGTTTTTGAAAACCACTGCGGAACGGCTCCCGGACTCGGCTTGAAAAAAGACGGGAAATGCGTTGTGATGCTTCCCGGCCCGCCGTATGAAATGTCGCCGATGTATCACGAAAGCGTTGTTCCGTTTCTTGAAGAATATTCGGACGGTGCAATCGTTTCACATACGGTCAGAACGATGGGCATAGGCGAAAGTGCGATGGCGGAGCTGTGTGAGGATTTGCTCGAAAACGAAAATCCGACCGTTGCACCGTATGCCAAAAAGGGCGAGGCTCTTTTAAGAGTTACCGCAAAAGCCAAAAATCAGGCTCAGGCGGAAAAGCTTTGCGAGCCGATTATCGATGAAATAAAAAAGAGGCTCGGTGATAAGGTTTACGGTATCGACAGCGAAAGCATCGAGCAGAGAGTTGTTGAGCTTCTGAAAATAAATTCCATGAAAATAGCAACCGCAGAAAGCTGTACGGCGGGATATATTCCGAAAAGAATAACGGATATTCCCGGAGCAAGCGAGGTTTTCGAGCTTGGAGTTGTTGCTTATTCGGAAGAACAAAAGATGAAAATTCTCGGAGTAAAAGCCGAAACGCTGCAAAAATACAGTGTATACAGCGAACAAACGGCAAGAGAAATGGCAAGGGGGATAAGACGGATTTCCGGTGCGGATATCGGAATTTCCGTAACGGGCATTGCGGGGCCGGATTCATACGGTCAAGACAAACCGGCGGGACTTTGCTTTATCGCTTTAGATGCATCGGACTGCCAAATATGCGAAAAAATCGAAACCGGCAAGAATGAGAGAGAGTATAACAGATACGTTTGTGCCTCAAGAGCGTTGAATCTTGCCAGAATATATATAGAGGAGAAAAGAAGATGAGTTCAAAAAAGATGACGGCGGCGTTCTGTTTGTTGTTGGCGGTAGCTTCCGTAATAATGTTTGCACTTTCGGCTTATAATTTCACAAAAGAAAAAGATGTTCAGATTCAAATTAACGAAAAAGCGGCTGAATTTATTATGAATGCCGAAACCGTGACGAATGCATTGGCGAAAAATCTTGCGGCGGTTGTATCAAACGATATGAAGTCGCAGGAAGCGTATCCCGATGGAATCAGAGAAGAGCTGAAGCAGGCATATTCGGTCAATAACAACCTTGTCGGCTGGCTTTCGATTCCCGGAACGGAAATGGACACCGCTGTTTTGCAGGGAGACAACAACGAGTATTATCTTAAAAGAGATTTTTACGAACGCTACACAACCGAAACCACCAACACAAATTACGGTAATATTTATCTTGACTACCGTTGCGATAATGTGAATATTTCAAAAAATACCGTTATCCACGGTCATACAACGGGTAAATCCGACGGCATTCCCAAGCAGTCCTTCCGTTCGCTGTATGATTACAGGGATAAGAATCATTTTATTGAAAATCCGATTATCAAATACAGTACTCTTTATAAGGAATATACATTTAAAATATGTGCGGTTTTCCTTTCGTCAACTCAAACGAAGGATGACAATGGATATTTTTTCAATTATATTTACCCCGATATGAGCAATGCGAATATGGTCGGATATATCGATCAGGTTAAGCAAAGAATGCTTTACGATACAGGCGTTTCGCTTGAACCGACCGATAAAATCATCACTCTTTCAACCTGCATTTACGACTACGGAAAAAGCGTTGATACAAGGCTTGTTGTTGTCGGCAGGCTTCTTCACGACGGTGAGGGCGAAAATATCGATCCCGCTCTTGTGAAGGATAATCCCGATTACCGCAGACCGCAGGTTTGGTATAACAGCAAGGGAATGAATAATCCCTATAAGAATGCCGAGAAGTGGCAGCCCAGTGCCGAATAAGGAGGGAATTTTATGGCAAACGATAATCAAAAAAAGACGTCATCACTGCCGGAGGGACTCAGCTCGATTGCAGACGATGAGGCGATAACGGAAATCAATCTTACGGATTTTCTTGAAGAAAGCTCAAAGGCTTCACCTCTTTTCGAGGGTTTCCACGAGGATATTGAAAAAACGGAAAAAAGTCTTGAAAACGAGCTTCAAAGTCTTTATGACGATATAATGAGCAGCGGACCGGAAACGATAGTCCCGAAACCGATGTCGGTTTTGACTGCTTCCGAGGCGGAGCCTGCCAAGGTTGTTCTTTCCGAGCCGAAAACGGCAGATGCCAATGAGGAAGCGGCTTTGGAATCTCTTTGGATGAATCCGGAGGATTACTTTGACGAGGATATTCCCGTTGTTTCACTTGATGATTCTCAAAATGAAAACGGCGGTGAAGAAATCGGAAACGAGGAATTTTTTGAGGCTTCTCCCGTGGACGAGCTTGATGCAATGTCGGAGGATGACAAGGCGAAAAGCGATATTTTCAGTATGATTGATTTGCTGAAATCCGAGAGCAGCAGTGAAACGGGATATGATGATATTCTATCTGAAATAGAATCTAACCCCGAAATAAAGCCGGTTGAATCCGAGCTTTCAACTGCTTCACAGCTTGTTTCCGAAGCGGTTGTGTTTGACGAAAGCTCCGAGCAGACCTCCGAGGAATACGAGGAGGTTGACTTTTCGGAGGACAGCATAGATTGGAATGACCTTGAATTTTCCGAGAGCGATGCAACTGCCGAGTCGGAGCAGGTCGAGAATGCGGAGCAGAAGCCCGATTCCGACAATGATTTCGACAAAGAGCTTGAAGAGCTTCTCGGTGAAGAAAAAACGGATATGCCCGAAACGGGATTTGTTGTTAATGTTCCCGATGACGGAGTTGATTATGAAAAGGCTGCCGAGGCTGTGGTTTCGGAAAAGCTTTACGAAGCCGCTCCGATGAGCACTCAAACGCTTGAGGATGATCCCGATTTTGGGCAGGCTTCGGAGGACGAGGGCAAAAAAAGGAAAGAAAAGAAAAACAAAAAGAGCAAAAACGACGATGCTGCCGAAAAGAAGGGCGGTGCCGGAGAGGTTGTTCGCAAAATAATTCTTTCCCTTTCGATAATAACCATCATTGCAAGCTGCGGAATCCTTGTTAATACTTATTTTATCGAGCCATACAGATTCAAATCCGATTCGGATGCACTTGCGGAGCAGATGAGTGTTAATGTTAATGAGCACAATAACGAGGCAACCGTTAACGACCAAATAAAGAAGGAGAATCCCAACGTTGATTTTCCCGAAGGAATGCTTGCGAAATATGCCCAGCTTTATGCACAGAACAGTGATTTTGCAGGTTGGATAACGATTGACGGACTTGGAATCAACCTTCCCATAGCACAGGGAAACGATAATTCCTATTACCTTAAAAGAGATATTTATAAAAAATATACAAGCTACGGCGTTCCGTTTTTTGATTACAGAATGTCAAATCTCAAAACGCTTCACCGAAATACGATGGTTTACGGACACAATATGCGTCACGATGACTATATTTTCGGTATGCTTGAAAACTACAGAACCGTTGACGGCTTCGCACAGGCTCCCGTTATCGAATGTAACACCATTTACGGCAATCACACTTGGTTTGTTTATGCCGTATTTATTACGAACTCGGATCCCGCCGATGATAACGGATACTTTCTTCCCTATAATTTTATCGATATTTCAACAGATAAGTTTAAGGAATATATTACCGAAATCGATAAAAGAAAGTTTTATACAACGGGCGTTGACATCAACGAAAATGATAAAATCCTGACCTTGCAGGCGTGTGTCTATGATTTTGACGGTGCAATGATTGTTGTTGTCGCAAGAGAAAAAAGAGACGGCGAAAGCATCAGCATCGATACTTCAAAGGCATATGAAAATCCCAATCCCAAATATCCTCAGGCGTGGTATGATGCAAAGAAAAAGCAGAATCCCTACGCAGAGGATTCGAGATGGTAATTGACGAATAAAAATTTTAAGGAACGGTGATATTATGAACAGAAAGGTAAAGGTATGCACGCTCTGTGCCGATCAGGCACGGGATGCATCGTTATATCTTGCTCGAAGGATATCGCAATTTACATCTGAAATCGAAACAAATAATTATGAGGATGCCACGGCTCTTGTAAGCGGTGTTGATGCCTGTGCCCGTGAGGGAGGAATTGTGTTTGCAGGTGCACCTCTTTCTGTTTTTCTTAATGCAAAGCTTCGCTTAATTAAAACCGTTTCGTCGAAAATTGTCAGAAGTAATTCAATTTCAGCCGCAATGGGCGATAATGCTCCCGAAAATCAGAAGGAGCGTGACCTTCAAGCGGCAATTCCCGAAAAAGCAAAAACAATAAAAACCTCCGACGGTCTTTATTCCGCATTTATTAAGGAATACGGCAAAAGCATTATAATTTTTCTTCCTCTTGATGCGGAAAGACTCGGCTGGATTTTTGATTCCGGACTTTCAGCTCTGCTTGAAAAAATGTTTCCGAACGCAACGCCGCAAAAGCCGGTTCCCACCGAGAGAAGCGGTATGGCTGCTATGAGAAAAAGCGTTGAGGAGGTTATCGGCAGCGGAAAAACTGTTGCGATTTCTTCGTTTGGCTGCTCAAAGCCTCTTATTTCCGCTATTTCATCCGTACCCGATTGCGAAACGGCTTTTGTTTTCGATAATGCTTTAAGGGACAGGCTTCCGGATGAGAGCATTGAAAATTATGCCGCTCAATGTGCTAAAATTTCAAAGGAAAATTCCGGCACGGATCTCGGAATCAGCATTTCACCGATTTATAAGGACAAAACCGATGACAGCGATTTTGTTATTGTTTGCGTTGCGGATTCCGACAGGGCAAAGGCTGCAAAGGTTTACGGTAATGTCGGAGAGGAAAGAAGGCATCTTGTTGCGGCGGCGGTTATTCGTCTTTGCAAAATGCTCGGTGAGCTTTCACAAGAGGAAAGGCTTGTTAATCCCAACGTTCCCGCTGCAAGTGCCAAAAAATGGTCAAAAAATTCAAAGCTTCCCATATTGTTAACCGCAGTGGGAATTGCACTGGCGGTTGTAATATGCATTATTATCGCTTTCGCATTGGGCGGAAATGATAACAGATCCGCTTCGACCGATTTTTCAAGTGCGGGAAATTATGAGTTCGTTCAGCAGGAAGGATATGTTGCCGATGTTGATTACTACGGAGGCAGCGATATAGAAGACCTTAAATATTTTCAGGTGGCAGCTATAGAAACCGAGGCTTCAACCTCGGAGGTAATAACCGTTCCCGTGCAGTCGACGATAACGATGACCGCAACAAAAATCTTAACAACAATAAAAAATGTTATAACAACAAAACAAACAACGACCGCAACAACCGCACCTACCACCACCGCAAAGCAAACAACGACCTTGGCTCCCACCACGACCGTAAAGCCAACCACTTCCACCCAAAAAATTACAACCACCCTGAAGCCGACAACAACTGCCGCACCCTCAACAACGGCAGCTTCGAGCGGTAAGGTTGATTCAACAACCTCCGGCTCATCAAAGGGAGCCTTTGTTTTTAAGGTTTACGGCTTCGGCCACGGCGTCGGAATGAGTCAGGACGGAGCAATCCAAATGGCAAAAGACGGAAAAACATATGAGGAAATTGTTACCCATTATTACACCGGAACAACGGTCAAGGTTGATTCCTCAACTCCTCTTAAAGTTAAATACGGCGGTAAGGAGATACCTATTGTCGAATATCTTTGCAAAACAACCTACCGTGAAATCGGCGGAAGTGCACCGATGGAGGCACTCAAAGCACAGGTTGTTACCGCATATACATATGCAAAATATTATGAATTTGATGTTCCGTCCTCGAAGCACGCTTATTCCGAAAGCTATGAATATGAGGGCACGAATATCCATAAAGCGTGTCTTGCCGTGCTTGGTATGAGCAGTGACGGCGATACGCCGAAAGCACGGTATGTTGATTATAACGGTTCAGCGGCATTCACCTGCTACTTTGCCTCCGCTGCCGGCAAAACCGCTTCATCGTCAAGCATATGGGGCGGCGAAGATATTCCGTATCTCTGCGGTGGCGTTTCAAGTCCGGAAAAGGTTACGGTAACGGATAAAACAATAACTGCCGAGGAAATGAAAAAATATATTCTCAGCTATGCAAAGGATAACAATGTCGATATAACGCTTGGCGATGATCCCGCCGAATGGCTCAAGATTATTTCGCACGATGCGGCAATGAACGATAACGTGGGTTATGTAACAAAGATAAGAGTGGGAAATGCGGAGCTTAACGGCAATACATTCCGCAGCTATGTTGTCGATTATGCAATTAAATCCCATTGTTTCACGGTTGAATATATACCGGCATAAAAAAACAGAGCTATGTCATTGCTTGGCATAGCTCTTTTATACGTATGGAAAGATAAAAGACGGAGAACAGGAAACCGTTCTCCGTCTTTTATCGGATGGCTCTGGCATTGTTGCTCACAAATGCAGAAATGGTGACTCGACACCATATAAATAAGTATAGCCGAAAAAAACGAATCGGTCAACAGTTTTTTTGAAATTTATCAAAAATTTGTTAAATTTTTATGAAGTAACGGTGGACTCAACGCTTGCAGAGGTTGTTTTGGGAGCGGAAACAAGAAAATCCGCACTAACCCAGCCGCTGAACGAGTTGTATTTAGCATATGCCCAGCCCGGAACGGATTTTGTAACATTGATAACTGTTCCGTTTGGAATTTTTGCAATAACATCCGATTGTGCGTATGCCTCGGCTCTCATATTAAGAACGCTGCCTGCGGTTTTAACAGTATATGAACCCTTTGCGAGAACGTCGCCGGCAGCCGAAGCAACGGCAGCCGATGTTGTTGTTTCGGCGGAAATAAATTCTTTCTTTATCGTTATAATTCCCCACTTACCGTCCTTGAGTGCAATATAAGTGCCGTTGATGCCTTGAAGAATGCGGTCAAACGAAAAATCGACAACCGCTTCGTTTTTGCTGTTGATAATTCCGAATTTTTCGCCCTTGCAAACGGGTACAAGTCCGTTGCGAAATCCGAATGCACAGTCGCTGCCCATTGCATCGGCGGACATACACGAGTCAAGCTCAAACGGAATAACCGTAACGCCTTTTTCGTTTATATATCCCCATTTTCCGTTTTCCTTAACCGCTGCAAAGCCATTTGAAAAATCCGATGCGTTTTCATAAACAAGAGCGATTTCAAGGCGTAGAAGATGACTGATGTAACCATATTTTGCATCGTCCTTGAGCGAATTTGCAACGGGATAAAGGCCGGCGGGAAGACCGACCTCGCTTGGTTTAACCTCACCGGCATAGCCGAGCTTATCTGTCCACGCAAGATGACGCACATTTTCTTGCCAGCAGGGAATGCGTTCGGGAGAGGTTAAGCCGTGATACTGTCTGCTTGTAACGGTTTTTGTTTCGGTGTCAACAAGCAAAAGATATTCGGAACGGGAACTTTGAACGATATATCGGTAGCTTCGCCACGAATCACTGATAACCGAAAAATCGTTGTGCTCCGCCTTTTCGGTGATTTTTCCGTCAAGCGTCATAAGACCTTTTTTGCCGCTCGAATAATCGGTGAAAACAGCCATTTCTTCGTTAAGGCTTTTGATATCGGAAATATTTTCAAAGCCCTCGGTAGAAAAAGAGTAGCTGTCGGGTAAGTCCTGCTTGCCTTTCTGCTCCGAAACAAGCTTTACCGCAATAAATATTCCGGCAACGACAACGGCGGTTGCAATAACGCTTATCGCTGCAATGAGATGTGTCGGAACCTTCTTCTTTTTTGTGAATTTGATATTTTTCATTGTTTTCCCCCCACAGGAAATACTTTCTTTATTTCAGTATATCATAATGATAAATACATCACAATTACAAAATTATGACAATACGGTTAAAATTTTTTAATTAAAGCCGATAAATGCAGTCAAAGGCATTTTTGAATAAAAATTTTTATTCTTCCTTGACTGTATTCGGAATAAATTGTATTATATTTATAATGTTTAATATATTATTATGAAAGCTTTTATTATGAATTGTTACACTGAAATTGCAAAATTAACTCCGGAGTTTCTTTCTTTGGCTTCGGCGATTCAAAAAAACCGTCTGCCGAGCGGCGTGACGGGACTTTCTCATATCCATAAGGCTCATATTATTGCCTCAATGTGTATGAGTCTTATGAAAAAGGCGATTGTCATTACGCCCGATGAAGCTCAGGCAACAAGGCTGAAGCAGGATATGGAAACCTTTGGCATTAATGCACTCATCTATCCTGCAAGGGATTTTTCTTTCCGTACCCACGAAACCGTATCGAGAGAATATGAGTATGCAAGGCTTAAAGTGCTTGATAAAATGCTGTCGGGTGATTACGATGCGGTTGTTCTTTCCGCCGAAGCCGCTTCACAGCTTACCGTACCTCCCGCAATGCTTATGAATAACGGTTTTGCGGTGAACGTAGGCGATGAATATGATATCGATGAGCTTTTGCTCGGCTTAATAAGATGCGGCTATACCCGAAGTGAGCAGGTTGACGGTGCGGGACAGTTTGCGTTAAGAGGCGGGATTCTCGATTTCTTTCCTCCCGATTCAAAGCTTCCCTGCCGAGTTGAATTTTGGGGCGATGCGGTAGACAGTATTGCTTTTTTTGAGCCGGACACTCAAAGAAGAACCGAAATGACGGAGGAAATCAGAATTACTCCCGCAAGAGAAATTCTTTGCACCGATGAGATGCTGACGGCTCTTATCGAGCGACATATTGCCGAAAACAAAATAAAAGGCAACGCCCTTAAAAATCTTGAGGAGGATTTAAACAGTCTGCGAAACGGAGTTCGTCTTTCCTCTTTTGATAAATATATGCCCCTGATTTACCCCGATCGTACAAGCATTTTCGACTATGCAAGCTCAAGTATGCTTTTTGTTTGCGAAAGCTTTGCGGTTAAGGATAAATTCGATGCGGCGTGCAAGCTGATGAATGAAACGATAAAAGGTCTTTTTCAGGACGGAGTGCTTTGCAAAGGACTTGACAGATACGGCTTGCAGCTTCACGAGCTTTTCGGAATTTACGAGAGGCACGGTGCAATTTATCTTGATAATTTGCCCAGAGGCAGCTTTGATACGCCGGTAAAGGAGCTTATTAATTTCACGGCAAAGCAGATTGCTCCGTGGAACGGTACTTTTTCGACTATCGTTGATGATTTGCAGGCGATACGCAAGCAGGGAAATTCCTGTGCCGTGCTTGCGGGAACCGAAAAAAGTGCAAAAACTCTTGCAGATGACCTCGAAAACGAGGGGATACATGCTCTTTACTGCCCTGTTCCGCCTGCGGAGTTTATGCCGAAAACGGTTTGTGTTCTTTCGGGCGGACTTTCTTACGGCTTTGAATATCCGTCCGCAAAATTTACGCTTATAACCTACAGAAGCAGAACTGTTTCCAAAAACAGAGTTGTTTCTTCCAAAAAGGCAAAAAACGCATTTAATAATCTTGATGAGCTTCACAGAGGCGAATATGTTGTTCACGCAACTCACGGTATCGGAATTTTTGAGGGAATAACAACTCTTGAAGCATCGGGAACCACAAAGGATTATATTAAAATTCAATACGATAAAGGCGATAACCTGTATGTGCCGGTTACTCAGCTTGATCAGGTTTCAAAATATATCGGCCCCAAAAGCGATGAAAAGCCCTTGAAGCTAAGTAAGCTCGGAGGAAAAGATTGGCAAAAAACCAGAGCGAAGGTTAAGAGTGCCGTTAAGGATATGGCGAAAGAGCTTATAGAGCTTTATTCAAAAAGAATTAACGTTAAAGGCTATGCTTTTTCGCAGGATATCGATATGCAAAGCGACTTTGAAAGACGATTTGAATTTGTTGAAACAGATGATCAGCTTCGCTGTATTCACGAAATAAAAAAGGATATGGAAAAGCCGTATCCTATGGACAGACTCCTATGCGGCGATGTCGGCTTCGGAAAAACCGAGGTCGCTCTGCGTGCGGTGTTTAAATGCGTTGCGGACGGAAAGCAGTGTGCGATTATGGTTCCCACAACCATTCTTGCACTCCAGCATTATCAAACGATTCTTAAACGTTTTGAAGGATTTCCGATCGAAACGGGAATGCTTTCGAGGTTTTGCACCAAAAAAGAAATAGACAAAACGATTAACGGTTTACGCAGAGGCTCGATTGATATTGTTGTCGGCACACACCGCATTATTTCAAAGGATGTTCAGTTCAGAGATTTGGGACTTATTATTATCGATGAGGAACAGCGTTTCGGAGTTGCACAAAAAGAAAAATTGAAAACGCTTTTTCCTGCCGTTGATGTTTTAACCCTAACGGCAACGCCCATTCCGAGGACTCTTAATATGGCGATGACGGGAATACGTGATATGTCGGTTCTTGAGGAAGCTCCGCAGGACAGACAGCCGGTTCAAACCTATGTCATCGAGCATAATATGTCGGTTCTTGTTCAGGCGATGGAGCAGGAGCTTCGTCGAGGCGGTCAAGTATACTATCTGTATAATCGAGTTGAAGATATTGAAAAAAAAGCCGCCGAAATAAAGGCATTACTGCCCGATGCGAATATCGGTATCGGTCACGGAAAAATGAGTGAGGATGAGCTAAGCGAGGTTTGGAGAAGGTTGCTTGAGGGCGAAATCGATATTCTTGTTTGCACAACGATTATCGAAACGGGTGTTGATGTTCCCAATGCCAACACGCTTATAATCGAAAATGCGGACAGAATGGGCTTGGCACAGCTTCATCAAATAAGAGGTCGTGTCGGTCGTTCGTCAAGAAGGGCAAGTGCTTATTTTACCTTTACAAGAGGAAAACAATTGAGCGAAATCGCAACAAGAAGGCTTGATTCGATTCGAGAATTTACCGAGTTCGGTTCGGGCTTCCATATTGCAATGCGTGACCTTGAATTGAGAGGTGCGGGTAATGTGCTCGGCTCAAGCCAGCACGGTCATATGGAATCCGTCGGCTATGAAATGTATGTTAAGCTTCTTGAACAGGCGATAAGTGAAGAAAAAGGAGAAAAGACCTCTGAACCCGAAAAGGATTGCGTTATCGATTTGCCGATTGATGCACATATTCCGAACGAATATATCGAAAGCGTTCCGCAAAGGCTTCAAATTTATCGCAGAATCGCCGACATTAAAACGAATGAAGATGCATCGGATGTTATCGATGAGCTTTGTGACCGCTTCGGTGATCCGCCGGAAAGCGTTGAGGGGCTTATTAAAATCGCACTCCTCAGAGGCAAGGCGGCAAGACACGATATTTACGAAATCACTATGCAGAGCGACAGAATCATTTTTAAAATCAATCAGCTTGATATGGAAAAAATTTCAATGGCATCCGCTCATTTCAGAGGAAGATTTGTTGTCAGTGCAGGCGGAGGAAAGCCTCATATTGCGGTTCGCTTGCTTAAAGGCGAAAACCGTCTGAACCTTGTCGAACGGGTTATAGATTATATGGATGAAGAATAATTTTGCAAGTTTAACATATAATTCCTGCAAAATTTGTGCAATGAGTAGAAAAATTCAGTATCTTGTGCAAGATATTGACTGTGTATTATTCATATGATATAATAATCTTACAATATTAAATAAGGAGGCCGAATTTATGAAAAACAATGATTTACCGTTATTGCTGCTTGATAATTCGTCAATGAGCACAGTTATTAACGAGGGCGAGTTCAAAAGTGAAATGATGTCGTTTGAAGAAACGAAAGCCATCATCGAAATGTATGAAGTAGACGATATCATTCGTTGCTTCACAGGCGACCTGCTTGAAGAAGTTATCTTTAAGTATCTTGACATTCAAGGTCAGCACTTTGAATACAAAAAGATAACGAATATGCGTGCCGGGCAACACGCAATTGTTTTTAAAGTTTATATAACGCCCTCCGAAACTCAACCGGTTATCAAAACAAAGTATGATACCGAAGCGAAAAAAATACAAAATGTATATGTTTATTGCCAGCATATTGTTAAAATGGCATAATAGAATAATTACGGGAATCGATAAAACAGTATGATAAAAAATATAATTTTTGATATGGGCGGGGTTTTGATAGACTATAATCCCGAAAAAACGCTGTATTCGCTTTTTGACAGGGATACTGCCGATATTCTTCTCAAGGAAATTTTCAGAAACGGCATCTGGTCGGATAAGGATAGGGGAATAATTTTTCCGGACGAAATAATGGAAAAGAAAAAGTCGGTTATTCCCCCTGCGGTTTATAACAAAGTTTCCGAAATGGTACATAATTTTTATCCTTATATGCCACCGTTCGAAAAAATGTATGACTTTATAAAAAGGCTGAAAGAAAACGGCTACGGAATATATCTTCTCTCAAATGCATCGGGAGATTTTTACGACAGAATTGACGGAATCCCCGCTCTTTCTTTGTTTGACGGCTATCTGATATCGGCGGATTATAAGCTGTTAAAGCCCGAAAAAGAAATATATCTTGCACTTTACAAAAGATTTTCTTTAAAACCCGAAGAATGCTATTTTATCGATGACGTGCAGGCGAATATCGACGGTGCAAAAGCCGCCGGTATGGACGGACATTGCTATTATCACGGCGAGCTTGGCATATTGAAAAAGGCAATGCTTGAAAAAGGCATTAAAATTTAATTCGACTTAATTTTTTCTTAATAAAATCTTAGATGTTTACCCTGTTTAATATTAGGAATTTTTCTGCTATAATATAGTTGTAAACAAAAAAACAAACAGGGGGACAAAAAAATGATTATTTTCAAATTCTTAACAGTGGTTATTCTTGCATTCACAATTGCGGCGTGTGTTGTTTCCGGAAAAGACAGTGCCGAGATTGAAGAAAATGCGGCATAATTCAAACCAGTACGAAAAACAAAACCGTTTTCCGCAGTCAAAGGCAAAAATCTTTGACGGGAAGACGGTTTTCCGTTTTTATCGGTTGTGACTGCGAAAAAAATGCACCCCAAAAGCATTATGCTTTCGGAGTGCGTTTGTTTTTTGTATTACCGAATTAAATTAGGAAAAGACGGATTATTTGCTGTATTTTCCTCTTTTAACATAGTGTGTGTGAAGAACTTCGTGAGCAATGTGACTGCCGGGTTTCTCAAAATACTCGGCATAAACAGCCTTGATAGCTTCGTTTTCGTGCGACTTTCTGACGGGCAGATTTGCATCGGCTTCATAAAGAGCCTTGCCTCTGATACCCTTGAGGTCAACAAAGTTATGAACGCTTGCGGGCTGAACGGGTTGACCGCCGCCGTTTACACAGCCGCCGGGGCAAGCCATAATCTCGATAAATTGGTAGTCGGCAGTACCTGCTTTAACCTTTTCCATAACGGCTTGAGCGTTTTTAAGTCCGCTTGCGGCACAAACCTTGATTTCCTTGCCGGCAATGGTATAAACCGCCTCTTTAATGCCTTGAGTGCCTCTGACCTCGGTAAATTCAAGAGCTTTAAGCTCCTCACCGGTCATAACCTCATAAGCTGTTCTGAGAGCAGCTTCCATAACGCCGCCGGTTGCACCGAAGATAACGCCAGCACCCGAACCCTCGCCGAGAGGACTGTCAAAGGTTTCATCGGGAAGAAGGTTAAAGTTAATGCCTGCGGTTTCAATCATTCTGCCAAGCTCACGAGTTGTAAGAGCGTAATCAACATCGGCATAGCCGCTTGCTGCCTGATCATCTCTGCCCGCTTCAAATTTCTTTGCCGTACAGGGCATAATGCTGACAACAACGATATCCTTAGGATCAATGTTCATCTTCTTTGCATACCAAGTTTTGATGACCGCACCGAACATCTGCTGAGGTGACTTACAGCTTGAAAGATGATCGATCTGATCGGGGAAATAATGCTCACAGTATTTAACCCAACCGGGTGAACAGGAAGTGATAAGAGGAAGAACGCCGCCGTTATTGATTCTGTCAAGAAGCTCAGTTGCTTCTTCCATAATGGTAAGGTCGGCGGAGAAATCGGTATCGAATACCTTGTCGAAGCCGAGTCTGCGAAGTGCGGCAACCATTTTTCCGGTAACATTTGTACCGATTTCGTTGCCAAAGCATTCGCCGAGAGTAACTCTGATTGAGGGAGCGGTATTAACAACAACATATTTATCGGGATCTGCGATTGCGGCAAATACCTTTGCGGTATCGTCTTTTTCGTAGATAGCACCAACAGGGCAGTGAACGATACACTGACCGCAGGATACGCAAGCAAAATCGTTAAGAGGAAGCTCAAAGGGAGAGCCGATATGAGTGTCAAAGCCTCTGGCACTTGCACCGATAACGCTGATTGCCTGATTGTCGCAGGCGGCAACGCAGCGGCGGCAGAGAACACACTTGCTGTTATCTCTTATCATATGAGCTGCCGAATCATCATATTGAGCTTCGGGATATACACCGGCAAAAACGTTTTCGTCCTCAACGCCGTAATCCTTGCAGAGCTTTTGAAGCTCGCAGTTTCCGCTTCTGACGCAGGAAAGACATTCCTTTCTGTGTGTGGAAAGAACAAGCTCAAGATTTGTTTTGCGGCTTTTTCTGACCTTTTCGGTGTTGGTAAATACTTCCATACCTTCGTTAACGGGGAAAACACACGCCGCAACGAGAGTACGAGCACCTTTAACCTCAACCATACACATACGGCACGCGCCGATTTCGTTCATTTCTTTAAGGTAGCAGAGGGTGGGAATTTCGATTCCCGCATATCTTGCCGCCTCAAGTATTGTTATGCCCTTGGGAACGCTCAGGGGCATATTGTTTATTTTAATGTTTACCATTTCCATTAGCTTATGCCTCCTCTGTTAACCTTTGCTGATTGCACCGAACTTACATGAATCCATGCAAGCACCGCACTTGATGCACTTGGTTGTATCGATAGTGTGGGGATTCTTAACCGTACCGCTGATTGCACCGACGGGGCACTTTCTTGCACAGAGTGTGCAGCCCTTACACTTGTCCGCATCAATAACGTAGTTAAGAAGCTTTTTGCAAACGCCGGCAGGACATTTTTTATCAACAACGTGAGCAATGTATTCGTCACGGAAGAATTTGAGAGTTGCGAGAACGGGGTTGGGAGCAGTCTGACCGAGACCGCAGAGAGAATTTTCTTTAATGTAATATGCAAGCTCCTCAAGCTTATCGATATCTTCGAGAGTGCCGTTACCGTCGGTGATTTTTTCAAGAAGCTCCATCATTCGCTTTGTGCCGATACGGCAGGGAGCACATTTACCGCAGGATTCGTCAACGGTGAAATCGAGGAAGAACTTTGCAATGTCAACCATACAGTTGTCTTCGTCCATAACGATAAGACCGCCGGAGCCCATCATACAGCCGATAGCGGTAAGGTTATCGTAGTCAATGGGAGTATCGATGAGGCTGACGGGGATACAGCCGCCGGAGGGGCCGCCCGTTTGAGCCGCCTTAAACTTTTTGCCGTTGGGGATACCGCCGCCGATATCGTAAATGATTTCACGCAGAGTTGTGCCCATGGGAATTTCAACAAGACCGGTGTTTTCGATTTTACCGCCGAGAGCGAAAACCTTTGTGCCCTTTGATTTTTCCGTACCCATTGATGCAAACCAATCGGCACCTTTAAGAATAATCTGAGGAACGTTGGCAAAGGTTTCAACATTATTTTCGGTTGTGGGCTTACCGAAAAGTCCCTTAACTGCGGGATAGGGAGGACGAGGTCTGGGCTCGCCTCTGTTGCCCTCAATGGAGGTCATAAGAGCGGTTTCTTCACCGCAAACGAATGCACCGGCACCGAGGCGGATAAACAAATCAAAGTCAAAGCCGCTGTCAAAAATATTTTTTCCGAGCAAGCCGTATTCTCTTGCCTGATCGATGGCAATCTGCAAACGCTTAACGGCGATGGGGTATTCCGCACGAACATAAACATAGCCTTCGGTTGCACCGGTTGCGTAGCCGCAAATCGTCATTGCTTCGATAAGGCAGTGGGGATCGCCCTCAAGAACGGAACGGTCCATAAATGCACCGGGATCGCCTTCGTCGGCATTACATACAACATATTTTTGGTCGGCTGAATTGGCAGCCGTGAAGCTCCATTTAAGACCGGTGGGGAAGCCGCCGCCTCCTCTGCCGCGAAGTCCGGAATCCTTAATGACCTGAACAACCTCTTCGGGAGTCATTTCGGTAAGAACCTTGCCGAGTGCCGCATAGCCGTCCATTGCGATATATTCATCGATATTTTCGGGATCGATAAGACCGCAGTTACGAAGAGCAACTCTCTTTTGAGTTTTGTAGAAATTCGTATTATTAAGAGAAATGGTTTTTCCGGCTTCTTCAATAATATTTTCGTCGGCATCTTTATAGACGAGTCTTTCAACGGGACGACCTTTGAGAAGATGCTCCGAAACGATTTCGGCAACATCACTCTGCTGAACACGGCTGTAGAAGGTTCCTTCGGGATAAATGATAACAACAGGGCCGAGAGCACAAAGACCGAAACAGCCGGTTTGAACTACTTTTACTTCTTTGGCGAGATCGTTCTTTTCGATTTCGCTTTCAAAGGTTGACATAAGTACCTTACTGCCCGATGAAGTACAGCCGGTACCGCCGCAAATCAATACATGGGAACGAATCATATTTTTTTAACCTCCATTATGAGATAGCATTGCTGATTGTGTATTCCTGAATAGCATTGCCGCCCTTGAGGTGTTTTTCAACAACCTCGGCTGCCTTTTCGGGAGTCATCTTAATATAAGTAACTTTTTCTTTGCCCGCTTCAAAAATTTCAACAACGGGTTCGTACTGGCAAATGCCTATGCAGCCTGTTTGAGAAACGGTAACCTTTTCCGCAAGGCCTGCTTTGCCGACTTCTTCAACAAATGCGTTGAGAACCGGACGTGCACCTGCCGCAATACCGCAGGTTGCCATGCCGACAACGACTCTGATTTCGCCGGTGCCTTCACGAAGCACAACCTTGTCTTTCATCTTTTCTCTGATTGCTGCAAGCTCAGCCAATGATTTCATAACATCTATCCTCTCTTTAATTATTTACTGTATTATCAAATGGATTTATATTCTTCTTTGAGAAAATCTTCAATCCATTTTATAACCTCATAGCTGTCGAGCGGAACTTCTCCGAGAACTTCGCGAAGCTCCTTTGTATTAAGCTCGATTTTTTTTTCGTTAATGCTGTGAACAAAATGCCAATCGATATCGGGAGAACCCTGAATCAATACGGTTACGGTTGAAATAATATCTCCGAGCGGAGTAAAGTCAATGTGGTTTTTGAAGAAAACCGCCGTCACCGTTGTTCCGTGACTGTCGGAGCTTTCGGCTTCGGGAACCGATTCGATTTTAACGCTACCTCCGGTCTGCTCCGCCGCAAGCTTCAGCAGGGGAATGCCCAAGCCGACATTGCGGGTTGTTCTTGTTGTGAAAAACGGGTTCATAACGTTATTAATCGTTTCGCAGCTCATTCCGCAGCCGTCATCGCCGATGGTGAGTGTCAGAGCCTCGTCCGTTTCATCGAGCTTTATCAAAATATTCTCGGCTTTTGCCTTAACCGAATTTTTGGCAATGTCAAGAATATTAAGGGATAATTCTTTCATCTGTTTTTCAGCCTTTCAAAAAGCTTTTTGCGGATATCCGCCGGAGAGTTTTCATCGGCATCAAGCTCGAAGAAATTTAATCTGCCGTTGATATCCCATAAATAATGGGCATCGGAAGAAACTACCGCAGGCTTGTTCGCAAGAACGGGAAATTTTGAAATGTATTCGTCCTTTTTTTCGCAGGCGTGAAACTCCGCACACGGGAAGAACGGCGATTCCGGAAAAATACCGAGAGTGGCAACAATTCCGTTTGCCTCCCTGTCGATATGTGCAGGATAACAGATTCCGCCAAAGGAATTAACAAGAGCGGGTGCCTCATCAACCGTTATCGTCGTTGCGTTTGAAAGAAGAAAATCGTCAACTCCGATAACGTCGTCGTTTTCGTCCATTATAAATTGATTTCCGAAAATATCCACTCTGTTTTTAATGAGTATTCTGCGAGAGCTGACCGCATCGCCGAATTTCAGCGAATCCTCAAGCTGTTCAAAAAGGCAGACAAGATGTATATCCTCTGCCGTTGTCAGCTCCATACCGGCAACGGGAACAATTCCGTTTGCCTCTGCCGTTTTAAAAAAAGCGGGACAGTTCAGGCAGGAGTTATGGTCGGTCAGTGCCATAATGTCAAGCTTTGCAACAACTCCCATACCGGCAATATTGTTTGGTGTCATATCGTCGTCACCGCAGGGCGACAGGCACGAGTGAAGGTGCAAATCGTAATAATATTTTTTCATATTTCCAGAAGCATTGCCGTTTCGTAGGCGGGAAATTCCGAGGTGAGAATGTTGATGCCCTTTGCATTTGCGGTTTCGGCAACGGAAGCATCAAGCGTAACACCCTCCGCAAGAATAATGCAGGCAACGTCGGCAAGAGAAGCAACGGCAACAATGTTGATGTTTGACATAATGGTTATCCAAGCATCATCTGCACTTGCTCTGCCCATAACCCAGCTTAACAAATCGCCGATATAGACATTTTTTATTTCTCTTTCGCCGTCCGGCAGAGAAATTGCTTTAAAACCGTTGGTTGCCGCAAGCTCATTTACCGTCATTCGTATCACCGCCTTTTTCTTCAAGAAACTTTTTGAGAAGCTCTTTATAGAGAATAACGCAGTCATTTTTATCGGCGTTATTCATAACGATATCCTCCGCAAAAGCACGGCAATTGGGAGCACCGCAGGAGCCGCAGTCGATGCCCGGAAGCTCCTTTCGGACTGCCTGAATTTTGGACATAAGCCTCATTGATTCACCGATGTTATCGCTTAATCGGTTAAGAGGATTATATTTAGGTAAATCGGTAAAAAAGCAGTTATGCGGAATATAGCTTTCGTTTTCTTCGGGTTTGTTGAGCGAAACGGGCATATATCGCCTCAAGGTGTGGAGCCTGTTTTTTGCGATATAAGGATTTTCAACAGTCAAAACGCCGCCGACACATCCACTCGGACAGGCATTAAGCTCAACAAAGTCAATCGGCGGAATGTTGCCGTTTTCAATCTGCTCCAAAACGGAAATAACATTGTTGATACCGTCTGCCGCAAGAATTTTATCGTTAAAAAGAGCAGAGCCTTCGCCGCCGCATATTGCCCAGCTCAAGCCGATTCTGCCCGCTTGAGTTGAGATTTCGCAAAGCCTTTCACGCTTCATAACATTGATAAGCTGAAGATATATTTCACTCATGGAAATAACCATATCAACCTCACTTTTGTAGCTTCCGAAGCCGTTTCTTGCGTAGCTCATCTTTGCGGGGCAGGGAGAAATAAAGCAGATTCCGATGTCGTCTTTCGAAAATTCGGGATGCTCTTTCAGTGCCTTTTCTCTTGCAAGCCTTGCCGCAATCTCCATCGGAGGCAAAAGCGGGATAAGATTATCTTTGAGAAACGGAAAACGAAGAACGATAAGTCTCGTTACAACGGGGCAGGCGGTGCTGATAACGGGTTTTTTGATACCCTCTGTTTGAAGGTAAAGACGGGAATAAGCCGAAACAAGCTCGGCACCCTTTGAAACCTCAAAAACATCATCGAAGCCGATATCAAGCAGACCTTGAAGCACATAGCCGATGTTATCGAGATTATCGAACTGTGCGAAAAGAGCGGGTGCGGGCAGTGCAATGGCATATTTGAATTTTTTGATTTCGTCAAAAGAGTTGCATATACTTTTTTTTGCGTTATTGGGACAATTTCGGATGCACTCACCGCAGTCAATGCAGCGATCGGATTCTATAACGGCACAACCGTTGCGGATTCTTATCGCCTCAGTCGGACAATGCTTCATACAGGTTGTGCAACCGGTGCATTTGCTCGTGTCGAGCGAAACCGAATGAATATATGTATTCATAGGAAATACACTCCTTCCCGATTCGGCAAATGTCAGTAATTCACGGTCATAGTTATGGTCGTTCCCTCACCGACAACCGAATCAATCAGCATTTCATCGGTATATCTTTTCATATTCGGCAGTCCCATACCGGCACCGAAGCCGAGCGAGCGGATATTATCGGGAGCGGTTGAAAAGCCCTCCTGCATTGCCTGCTCGATGTTGGCTATGCCGGGACCTTTATCTGCCAAAACAATTTTAATGCTTTTATCGTTAACAACAACATCGGCTTTACCGCCTTTGGCGTGGATGACCATATTGATTTCACCTTCATACATGGCAATCGAAACACGGCGGATTATTTCGGGATCTATACCGAGCTGACGCAGATTTTTTTTAACGTGCACGGATGCCTGACCTGCCGATGTAAAATTATCACCGTCAACATCAAAGTGGAATACCAAGGGATCAGCCATCCGTTTCACCGTTCCCTCTCAACCCGTTCAGATAAAGGATTCCGCAGGCATCGTACATACGCAGGGGCGTTGCAAGCACTGCGATTGAGCATTCATCTGCGAGCTGAAGCATTTCGGGTGACGGACGCTTTGAGCGAACAAAAACGATGCACGTCATATCCATCATTTCCGCGGTGCGGATGACTTGAGCATTAACAAGTCCGGTTAAAAGCACCGCCTGATTTTTAACATATGCAAGAACGTCACTCATCATATCGCTTCCGCAGGCAGAGTGAACCTCGTTTTGAAGATGTTCACTGCCGCAAAGGATTTCGGCGCCGAGTAATTCTTTAACATTGTTGATAGTCATTATCAGTCCCTCATTTCCGCTTTGCGGTTAAAATTCAGTTGTATTTTGCAAGGATTTCGGGGATTTCGTCGGGAGTAACTCTGCCGTAAACATCATCGTTGATGGTGAAGACGGGAGCAAGACCGCAGGCACCGATGCAGCGGCAGGCTTCAACGGAAAACTTGAGGTCGGAGGAGCATTCGCCGGGAGCAACGCCGAGAACTTCACAGATTTTGTCGAGAATATCCTGTGAGCCTTTAACATAACAGGCGGTTCCGAGACAAACGGAAACATTGTATTTTCCTTTGGGAGTGAGTGAAAACAGAGCATAGAAGCTTGCAACACCGTATACTTTTTGAAGGGGAACATTCATACCCTCGGCTATTATTGTTTGAACCTCAATGGGCAAATAGCCGTAAATGTTTTGAGCTTCCTGCATAACGTGCATAAGCATACTTTTGTCGTCCTTGCACTCGGCAATAACGGCTTTAAGCTGTGCTTCCTGTTCGGGAGTGCCTGTAAAGGGCAGGCTGCTGATTTTTTTAACCATCTAAGTTATTCCTCCTGAATAAAATTTTAGACAATTTATATTCGCAGTATTCGGCAAAAAACGACCGCAATTCTGCATTCTAAGTTATTATAACATACGATAATAAAAATTGCTACTTTTTTATTGATATTTTTTTGCAAAATAATAGGGATTTGTATGATTTTTTTCCAAAAAACAGTTAGTTTACACTAACCTTGTTGTGCTTTTTGCATAGGACAAATCCGGCAGTCGTTGACATCGGAATAATAATATGATAGAATAAACGAACAAACAGAAAGTGGTAAAAATATGAAAAATAAAAGAAATTTTCCGATTTTAAAGGTAACGAAGAAAGCAGAGGCTTCTGTCAAAAAAGGACATCCGTGGGTTTATGCCGAAGAAATAACCGATACGCTCGGTGAGGTTCAAAACGGCTGTTTGGTTGACGTTGCATCCTCGAAGGGAGCGTATCTCGGAACGGGCTTTTTAAGTCTTAACAGCAAGATAAGGGTGAGAATCCTTTCTTCAAACGCAAACGAAACCTTTTCTCCCGCTTTTTGGGAAAGAAGGCTCAGGTATGCGATTGAATACAGAAAAACCGTTATGGGTGATGATTTTTCGTGCTGTCGCCTTGTTTTTGGTGAGGCGGACGGACTTCCCGGACTGACGGTTGACCGTTTTTCCGATATAATAGTGACGCAGGTACTCTCATACGGTATGGACAAAATCAAGGATATGATTTATGCCGCTGTTATAAGAATTTTGCGTGAGAGCGGCGAAGAAATAAACGGTATATTTGAACGAAACGATGTTGCCATACGAGAGCTGGAGGGACTTGAACAGTACAAGGCTTGGTACGAGGCGATTCCGCATCCCGAATCTGCCGTAACCGAAATCCGAGAAAACGGAATAAAATATTTTGTCGATGTTGAAAACGGACAGAAAACGGGATTTTTCCTTGATCAAAAATACAACCGTCTTGCCGTTTCAAAAATCGCAAAAGGCAAAAGGGTTCTCGATTGCTTTACTCATACAGGCTCCTTTGCTCTTAATGCCGCGGCGGGCGGTGCGGAGCGTGTAACGGCGGTTGATGTTTCAAAAACGGCGATTGAAGCGGCGAAGGCGAATGCGGAAAAGAACGGACTTGACGGCAAAATGGATTTTATCGTTGCCGATGTTTTTGACCTTTTGCCGGAGCTTGAGACTAAGGGCGGAAAGCCGTATGATTTTATTATTCTCGATCCTCCCGCATTCACAAAGAGCAGAAAAACCGTTCACAGTGCCGAAAAGGGATATAAGGAAATCAATTACCGTGCAATGAAGCTTCTTCCGAGAGGCGGATATCTTGCAACCTGCTCCTGTTCACACTTTATGAAAAATGAGCTTTTTGTTAAGATGCTGCACGATGCGGCGGCGGATGCCGGAGTTCAGCTCAAACAGATTGAGGCTCGGCAGCAGTCGTGTGATCATCCGGTGCTTTGGAATGTTCCCGAAACAGACTATCTTAAATTTTATATTTTTCAGGTGGTGTAAGAGATGTTCTATTCAAATTGGATGTCCTACATAAAGGACGAAGCGAAAATCAACAAAATTGCCATACCCGGCTCCCACAATTCCGCAACAATGGGTATGTCGAAGTTCGGAAAATGTCAAAACGATTCGCTTTTTGAACAATATCGCTACGGTGTACGCTTTTTCGATATCCGTGTTAAAGCCGATAAAAAGGGCAGACTTTTTATCGCTCACGGAATAATGAAGGGCTTGCCCGCAAGGCTTGCTTTTGAAAGCTTGGGTATGATTTTGGAGCAGAGCGATGAATTTTTTATTCTCAATATCAAAACCTATATGAACCAGAAAATCGGGCCGATTTCTCTCAGCTACAGCGGCAACAGCGAGGCTATGAACGCACTGATAAGAGAATATCTTTGTCCCGAAAAATATGCTCTTACGGGATATGGAGATATCAGCGAGCTGACTCTCGGCGATGTCAGAAAATCCGGAAAGAAATACATAATCACAAATGCAAATAAAGAATATGATTTCAGCAACGATTGCCCCGTCATCGATCCTTGGGATTCGTCGATTTACGGCTACAAGCCCGAAAAATTCGCAAACGAGGTTGTTAATTTTCTCAGAACAAACGATACCGACGGTATTTTCTGGTTCCAAACTCAACAAACTCCGAATTTCGGTACGGAAAACGGCTGGACAAAATGGCCCGATGACCTTGAGAAAATGTCACGTCCGTATTTTTCCGGAATCATTGCGGAAATTGCCGCCGATAAAAAGCTTGTCGAAAAGGTCAATGTTATTGCCGGCGACTTTATGACGGCGGATTATATGAAAGCAAATGACATTCTTTCGCTCAATCTTCTTAAAGGCATCGTTAAAGACGAGCTGGTTGAAGAATATAAAAAGAATATCGGTAAATAAATTCTTAAAAATTACTGAAACAGAGGTAGCGGATTTTATGAAATATTCATCAATGATAATCGGTCACGCAACAATGGATTCAAATACGGACCATCTCGGAAATACCGTCAAAATCGTCGGCGGTGCGGTTGTTTTTTCTTCCGCAAGTGCGTATGCACTCGGTCATAATGTTGCCGCAGTAACGAAGCTTGCGGAAAAGGATAGGGACAGACTTAACAGCTTCACCGTTCCCAAAGAAAACCTTTTTTGTCTTCCGAGTGAAAAATCCTGTGATATGGTTAATATTTATCATACTCCCGACAAGGAACGCAGAACGTGTGCCTGCCTTTCCGTCGGCGATCCTTTTACCGCAGCGGAGCTGCCCGCTCTCGACTGTGAGATTTATCACCTTGCCGGCTTGGTTTACGGTGATTTCAGCTCGGAGCTTATTCGCACTCTTGCAAAAAAAGCACCCGTTGCACTCGATGTTCAGGCAATGCTTCGCCACGTAGCACAGGACGGCTCGATGTATTTTGAGGATTGGGCGGAAAAAAAGGAGTGCCTTCCTTATATCACCTATCTTAAAACCGATGCCGCCGAAGCGGAGATACTGACCGGCTGCACCGACCGTAGGGAAGCGGCAAAGCATCTTTATTCTTGGGGTGCAAAGGAAATCATCATAACGCATAACAGCGAGGTTCTTGTTTATGACGGAAAAGAATTTTACACCTGCCCGATAAAGGCAAGAAATCTCAGCGGAAGAACCGGACGAGGCGACACCACCTTTGCCGCATATATTAATGAAAGACTTGAAAACTCAATTGCGGACTCACTCTTAACCGCAACGGCAACCGTTTCGCTTAAAATGGAAACCCCCGGCCCGTTCAAGGGCACGAGGGCGGATGTTGAGAATTATATAAAAGAATTTTATCTTTGATTTTGTTGATTACCGTTAACAAAAAAAGTGACAAACGTTAAAATGATGTTCATACGGAATTAACAATTGCGGGATATTATTTTATTGTACCGAGCAGGAGCCGCAACCTGCAAGGTGCTGCTCATTTTGAGTAAGCAATACCCCTCCTCAATTCAACCCCATGCAGAAAAAGGTGCTTGAAAAAGCATCTTTTTCTGCATTCGGGGCAATTACTGAAATTTTTTGACTTCAACAATTATTCTGCCTTTTTTTGTAACCTCGGAGCAGCAATTGATTATTATTCTTCCCTTTCTGCGAAAGACGATTTTGTCGCCGGCGGCAATTTTTCGGTCACTTTTTGTGCACTCAACGTCATTAACATAGATAACACCGCTCTCGATTGCTTCCGCCGCCGCTCCTCTCGACAGATGAAAGGCATTTTTGATAATACTGTCAAGCCTGACAGATGAAACCGTAAAGCTATCGGGAACACCGACAGCCTTTACGGTCTTTTTCACTTCGTAAGGATGAATTATTTTCGCTTTCAGAGTGCCTCTGCCCGCCTTGCCGAGATTTTCCGCAATAAACGGAGCAAGCTTTGCGAGAACGGCGATTTTGCATCCGTTTTCGTCAACAACAATATCACCTGTCATTTCACGCTTGATTCCGAGAGCCATCATTGCTCCCAAATAATCTCTGTGACCGAGAGCGGGCGAAAATCTGTCCTTTGAAATTTCAACAATCGCAAGAGGCTCATCATCGGGATATTTTTCAAAATATTCCGCAGGCTCCTCGGCAATGTATTCGGGCATAAAAAGAGCAACGCTTCTTTCACATTCGCCGAAGCCGCCGTAAAAAAACAGTTTTGCACCGTTAAGCTCTATATTTGCCGAAGAAATTACGGAGCGTTCGTGCATATCAAGAAAAATGCTGTTGGTTATCATTGAATTATCGGAGCATTGCCTTGCTTTATCTTCAATGCGTGCAATAAGTATTTTATCTTCCGATGTCAAAGCTCTCACCTCTTAAAAAACCGCCGAATCGCAGTGAAACGGCGGTTAAATTTTTATTGAATTAAAGAATAATCGAAACAAGCATAGCCGCCAAAACAAAAATGCCGACATAGGGCATAATGAACGGCCAGAACGGTAAAAGATAAAGAGCCGAAAGGGTTCCGCCGACAAATTTGATTGCCATGGTGCTTTCCGCCTCCGATATATTCTGCCAGCAGAAATAAACATCGTTTCCGTCGGCATAATAGCTGTCAAGTCCGATGCTGTCCTTAGAGCTGCCGAGCTTGAAGCCGCATTCTTTAAGACCGTCGGTAACGATTTTGGTCATTGTTTCGTCCTTGAGAGTTATTCTGCCGTTCATTTTCAGCTCATCTGCGGGTTCTTCGTTTCTGAGATGACCGTTTTTAAAGCCCGTGCACCACCAATATTTATCGTATTCTCTGGTAAATTCACGGGTGTATTTGCCGTTTAGCTGCTTGTGATAGAGCGTCATTTCCATCATCAGCCAATCCTCCTCGGCAGGGCAGTTATACATCGTCCAATCGTTAACACCGTTATCCGAATGAGGTCTGTTGTAGATGCCGATTTCACCGCCGTAAAAGATAAGCCCGTATTGACCTTTCCACATTTGAAGCATCCAGTCCTTGTCCTCATACTCGAAGAAAATACGGATGTAATCATATTCAAGAAGAATATACGGGGAAACAAAATCGTAAATTTTTCCGAATCCGAAATTATACTGCCACGCTTCTTTGTCATTTGTATAATAAAAGTCATCAACATAGCTGTATTGGTAGCTGAGAATTTGCTGCTTATCAAGCAAATCCTTAATGAGATTTCCTCTTTTTACAACATTGATTGCGTATTCACCGCAGATTTTTTTGTCGCCGACAATTGCATCAGCAATAATAACAGCCTTGCCGACCGCCTTGCCTGTTACAACGCCGTTTTGGTCAACAACGGCGATGCTTGTGTCTGTAGATGACCAAATTATTTTAGGTTGAGCGGCAACATTGGTAACGGTTGCGGTCATTTGAATTTTTTTGCCTACGGTTACGGTAAGGCTTTCGCTTGTAAGGATAAGGGCAACGGTTTTATCCTCATCGGGCTGTGGGTCCGTGGGAGTTGCAACGGCATATGCCGACACAAGCGAGGAAATCGAGAAAAGAAGAACAAAAAATACCGCTGTGGTTTTTAACAGAGCTTTCTTCATATATACCTCCGAAAATTATAATCATCATATTTTACCATACTTGGAATAAATAATGCAAGACTTGATACGCTTTTTTGCTGATTTTATTGAAAAACAACACCGAATATGATATGATTTACCCGTAAAACTTGTTTTCGCAGGAGGATTTTCTTTTGGCTCTCAAAAAAAACGACATAATAAATCTGAATATAGAATCCTGCTCATCAAACGGCAGCGGAATAGGAAAATATGACGGAATGGCGATATTCGTTCCCGCAACGGCACCGGGAGATGAAATATCGGCACATATTTTAAAGGCAAAAAAGAATTATGCTTTTGCAAAGGTAGAAGCCGTGCTCTCTCCGTCAAAGGACAGAATTGCCCCCGAATGTCCCGTTTATCTCAAGTGCGGCGGCTGTGTTTTTTCTCATATGAAATATGATGCCGAAAAAGAAATAAAAGCCGACCACGTAAGGGAATGCCTCAAAAGAATCGGCGGAATAAATCCCGAATTTGAATCGATTATAGGCGGCGACAGTGAAAAGCATTACCGAAATAAGGCACAATATCCCGTTGCAATTGATAACGGAGAAATAAAAATCGGTTTTTATTCGTCCCACAGCCACAGGGTTGTTCATTGCCCCGATTGCCTGCTCCAGCCTGCGGAATTCGGCGGGATTCTTGATGTGTTTTGCGATTACATAAAAGAAAATAATGTTCCGATTTATAACGAAACCGTTCACAAGGGATTGCTTCGTCACATATATTTGCGAAAAGGCACGGCGAGCGGAGAAACAATGGTTTGTGCCGTCATTAACGGAAAAAAGCTCCCCGATGAGGACGGACTTGTTTCAAGGCTTCTCGAAAAGGATAACAGCATAAAGAGTATAATTGTTAATTCTAATACGGAAGATACAAATGTCATTCTCGGCAAAAAATGCAGAACCCTTTGGGGCGATGACAGCATTACGGATATTCTTTGTGGCTTGAAGTTCAAAATTTCACCGCTTTCGTTCTATCAGGTCAACAGAAATCAAGCCGAACGGCTTTATAATAAGGCGGCGGAATATGCGAGCCTGACGGGTGAAGAAACCGTGCTTGACCTCTATTGCGGAGCGGGCACGATAGGACTTTCCATGGCGAAGAACGCAAAAGAGATAATCGGTGCGGAGATTGTTCCCGAGGCGATAGAGGATGCAAAAATCAACGCCGAAATCAACGGAATAAAGAACGCACGCTTTATCTGCGGCGATGCGGCAAAGGCGGCGGAAACGCTCGAAAAAGAGGGAGTAACGCCCGATGTCATAATCCTCGATCCGCCGAGGAAGGGTTGCAGTGAGGATATGCTTAAAACTGCCGCACGAATGCAGCCCGAAAGGATAGTTTATGTTTCCTGCGATCCCGCAACACTTGCCCGTGACTGCGGAATTTTCAATTCTCTCGGCTATACCGCAGTAAAAGCCACCCCCGTCGATATGTTCCCCCGCACAGGGCACGTTGAGACGGTTGTACTTTTGTCCCAACGCAGACCGGACGAACAATCAACATAAGCAGAACTTGATATTACAGCCGCAGACTCGAAAGCCACCTGTCAGGAAATCAAGGATTATGTGTTTGATAAATTCGGTTTAAAGGTTTCTTCGCTGCATATATCACAGGTTAAAGCCAAGTATTGTATTATTGAGCCGGAAAACTATAATAAAGTGAGGGTAAGAGCATTTTTGCCTATGACAAAAACGGTAAGGTTGCCGCAGCGTATGAGCAGTTCGGGAAGGTGGTGGCAGATGGTTTGACGGGAAAGGTATTGCCATTGAAAAGCACGGCTCATATACCAATCCCGACCTGCGATTAAACTGGTCAAAGGTTGAAAAACGCCTGCGTGAGCTAATCAAGGATAACCGCTATCTCAATGAAAAGGAGAAAGACCGTTATGCCGAGTATCTGGAGCGTGTATCTGCACCGCAGTATGAAATCGACACTCAGAGAAAATTGGCAAGGCAGAGCTTTATTGAAAGTAAACGAGAGCTTCCACCTGCCGATAAGCGTGACAGCCTTGCTTTGCATTTGTCCGATTTTATCCGTAATTTAAGTGGTTATGAGAAAGATTTACTGCTCGAGGTACAGCAAGGACGATGCTTGCCAACAGTGAATTTATCATTATGCTAAACCAAGCATCTACGGACAGGATTGAGCTTGCCAAGCACCTTAATATCTCAGACCTTCAGCTCAGTTATATTACGAATGTCGGTGCAGGACAGGGATTACTCAAGGTCGGCAGCTCTCTTGTACCGTTTGTCAATAAGTTCCCAAGAAATACGGAGCTTTACAGGCTGATGACAACCAAGTTTGGGAAGGTGTAAAATGTAGAAAAAACGGTGTTCGTGTCGAAATGAGAGAAGTTCTGAAAAACATTCGTGCGATTTAGTGCAAATATTCAAATAAAATCCATTGATTTTTACACGATAATCTGTTATACTATGTTCAGT
>CAZNAC010000004.1:126679-128279 GCA_964571095.1 uncultured Clostridium sp. | reverse complement strand
TTCACTCTTCACTCTTCACTACCCACTATTCACTATTCACTCTTCACTCTTCACTCTTCACTACCCACTATTCACTATTCACTATTCACTACAAAGCTCCGTTGCTTCTATTATGAAACAGCGGAGCTTTTTTATTATTTTCTTAACGGAAATTCAATCATTTGATAATGCCTTTAAAAACTTCGGGGATGACCTTATTCAAACCGAAAAGCTTTTTGAAGAATGCAATGATTTTATCAAAGAAGCCGGCTTTTGAGGTCATTTTTTGGGTGTCGGACGAAACGATGTTACCGTCTTTGTCGTAGACCGTGGCGGTGATGTTTGTATCGCCGCTTGATGACGGAGTGATTTCACAGGTTGTACCGTCGGGCGAAACATTCATAACGAAGTTTGTATTATCGGCAGTCCAAACTATCTCCGTGCCGTCAGGGAGCGTACCCTCAATTGCCGCATGAAGAATTATGCTGTCACCATAGCTGATAGTTGTGGTTGACGGCTTTCTGATTTCAAACTTAAATGCGGGCTCATTTGGCTTGGTAGTCGGATTACTCGGTGTTTCGCTGCTGCTTTCGTTAACCTCAACGATTGCATAATAGCTGAAATGGTCTGTTTCAAAAACAAGATATCCGTTCTCATAAACGGCGTTCATATTTTCAACTCTGCCTGTAATCGTATTAACATGGTAAACAAAGGTCTTTGCGGGATCATAGCCTTCGGGAATGGGAATTTTAATCTTTATCTTTCCGCTCGGCTGGGTTTCAATTCCGTCAACCGTCATTGTGATATCGTAAATTTCGTTTTTGTTTATATCAAGCTGTGTGCTGATGACTTCAAACGCCGCACCGTCAAGCTCTCTTTCAACATTGAGGTTAACTTCGCCGTCATAGAAATTTGAAACATATTCAAAGGTTACATCGTTTTCTTCGTCAACAACGGTTTCTCTTATTGTTTCATCGACAAAAATTATTTCAACGCTGCTGTCTATTCCATACTTTTCAACTTTATCCCATTCGGCGGACGATGCACCGTATTTAATGGTTTTTAAGCTGCTGCAATTGTAAAAATATACATAAATTACACCTTTAGGAATATATATTGTTTCAAGATTTTTACAACTATTGAAATCTTCAACAATTCCCGTAACAGTACCCGGCAAGGAATAATCTTTCATCGGGCTTACACCAGGATATGCAACAAGCCTCGTTCTGTCTATATTATATAACACGCCGTATTCATCGGTTAAATAATATTTGTTATTGCCGCCTACGGTAATGCTCGCAAGGCTTGTACAGCGGTAGAACGCACACCAACCAATGCTCGTTACACTGTCCGGAATTGTTATGCTTGCAAGGCTTGTGCACCGGCAGAACGCATAATCGCCAATTCTTGTTACGCAGTCGGGAATGGTTATGCTTGCAAGGCTTGTGCACTCAGCGAACGCATAATCTGCAATTGTTTTTGTTCCGTCTTTTATCATATATGAACCGGAAACAGTATCTTTTGCATTGATAAGATATTTACCGATATAAAGCACACTGTTTTCCCAATTTGATTCATTGTTATAATATGCGGTATTATAGAACGCGCCGTTGCCAATGCT
>CAZNAC010000004.1:0-126579 GCA_964571095.1 uncultured Clostridium sp. | reverse complement strand
CGTTACGCTGTCGGGGATTGTTACACTTGCAAGGCTTGTGCAGTCGGAGAACGCACCGTTGCCAATGCTCGTTACGCTGTCGGGGATTGTTACACTTGCAAGGCTTGTGCAGTCGGAGAACGCAAAATCGCCTATACTCGTTAATTGGCTGTTTTCACCGAATGTTACGCTTTCAAGGCTCGTGCAGTTGTAGAACGCATAATTGCCAATGCTCGTTAATTGACTGTTTTCACCGAATGTTACGCTTTCAAGGCTCGTGCAGTTGTAGAACGCACGATTGCCAATAGTCGTTAACTGACTGTTTTCACCGAATGTTACGCTTTCAAGGCTCGTGCAGTTGTAGAACGCATAATTGCCAATGCTCGTTAATTGACTGTTTTCACCGAATGTTACGCTTTCAAGGCTCGTGCAGTTGTAGAACGCATAATTGCCAATGCTCGTTACGCTGTCGGGTATAGTATAGCTTGTTCTTGTATTTCCAACAGGATATTGAATCAATTCGGTTTTGTCTTTGTTGAAAAGAGCACCGTATTCATCACTTGAATAGTTTTTATTGTTTGAATCTATTGTTATGCTTTTAAGGTTTGTGCAGTCCTTGAATGCCAAATCGCCGATGCTCGTTACGCTGTCGGGAATGGTTATGCTTGCAAGGCTTGTGCAGTTATCGAACGCACCGCTGCCAATGCTCGTTAACTGACTGTTTTCACCAAAAGCTACACTTTCAAGGCTTGTGCATTTGTAGAACACACTACCGCCAATGCTCGTTACGCTGTCGGGAATTGTTATACTTGCAAGGCTTGTGCACCAGTAGAACGCACCATCGCCAATTCTTGTTACGCCGTCGGGAATTGTTATGCTTGCAAGGCTTAAGCAGCTAGAGAACGCCATATTGGCAATTGTTTTTGTTCCGTCTTTTATCGTATATGATCCGGAAATGGTATAACTATTTGCTGCGATAAGATATTTACCAATATAAAGTACACTGTTTTCCCAATTTGATTCATTGTTATAATATGCGGTATTACCGAACGCATAACTGCCGATGCTTGTTACGCTGTCAGGAATCGTTATGCTTGCAAGGCTTTCACAGCAAGCAAACGCATAATCGCCAATGCTTGTTAACTGACTGTTTTCACCGAATGTTACGCTTGCAAGACTTGTGCAGTCCTCGAACGCATTATAGTCAATGCTCGTTACGCTGTCAGGAATTGTTATGCTTGCAAGGCTTGTACAGTTGTAGAACGCGCGACCGGCAATTGTTTTTGTTCCATCCTTTATCGTATATGTGCCGGAAACAGTATCTTTTGCTTTAATTAGATGTTTTCCGATATAAAGCACACCGTTTTCCCAATTTGATTCATTATTGTAATATGCGGTATTAGTGAACGCATCATCGCCAACGCTCGTTACGCTGTCGGGGATTGTTATGCTTTTAAGGCTTGTGCAGTTGTAGAACGCATAATTGCCAATGCTTGTTAACTGACTGTTTTCACCGAATGTTACGCTTGCAAGGCTTGTGCAGTCCCAGAACGCAGAGCCGCCAATGCTCGTTACGCTGTCGGGAATGGTTACGCTTTCAAGGCTTGTGCAGCCGGAGAACGCATCATATCCTATGCTCGTTACGCTGTCGGGAATTGTTATGCTTTCAAGGTTTGTACAGTTGTAGAACGCATATTCGCCAATGCTCGTTACGCTGTCGGGAATTGTTATGCTTGCAAGGTTTGCACAGCGGGAGAACGCATATTCGCCAATGCTCGTTACCGGATAACCTCCAAGGGTTGAAGGTATTGTAATTGAACCGCTTATCGATGTATTAACATCCGTTATAGTTGCTTTGCCGCCGGAAACTTCATAAGTATAGTATCCGTCCGCTGCCGCTTCGGCTTTGGTTGCTGTTATACCGGGCAATAATCCCGTGAGCGGTGCAGCACAGAATGCCATTATCAAGCATAACAGCAATGACAATGTGCGTTTGAATGTTTTGTTTTTTCTCATTTTGATTCCTCCTGATTAATTTTTGACCCGACCGGTATTCCCACACGGTTCCGCTCGGAGCAATATATTGATGATTTTCTCCGTAATTTCTAAGAGGTTCTTCCTATTGGAGATACTTAAGATGTTTCGTTTCTAAAAACGAATCCTGTTATGTTTGACTTCCTATAAGTGTACCGCTACCCTGCAATGCAAACGCACTACCTCCACAGAAATCCCATCATTACAGCAAGCATTATTTATTATTGTATTTACCACAATGCTTGTATTCTTCCAAATGTCCTTGATTGCCCGTGCTAAGAACCGTTCACCGCTATCATCCTTTCAGTCTTTCAATTTGATCGGTGTCATTGAAAGTATGTAAGATTTGTTTGAGGCAAGGCTTTTCTACACAAAAAGCATTTTTTGCTCTCTATACATTAAGACGACTAAAAATAAAAAAGGTTTTAAATTTTTTCAAAAAATGTGTCACATCTATTTACAACGCAGAGAAACGCCCGCAAATTCCGCCTATACGCCTCTTGACATAATCACACTTTTGTGATATTCTCTATTTAGTATTACTAAATAAACAAATTTGTTTATTGATTTCATCAATAGACATCGGCTATAACCATATAAGAACCGTACTTTCGTGCGTAATACTTAACCATACAACCGTTTCGCCGTCTATGCGTAATCGCAACCTTACAGCCGTTTAGGCAGTCACATTTACCATATAAATTCAAGGTTGATGCCCACCTGTCAAGGCAGTTGCGGCTAACCTTTCGGAAGGAGGGATCACAATGTTTATCCCTACGCCCTTTGGCATTATGCTAAAGGAATCAAGGGAAAAGGCTAAGCTTTCTCAAGGCGAGCTTTCCGATGTGCTCGGAAAAACCGCTCAATATATCAGCAACATCGAAAAGGGTAAAAACAACTCCCCTCCCGATGATTCGGATTTGCAAAAGCTGATTAATAAGCTATGTCTCAACGTTGATGATGCCCTCAAATTCCGTCTGCTTGCCTATGCGGACCGTGGAATGCTTCCTCCCGAAATGTTCAGCTATGTTATGGAGTCACCAACCCTTATTAAAACTATAAATTTTGCTATGAGCAACAATATTCCCGATGACTATTGGAGCTTAACGCTGCAAAATATTTCAAAAGGAGAATTTCTATGAGCAAAACACCCGACTTTGTTAAGTATGCCGCCTCGATTGTTCCAAGCGAACGCCAGCTCAAATGGCAGGAAATGGAATTTTATGCTTTCATTCATTTCGGTATAAACACCTTCACCAACTCCGAATGGGGTAACGGAAACGAAGATCCGGAGCTTTTCAATCCCGAAAAGCTCGATTGCCGTCAGTGGGCAAAGGTCTGCCAGCTTGCGGGTATGAAAGGTATCATTCTGACCTGTAAACATCACGACGGCTTTTGTCTGTGGCCGAGTGCATATACCGACCACAGTGTTCGTTCAAGCAACTGGAAAGACGGCAAGGGCGATGTTGTTGCCGAGTGTGCCAAAGCCTGTGCGGAATTCGGACTTAAATTCGGCGTTTATCTTTCACCTTGGGACAGGCACGAGCCTACCTACGGTTCGGGTGATGAATATAACAATTATTTCAAAAATCAGCTTCGTGAGCTTTTGACAGCTTACGGCGAACTGTTCTGCGTTTGGTTTGACGGTGCGTGCGGCGAAGGTCCCAACGGTAAGGTTCAAAAATACGACTGGGAAGGCTACTACAAGATTATCCGTGAGCTTCAGCCGAATGCGGCAATCAGTATTACCGGCCCCGATGTTCGCTGGTGCGGAAATGAAGCGGGTATTTGCCGCAAAAGCGAGTGGAGCGTTGTTCCCTATTGGCATTCGGATTATGAGGTTATTGCCGCCGCAAGTCAGCAGAATGTTACAAAGCCTCCCAAAAAAATCAACCGTTCCGCTCTTGACCTCGGCAGCAGAAAGGCTATCAAAAAATGCAATAAGCTCATCTGGTATCCTTCGGAGGTTGACACTTCTATAAGAAAAGGTTGGTTCTATCATCCCGAAGACGATTATACCGTTAAGCCGTTGTCTAAGCTTATGGAAATATATTATAATTCCGTTGGAGCAAATGCGAGCTTCCTGCTCAATATTCCGCCCACTCCGGAGGGAAAAATTCACGAAAAGGATGTTGAAACCCTGCTTTCTATGGGTGTACAGCTCGAAATGGATTTCAACGAAAACCTTGCCGATGATTCCGTTATGACCGACAACAGACATCTTGACGAAAAGCACACCGGTCAGATGGCTTTGAGCCACGATCCCGATGATTATTGGCATTCGGGCGATAATCCGAACGGTGCGGAGTTGATTCTTGACCTCGGCGATGAATACGACATTGATAAAATTGTTCTCGGCGAGCATATAAAAACCGGTCAGCACGTTGAAAAATTTTCTCTTTACGCTCAGATTAACGGAAAATGGAAAAAGCTTGCATCCGAAACAACTATCGGATACAAGCGTATTTGCAGATTCAAAGAAATAAGAGTAAGGTATTTTAAATTGGTTATTCAAAAATCAAGATGCTTTGCAACCATTTCAAAATTTGAGGCATACTAATCCCAGCTTTTCCATATTTCGGGGCAGTAGCCGACAGTTGCTTTTTTACCGTTGCGGACTATCGGTGTTTTATAAAGTTCCCCGTATTCAAGAAGCTTTTCCTCTATTGCCTCTTTGCTTGCAAGATATTTTATAAAATGCTTTTCGTAAGCCTTGGAATTTTCGTTTATAAGTGCCTCCATTGAGCCTACGGCAGCCTTGATGCTCTGATATTCTCCCCTGCTGAGATTTTTCTGAGTGAGGTCAACAAATTGAAACTTTATACCTCTCTCTTTAAAATATCGTTGAGCTTTTTTGGTGTCAAAGCATTTATTTGTTCCGAAAATCTGAATATTCATATAATTCCTCCAAAAAGCGGTGATAATAATATGGTAATAAAAATTCCGGAGCAAGTCAATAGAGCAATTGAAATTCTTGAAAAAAACGGAGAAAGTGCCTATATTGTAGGCGGTGCGATTCGGGATTCATTAATGGGCAGGCAGGTCGGAGATTGGGATATAGCCACCGGTGCACGCCCCGAAAAAACGATCAAAGCTTTTCAAAATTACAAAACGATAGAAACCGGTTTAAAGCACGGTACGGTTACGGTCATTATCGACGGTATGCCGCTTGAAATAACTTCATACCGCATTGAGCACGGGTATTCCGACAACCGCCATCCCGATTCGGTTGACTTTACCGACCGAATTACCGATGACCTTGCAAGGCGGGATTTTACCGTAAATGCAATTGCGTATTCGCCATTGCACGGATTTTGCGATCCGTTCGGCGGCAGAAATGATATTGAAAAAGGAATTATCCGTTGCGTCGGTGATGCCGACAGGCGTTTCAGTGAGGATTCATTGAGGATTCTGCGGGCAATGAGGTTTTCCGCTGTTCTCGGCTTTGACATTGCTCCCGAAACAGCCGCCGGCATTCACAAGAATTATAAGCTTTTGAAAAATATTTCCGTTGAAAGAACTTTCACCGAAATTTCAAAGCTGCTTTGCGGCAAAAACGCCGGTAAGCTTTTGCGTGAATACGAGGATATTATTTTCTTTATTATGCCGGAGCTTTTGCCTATGAAAAATTGCGTTCAGAATCACGAACGGCACATTTTCGATGTTTGGGAACATACGGTAAAAGCCGTTGAAAGCATTAAACCCACCGCCGAATTACGATTTGCAATGCTGCTTCACGATTCGGGCAAGCCTCAATGCAAAACGACGGACGAAAGCGGCACAGACCATTTTTATTCACATTCAAAATTCAGCCGAGAAATTGCAAACGATATACTTATCCGCTTCAAAGCCTCAACCGCATTCAGAAATCATATTTGCACCCTTGTTGAGTATCACGATTTTGTGCCCGACAAAATAAGCAAAAAGACTTACAAAAAGCAAATCGCAAGCCTCGGTTCGGAAATCATTAATGAGCTTTTTGAAGTAAGATTTGCGGATATTTCCGCACAAAACCCGAAATTTCTTTCCGAGGGAATCCAAAGCAACGCAAAGGGACTTGAAATTGTAAAAGAAATCGAAGCGGAAAACGAATGCTTAACAATCAAAGACCTTGAAATAAACGGAAATGACATTATCTCTCTCGGCATTAAACCGTCGAAAAAAATCGGAGAGATTCTCGAAATTCTTCTTGATGAAGTTATGGACGAAAAAATCGAAAACAATCACATTGCTCTGCTCGGCAGAGCTGTGCAGCTCATAGAGCCGCAGGAAAGGAGCGAAAATTATGGAAACAGTAAAAATAGAAAACGCCCGTGAATTTGACGATTTCGTGCGTTCGCATCCGAAAGGACATATGATGCAAACATCGGCGTGGGGAAAAGTTAAAAGGGAATGGGAATGGGCAGGCTTTATCAGCCGTGATTCAAACGGAAAAATAAAGGGTGCTTGCGGAGTTTTGCTTCGTAAAATTCCGATGACACCGTTCAAAATGATGTATGCACCGAGAGGACCGGTATGCGATCTTGCCGACACTCAAACCGTTAAAGAGCTTTTAACAGCCGTTAAGGAATACGGAATAAAAAACAAGGCATATACTTTTAAAATAGACACGGATACTCTTGCATCAAATTCGGAATACATTTCACTTCTCAAGGAGCTTGGCTTCACATTTAAGGAGCACGGCACCGGCTTTGATACGATTCAGGCAAGATATATTTTCCGTCTTGATGTCGGCGGAAAAACCGAAGATGAGGTTATGGCGACCTTCCATCCCAAAACGCGTTATAACACCCGACTTGCCGCAAGAAAGGGCGTTAGCGTTGAAATAAAAGGTGTTGAAGCTTGTGAAGAATTTCACGATTTGATGCTTGTTACGGGCGAAAGAGATAACTTTGCAACCCGTGACACCTCATATTTCAAAAGAATTATGGATGCATTCGGCGATGATGCGAGAATATATCTTGCAAAATATGACGGCAAAACAATAGCGGGTGCACTCAATGTTGTTTGCGGTGATAAAGAATGGTATGTATACGGTGCAAGCTCAAACGAATATCGCAATGTTATGCCGAATTATCTTGTTCAATGGGAAATGATAAAATGGGCAATCGAACGAGGCTGCAAATATTATGATTTCCGAGGCGGATATCCCGATGAAAGCAATCCGCTGCACGGTATTTTCAAATTTAAAAAAGGCTTCTGCAACGACTATATGGAGCTTATGGGTGAAGCAGACCTTATTATAGACAAGGTTGGCTATGCGGCGGTTAATGCCGCTCAAAAGCTTGCCAAATCAACACGCGGTATCAGAGCGAAAATTATCAATAAGAAATAACCATTGTGCTATGTACAGCGTTCTGTAAGAAAATCTCACTCGACAAAGAGCATTTTCTTTGTCGCTCAAAAATCCTCCATAAATACTTCAAGGCAGCATCCGTAAAAAGATGCTGCCTTGGGGTTTTTTATTGCATTATGCTGTTTGAAATCGAGAAGTTTTCAATCTATTCGACTTGACGTCATCTTCCCTGTTATTTATTAAAATACTGAGGAAGATATTCCTTATGAGCCTCTTTAAGCTCATTGAAGCAATTAACCGCTTTTTCATAATCGCCGACAAGGGGATGAACAAGCAAGCCCTTGATTGCATAGTCGTCATTTCCGGTAATTGCCGCCTTTACTGCATATTTTTCGTATGTTTTAACAACTCTCATAAGTCCGATGATATGGTCGTTTATCTTCTCTGTAACGGGAACTGGAGTTGCACCGTCGGCACCGATAACAGCCGCAATTTCAACGATATCGTCATCATCCATAAACGGAAGCGTTCCGTTGTTTTTGATGTTAACAACGTGAACATCCTTCTTATCGTTGGCTATTGAATCGATAAGCGAAACCGCAGCAAGTGAATACTTATGACCGCCTCTCTTATCGAGAAGTGCGGGCTTGGTAACGATTTCTTCATTCTGATACATTTCGAGAAGCTGTTCTTCGATTTCCATGCAAACCTGTGCTCTTGTTTTTTCGTCCTCACGCTGATGAGCAAGCTTTGCCTCTCTGCAATAATAATACTGAAGATATGACGAGGGAAGTCCCTGAATCGTTTTCAGACAGTCAATCGAAAATCCGTCGTCCTTGATATTCGCCATAACCTTGGGAGAAAATCCGCTTTCGATAAGCTCCGGAAGAAGCTCCTTGCCGTCCTTTTTGACCGAGGTTATCCAGCTCAAGTGGTTAAGTCCCACATAAGTAATCTCGCTGTCTTCACCCGTGATTTCCTTAACATCGTCGAGCATATCGATGGGTACATTGCAAAGACCGATATTTTTAACCTTTGTATTATTAAGGATAAATTCCGTTATGATACCCGAAGGATTTGTGAAATTGATAAGCCACGCATCGGGGCAAATCGCCTCAATCCTGTCGCAAATATTTTTGATAACGGGAATGGTTCTTTGAGCTTTAAAGAAGCCACCGATACCGGTTGTTTCCTGACCGATAAGGTCATATTTCTTGGGAATACTTTCGTCAAGATGACGACAGGGAAGCTTGCCGACACGAATCTGCGTTACGACAAAATCCGCACCCTGCAACGCCGTATCAAGGTCATCGGTAAAAACGACCTCACAGTCATCACCGACATTTTTTAGCATTCTGACACAAAGGTTGCCGACGATGGTTCTTTTTCTTTCGTCGATATCCATAAAGGATATTTTTTTGAGCTTGAGGCTGTCCTTCGCTTTAAGGAAACCGTCAACAAGTTCGGGACAATATGTACTGCCGGAACCGATTACCGCTACATTAATTTCTTTCATTTCAATCTACTCCTTCTGTTATCATTTTGCATATTCCTGCATAATCCAATTTATGCAGCCTGTTACGGGCATTGCTTCAAGCTTAATGAATTTCAGCTTTCTGCCGCTGAGTTTTTCGGCATTTGAAAGCAAAGCATCAAGATAATATTTGTTATCAAGCTTAACATTGATAGAGCCGGAAAGAACAACCTCGATTTCTCCGTCGCCGAAATCCATTTGCTTTGAAAGTGCGGCAATGAGCTGTGCTCCTCTTTGAGCCATTTTGTCGCAGTATTCGCAAGCAGGCTTGTCGCCTTGCTTTGCCGCTTCAAAAAAGAAGCCAACCATATCTCGAATATATTCGCCGCCGTTTTCGCTTTCTATTTTTTCAATAAGAGTAAGAACATCTTCTCTCTTGCAAAAACCGTATTTATTCATCACGAGCTCGGTTATCAGAGTTTTTTCAAGTCCGAGGAAAAGCTCATTATACACAAGTCTGAACGCTTCAACAACAATATTTCCGCCACCGGAAATATCGCCCGAAAAATCTCCGAGTCCCGCAAGCTGAAGTCGTTTTCCGTTAACATCAATACCGTTACAGCAAACACCGGTTCCGCAATTGTAACCGATTGCACTTTTGCCCGATGCTCCCGCTTTAACAACTATAAAGCCGTCATTATAAACTTCAAAATCGGAAAGTCCTTTTTTTCTGAGCATTTCGCACATAATCTCATATTGATATTGATGGTCAATGCCCGCAAGTCCCATAAGCGTAAAGCTGACATCCTTCAGCTCGATTCCCGCTTTTTTGCAAAGCTCGTTAAGACCTTCGATAATAATATCGCTCGCACCCTCAAAAGCGGTTTCGATATTCTCGTGGTTACTGCCCGCTCCCGTTACAGATGCAAGCATCTTTTTGTTTTCATCGAAAAGTGCAAATGCCGTTTTGGTGCCTCCGCCGTCAACGCCGATATAATATTTCATAATTGTTTCTCCTGTTTTTATTCAAAAAAATCATTGCAAACTTCATCAAGGCAAAAGATGCCTCGTCTGTACGGTTCTCTGTCAATCCACATTCCGTTTGTGAAATCGGGGAATGCGACCGGTGTGCTTCCGAGAGCTATTGACTGCTCCGAAAGACAGGTTACCGCCATTAATACCGCCGTATCATAAACATCAATCGGCGGTGCAGCATCAAGCCGAACGCTTTCAACAAATGCACTGAGAACAAGGTAATCCATTCCGCCGTGTCCTCCGGCGTGAATCCCATCTTGCGAATACTTTTTCCAAAGCGGATGCTCATACTCTTTAAGATACGGTTCAAACGGTTCACAGGTATGAGTCCAGCTTCCTTCCTTATCCTTGGTTTTGCCCTCGATAAAAATCGATGAGCCGTCCTCCATATATATTCCCTTCGTGCCCTGCACACGGTACGCCCTCGAATAGTGTCTGGGCAGCGAACAGTCGTGCGTAAGAACAACGGTTTCGCCGTTTGCCGTTTTGAGCATCGTTGTTACAACATCGCCTTGATTGAATCTGTAGTCGGCAAGGTCATAATCCTCACCCTTATTCTTCTTTATCCACTCATTAAGTCCAACAGACTTGCTTGCCATCGAAACAAGCGAAACAAACCTGTTGCCCCTGTTGATACCGAGAACCTTGGATATAGGGCCGAGCTGATGCGTAGGATAAAGCTCACCGTTTCTATGCTGAAAATTATAAAGTCTGCCGTGTCTGTTTTCTCTGCCGAGAGATATTTCTTCGCGAAGATCGTGCTGATATCCACCCTGCATATGAACTATCTCTCCGAAAACTCCCTGCTTTACCATATTGAAAATTGCCATTTCGTTTCTGTCATAACAGCAGTTTTCAAGAAGCATACAAAATTTTCCCGTTTCTTCGCTTGTGCGAACAAGCTGCCAACATTCCTCAATGCTTGCCGCTCCGCCAACCTCTATGGCGACATGCTTTCCGGCTTTCATAGCATCAATTGCGATTCTCGAATGAGTAATCCACGTTGTCGGGCAAAAAACAGCATCAAGGTCATTCCGTGCAAGAAGCTCCTTATAATCAAGATAAACTTGAGGCTCCGTTCCGGCTTTCTTCTTCACGATCTCAAAGCCCTTTTGTGCTCTGTCGGCATATTTATCGCAAACAGCGGGAACTCTGACTCCATCGCATTCGAGAAGCTCGCGGAGCATCGAAGAACCTCTGCCGCTCAAGCCGATAACGCCGATATTAACATAATCTTTCATATTTCAACCTCACTGTTGAAAATAACCGCCGAATTATTCAGCGGTTATATTATAAAACATATTATTTAAAAACGCAACATTATTATTTGAAATATCTCTTAAAATGTTTTTGCCATCGCATAAAATAGAGCGTTATCATCTTTGTAAGGGCTATGTCATATATAACGAAAGCAAGCGTACCGGTGCCGAGAAGAATGGGAATTGCCCATACACCGAACTCCTCTGTTTCATCAATCGTTACGCCCATAAATCTTATCATTAAGGCATACGCTCCGACCATCGTTGCGGCAAAAGCGGCAACCTTCAGTATCCAACTCAAAGCATTGCCGAGCCTTGCTTCAAGCACGGATTTTATTATCGGATAATATCCGAAAAAGGCAAGATACATCACTGCAACCTCTTTGTCGGGAACAAGCAGCATTCCGAGAATCGCCACCGTACAGTATACTCCGAATGCCCATTTTTTATCCGTTTCAACAACCATAAACACTATCAGCATTCCCGCCGCCGCAGGCAACGCATAGGTTAAAAACGGAATCACGGCAACGGAAATCATCATCACAAGCGACAAGGCGGCAACAATACCGCCAAGTGCACATTTTGAGCTTTGTTTCATCTTTTTTCCTCGTCTGTTTTACTGAAAAACAACATCAGCAGCACGGAATCAAATCGCCGCCGAAGCATTCGCAACAACAGTCGGCACACAAAAGACCTGTGCACATATCGCAGCCGGAGCATCCTGACCTTCCGCTGTCCGAGCTTCTTCTTTCTGTTCTGTATCCGCCCGTGCGAGCATTCGTCACCTTGTTATATGCCATTTTATATGTGTTGTTTGACGGATCAAGGTTGCTTGCGGTTGCAAAATTTTTCGCCGCTTCCTCAAGCCAGCCTCTCTTTTGCTGGATTGTTCCTTTAAGATAATACCATTGAGCATCTCTTGTGTTTTCCGGCATACCGTCAAGCAAAATTTGAGCATCGTCAAGTCTGCCGGAATTTATTTTTGCCCTGATATCGGAATAATCGGGAGATGAGTGATAGCTGTTACCTGCATTTCCCGTTCCCATAACGATTGTATCATATGCCTCATTAAGCTCGTCGATTTTTTTTGTATTATCGCTGTCTCGGTATTTTCTCATAAGCTCTCTGTACGCCGCATTGACCTGTTCGTTAGAAGAGCCTTGAGGTATACCCAAAACATCATAAGGATTTCTCATTTCCGCACCTCTTTTCCGATTCGTTTCCGTATTTACTCAACACCCTTGCTTCACTTTGAGCAAGACCGTCAAAAATAATATTTTCAAGTATGTCGTCAAATCTCTTTTTATCTGTTTCGTCAAGTGCATCAAGTGCACATTTATGTGTCAAATTAAGAATTTCTTCCGCTCTTGCGACAAACGCCGCTTTAACCTCGTCTTTTTCGATGTCTTTAAAATCAGTTTTGAACGGATTGAAATTATCCTTTTTAATATCGTCCTCAATATCATCTGCCGCATCGAGAATATAAACGAATCTGCCCACCATATATCCGAGCATATAAAGCTTTTCGGATATATCTCCGCCAAAACCGAATGCCGTGATTTTACCGAGTGCCTGTGCACTTGCGTGAGCTGCCCGATCTATACCGATATTGCTTTCCTTTTCGGCTTCGGCTTGAAGGCGAATGGATTCACCGATGATTTTTTCGGCTTCCGGTGCAAGCCTTGCCGCCTTTTTGTGCATAAGCCATATAATCGGATAAATCAGTCTTGCCGCCAAACGAGATTTAAAGCCTTTATCGTTAAGGTTATCGAGAACCTTGTAATAAACGGTTATTATCAGCGTATGTGCACAATAATCAAGCTTACCCTTTTCTTTGCATATCATACATTTTTTTGCGGGATTATACGGACAGCGTTTTACCGTAAAGCAGCAACATTCATTTAAAACCGCAAGCCGAAGTACGGCAATAAAAGCAAAATCATAGCTGAGAAAAAGCTGGGCTATGGGAGAGTAGAGCCTACCGAGTGCCCGACAAAGTGAGCAATATACACCTTTATATGTCTCATAGTCTTTTATTTTCATTTCGGGTTTAAAAGCCCTGACATATCCGAGCACGCTTGCACCCTCCGCAATTTTTCTTTATACTATTTTATATTATATTTCTCCTAAATCGGTTAACATATTGTAAACTTTGAGAATTTTTATCAATGTTTATATCGTTAAAACGCCGAATTTTTCCGGAATAAGCTTAAAAGCCTGCACGGTAAAATTCCCCGCACAGGCTTCATATAGCTTTTATCTTATTCCGTAATGCTCAATTACATAGTCCATATCCTTATCACCTCTGCCGGAAAGGTTGATAAGAATCGATCCGTGATCCATAGTCTTCGCAAGCTTCATACCGTAAGCAACCGCATGTGAGCTTTCGATTGCGGGAATAATTCCCTCAAGGCGTGAGAGCTTATAGAAAGCATCGATAGTATCTTCATCATCGATAACATCATATTTAACTCTGCCTATTTCCTGAAGAAAAGCGTGTTCCGGGCCCGATGAGGGATAATCAAGTCCGCTCGCAACGGAATAAACGGGAGCCGGTTCACCGTTTTCGTCTTTAAGCATAATGCTGTTAAATCCGTGCATAACGCCCTCCGTTCCGTATTTAAGGCTTGCAGCATGGTCTCCGAGCTTAGGGCCTCTGCCGAGAGGCTCAACGCCGTAAATATCAACGGGATCATTAAGGAAACCGGCAAAAAGTCCCGCAGCATTTGAACCGCCGCCCACGCAAGCAACAATAGAGCTTGGAAGATGACCTGTCATTTCGATAAACTGCTCTCTTGCTTCAATTCCCACAACACTTTGGAAATCACGAACCATCATCGGAAAAGGATGAGGGCCGAGAACGGAGCCGATGCAATAAATACTGTCTTTGTATTCCTTGCTGTATGCTTCAAATGCGGCATCAACCGCTTCCTTGAGAGTCTTGAGTCCGTGCGTAACCTCAACAACATTTGCACCGAGTATTTTCATTCTCGCAACATTAGGAGCCTGCTTTTTTATATCAACCGAACCCATGTATATATCGCATTCAAGTCCGAAATATGCCGCCGCAGTTGCAAGAGCAACGCCGTGCTGACCTGCACCAGTTTCGGCTATAACCTTCTTTTTGCCCATATACTTTGCAAGCAATGCTTCACCCATACAATGGTTAAGCTTGTGTGCACCGGAATGGTTGAGATCCTCACGCTTTGCATAAAGCTGAACCTTTCCGCCGAGAGAATCCGAAAGCCTTTCAAGATGAGTAACGGGAGTTGGTCTACCCTGAAATTCCTTGCGTATTCTGCGAAGCTCGGCAATGAATTTTCTTGATTGGCAAATGGAATAGTATGCCTCCGTTATTTCAGCCATTGCTTCTTTGAGATTTTCGTCAACATAAACACCGCCGTATTTGCCGAAATAGCCGTTCTTATCGGGATAATTATTAAAATATGTGTCAAAATCAACGTTATTAAATTTCATTGTAATTCCTCCGTAAATTAAAAAATATAATGATATTGATGAATGATCTTTATTTCAAGCATCGCCATCGTTTGGTTAACAAAACCATAAAATTTCCTTCTTTCCAAAAAATAAAAATCCTTGACAGAATCTCGAAAATTCTGTCAAGGACGAATTGTTATATTCGCGGTGCCACCTTGATTTGCGGCAAAAAGCCACACACTTTGCGGGATACCAACATATCCCCGACAACTGACGTATGCCTACACGTTGCAGATACTCCGGAAAGCTCCGTTTGACTGCACCCTCCGCGGCCCATTTGACAATTTGTTTCTTACCTGATTTTCAGCATCGCAGGCTCTCTGTGAAGGCATAATTGCCGTTATCTCCGCATCAACGGTTTAGATTAAGTTTTCTTGATAATATCACATTCGATTTGATTTGTCAAGTGTAAAAAAATGTTATATACAAAATTTAAAACGCTTAATATGCTGTAGACAAATATTTTTTAATATGATATAATGTCAATATTCAATAAATTTCAACTTTTTTTGACTTTATAGGAGCTTGATATGAAAATACTGTTAAGAATAACAATTGCTCTTGCCGCAGTTGTTATTTGTTTGGTCGGTATTAAAATCGGATACTATGAATACACCCATAAGGACGGCTACAGCTCCGTAACCGTTGCATCAAACAGACCTACAGCCGTTCACAAAACAGAATATCAAACAAAGCCTCCGGCGACAACTTCAACCGAACCGCCAAAACCGATTAAAATTGAATACCCGGACAGAATCGTTCTTTATACCGCCGAAGACACAACCGGCTCCCCGAAAGGCTCAACCGTTGATAAACCGGATTTAAGCAATTCCGTTTTTATCGGAGATTCTGTTTCGCTCGGTTTTTCACGCTATTGTGCTAAAAAAGGGATTATGAAAGATACCGTTTTTTTAACCGTCGGTTCTTATTCCGTTGCCTATGCACTCAATACAAGCACCGCAGAGAACAAAGGCTTTAAGCACCCGATGTATAAAGGAAAAGAAACACCCGTTAAAAATGCGATTTCCCAAATCAAGCCGAAAAACATTTATATTTGCCTCGGTATCAACGATATTGCCGAATCCGGCGTTGAGGGAACAATCAAAAACTACTGCAAGCTTTTAAACTACGTTTCCGAAACCGTACCCGATTCAAAAATATATGTTGTAAGTACAACATTCTTAGTCAAAGGTGCTCAAAAGAAAAAGCTTAATAACCTTAATCTTTCAAACCTAAACCATAATATGAAGCTTATCTGCCTTAAATATGACAATTTGGAATATATCGACATTATGTCATTTTTACAGGATGAAGAATATGCTCTCCGAGGTGATTTATGCAGTGACGGATACATTCACCAAAGCTACAGTGCATATGATATCTGGGCAGAAAGACTCGGTGCAAAATAATCAAAGGAGACAATCATTATGAAAAAAATTATTTCCCTGCTGCTCTGTGCGGCAATATGCGTTCTCGTCTTAGGCGGCTGCACACAAGCTCAATCCAAATCTCTTGCCGAGGTTTATTCGGAGCTTCAAGAGATTAATAATATGCCCGAAATGTCCCTTATGGAAGATGAGCTTATTACGGCGGTATTCGGATTCGACACGGCATCGTTTGATGAATATATTTTTGCGGAAGCATCCGATCCATCGGTTAATGCCGATGCGATTATCCTTATCAAGCTTAAAAATCCCGATGAGCTCACCTCCGTTTGCGATACGCTTGATGTTTATCTCAGCAGTGTTAAAGATAACACCCAATCATATTCACCCGTAAACTACGCAAAAGCCTCGGCGGCATCGGTTTCGGTTATCGGCAACGATTTTGTTTATCTTGTAATCACCACCGATTATTATCAAGCTGTTCAAATTATTCAAAATTCTGTTAAAGCTATTCAAAATCCTGTTCAAACTCGCTCCGACGCTTCATAATCCGACGATGCTTAAAATATATATATTCGCTAAAAGTTTAAACCTGCATGGGTAATTTCCCCGTGCAGGTTTTTTTTACAGCCTATTACGGCTTTAATTGTTTTTTTCACTCAAAGGCTTTCGCAAAAGCAAACTTGAAAGTGCGGACGCTTTAAACGGTATAAGCGGGTAGAGATAGCATTGTCCGGTAACTGTTTTTGTTGTTGCGATTTCGGCAATAACTATCAATATTCCCGCAACAAAGCCCCATACATTGAAAAGAGCAATCAACGCTATCAGCATCATGCGGAAAAGCTTGAATGCATATCCAAGCTCAAAGCTCGGCTGTGTAAAATTCGTCAAGGCAACGAACGCCATATAAAGCACAACCTCCGAAACAAACCACCCTGCCGAAACGGCAAATTCACCGAGCACCAATGCTCCGATAACTCCGAATGAACCGCTCAAGGACTGCGGAGTGTTTAGCGAAGCAAGCTTTATTGCATCAATCACAATCTCAACTATAAACAATTGTGCAACAATCGGGAGCGTATATTCATCTTCTATTTTTATAAAATCGAGCCACTGCGGAATATATTCCGAGTTTTGGATAAGCAGAAGCCATATCGGTATCAGCAGCATCGTCATCGCAAAAATAAACATTCTTATTATTCTCATATAGGTTCCGATGACCGGTGACATATAAAAATCATTGGTGTCCTGCAAAAAGTCGAATATTCCGGACGGGATTATCATCGCCGCAGGTGAATTATCGATTAATACAACCATACTTCCCTCAAGCACGCTTGCGGCAACCGCATCCGGTCTTTCGGTATATCGCACTTTCGGGAACGGATTATACCATTGCCTCGGAACAAGACAATCTATCAAGCTCTGCTGGCTCATCGAAAGAGAATTTATCGAAATCGAATCAAGCTTGCTTCTCAACGTATCGAGCATTTTTTGATTAACCTTGCCCTGCATAAAGCATACGCAGACATCTGTTTTCGATTTTTTCCCAACGGAATGAATTTCCATTGTCAAGTCCGTGTCTCTTATTCTTCGCCTGATAAGAGCCGTGTTAAAAACAAGAGTTTCAACAAAGCCATCGTGCGGTCCGCGAAGTACTCTGTCATTTTCGGGTTCGTCAACCGAACGTGCGGGATAGGTTCTCGCATCGATTATTATCGCTTCGGAAAAGCCCTCCACAAGCATACCGATCCCGCCCGAAAGCACCGATTTTACAAAATTATCAACATCGGAATGAACATCCGTTTCAACATACGGGATATAAATATTGGCAAAATCCCGTGTTGTTTTGCAACCTTTCATCGTTTTTTCATCGGCTTTCATAAAATACGACATAACCTTTTCCATCAAGTCATCTTTACAAAAGCCGTCCACAAAATAGATTTTCGCATTTCTTTTTTCTATTTTTATATCTCTGCCCACAAGGTCAAAGCTTGCATCAAGCCTCAATATTCTGTCAAGCATAGCTATATTGACCGCATATTCCGCAGAAAAAGTTTTTTTCATCCGCATCTTCCTTTATAATTTCTGTTTTAATTGTTTGCAAAAAAACTATCTGTATTCATTATAAAGGTTAACTATTGCGTTCCAAGTCAGCGGTCCGACAGCTCCCGTTTGCTCAATACCGGAAAGTCTTTGAACAGCTATAACGGCATTTCGAGTCTGTTCTCCGTAAATTCCGTCAACATTAATCAGCGGAACCGCATTGTTATTTTGAGCTATCGTTCTTAAAAATGTTTGTATTTGCGTAACCGCATTTCCGCTTGCTCCGACAGTTAAGGTATAACCGGGATAAAGCAATGAGGAATACGAGCGATATTCGTCGGGTAAAGAATTAAGCGTACTGTCATATGCATTAATAATCGCATTCCAAGTTGCCCTTCCGACTATTCCGTCAACCGTCAAGCCGTAATTTCGCTGAAAGGTTCTAACGGCATTTTCCGTTTCCGAACCGAAAATTCCGTCAACATTCAGTTGCGGAAGCCTGTCATTGAAAAAGCCGAGAAAGTTCAAATAATATTGAATGGTACGTACATCTCTGCCCCTGTCACCTCTGCGGATAACCTCGCTGAATATACGCTCAACTTCACTTATTGTTATGCCCTCCGAATAAAGCTCCGACAGCCTTTTGACCGCATTATAAATTTGCTTTATCTTATACCAAGTTGCTTTTCCGACTATACCGTCGGGGGTAAGGTTAAATACTCTTTGAAACTGCCTTACCGCCGCCTGAGTTGATGCATCAAAAAAACCGTTTGCATCGGGAATCCTCGGTATTGACGGATAATTTTGCCTGATTCTGTTCAGTTCCCGCTGAATTGTTCTTATATCCTCCCCACCGTAAGAGCCGATTCGCAAAAGTCTGCCCGGATATGATTCCGTAATATTTCTGACCGGTGCATTACGAACGATATTCACATCATTTCCGTAATAATTCTGCAATATTTGATAAGGCGTTCTGCCCTGATTTGCAAGCGTAACCGTTCCCCATTGCGAAAGACCTCTGCAAGTTACATTTCTTCCGTCGCAATATTCCGTAAAGTAAGGCTGAATTTGATTTCCTCTTGTTACATAATCATTAAACAGCTCATCAACAAGCCTTGATATGTTTGAATAAATATCTCTGCCGTCAATATATGCCTGATCATAAGATGTTGAGTTTGTTATATCAAAATTATATCCTCTGCTGCGATAGTATTCGGTAAAAATTCTGTTAAGTGCAAAAGAAACCTGTGCATATATATTGGCTCTGATTGCATTTTCGGGCCAAGAAGGATAAACCTCACTTGACGCAACGTTTTTTATATAATCGGTAAAAGGTACTCTGACATTTGCGGCATTTGAATTAGGTGGTCCAAGATGTACGGTTATATAATCGGGTATTACAGGTGTTACAGGCATAATCAACCCTCATTTCTTAAAGTGCTCAAGGCTGTTTCGTCAACAACAATAGGTTCCGGTTCGTCAAGTCCTGCCGATTTTGCAAGCATTCTTACAGGCTGAATAGATTCTATTCCCGAAAATACCGGTACATTCGTGAATACCGCTCTGACATAATCGGGATGCTCAACATATACCGAATAAACCGCATACGGCAAGCGTGGATTTGATTCACTTCGGGGCGACTGCGATATCTCTTTCGGGGGTGCGGGCAAGCGAATGCTTTCCGTTGAACCGTTGATATCCGTCAATCCGTCAAAAACAGCAACATTGCCCTCCGGCAATTCAATAAAAACCATCACTCTCGCACTCGGTACACTAAAAGCTCTGTCCGATGCATACGCTTCAACTCTAAGGCTCCCGCTTTCATTATTTGCCGCAAGAAAATCATTGATACTTCTGCACCTTGCACGTTGATCGGCTGTTGCGTTTTCGGAAAGACTTTGGCAGCTTCGCCGCAAATTTTCTTCAACATCCGTGCCTGTAACATTTTCAGCCGATGTGTCGTTTTCCGTCATCGATGCCTGAACAGGAAGTGCCTGCGGTTCCTCGTTTTTTTCCGTCTGAACTTGCGGCTCATTTTTTTCATCGATTTCCGGTAAAGGATTGCTTCTGTCCCTCTCAAACGGAGTATTACTGTTTAACGCTTCCTCCATTTCTTTTTCCCGTTCATCATTGAACCCTCCGTTAACCGATGGATATCCCGATATGTTATTCCTTTTTTGAAATTCGAGCATTTCCCTTTTATATTTATCCATAAGTTTTTCAAGCTCGTTTTTATTCATAAAAAAACCTCCGTTTCATTTGCTAATACAATATATTAAAGAAAAGAGGTTTTTGTTACAAAAAAGCTATCGACCTCACCTTTCGATGAGGTCGATAACTTAGGATTCTATTAGAGGAGATTAGTTCTCTTTTTTCTTTCTTGCAATTACATATGCTGCCGCAGCCGCACTTGAAATAACTGCAAACGCCGCTACACCTGCGATAGAACCTGTATCGGGAATAATAACATCCGTATCGGAGGCTGCATCTTCCCAGGTTGCTTCAAATACAAGGTCGGTATTGCCCATCTTATCGGGAACTTCGGGATTCCAGCCGTCAAACTTTGCACCATCCTTAGTAGGATCTGCGGGAACGGGAATCTTTGTTCCTTCAACTACCTTGTAAACCTTATATACTTCACCGTCAACAATATATGTTACGGTATGAGTATGCTTTGCAAGATGTACCGCACCGACGATAACAATGATTCCGCCGACAATCGATGCTCCGGTAATAAGAGCAGTATTGATGCCGATCACTGTTCCGACCACAGCACCTGATACCACTGTACCACCAATAACAATTCCGATAAATGTCTTATCGATTTCCCATTTAGCGGTAAATTCAACATTTTCAGCGGGCATTGTTTCGGGTACTTCGGGATCCCAGCCAACAAATACATAGCCGAACTTGGTAGGTGCATCGGGAACGGGAATTACTTCGCCCTCTTTAAGAACATAGGACTTATATGTCTTGCCGTCAACAATATATGTTGCGGTATACTCATCGCCTTGAACAGGAGCCGTTACCCATTTTGCCGTGTATGTGAGGTCATGAGAAGGCATCGTTGAAACAACGGTGGGTTCCCAGCCTGCAAATACAAAGCCTTCCTTTGAAGGATCTGCGGGAACAGGAACTTCCGATGCAAACTTAACATCTTTATATTCTTTATAAACCGTTCCGGTTGAATCCATAAGATATGTTACTTTGTAGCTGTTGATTTCAAGCTGTGCATAAGCATTTATATCTTCTGTACCCATTGTCGTCGCAAGGGGATTACCGTCAGCATCTGTCCAGCCTTTAAATGTAAAGCCGTCAACAGATACTGTAGGATGTGTCATTGTTTCGCCCTCTGCAAACATTTTGCTTGTGTAAGGCTCTGCCGCTGCACCTTCGCCCTTAACGAGGAAGTAATTTACAGTATGCTTTTTAACTACAGGCTCATCTGCTTCCCAAATCGCAGAAATGGTAAGGTCGCTTGCAGGCATCTTGCCGTCTTCGGGCATTCCTTCCCAGCCCTTGAAAGTAAAGCCTTCCTTAGTAGGTTTGCTGATTTCCGCGATTGTTTCACCTGCAGCATATTCATTGGTATACTTATCTTTTCCGTCTGCAAATGTACCGCCGTTTGCATCTGCAACAAACGTGAATGTTTCAACGCCGGACTTCGGAGTCCATTTTGCGTTAAAAATCAAATTTCTTGCAGGCATTGTAGCGGGAATCTCCTGATCCCAGCCGGCGAATTCAAAGCCTTCTCTTGTAGGATCTGCCGGCTTTGTAATTCTCTCGCCGAAATTATATTTTGCATCGGGAATAGTTGAACCGCCATTAGTATTGAATTGAATTGTATATTCGTTGATTTTCCATTTTGCGGTAAGATTTACATCGTTATCGGGCATCTTGCCATCTTCGGGCATTCCATCCCATTTCACAAATGTATATCCTTCCTTAACAGGAATTTCGGGAAGAACCGAATCAATATCCGTTCCGAATGCAACATCATCAGCAATATACTGTGACGAGCTGTTTTCGGCAAATGTACCACCGTCTGCATCAAGAACTATATCGTGCTTATTGATGCTCCATACACCTACAAGGCTAACATCTTCACCGTCGATTGTAACCGATGTTACGGGAGTTGTTCTGTCTGTACCGACAAACCAACCCTCAAAGGTATAGCCTTCAACTGCCGTGGGAACAGGTGCTACGGTAACAGTCTGTTTATTTTCATATGATGAAAATACAGGAAGAACATCTGCGTCGGCAGGAACATTTCCTACATATTGATAGGAAACAATGTATTTTTCTGTTTTCTTAACCCAGAAGCCTTCAAATACTGCAGGATCGGATGTGATTTCAACCTCCTGATTCGGAGCATATTTAACACCGTTAAGATACCAACCGTAGAATTCGTAACCTTCTACTGCGGCAGGATAAGCCTTAACTTTAGCCTTGGTTCCCTCGTTAATAACTTCATCATCGGGAAGCTTTCCTGCATTAACCGGAGTTTCATCACCGATATATGCATATTTTACAGTGTACTTCTTAGCCTCGATTGCTTTCCACTGTGCCGTAAGGACTGCATTGGCGTTGGGCATTGTAAATTCTTCACCTGCAGAATAAACCTTCGTACCATCGCTCCAGCCCATAAACTCATAGTTTTCACGAGTTGTCTTGGGAAGATTGATTTTTTCGCCGTAGCTCAAATCCTTTGCAGAAACAGCCGAACCGCCGTTTGAATTAAATGTAAGCTTATATTTAACCGGTTCAGGTGTTACCTCTTCAAACGCAGCATAAAGTGTTACATTACTATCGGGCATTGTGTATTTATAACCGGCAGCGTAGGTTGCATCGCCGCTTTCTTCTTTCCAGCCCTTAAACTCGTAACCGGAAATATCCGACGGAGTCGGAAGCTCATATTTTTGACCTTCTCTAAGCTCAACGGGGGTCGGAAGTTCAGGTGCTCCGACAGGTGCGGGAGATTCATATTCAAATCTGAGAATATGAACCGCAGGCCGTGTAGTAGGCTCTGTGGTAGGCTCTGTGGTTTTAGCCGACCATTTTGCCGTAAATACAACATCACCCTTAACAGTATAATTGTATCCGGCAGGATATCTTACTCCGTCTTCGTTATACCAACCGTCAAAAGCAAAACCATCAAGAGACGGAAGTGCGGGAAGATTGAATGACTCTCCGTCCTGCTTGTATATTGCTTCGGGAAGATCGGGTGCTCCGTCGGGACCTATATTATCCTCATAAGCAAACTGAATATAATAGTTTGCGGGAGTAGTCGGCTCTGTGGGAACAGGTGAGGTTGATGCTACCGTCCATTTTGCGGTAAATATCATATTACCTGTTACCGGATATTCGTATCCGGAGGGATACTTAACGCCCTTGGAATCATACCAATAGTCAAACTCAACACCGTCTACCGATGAAAGACCGGGAAGAATATAGGTTTCTCCGCCTTTTACCGGGATATTTGTGTCAAGTGCATCGGCACCGGCGGGTGCACTGCCATCATAAACAAAGCCGATGTAATAGGTGGGTGCTGTTGTGGGAGCTGCAGTTGTTATTTCACGTTCCCAAACCGCAGTAAGTACAACATCAAAATCGGGCATCTCATAGCCTTCGCCTGCGGGAACGGGATCATTTACACCGTCACTCCAACCCTTGAGAACGAATCCATCCCTATACGATGCGGGAAGTGTATAGTGGTCGCCCTGCTCAAGCTCAACATCATCGACCTCGGAACCGCCGTTCTCGTTGAAAGTGAGGTTATATTTTACGATTTCTTCTGCAACTACAACAAGCTCTGCATCTTTTGCGGGCATAACAAATTCTTCGCCCGGATTGTAAGTGTCACCGTCATATGTCCAGCCTGTGAATCTATAGTTTGCAAGCGTGGGAAGTGCTTTAACGGTTGTTTTCGCACCTGCTATAAGCTTTTCGGATGCGGGAAGTGCGGGGAGAGAATCATCAGCGGTTTCATATGCGTATGTGAGTGTATAAAGCTTACTGAATGTGGGGTTGAGAACGATATCCGCTTCGGGCATTAAGCCGCTTTCGGGCATATTATTCCAACCTGTAAACTTATAATTGTCTTTTGCAGGCTCTGCACCGGAATATAAGGGAATGTTTGCACCTGCAGGAACAGAATATTCTTCTGAAGCGTTACCGTCAACATCATTATATGTTACGGTATAAAGTCTTGTCCAATTGGCAGTAAGCTGCATACTGTAAGCAGGCATTGCAAAGCCATATCCTGCGGTATAAAGAGTACCGTCATCGTTTAACCAACCATTGAAACGGTAATTTTCCTTGCTTATCGCAGGAAGATAATATACTTCACCTTCGGCAAGTGTGGGATCAACAAGTTCGGGTAAACCGCCGTTTTCATTAAATGTGAGAGTATAAGTTTTTTCCTGCCAAACAGCATCATATTCTTCGCTATCGGTAACCGCTACGGTTGCTCCGGGAGCAAACTGTCTGCCATCGCTGTTTACCCAGCCAACAAGAACATACTTATCTTTGGTGATTTCATCTGCACTGGGAAGTTCTATGCTTGAACCGTAATACAAATCGGAAGTTGCATTAACGCCTTCGGCAAAAGTACCGCCGTTTGCATCAAGCTTGATACTCTTCTTTGTAAGCTTAAAGTATGCAACAAGTGCGTTGTCGCCATCCTCCGAAAGAGTTATTTTAAGAACATTATTAACGTTTTCGGGATCGGGAACGTTGCTTGCACCGGTAATAAGTCCGCTGTAGATCCACGAATACTTAGCTTCGGAAATTCCGTCAACGGTGATTTCTACCTGTTCGCCCTCGTCACCTGTTTTCGTAAGAACAGTACCGGTAACATATTCGGTCGTTCCGTCTTCTTTAAGTACCTCAATCATCGGAGTGATTGTATACTCAATGCTGCCGGGAACAACCGCTTCCCACTGTGCAACAAAGGTCATATCCCTTGCGGGCATAATATTACCGGTGGGGAGAGAGGGTACCCATGTATAAGTGTATTCTCCGTCGGTTCTTGTGGGAACGGGAGGAGTAATTAAATCGCCCGCTTCATATTCTTGTGTTACTTCCTTAACGGGAGTACTGCCGTCATACGAAAATGCACCGGATGCGGTAATGAATGTTGCATTATATTTGGGAGCTACAACATCATTCCAAACAGCAATAAGGTTAAGGCTTTTATTGGGCATTGTTGCTTTTTGAAGCTCACCGGGAGCGTAAATTACTTCATTATTTATAGAATCGGCATCCGCCCAGCCCGCAAATGTCTTTTCATCTGTATCCCATTGAGGATCGGCAGGCACAACCGTTGACAACGCCGTTCCGTATGCAACATCATCATCTGCAAAATTATCGGAAGTATCTGCAAACGCACCGCCGTTGGGATTAAGCATTATAACGTGCTTGTTAACAATCCACTGTGCTTCAAGCGTTACATCCTTTGCAGGCATTGTAAAGCTCTGTACCTTTACGGCTGCGGAGGGATTATTATAAACAACACCGTCTGCACTGCTCTTCCAACCGGCAAAAGTATATCCTTCTTTTACAACGGTTTTTCCGTCACGAACATCAACTGTTGTATCGGTTTTGGCTTTTTCGATATCGCCTACAAGCATATCGCCGTTCTTATATATTACATTATATGTCTTAGCTGCCCATTTAGCGGTGTATGCTGCACTTTCCGCAGGGAGAGTTCCTGTAAGAACAACCTGCTTGTTGTCACCATCATACCAACCGATAAATTCATATCCCGTCTTTGTTGTTGTGGGAATGCTGTATTCATCGCCGTACTTACCGCTGATAGGAGCAACAGCAGTTCCGCCGTTGGCATCGAATGTAAGGGTTACGGAATTGAGTTCAAATACGGCATAGAATTTCTTGCCTTCCATACTGTCCATAACACCAAGAGCTTCGGCTTCGGTTGCATCGGGATTTGTTGACCAACCGAGGAATTGACTGCCTGTCTTTTGAGGTGCTTCTGCGGGTGCGGAAATTTCTTCACCGTATACAGTCGGCTCAATTGCATAAGGTCTTGAATCGGTTTTGCTCTCATAGAAATATGCGTTATAGACATTTGCGTCTTCGCTTATAGCATAGAAATCGGTATCTTCTTTAATAGTATAGGGGAAGGAAACCAATTTTCCGTCTGCAAGCTTCCAAACATTTTCGCCATAGCCTTCGGGGATATCCACTGCATTAAATTCATAGCCGTACCAATAGCCGTCTGCCGAATCAATAACAGCTCCGCTTGCGTCATGGAATGTTACGGTATAATCCGCTTCTGTTCCTTCGAGAGGGTTAAACATTGCTTTAAAAGACATATTGCCCTCTGCTTTTGAAGGAATATCCTTATCCCAACCTACGAATGAATATCCGTCTTTCTTGGGTTCTTCGGGTTCTGTGGGAACATCGCCGAACTTATAAACATAAGTTTGAGTTCTTTCACCACTTGTGGGGAAAACAGCATTTTCACCGGCATCGAAAACATATGTTATTACCTGCTCGGCAAGAATTGTTATATCCTCTGCCGGCATCTTTTGGGGAATATCGATTGTTTTATTGCCGTCGCCGTCAACAAGATAGAGATTAATCTCTTTTGCGGGAAGCTCATTGAATTTGGGTACAGATGCATCATAGAAAACCTTATCGGAAACTTCGTGCTTGCCGGTACTGTCTTCATATTTATAGGTTACTGTATATTTATTTCTTATGTAATAAGCTTTAAGCACGGAGGAACCGTCGGCTTCGACTTTAACGCTTTCGGAGCTCTTTTCGGGAGTTCCGTCTTCAGAGCTTTTATCAAGGGTAAAGCCCTCTCTTGTTATTGCCTGAAGAAGAACGGTTTTACCCGCAGTATCGGGAATTTCATCACGATAAGTAGGCTCTGTGGGATAATTACCGTTTGTATCCATAAGGTAAGTTTCAACGGTGTACTTTGAAAGACCGCTGTTATCCCAAAGGGCATAGAGCGTATGCTCCTCGTAATCATAAAGAGTATTAGCCTTGTCGATAACAAGCTTTTCGAGGATTTCGGATGTAACATTAAGTCCGTATCCTTTAAGCTGTGTTGCCGATTTGCTGTTAAGTTCGATTTCCGAAATCATATCGGCAGTAAGCACTGTGCCGATTTCGGTATCGGGAAGATAGCCGTTGAGCTTGAGTGCTTCGGTATGCTTCCAACCGAGAGCGGCAATTTCTTCACTGCTCATATCGGCAAATCCGATAGCCGTGAGAATTTCATCGGTAATATCGGCACCTCTTGCCGTTTTGATAGGCGACCAACCGATAAGAGTAAAATTAGCTCTTAAAGGAGTTGCTTCGGAAGAAGAAATATCGTTATAAATGCTCTGCTTGATGATACCTTTGATTTCGGTGGTTTCTTTTCCGCCGTTGAACTTACCGCCGTTAGCATCAAGAACATAAGAGCTTGTTGTTGTTAACTTTGCGGGAGTGCTTGAGAAATTATCATCGGAAATTTCCCAGCCGAGACCGAGATCTTGAGCCGTTGTTTGTAATGCTCCCGCTTCGCCCTTGGGAATACTTAAAAGTCCCGCCGGACGGATCTTCGCATCGAAGTATTCTTCATTAAATCTAAGCTCTGCGGGCACATTGGCAACACCTTCTTTACCCACCTGCTTAGTAATCGCATTTTCGTCATTATTAACTATAAAATCGATTTCTTCGAAATAGTTGCTGTCCGCATCGGTAAACTTAACGGTTTTTTCCATCGAATCAAGCTTAATTGAACTGAAAATCATATCCTTGCCCTGAAGGAGATCCGAAGAAATTTTACCCTTGCTTATGAGGCTTTTAACTCCTGCAAAATCAGATGCCCCCATATATGTTACGGTAGAATCGATGGCAACATTCTTTTTCAATAAGTTCTCATCAAGAACGACATATTGTTCGTTCGATGTGCGATTAATAAGCTGACTTTGAGGGAGCGACTTGATAGTTGTTTCACCATTTTTCTCTGTTACCTGAACCGCTTTGAAGAAATCCGAATCAAAAAGCAGGTTGGAAGCAAAAGATGTAGAGTAGAAATTGGTTGAAACATAAACACGGGCCTTGATATGCTCGCCGGGAGCAGCCTTAGTTGTTTCAACCCAGTTACCGCTGCTGTTTTTTCTAAAAAACTTTACGGTAAACGCTGCCGATTCGCTGCCGGATGTTACATCTGCGGCAGAAACCGCAACCGACATCGAACTGAAAATCATGACGATAGCCAAAAGCAACGCCAATGATTTCTTTAAGTGTGTCATAAGCATTTTTCCTCCTTAATGCTTGAAAGCCGACAAGCGGCACTTTCATATAGTACAAGCTATTTTATCATATTGCAAAACTAATTTCAATAGATTTTTGAAAATATTTATATAAATAATATAAACCATTTTTATACAATGGAAGTAAATTGCCTAAAAAGCTGTTAATTAGCGGGATTTTCTACATCAACAATCTTTGCCGCTCTGATTTTAGCAAGCTCAAGCATCATAGTATCCCTTGTTTTTCCGTGAACATTGAAAAACAGTAAGCTCACGCCCTTCATAAATCTTCCTATTGCCGGTGCAAGAGCAAAAACAGTCCATATTCCGGAAAGCATACTCGGATCGGTTTGTGGAATTTGGATACCGTTTGCATTGATGAGCGGAACATAGTGAATCGCCGCAACAGCAAAAGCACTTATCATTTTTGCGGCAGCATCGGAAATAATTTTAAAATAACTCATTGCGGCGGTAATTGTCGCTTCATTGCGAACACCGGATTTCCACTCAACATAGTCGTAAAGGTCACCGTTAAGTGCCGTGCTGCAATAACGCTGAATACTGTTAAGCGAACCGCAGAAAGTCAGTGCAACAATAATCCAAATCAGGTTGAACAAAAAATGCTCCTCTCCGAACGGCTTATATCCCACTATCCACATTATAAAATAGCAAATTCCGCAGAACATATAGCTTCCGGCGGCAAGATTTCTCAGTCCGAATTTCTTTGTCAGCTTAGGTGCAAGAGGAAGCACAAAGTAGCTCGGCAAGCCCGTAAACAAGCCGGCAATAGTTCCGTAAGAAAGTCTTCCCATACAGTTGAGCCAGAAAAAGTCCTCTACCATCGTACCCGTGGATTTTCCGACCGCAAAGAAATTCTTAATTAAAATAACCCACATGGGACGGCAAGTACCGATTGTTTTAAAGGTCTTGATAAGTCCCATTTGATTCATATCCTCTCTCGTTGAAAGCGGCATACGTTCTTTCAGAGAGAAGAAGCCGTATATTCTAAAGCCGATAACGCACAAAACAAACACAAACGCTCCGCCTGTATATATGTTTCGGGAACCGACACCGAGAATTTGCGGCAAAAAGTCAACAAGAACGGGAAAAAGCGAAGGAAGCCACACTCCCACAAGATCCGCATAAGCGTCTGTGGCAATAAGCCTGTTTCTTTCAATCGGATTCGGAGTTATATTAAAAAGAATAATTTGATAGCTTGTATCATAAAACGATTTTGCTATTGAGCCAACATAATTAAATATCAAAAATGTTATGAGAAGGCTCATCTGTGACATTCCCGACGGTAAAAGCCACGGTGACAAGGATGCAAAAACCCAGAAAGGCAATGTCAGAATGATATACGGTCTTACCCTTCCCCAACGTGTTCTCGTTCTGTCAATGATTAATCCGGAAACCGCATTATCAAGCGTGTCGGCAATAAAGCTTATCGTTTCGGCTGTTCCCCATGTTTTTGCATTAATTCCGAGAAACTGCGTTGCAAAAAAGAAAAGCTTTTTACTGAAGGTTGTCCACATGGTATCGCCCATACCGGAAAGAATATAGGCAACATAATGCTTTGGGCTGAGATACATTTTATGCTGCTGGTCAACCTGCTTTCTGACCGCCTCGCCCTCCGTTTCGGGAACGGGAATATTTGCTTTTTCAGCTGCCAATTATCACACCTACCTTATAATAATTGAGTATAAAACATAATTAACCTATTATAATAAACATTTTATATTAGAACGCAAAAAAAATCAAGCATAATCAATAAAAATCTCAAATATGCTTGATTTTATGGGCTATAATTCTATTTTGTTGCTTATAAGCGGTTCTTTGCCGACTGTTTTCCAAAAGCTCCCCGCATAAATTTCGACGTAAAAAGTTTCATTTTCCGGCAGCTCATCAAATGATACGCTTAACGTCGGCGGCATCTCATAAAAATAATATTCGCTCCAAATCGTCGAATTTCTGACAATAATTCCATCGCTGTTTTTTACAATAACATTATAATCGTTAACATATATATCCTCGGTTTTAGCTTGATCGAAAGTAACCTTAAAGCCGTTTCGGGTTACATTTGATATAACGATTTTCGCATCATCGGGAAAATACGGTGCTACATCGGTTTTATATCTTTCATCGGTATAAAGATATGTTTTCGGATCCCACGCACTGTCTATTTTCCATATCATCGGGAAGAAATTATCCGTTATAAGGTCATAGGGATAAATTCTGACTCTCATATCGGCATCTGCTTCAACCAAAAGCATCTGTGCCGCCTTATCGTCATCGGGAGGAATCGTTCCGTATATTTTATCAAATTCATCAAGCTCAAAATAGCTCAAGGTGCCTGTGCCCAAACAAGTAAAATGGCGTTGGTGTATCGAGCGGGGATCATTAATCGGAGCATGCGAATGACCGGAAAAATCGATTATTTGAGGATAATTCATAAGGATGCTCGTCAGCTCATCCTCTCCCCAATTCGTGCTTCCGTAAACCGTGCCTGTAATATGAGGATGCTGAAAAAAGAATATAGGTCTTTTCGGATCATCCTTCGCCGCCTTTTTCAGCTCGTCCGAAACCCATTTTCTTTTTTTATCATCAAAATGGCAACCGTTCGTACTCGTTACATTGATGAAATGATATCCGTTGATCACCTTGTGAGTATCCGGCTCCTGCAAAAAAATCTCTCTGAATTTTTCAATCGCCGCCGCTTCTCCCTCACTTTTAAATTCGTGACTTGACATTGAAAGAACCGCAGCCGTTTCCGACTTTAAGTTACTGTCAAGCGTGTCTTTAAACGCAAGCATCTGCGTTCTTGAACCGCTGCTTGCAAAATCGCCGACAACATAAAGTGCGTCGAGCCTTGAATACTTTTCCGCCCCGCTCAATCTATATGCCGTTTTTATCGCAAACGCCATTCTGTCACGTTCGACCGAATATTCATCGTCATAATGAATATCGCTTACAACCATAAATCGGAGCACAGGCTCAAAATCACTGCAAAAAGCCATTTTTTCATCCTTCCATAAAAAACGGGGAGCGGCAAATAAGCGGCTCCCCAAATTATTTTTGTTTAAAATTAACCCATTGCCGAGAAGAGGATAGTAAGAACAGTTACAACGCTGGCAGTAATGCTTGATACGATTGCACCGATATCGATCTGCTCGAACCAACCCTCAAAGTTCTTGAGGAATTTTGACCAGTACTCTGAAATCTGGTCGGAGAAGCTCAAATCGGACGAATTGTCATCATCCTTTGAAGGCTCAATAGCTGTAACGCCGAGCTTGTAAATTTCGGTATTGAGATTTCCGCCTTTTTTTACTTCGATGTAATAATATCTTCCGGCAACAAGTGACTCGGTCGAAAGAACCGTAGGTGCACCTGCCTTAACCTCATAATTGTATATCTCGGAAACAACGGCATCTGTTGCGGCATCGGTAACGGTTATGTACCATGTGCCTTGCTCTTTGGAAGCTGCATTTGCGGAGCCGAGAGAGATTTTAAATCCAACATTATTCTCTCCGGCAGCCTTGAATTTATAAAAGTCAACATCCGATGCTTGAGAAATGGTTCCGCGAAGCGACTTGCCGACTTCAATAAAATTGGCATCGTTCTTTTCATTATTGTATTCCCATTCGGCATCGCTTACAGGCTCAAAATAAACTCTTGTTCTATATCCGCCGGTTTTGCCGTTAAGACCTTCAACTTTAAGCATATATTCCTTAGCTGTAACACCGATGGCAACGCTCCTTTTTTGGTCTTCGTTGCTGTTGATTGAAATTGAAGAAATTTCAACTTCCTCAAGCACGCCGTCTGCCTTTTCATCGTGAGTATAAAGAGTAGCTTTAAAGTCACCGGCAATTGCACCGTTATAGAGATAAAGGTAGATTACGCCTTGATTTGTGGGAGAAACTCTGTAAAAATCAACATCTTCGCCGGTTGAATCGATTGTTCCGTAATACTGCTTTGTGCTTCCCTTTGTTGAAAGCTCAAGTTCGGTTGCCGTTGCAGACTGATTGTTCGGCTCTTTTTCGGTATAGGCACCCTTATCAAAGCTTGCGGTAATCGAATATTCAAGAGTAGCACTGTGAGTTGTACCCATCTCGATTTTTATGTAGTAGGTTTTGTTTGCATCGATTGCAAAAGAAGGCGACGAAATGGATTTTTCGGCACCTGTTGAACGGAAATCAACAATAGACTTTGTTCCGTTTGCATCACCGTAAACGGTAATTTGGAAATACGCAATATCCTTGCTCGCATCTGCAATTTCATTGTGTTTAATTGTTACGCAAGCAAGACCTGCGGCATCGCTTTTAAAAGAATACCAGTCTGTATCGTCCGCTGTTGCAAGATTGCCCTTGATTTCGGTTCCGAAACCGAAAGCATTTGCACTTCCGATGACATCATTGGATTCCTTTTCTTCGGCGGCAGCCGTTGCTGCACTGCCCGTTACGGCAAAGCTCATAAGAGTGAGAATTGCCATAAAAAGTGCAAGAATTGATTTTGCTTTTTTCATCTTTTTGTCCTCCTGAATTTAATCAAATAATTGATATTTGAATTTTATCATATAATTTCCCGATTGTCAAACTCTATAATATGCCATTTCATTAATTTTTAATTAACAAAATATTAATTTTGCACCTTTAAGCAGTTCTTTTTTATAGATTTTGTGTTTTCTTGCAAATCAAAGCCCTATATATATTAAAAAAATTTTTTTACAAAATTTTATCGAACAATACATAAAAAAGAACCTGCACGCTTTGTGCAGGTCCGAAAAATTGCTTTATGGATTAATACATTCCGCCGCCCTGTGCAGCCATTGCAGCAGCCTGTGCGGCATCTGCTGCGGGATCGGGTTTATCGGTTACAAGGCTCTCGGTGGTAAGCACCATCGATGCAACGGACGATGCATTCTGAAGTGCCGAACGAGTTACCTTTGTGGGATCAAGAATACCTGCCGATGCCATATCGCAATAGATATCCTTTGCAAAATCATAGCCATAGCCAATCTTTCCGCTTTCCTGAATTGCATTGATAATAATCGAGCCTTCAAGTCCGGCGTTTGCGGCAATCTGGCGTACAGGTTCTTCAAGTGCTTTAAGAACAATCTTGATACCTGTTTTTTCGTCAACATCATCTGTTGTGTCAAGAAGTGCTTTAACATTTCCGACAGCATTAAGAAGGGCAACGCCACCGCCTGCAACGCAGCCTTCTTCAACCGCTGCCTTTGTTGCGGCAAGAGCATCCTCAATACGGAGCTTCTTTTCTTTCATTTCCGTTTCGGTTGCAGCACCGACCTTGATAACAGCTACGCCGCCCGAAAGCTTTGCAAGTCTTTCCTGAAGCTTCTCTCTGTCGAAATCCGAAGTCGTATTTTCGATTTGAAGCTTAATCTGCGAAACTCTCGATGCAATGTCGTCTTTGTCACCGGCACCGTCAACGATAATTGTATTTTCTTTTGAAACCTTAACCTGACGTGCTCTGCCGAGCTGTGCGATTTGGGTATCTTTAAGCTCAAGACCGAGATCGGAGGTGATAACCTCACCGCCGGTAAGGATTGCGATATCCTGAAGCATTTCCTTTCTTCTGTCGCCGAAGCCGGGAGCTTTAACGCATACGCAGGTAAATACTCCGCGAAGCTTGTTAACGAGAATTGTCGAAAGAGCTTCGCCCTCAACATCTTCTGCGATTATAATGAGCTTTCCGCCTGCGTGCATAATCTGCTCAAGGAGCGGAAGAAGATCCTGAATGTTTGAAATTTTCTTATCCGTAATAAGAATAAGAGCATCGTCGATAACAGCTTCCATTTTATCCGTATCCGTTACCATATAGGGTGAGATATATCCTCTGTCAAACTGCATACCCTCAACAACCTCGGATTCTGTAACGGCAATTTTCGATTCTTCAACGGTGATAACTCCGTCGGATGTAACCTTTTCCATCGCATCGGCAATAAACTTACCCACTTCCTCATCTGCGGACGAAATGGTTGCGATTCTTGCGATATCATCGGAGCTTGAAACGGGCTTTGAATTGCTTTTAACTGCTTCAACAGCGGCATCAACAGCCTTTGCCATACCCTTTTTAACTATCATCGGATTTGCACCGGCAGTAACATTTTTCATACCCTCTCTGATAAGAGCCTGTGCAAGAAGGGTTGCGGTTGTTGTTCCGTCGCCGGCAACATCGTTTGTTTTTGTTGAAACCTCTTTAACAAGCTGTGCACCCATATTTTCAAACGGATCCTCAAGCTCGATTTCCTTTGCGATTGTTACGCCGTCATTTGTGATGAGCGGTGCACCGTATTTCTTATCAAGAACAACATTTCTGCCCTTGGGGCCAAGTGTTATTTTAACTGTATTTGCAAGCTTATCAACGCCTGCCTGAAGAGCCTTGCGAGCTTCTTCGCCATAAATAATTTGCTTTGCCATAATTAAATCCTCCTATAAATCTGATTGTTATCATTCAACAATTGCAAGAATATCGCTCTGCTTAACGATAGTGTATTCTTCCTTGTTGAGTTTTACTTCCGTACCGGAATATTTGCTTGTTATTACTCTGTCGCCAACCTTAACATACATTTCAACATTATTGCCGTCAATCATTCCGCCGGGGCCAACCGCAACAACCTGTGCGATTTGGGGCTTCTCCTGTGCGGATGCCGCAAGAATGATTCCACTGCTTGTGGTTTCCTCAACCTCAACAAGCTTAACAACAACTCTGTCTGCAAGCGGTTTAATAGTCATATTTATTACCTCCGATAAATTATTTGTAATTTTAGCACTCTTGTTCCTCGAGTGCTAATTTGTATTTTAGTCGCTTATTCCGAAAAAATCAAGTCTTTTTCCTAAAATTAACAATATTGTAATAATTAGTTTCAAAACATCTTACAATATAGTTACAATTCATCTTAATTATTGACTTTAACAAACCGAATTGGTATATTATAAATGTATTATTTTACCTAATTATTTAGAAATATGAATGAGGTAATTATGGATAAAATCAAAAGTTTTTTGGTATCAAATCATTTTACGGCTGTTCTTTTTGCATTAGCGTGCGTAATTGTTTTTACAAGCAGTGAAATAGTCGGAACAATCCTTTTTGTTTTTATTTTTGCCCTGCAAATGGCAGTTTGCAACGATTGGATTTCCATGCTGCAAACGCTTATGTTTACCGTTTGCTTTGCCATACGGTGCAAAAACTCGTTTGATGATTTTATTAATTTTTGGTGGATTGCTCCGATAATTGCAGCTCTTGTTGTTTTTCATTTTATCAAATATAAACCGAAGCTTGCAAAGGGAAGCTGTTTTTACGGAGTACTTGCCGCTTCGATTGCCGTCACGCTCGGCGGTGTAGGCATAATTTCTCCAAAAGAATATTTTAATTACACATCGATTTTTTATGTTTTTGTTCTCGGCTTCGGTATGCTGCTGGCTTATTCTTATATGAGTGCAACTCTAAAAAATGACAGCTTTTGTCCTTTTTCCGATAGATTCTCAAAAATGATGATCTGCATTATTCTTCTGCTTGGTGTTTGCCTTTTTGAAGAATATTTCAGTCACCGTGATTTACTTGCCGAAAAATTTGATATAATTCCGTTCCAATGGCGTAACAATGCCGCAACTCTCCTGATGCTTGCAATGCCCTTTCCGTTCTATAAATCGGTAAATAAATTCGGATATTTTCTACTGGGAATTATCGATTATGTTTTTATCCTTTTTACCGGCTCCAGAGGCGGAATGCTTTTCGGTTTAATCGAACTTATAATTTGTATCATCGCAATGTTTGTTATCGATAAAAAGCATCGACTTTACATTTCATTTGTAATTATTACTTCGATTGTTTTAACCGCTCTTACATATAATATATGGACAGACACCCTTAGTTATACGTTGATGCGATTGATTGATCCCAACGAAAACTCGATTCGTTTACAGCTCATTCCGAGAGGCATTGAAGATTTTAAAGCCAATCCCCTTTTCGGCAGAGGGATAGGTTATATGGGTAACCGTGATATTCACAAAAGTGCCGCCCACGCTCTTTGCTGGTACCACTGCTCTCCTATTCAGGTTATCGGCAGCTTCGGTATCTGCGGTGTTCTTGCTTATGGCTATCTTATTTTTCTCAGGATTAAAACCTTATTTAAAAACTTTACCTTTTTTAATATAATTCTTTTTATTTCATATCTCGGTCTTGAGCTTATGTCACTTGTGAATCCCGGCATTTTTGCTCCGTTCCCTTATCTTTTCCTTGCTACGCTTTATTTTGTGATTATGGAAAGATGCAATTCGGACGAAGATAAAAAAGCTCTTTCAAAAATATTTAAAGGTGAAAAATAAATGAATGTACTTTCAATCGGCAACGAATTTTCAACGGATGCACACAGATTTATACCCGAAATGGCAAAAGCGGCAGGAAAAGAGCTGTTGCTTTGCAATCTTTTTATTAAAGAGTGCTCACTTGAAACGCATTGGAACAATTGGCGTAAAGAAAATACAGAATATGATTATGAAATCTATCTTCCCAATGAAACGGAAATGAACCGTGCAGACGAGGTTGCACTGCACGAAGCTGTTGAAGATGAGGAATGGGATGTTATCGTTCTGCAACAATGCGGCGAGCTTAGCGGAATACCCGAAAGCTTTTCTCCTTATCTTTCGGAGCTTGCCGAATATTGCAGAATGGTTAAACCAAATGCAAAAATAATGCTTCATCAAACTTGGGCATACGACAAAAATTGCAACTATCGTGCTTTCGGATATTACGGCAAAGACCAAAACGAGATGTACAAGGCTCTCACTCAAGCTTACGCCAACGCATCTTTGGAGGCTGATATTGATTTTATCATTCCGAGCGGCAGGGCATGGCAAAGTGCCCGCAACACCGTAACCGATTCTTTAACTGTTGACGGTTGCCGTGCAAATTCCCTCGGCAGTTATCTCTCGGGGGCTTGTTTTTATGAAATGATATTTGAAGAAAGTATTTATGATAATTCATTTTGTCCGAATGAAATTGATAAAAGCACCTTTGAAATACTTAGGCTCTGTGCACACACGGCAGTTGAGAAAGGAATAATCAGAAAATGAATCTGAATTATGTTGCGGAATGCTTGGGCAAAATCGATGAAATCAAAATTATCGGAAAAGACTTTTCAATCGAGAAGACCGACTATCATTTTGTCGGATTTTATCGTGAAAAAAAACATATTAATGCTCTTATCATTTCATATAACGAAGACCTCTACGAGCTGAAAAATCAAATTGATGAAGAAAATTTAACTGACTGCACTCACGTTCCTACATTCAGAGAATCCGAAAGACAAAGCATTTCTCTTGATGATAACTTCGTCGAGATTGAAAAAATTGCTTCGGGAAATACAGAGCTGAATTCTTGCGAAGGACTTGCAAACCTGCTTGATAATTATATTGATGATAATCAAATCCTTCTTTTTGAATTTATCCGTGCGGGATGGAGAAATGACAAATTTTTCAACATTCCGTTTCAACGCTTATATTCTCATAAGATTTCTTTTTCCGAAGAAGCCGATTCTATTGCGGATATCGCAGATAAAATGACGCTTTCTTTTGCTCCGAGCTTTGTTCGCAGAGTTGAAGAAACACCGATAACCCTTAATATCGGTGACAGCGAAACGGAAATCAATTTGAAGAACGGCAAAAAGATTTTCATAAGGGAAATCAAGCTGATTGATATGTATGATGAAATGGAGCAGCTTTTCGGTAGTGAGAGATTCCGCCAAATGTGCACTCCCGAAGAAATTGAAACTCAAAGAAAAAATTTCATCGACAGCTTTTCCCCGATATGTCCCGTCGGTAAATATTTTATCGCCGTTACATACGAAACCGAAAAAAACGTTTCAATTGAAATTAAGCTGAAAGAATTTCTTGATTCCGTTCCCAACGCAAGCGGTTCAAATTGTATGGCATTTTTTGTAAGCTCGGATTTGACACCCATGCATGACGGAATGAAAATTAAAACGGCAATTATCGATACACCCTTTGATGAAAGCACAAAATCAGTTGAAGCGGAGATTTTTACCGTTACCGAAATATCGAATATCGATGATATTATATTGTAATCGCCTTTGATTAAATGCTAAAAAGCTTGTGGAGATAAAGTGCTGCTCCGCAAGCTTTTTTGTGCAAAAAAACACGGTATAACTCACAAAATGAGCTATACCGTATCTTATTAATCTAATTTATGCTGCAGTTAAACTGCCGTCAAAATTAATTATTCGTTGATCTCGATAACAACGCCTGAACCAACAGTTCTGCCGCCTTCACGGATAGCAAAACGAAGTCCCTTTTCGATAGCGATGGGAGTGATAAGCTCAACATCCATATCAACGTTGTCGCCGGGCATGCACATTTCAGTGCCTTCGGGAAGGGAGATAACGCCTGTAACGTCAGTTGTTCTGAAATAGAACTGAGGACGATAGTTGTTGAAGAAAGGAGTATGACGGCCGCCTTCTTCCTTAGTAAGAACGTAAACCTGTCCCTTGAACTTTGTGTGGGGGTTGATTGAACCGGGCTTGCAGAGAACCTGTCCTCTTTCGATTTCGTTTCTCTGAACACCACGAAGAAGAGCACCGATGTTGTCGCCAGCCTCTGCATAGTCGAGGATCTTGCGGAACATTTCGATACCTGTAACAACAGTCTTTCTCTTTTCGTCGGTAAGACCAACGATTTCAACTTCTTCAGAAGTCTTGAGCTGACCTCTTTCAACTCTACCTGTAGCAACAGTACCACGACCGGTAATGGTGAATACGTCTTCAACAGGCATAAGGAAGGGAAGGTCTGCCTTTCTGTCGGGAGTGGGGATATAGGTATCAACAGCATTCATGAGTTCCCAGATGGGAGCAAGCTCAGCAGCTTCTGTGTCGCCGCCTGCATACTCAAGAGCCTTAAGAGCCGAACCCTTGATGATGGGAGCTTCCTCATCGAAGCCGTACTCAGCAAGTGTTTCACGGATTTCCATTTCAACAAGCTCAAGAAGTTCGGGATCGTCAACCTGATCAACCTTGTTCATGAAAACGATGATCTTGGGAACGCCAACCTGACGAGCAAGAAGAAGGTGTTCTTTAGTCTGAGCCATGGGGCCGTCAGTTGAAGCGATAACAAGGATAGCACCGTCCATCTGAGCAGCACCGGTGATCATGTTCTTGATATAGTCGGCGTGACCCGGGCAGTCAACGTGAGCATAGTGACGAGTCTCGGTCTCATACTCAACGTGTGAAGTATTAATTGTAATACCACGCTCTCTCTCTTCGGGAGCCTTATCGATGTTTGCATAATCAACGAAATCTGCGCCGCCCTTCATAGCGAGCGTCTTAGTGATTGCAGCTGTAAGAGTTGTCTTACCGTGGTCAACGTGACCAATAGTACCAATGTTAACGTGGGGCTTATTGCGTTCGAATTTTGCTTTTGCCATTGTGGTTTTCCTCCCTTTTAATAAGCAAATTTATTATCCATGCGTAAGCATGATTTCATTTTAACAAGTATAGGCTTAAATTTCAAGCCTTTTTTGAAAATTAACAAAAACAATTATCTTTCACTGATAACTTTTTCGGCAATTGACTTGGGAACCTCTGCATAATGGCTGGGTTCCATAGCGTACTGACCGCGTCCTTGAGTTCTGGAACGCAAAGCAGTTGCATAGCCGAACATATTTGAAAGAGGAATGTTTGCGTTAATCTGAACTGCACCCGTTCTTGTTTCAGTTCCCTGAATCATACCACGGCGTGAGTTAATATCACCGATAACATCGCCCATATATTCATCGGGAACGATAACAGCGGTTTTCATAATAGGCTCCATAAGAATGGGAGCCGCTTTTCTCATTGCATCCTTAAATGCCATTGATGCGGCAATTTTGAACGCCATTTCAGACGAGTCAACTTCGTGATATGAACCGTCGTAAAGAGTAACCTTAACATCAACAACATTGTAGCCTGCAAGCGTACCGGAAAGCATTGCACCCTTAACACCTGCTTCAATAGCGTTGAAATATTCCTTGGGAATAGCACCGCCGACAATGTTGTTAACAAACTCATAGCCCTTTTCGGGGTTGGGTTCAATTCTCATCTTAACGTGACCGTACTGACCTTTACCGCCCGACTGACGCGAATACTTGGTATCCGTATCGGCAGCCTTGGTAATTGTTTCACGGTAAGCAACCTGAGGCTTACCGACATTAGCTTCAACCTTAAATTCACGAAGAAGTCTGTCAACGATAATTTCAAGATGAAGCTCACCCATACCTGCAATAATGGTCTGGCCTGTTTCTTCGTCCGTATAGCATCTGAATGTGGGATCTTCCTCTGCAAGCTTTGCAAGAGCGATACCCATCTTTTCCTGACCTGCTTTGGTCTTAGGCTCGATGGCAACTCTGATAACAGGCTCGGGGAACTCCATTGATTCAAGAATAACGGGATGCTTGGGATCACAGAGTGTGTCACCTGTTGTTGTTTGCTTAACGCCTACACAAGCGGCGATATCGCCTGCGTAGCAGGTATCGATATCCTGTCTGTGATTTGAATGCATCTGAAGGATACGTCCCATACGTTCATTAGTATCCTTTGTTGAATTGTATACCGATGCACCGGTATCAACCTTACCTGAATAAACTCTGAAGAAGCAGAGCTTACCTACGAACGGATCGGTAGCAATCTTGAATGCAAGAGCCGAGAAAGGCTCATCATCGGAAGAATGTCTGACTTCTTCTTCGTCCGTCTTGGGATTGATACCCTTAATTGCTTCAATATCTGTGGGGGCGGGCATATAATCAACAACTGCATCAAGCAGAAGCTGAACACCCTTGTTACGATATGAAGTACCGCAAACAACGGGAACCATTGTATTTGCGATTGTCGCTTTTCTGATGCAGGTTTTGATTTCTTCAACAGTAAGCTCTTCACCTTCAAAGAACTTCTCAAGAAGTGCATCGTCCTGCTCGGCAACGTGCTCAATAAGCTCATCATGATACTTTTGAGCAATTTCTTTCATATCATCGGGAATATCTTCAACCGAAATATCAATGCCCTTATCATCATTATAATAATAGGCCTTCATAATAACAAGGTCGATGATTCCCTTAAAATCCGATTCAGCACCGATGGGGAGCTGAATAGGAACGGCATTACATTTAAGGCGTTCCTTCATCATATCGATGACGCGATAAAAATCAGCGCCCATAATGTCCATCTTATTAACATAGACCATTCTGGGAACATGGTACTTGTCCGCCTGTCTCCAAACAGTTTCGGACTGAGGCTCAACGCCGCCCTTTGCACAAAGAACCGTAACGGAACCATCAAGAACTCTGAGTGAACGCTCAACTTCTACAGTGAAGTCAACGTGGCCCGGAGTATCAATGATGTTTACACGGTGATCCTTCCAAAAACAGGTGGTAGCAGCGGATGTGATGGTAATACCACGCTCCTGCTCCTGCTCCATCCAGTCCATTGTTGCGGCGCCATCGTGTGTTTCGCCTATTTTATGAGTTTTACCTGTATAAAACAGGATACGCTCGGTCGTGGTTGTTTTGCCGGCGTCAATGTGAGCCATAATACCAATGTTTCTGGTCATCTCAAGAGATACCTGTCTTGGCATAAAAACCTCCGAATAATTCTAAAACAAAAATATTTAACTCTGCTGTGATTACCATCTGAAATGTGCAAAAGCCTTGTTGGATTCTGCCATCTTGTGGGTATCCTCACGCTTTTTGAATGCCGAACCGGTTGAATTGGTGGCATCAATGATTTCGTTGGCAAGTCTTTCCTTCATCGTTCTTTCCGAACGAAGACGGCTGTAGGTTGTTATCCAACGAAGACCGAGAGTCTGTCTTCTCTCGGGGCGAACCTCCATGGGAACCTGATAGGTTGCACCGCCGACACGGCGAGCTTTAACTTCAAGCACGGGCATAACGTTTTCCATTGCTGCCTCAAAAACCTCAAGGGGTTCTTTGCCTGTTTTTTCTTTGATAATATCAAAAGCATCGTAAACGATCTTCTGAGCAACGCCCTTCTTACCGTCATACATAACATTGTTGATAAGACGGGTTACGAGCTTTGAGTTGTAAAGCGGATCGGGCAAAACTTCACGTTTTGCGATATTGCCTCTTCTTGGCACTTCGCTTCCCTCCTTCATAGTAATGATATCATAGGTACTCGAGTGACAAATTCCCGTGGCGCCAACGCAGAGGCATACTATAATATATAATATACCTTGCATTGGTTAAAAAAGAATTTTCTTTTTCAGCCTGCAAGAAGATTTGTCTCAAATAAATAGGTTTGCGGTAAATTACTTCTTGGCTGCCTTGGGACGCTTTGCACCGTACTTTGAACGGCTCTGCATTCTGCCGTTAACGCCCTGAGTATCAAGTGTACCGCGGATAATGTGGTAACGAACACCGGGAAGGTCCTTAACACGACCGCCCCTGATAAGAACAACCGAGTGCTCCTGAAGGTTGTGTCCTACACCGGGAATATAAGCTGAAACCTCGATGCCGTTTGTAAGACGAACTCTTGCGATTTTACGAAGAGCCGAGTTGGGCTTTTTGGGGGTTGCAGTTTTAACAGCGGTGCATACGCCACGCTTCTGAGGTGAATCCTGATCTGTAAGAACATTCTTCTTTGAATTCAAGCCTTTAAGAAGTGCAGGTGCCTTGGGTTTTCTTTCAAGTGTTTCTCTGCCGTTACGAACAAGCTGATTAAAGGTAGGCAAAAAACTCTCTCCTTTCCTCAAAATTTATATCGTGACGAAACTCCGCACACAGAGTGCGGAAGTTTCGGACACCACAATTTTGTATTTTATCACATAGCAACTCTGTTTGTCAACAGTTTTAACAAAAATCACTCTGCATTTTCGGCAGTATTGCTATTGCCCGTGGGATATACCTCAACATTGCCATAGCACTTCATACCCGTACCTGAGGGAAGGAGCTTACCGATAATAACATTTTCTTTAAGTCCCATAAGAGGATCAACCTTGCCCTTGATTGCGGCATCGGTAAGAACTCTCGTTGTTTCCTGGAAGGATGCGGCTGAAAGGAACGAATCCGTTGCAAGAGAAGCCTTTGTAATACCCATAAGAGTCGGAATGCAGGTTGCAAAAGCGGGTTCGGTTCCCGACTCAGCAGCTTCCTTGGCGATTTTTTCGTTTTCAAGACGGAATTCCATCTTTTCAACAACAGAACCGGGAAGGAATTTGGTTGCACCGGCATTTGCCACTCTAACCTTTCTCATCATCTGACGAACGATAACCTCGATATGCTTATCGTTGATATCAACACCCTGCATACGGTAGGTTCTCTGAACTTCTCTGATAAGATAATCGTGAACGGCTTCAACGCCGAGAATTGCAAGAATATCGTGCGGATTCTGAGCACCTTCGGTAAGCTGAGCACCCTTTGTAACTCTCTGACCTTCCTCAACTCTGAGACGGAATCCGTAAGGAATAAGGTAGGTTCTTTCATCGCCGTCATCGCTTGTAACAACAACGTGCTGACTCTTCTTGATTTCACGGAACGAAACAACACCGTCGATTTCGCTCATAATTGCGAGCATCTTGGGCTTACGAGCTTCAAAAAGCTCCTCGATTCTGGGAAGACCGGTCGTGATATCGGACTGGTCGGCAGCACCACCAGTGTGGAACGTTCTCATTGTAAGCTGTGTACCGGGTTCACCGATCGACTGGGCGGCAATAATACCAACCGCTTCACCAACCGTTACCGGCTCACCGGTTGCAAGGTTAGCACCATAGCACTTGATACATACACCATGTTCGGAGCAGCACGAAAGCAGCGAACGAATCTTGATTTGTGCTCTTGCACCCTCCGGAAGCTCTCCGGCTGCAATTTTTTTATCGGTTTCCTTTTGAACACTCGACGCAACCCTTTCGGCAATTGCTTCGGTCATCATTTCATCCTTTGATGCAAGAAGCACGCCCGTTTCGGGATCAACGTAATCATCAAGGAGGAATCTGCCCGTAAGTCTTTCGGCAAGACCTACAATCTTTCTGCCTCCGAACTTGGGATCACCGTCATAAATATCATAAACGTTGGTGCCGTCGGTACAGCCGCAATCCTCCTGACGAATGATAACATCTTGAGAAACGTCAACAAGACGGCGGGTAAGATAACCCGAGTCAGCCGTACGCAGAGCGGTATCGGCAAGTCCCTTACGAGCACCACGGGACGAAATGAAGTATTCGGAAATATTAAGTCCCTCTCGGTAGTTGGCCTTAATGGGAACTTCAATTGTTTTACCTGCGGTGTTGGCGATAAGACCACGCATACCTGCAAGCTGACGAAGCTGTGAATCATTACCACGGGCACCGGAATCAAGCATCATATTAATGGGATTGAATCTCTTAAAGTTCTTTTTAAGCTCTAAGGCAACTTCTTTTGAACATTCATCCCAAGCCTTGATAACGCCCTCGGAGCGTTCATCGTTGGTAATAAGACCTCTCTCATAATGCTTTGAAATCTTTGTAACTTTATCTTCGGCTTGTGCAAGAAGCTCTTTTTTCTTCGGCGGAATGGTTGCATCGATAACAGCAACCGTAATACCGCTTCGAGTTGAATATTTATATCCCTGTGCCTTGATTTTATCAAGCGTATCTGCCGCAATAGCGGTTCCGTGAACCTTGATGCAGCGGTCAATAATCTTGCCGAGAACCTTTTTATTTACAAGTATATCAACTTCGGGTGTAAAGATATTTTCGGGATCCGTTCTGTCGATAAATCCGAGATCCTGCGGAATGGGATCGTTGAAAATAACCTTTCCGAGCGTTGTTTTAACAAGCTTTGTAACAATCTTGCCGTTAATTTCTTTTGACATACGAATTTTGATATTGACATGAAGTCCGATATCGCCTTCGTCGTAAGCCATCATTGCTTCATCAACGCTTGTAAATGTTTTATAAATAAGAATTCTTTCGCCGTTTTCATCGAGTATGGGATTGCCGTTTTCGTCCTTTGCTTCAACAGCGGCACCCGGCTCGCAGGGATCATCGGGATTATAATCGGAGTTTTCGGGATTATTATCGTTTACCATTGTAAGGTAATACGAACCGAGGATCATATCCTGAGTGGGAACGGCAACGGGGCGTCCGTCGGAGGGCTTGAGAAGGTTATTTGCGGCAAGCATAAGGAATCTTGCTTCCGCCTGTGCCTCCGCCGAAAGGGGAACGTGAACAGCCATCTGGTCACCGTCAAAGTCGGCATTGAATGCTGTACAAACAAGCGGATGAAGTCTTATGGCTCTACCCTCAACAAGCACCGGCTCGAAAGCTTGAATACCGAGTCTGTGAAGCGTAGGAGCACGGTTAAGCATAACGGGGTGATCCTTGATAACAACTTCAAGTGCATCCCATACGGCGGGATTTGAACGTTCAACCATTTTACGAGCCGACTTAACATTACCCGCAACCTCTGTTTCAACAAGGCGTTTCATAACAAAAGGCTTGAAAAGCTCAAGAGCCATTTCCTTGGGAAGACCACACTGATAAAGCTTGAGTTCGGGACCGACAACGATAACCGAACGGCCGGAGTAGTCAACACGCTTACCGAGAAGGTTCTGTCTGAAACGACCTTGCTTACCTTTAAGCATATCGGAAAGAGATTTAAGTGCTCTGTTGTTGGGACCTGTAACAGGTCTGCCTCTTCTGCCGTTGTCTATGAGAGCGTCAACGGCCTCTTGAAGCATTCTCTTTTCGTTTCTGATAATAATTTCGGGAGAGCCAAGCTCCATAAGCTTTGCAAGACGATTGTTTCTGTTGATAACTCGTCTGTAAAGGTCATTGAGGTCGGATGTTGCGAATCTGCCACCCTCCAACTGAACCATAGGTCTGATTTCGGGAGGAATAACGGGGATAACATCAAGTATCATCCACTCCGGTCTGTTACCTGATTGTCTAAACGCTTCAACAACTTCAAGACGTTTTAAGGCTTTTGCTTTTTTCTGCCCCGATGCGGCATCCATCTCCTGCTTCAGCTCTGCCGAGAGAACATCAAGATCGATTTCCGCAAGAAGCTCTTTTATTGCTTCCGCACCCATACCGGCTCTGAAATCATCTTCATAACGAAGTCTGTATTCTTCGTAATCTTTTTCATCAAGAGTCTGATATTTTTCAAGCGGCGTATCGCCGGGATCAATAACTATGTGTTTTGCGAAATAGAGAACTTTTTCAAGATCTCTCGGTGATATATCAAGGATAAGTCCCATTCTTGAGGGGATTCCCTTGAAATACCAGATGTGCGAAACGGGAGTTGCAAGCTCGATATGGCCCATTCTTTCACGACGAACCTTTGATCTTGTTATTTCAACGCCACAGCGTTCGCAAACCTTGCCCTTATAGCGGATTCTTTTGTATTTTCCGCAATGGCACTCCCAGTCCTTTTGAGGTCCGAAAATCTTTTCGCAGAAAAGGCCGTCCTTTTCGGGCTTGAGAGTTCTGTAATTTATTGTTTCGGGCTTTTTAACCTCACCGTAGGACCAAGCTCTGATCTGGTCGGGAGATGCAAGACCGATTTTTATGGATTCAAATGTAAGATTGCTGTTTGCTTCAATGTTTTCCATTAAACGATGCCCCTTCCGTTAGTTATAGTCGTCCTCCGAGGTTTCAAAGTCAATGCCGAAATCTTCAACGCCGATTTCATCATCCATATCGAAATCTTCTTCTTCATCAAAAGCTCTGATAAAAATATCATTATCTTCGCTGTCTTCATCAATCATAAATTCATCGCTGCCTTCGGCATCATTGACCTGCTGGAACGCCTTATCGTCGGAAACAAATCCGACATCGTCATTATCAAATGACTGGCGAAGGTCGATTTCCTCATTGTTTTCATCAAGAACCCTAACATCAAGTGCAAGTGCCTGAAGCTCTTTAATGAGAACCTTAAAGGATTCGGGAACGCCCGGTGTGGGAACGTTATTGCCCTTAACAATCGCTTCGTAAGTCTTAACTCTACCGACAACATCATCGGACTTAACGGTGAGGATTTCCTGAAGAGTATAAGCTGCACCGTAAGCTTCAAGTGCCCAAACTTCCATTTCACCGAAACGCTGACCGCCGAATTGAGCTTTACCGCCCAAGGGCTGCTGAGTAACAAGTGAATACGGGCCTGTTGAACGGGCGTGAATCTTATCGTCAACCAGATGATGGAGTTTAAGATAATACATAACGCCGACGGTTACGGGATTATCGAATTGTCTGCCGGTACGACCGTCGGTAAGAATTGATTTACAGTCAAGGCTGAGCTGCGGAACGGTTGAGGGATCAAATTCAACGCCCTTTTCAGCCGCTTCTTTTTCGGCTTTTTCCATCGCAATGCGGTTTGCTTCTTTAAACGCCTCGGTAATATCATCTTCGTGTGCACCGTCGAAAACGGGAGTCATAACATTGATTCCGAGATTTCTTGCGGCAAAGCCGAGATGAACTTCAAGAACCTGACCGATATTCATACGTGAGGGAACGCCGAGAGGATTAAGAACGATATCAAGAGGAGTACCGTCGGGAAGGAAAGGCATATCCTCCTGAGGAAGAATTCTCGAAACAACGCCCTTGTTACCGTGTCTGCCCGCCATCTTATCGCCGACGGAAAGCTTACGCTTCTGTGCAATATAGCAACGAACAACCTTATTAACGCCCGGTGAAAGCTCATCGCTGTTTTCTCTTGTGAAAACCTCAACATTAACAACAATGCCATATTCACCGTGAGGAACCTTGAGCGAAGTATCTCTGACTTCCTTTGCCTTTTCGCCGAAAATCGCACGAAGAAGTCTTTCCTCTGCAGTAAGCTCCGTTTCACCCTTGGGTGTTACCTTACCTACAAGAATATCGCCGGAATGAACCTCCGCACCGATTCTGATAATTCCGCGTTCGTCAAGGTTGCCGAGAGCATCCTCGCCGACATTGGGAATATCTCTTGTTATTTCTTCGGGACCGAGCTTTGTATCTCTCGCTTCGGTCTCATATTCTTCTATATGAACCGATGTGTAAACATCGTCACGAACAAGCTTTTCGTTAATGAGAACTGCGTCCTCGTAGTTGTAGCCCTCCCACGTCATAAAGCCGACAAGGGCGTTCTTTCCGAGGCTGATTTCACCGTGGTCAATTGCGGGGCCGTCAGCAATGACCTCATCCTTTTCAACACGCTGACCCAGTGAAACAATGGGGCGTTGATTTATGCAGGTTCCCTGATTGGAACGCATAAATTTGATAAGCTCATAGTGTCTGCTTTTGCCGCTGTCTTCAAGAATATCAATGGAATCCGCACTTACCTTGCTGACTACGCCGCCTTCTTTTGCAAGAATTACGGAGCCTGAATCGACCGCCGCTTTATATTCCATTCCGGTGCCGACTATGGGAGCTTCGGTTTTGAGAAGTGGAACTGCCTGCTTCTGCATATTCGAGCCCATCAATGCACGGTTTGCGTCATCGTTTTCGAGGAAAGGAATCATCGCAGTGGCAACCGAAACAACCATCTTGGGAGAGATATCCATATAATCAACCCTTGAACGGTCGATTTCAATAAATTCATCTCTGTATCTTGCGGTAATCTTCTGTCTGACAAAGCAATTGTTTTCATCAAGTGCTTCGTTTGCCTGAGCAACAATGTATTCGTCCTCTGTATCGGCAGTCATATATTCAACCTCATCGAGAACCTTGCCCGTTTGCTTATCGATTTTTCTGTAAGGAGTTTCGATAAAGCCGTATTCGTTAATTCTCGCAAAGGTTGCAAGATATGAAATAAGTCCGATGTTGGGGCCTTCGGGAGTTTCAATGGGACACATTCTGCCGTAATGCGAATAGTGAACGTCACGAACCTCAAATCCCGCTCTGTCTCTTGAAAGACCGCCGGGGCCGAGAGCGGAAAGACGACGCTTATGCGTAAGCTCCGCAAGGGGGTTGTGCTGATCCATAAACTGCGAAAGAGGCGATGAGCCAAAAAATTCTTTAATTGCGACCATAACGGGACGAATGTTGATAAGAGTTTGCGGAGTAATCTTATCTTCATCCTCCTGTGCTTGAATTGCCATTCTCTCACGAACAACTCTTTCCATTCTCGCAAGACCGATTCTGAACTGATTCTGAAGCAATTCACCTACGCAGCGGATACGTCTGTTGCCGAGATGATCTATGTCATCGATATTTCCGACATGCTTTGTAAGGCAGTTAACATAGTTAACGGATGCAAAGATATCGTCAACGATAATGTGCTTGGGCACAAGGTCGTCACAGCGTTCGGACATTTCGGCAATGAGTGCCTCCTTGTCTGCACCGCATTTTTCGATAACCTCGTGAAGTACGGAATAACGAACCTTTTCGTTGATACCGATTTCTTCAAGCTCTTCCTTGGTAAATTCAACGGGAAGAATTTCATCGGCATAAACCATGCCGTTTGAAATAACATAAAGCTCGCTGCCGTCCTCGCAGGCAACAACAACCTTCATAACGCCTGCATTTTCTATTTCGATTGCCTTCTGCTTGGTCAAGATTTCACCCGGCTCCGCAAGAAGCTCGCCTGTATATTCTGAAATAACGGGCTGTGCAACGGTACAGCCGGGAAGTCTGTTAAGCATAGAAAGCTTTTTATTATACTTATAGCGTCCTACTCTGGAAATGTCATATCTGTGAGAATCAAAGAAAAGATTGTCGATATGCTGCTGTGCGGATTCGAGAGTAACAGGCTCACCGGGACGAAGCTTTTTGAAAACCTCCATAAGAGCTTCTTCGGTATTCTTTGTTTCATCCTTTTCCATAGTCGCTTCAAGCTTATTATCCTCGCCGAAGAAAGCACGGATATCCTCATTGCTGCTCAAGCCGAGAGCACGGATGAAAGCGGTTATATAGATTTTTCTGTTTTTGTCGATACGAACATAGAATATATCGTTTGCATCGGTTTCGTACTCAAGCCAAGCACCTCTGTTGGGGTTTATCGTGCTGGTATAAAGCTCGATACCGGTCTTGTCGTGAGTCATTCCGTAGTAAACACCGGGAGAACGAACAAGCTGAGAAACAATTACTCTTTCGGCACCGTTGATAACAAAAGTACCGCTCTCGGTCATAATGGGGAAATCACCCATAAAGACTTCAGACTCTTTGATGATGCCTGTTTCTTTGTTTTGCAAACGAACGGTCACTCTCATAGGAGCCGCATATGTTGCATCTCTCTCCTTGCATTCGCGAACCGAATACTTCGGCTTGTCGTCTATTCTGTAGTCAACAAAGCTGAGCACCCAGTTTCCCGTGTAATCCGTAATGTCCGCCGTATCACGGAAAACCTCTTTGAGTCCTGTTTCGATGAACCATTGGTAGGAAGCCTTTTGGATCTCGATGAGGTTGGGCATATCCATAACCTCATTGATTTTTCCGAAGCTCATTCTTGTGCAGCTTCCTCTTTTAACGGGATTCATTTTCAGCATTAGGCTAAATCACTCCGTTTCTTTAATTCTTCTCATTTCCATGCGGGAATGCCAAATTTTAACTCAGCGGATATCCCATCGTTTCTCTCTTATATAATAAAATAAGATGAAATATAGGGTATTAAAATCCACTATACAATGCGATGTGATATTATAATAATTAATAAAATATTTGTCAAGTATTTTCTTATAAATATTTGGCAGAAAAAATTTATTTGTGCATTCATACGAAATTTTAAGCTTTTTGCCACAAATATTTGTTAAACATTTTTTGCGATTTGTTGATTTTGCTATGACATTTTTTGCCGGCAATGAAAAGTCCCCGTATGTGTCGAAAATCGGTTCTTTCGGCACACACGGGAAAACCATCTAAGATAATATGAAAATAATAACAATGTATAAAAGATTTTATTATATTATTTTAAACATTCTATAGACCGCCTGTAAGTGACGGCTTTTCAGCCGATATCCGCCTCGTCGTCAAGAATAACCGCAGCCTTCTCATAGCCCTCAAGCTCAAAAACAACAATTTCATTTTTTCCTTTTTTGAGGAACGGAGCGGGCAAATACGCCGAGCGTTGAGGGCCGACACACCAATATCTTGAAAGAACCCTGTTGTTGACTATAATGATACCCTTTTTAAAATCCGGAAGCTTAACAAAAGTATCGCAGCATTCATCAACATCAAATTCAGCTTTTAGAAATACCGGCGTTCCGTCAAATTCGGACACCTCATCTTTAAACTTTATTGCCGATACGTCGTTAATTTCAAGCGGATAATTTTTCCAATGGTAAACAAAATTATAGCCGAAACCAATACCGTGAGTTATGCCCTTTGCATCTTTAAGCTTTGTGCCGTAATTCACCCTTCCCATATTCTCAACAAGAACGGCAAGCTCCGCACCGTCGGGACCGATTTCAACTGTATTCTTCGGTTCCGCATCATTTCTGTCCTGAATGCCCGCAAATTTACCGTCAAGATAAATATAGCCTCTATCGTGAACCTCCTGCAATCTTACCTTTTGAGGGTCTCTGGGACCTCTGACAAAAGCTTTATAGAGTACGAAGCCGTATCCTCGGTCAAGTTTTTCCATCGTCATAGGCATAACGGATTCAACGGGCGTAGAGAGGACTTCAAGGCAATCGAAAAGCTTTGCGGAATGAGTAAACTCAATTTCACCATATCTTTTCTTTTTAATCGGTTTCGGAATTTCCGTTTCGGGAACGGAGGTGTATTTTGAAATAACGTCTCTGAACTTGTAATATTTTTCGGTCAACTCTCCGCTTTCATTAACGGGTGCATCGTCATCGTAGCTTGAAACAGTCGGCTCGTAAATACCGAAATCGTTCGCACCGTTCATGTAGCCGAAATTTGTGCCGCCGTGGAACATATATGCCGAAACACTTGCACCCATCGAAAGAATTTCATCGAGAGCATCTGCCGCATCCTGCGGACAACGACTGTGATGCTCCTCTTTCCAATGGTCAAACCATCCGTTCCAAAACTCCGTACACATCAGCGGGCCGTCGGGTTGATATTCACGCAAACGTGCAAACTGTTCTGCCGCTCTCGAACCGAAATTAGCGGTTTTATGTATTTCCGGAACTGTTCCGCCTGTCAACATTTGGTATTCGGCACCGTCCGATGTGAAAAACGGAACCTCGATTCCTCTGATTTTCATACCGTTGGCAAGATAGCGAATATACTCACTGTCATCTCCGTAGCTGCCGTATTCATTTTCAACCTGAACAAGAATAACATTGCCGCCGTTTGTTATCTGATGCTTTGCTATTCTCGGAATAAGATCATCGAAAAATCTGTCAACCGCCGCAAGATAATCCTTGTCCATACATCTTAATGCCATTGAATCGTTTTTGAGAAGCCACCACGGCAGTCCTCCGAAATCCCATTCGGAGCAGATATAAGGGCCGGGACGCACCACGGCATATAAGCCAAGCTCTGCGGCAATATCAAGAAATTTTTCGATATCGAGCATATCCGAATAATCGAATATCCCCTCTTTTTTCTCGTGCATATTCCACGCAACATAGGTTTCGACCGTGTTAAATCCGCAAGCCTTGAGCTTAATAAGCCTATCACGCCAATACTCGGCAGGAACTCTGAAATAATGTATTGCACCGGCAATAATTCTGAACGGCTCACCGTTCAGCTTAAAGCCATCCTTTTCAATTGCAAACGTACCCATAACTCTTTCTCCTTAATCCGGTAATTCTTCCCTTTCATACGGAAACTCGCTGAAAACCTCAAATTTTCCCGACCTCATCCAAAGTGCGGGGTTAAGCTTAACGGTAAAGCCGCAGCCGTTGGGCGTGAGCCATTCGTGCATCGGATATTCCGGAATACCGTACGCCGCAAGAATGCTCATTATAACTCCGCCGTGGGTAACTATTGCCACAGAGGTCGTTCCCGTTTTCATTAATCCCTGTGCAACCTTTGAAAAGGTTGAGCAAACTCTTTGAGCAAACTCCTCGTTGCTTTCTCCGTACGGAGGCTTTACGCCCTTTTCGCCCGCAAGCCAACGTGGAAACTCCTCGTATTTTTTTAGCTGTTCGGCGGTTTTATTTTCAAACTCGCCGAAATTATATTCAATAAAGCCGTCTATAACTATCGGCTTTTTGTCGGGATAAAGTATCTCCGCCGTTTGAACACAGCGTTTGAGCGGGCTTGTAAAAACAGCATCAACCGGAGGATAAATAAGCTCATTTTTGGTTTGCGTGAGCTGTTGCTTTCCGTATTCGCTGAGTTCAACATCCGTGTGACCGATATACTTGCCCTCAAGATTTTCATCCGTAAGAGCGTTTCTTATAAAGTGTATAGTGTAGGATTTCATTTTTCCTCCAAAAAATTTAATTGTTTTTCGTAAGTTTTATCAATATACAATTTGTATAATCGGGTGTATAATTAATCAAATTGCATTTGAGGAGTTATTTATGGACAAGAATTTTCCGATTATCCTAACCGAGCTACGCAAAGAAAAAGGAATCAGCCAAAAAGAGGCTGCCGCAAAGCTCGGCATTTCGCAGGCTCTGCTATCGCATTACGAAAAAGGCATCAGAGAATGCGGTCAAAGCTTTTTGGTTAAGGTTGCCGATTTTTACGATGTAACCTGCGACTATCTTCTCGGTCGCTCGCAAAAGAGACGAGAATTTGATTCCCTGACAGAAGAATTTTTTCATAAAAACGATTCTTCCGATTCATCGCCAACCGGAAAAACCTTTGTTAAAGCCGGATCATTAATCACGCAGCTCATCAAGGATACCGATCCTACGGAAAATATGAAGCTTGATATGCTGTACGCAATTGCCTTTTACAAAATAATTCTTATTCAGGCAAAAGCGGGAAATCTGCCCAAAAACTGGTGCGGCAGGGCTTATATCGACGGAGATGTTTGCTGCAACACAACATATTTGGGCATTGCGGAGCTTGCGGCATACAGTGCCATATCTCTTCCGAAAAGCAAAAACCCTGTTCCCGAAATGCCTGTTCCGGAGTCTGTCAAAACTCTTGTCAGCGAAGCCGAAGATTTTATTTTGAAAGCAGCCTCGGACAATTGCCCGCCCGTTCCGTTGGAATTTTTAAGATAAAAGCCAAAAGCCGCAAAATAAACAGCCGTTTTTTCGATACAAAGCGTATATTACCGCACGCCAAATCGAATAAACGGCTGAAAAGAAACAAAATTACATTTCAAATATCGTCATAAAGCTTTGTACAAAAAATCCGTACAAAGCTTTTAATATTTCTTTTACTTTTCAATCAATACGGCGAATCGGAATCAAAGCATTGACTCGTAAAGCTTGATATAGTCCTTTGCGGAGCGTCCCCAGCTATTATCGCATTTAAGTGCTCTGATAACAAGCTGCTGCCAATATTCTCTGTTGCCGTAAGCGTCGAGAGCACGTCTTATGGCATCAAGCATATCATAGGCATCATAGCTTTTAAACGTAAATCCGTTGCCCTTTCCGTCACCGCTGTCGGTAATGGTATCCTTAAGTCCTCCTGTTTCTCTGACTATGGGAATCGAGCCGTATCTGAGAGCAACCATCTGTGAAAGTCCGCAAGGCTCGCTCTTTGACGGCATAAGGAACATATCGCTTGCCGCATAAATCTTTCTTGCCATATCGGGAACAAAGCCGAGACGAAGACCGACCTTTTCGGGGAATGCCGCCGCAAGCTCCTTAAAGAAAGCTTCGTATTCCCAATCTCCCGAACCGAGCACAACAAGCTGCATATCGGTTGAAGAAAGAATATCCCACATAACTCTCTTAATAAGGTCAAGACCTTTGTGTGCAACAAGCCTTGAAACGATTCCCATAAGAGGAACATCATCTCTGACAGGGAGATTAAACATCTGTTGGAGAGCGGCTTTGTTTTCTTTTTTGCCTTCCGGCTCCTTTGCGGAATAATTCGAGAAGATATCCTTATCCTTTTCGGGATTATAGTTAATGGTATCTATACCGTTAAGTATGCCGCTTAGCTTATAGCTTCTCTCTCTGAGAATTGGATCAAGGCCGTGACTGAACCACGGATCAAGTATCTCGCCGGCATAAGTGTTGCTGACCGTTGTTACCTTATTTGCACACTCAATGCCGCCTTTCATAAGGTTAAGACAGTCGCCGAACTGCAAAAGCGATGCCGATTCTTCACCGAGTCCGAAAACATCTCCGAGAATCTCATTGCCGTATTTTCCTTGATACTGAATGTTGTGGATAGTAAAAACGGTTTTTATTCCGGTATAACCCTCTCTGTTGCCGTAAATCGTCGAATAATATACCGGAACAAGAGCCGACTGCCAATCGTTACAGTGAATAATATCCGGCTTGAAATCAATATAGGGAATGATTTCAAGAACCGCTCTCGAAAAGAACGCAAATCTTTCGCCGTCATCGTAGTGACCGTAAAGGCTGCCTCTTTTGAAATAATATTCATTATCGATAAGATAATATATAACCCCGCCTGCCTTTGCTTCGAAAATTCCGCAATACTGTCTACGCCACGAAACGGGAACCATAATGCTTGTTATAAACTTCATACTTGAACGCAGCTCATCGCTTATTGTGCCGTAAAGAGGCATAACAACTCTTGCGGCAACCTTACGTCTTCTGAGAGCTTGAGGCAATGAACCTGCAACATCCGCAAGACCGCCGCTTGCGGCAAAAGGAAGTGCCTCACTCGCAACATAAAGAACTTTCATCTGTTTTTCCTTTCTCAACTGAAGATAACTGTTGTGTAATACTTTCCGTCATAAACAACAACGCCGACACCTATTTGGGTTGTATCCTCACTCATAACCGTTGCATTGTTTGCGGCTTTTACCGTCTGATAAACAGGATTTCCACCGTAGGTTGTAACAAGAGTATAAGCATTCGGAGCTGTCGGCTCACCGTAAACATCGGGCAAAGCAAGCGACATACTGTTGGTTCTCGCCGTTGCTTTAAGAGCGGTTGAATGCTCAAGAGCAGGCAAACCCGCCGCCTCTCTATCCGAATTAATCTGATTGACAACAGCCTGTGCAAGGTTGTCATCTCTTTTTACGTCGGCTTCGATATTGATTAATCCCTTTTTCGTTGTTCCCGCCTGAACATTTTGGCTCCAAATATCTGCTTTTGTTGTCGGAGGAGCGTCAAGAGTAACAATCTCCGTTACGGGATTGCCGTTTTCATCAAGCTCCGTTCTTCCCATAAATCCCGTAACAACAACTCCATCTGTTCTCGGAACAAATTCCGTTGCCGGCTCGGTTGTTGTTATGCTGTCGGCAGGCACGGTATAGGTCAAAACCTCCGTGAACGGAACGCCGTTTTCATCGAACTTCGGCAAACCGTTTTCATCCGTTACCGCAACATAAGAGGTCTGCTCAACAAAAGGAGCGGTCGTTTCCTCCGTTGAAGCAGGAACCGTTGTTTTTTTCTTGGTTGTGGGATATCTGTAGTTTGATGAATACTTGGGCTTCGGATACTGGGCAACCCACGTAACATACTGTATGCTTCCGTCTTCGTTTGTTTCGCTTTCATAAACAACGGAAGTTTCTATAATAGTTTCCATCTCCGTAGTTCTCTCCGCACCGTTGAATACACCCGTTTTAACAAGAATAACAACCACAACGAGAATAAGCGCAACGGCACATACAAGACCTGTCAGAATATTTTTTCCGGACATTTGATTTCACACTTTCACTTTTTCAAATAACAATTCCCTTACCGATATAAATAGGGTAGCTTGAATCACCGCAAAGCGTTTTATTCGACTTAACCACCACTGCTTTATCGATTATTACGCAGTTAAGGCTTGAATTTTCACCGACTACCGTATCCTGCATAATTATTGAATTTTTTATCTTTGCACCCTTTTCAACCGTAACGCCTCTGAACAGAATGCAGTTTTCAACCTCGCCGTTAATATGACAGCCATCGGCAATGAGCGAATTTTTAACATTTGCACCTATGCCGTAAACAGCGGGAATCTGATCTCTGACCTTGGTGTAAACCGGTCTGTCGGCATCAAAAAGCTCTTTTCTGTTTTCAAGCTTAAGAAGCTCAAGGCTGATATCATAATAGCTTTGAAGTGAGTCGAGAACTCTGGCAAAGCCCGTTACCTCATAACCGTAAATTTTCAAATGCTTAACATTTTTTGAAATAATAGGTTCAAGGTCAACGATTTTTGCACTGTGAGCCTCGTGAAGAAGCCTTTCAAGAAGCGTTCTTCTGATTACCATAACCTTTGCCGAGCAGTTAACGTTGCCGCTGTAGCAATCAACCAATGTTGTTGAAACAATGCGACCATCCTCATTCATAATAAGCTCGGTTCCGTTTTCAAGCTCGGAGGGCTTGCCATTAAAATATGCAATGGTTGCATCTGCATCATTTGCGATATGAGCCTTTATAAGCTTCTCGTAATCCATACTGCAAATAAGGTTGCAATCCGTCATCAAAACGTGTTCTTTTTTAGAATTGCTTATATAGCTTATACAGCCGTAAAGAGCATCTGCCTTACCGGTTGTTATGCCCGTTGCACCGGGAGTATCATAGGGCGGAAGGAGAGTCATACCCTCCCTTTTTCTTGAAAGATCCCACGATTTGCCCGTTCCGATATGGTCCATAAGCGAACGATAATTGCTCTTTGTTATCACTCCGACCTTGGTGATACCCGAATTAACCATATTGGAAAGAGGAAAATCGATAAGGCGGTAGCGTGCGGCAAACGGAATCGAACCCATAGTTCTGAGAGCGGTAAGCTGGGGAAGAGCTTCATCATAGGCATTTGAAAATATAATGCCGAGAACATTTTTTGCAGACATTATTCAGCACCTCCGACATCATTGTCAATCATTTCACACGGAGCGATTTTAGCTCCCTTGCCGATTTTAACACCGTTTCCGATAACCGTAACGCCCCAATCCTCAACATTTTTCATATTTTCGGGGCTTTCGCCGACAACGGCATTTTCTTTGACAATCGCATTTTCCGCAACTATCGAATACTGAACCACTGCACCTTTTTTAATAACGGTTCCGGGCATAACGATTGAATATTTAACCTCGGCACCTTCTTCAACCGTAACATTCGCAAAAAGAACGGAAAAATCGATTTTACCGTTGATTTCGCATCCCTCGGTTATCATTGAGTTTTCAACAACGGCATTCGTGCCGATATAATGAGGCGGAGCTGCGGGAGAACGGGAATAAATTCTCCAACTGTCATCATTAAGATCAAGATCCACCTTCGGATTAAGAAGGTCAAGATTCGCATCCCAAAGACTGCTTATGGTTCCGACATCCTTCCAATAGCCGTCAAACTGATAGGCAAACATTCTTTCTCCTGCCGAATGCATTGCCGGAATAACATCGTGACCGAAATCGTTGCTTGAGTCTTCTTTGGCTTCATCATCAATAAGATACTGACGGAGCTTTTTCCAGTTGAATATATAAACGCCCATTGATGCCTTGTTGCTTCGGGGATTTTTCGGTTTTTCTTCAAACTCGCTTATCGAACCGTCGTCATTAACAAGCATAAGTCCGAAACGGCTTGCCTCCTCCCACGGAACCTCAAGCATCGCAATTGTACAATCCGCATTCTTCTGCTTATGGAAATCAAGCATTTTGGAATAATCCATTTTGTAAATATGGTCACCGGAAAGAATAAGAACATATTCCGGATCATATCTTTCGATAAAATTGATATTTTGGTATATTGCGTTTGCGGTTCCCTTATACCATTCCGTTCCCTTGATTTGCTGATAAGGCGAAAGGATATGTACGCCGCCGTTGGCTCTGTCAAGATCCCACGGGCGACCGTTGCCTATATAGTCATTAAGCTCAAGCGGCTGATATTGGGTTAAAACGCCAACGGTATAAATGCCGGAATTAACGCAGTTGGAAAGCGGAAAATCGATAATGCGGTATTTGCCGCCGTAGGGAACGGCAGGCTTTGCTATTTTTTTGGTTAAAATGCCAAGACGACTGCCCTGACCGCCGGCAAGAAGCATTGCTATGCATTCGGGTTTAACTGCCATAGGAATTTCCTCCTTAAATTTATAATCGGAGCACACTGTGTGTGCTGCATTTGTTTTATTTATTTGTCGTTTTTTTGCGGGAAGTATTTTTTATAAACATACAGCTCAAGCCCTCGATGTCAAGCTCAATGCTGTAATCATATCCGTGCATTTGCTTCTTTTTCGCCCGAACCGAACCGACCGTACTCTCGTTCTTGCCGCCGAATTCGGAGCTTGCGGAGCTGAAAACAACTCTGTACGTTCCCGCTTTGGGAACACCGATACAGTATTTTTTTCGTGTTACGGAAGTAAAATTGCAAACCGAAATTATTTCATTTGCAGTTTTGTCCCTTCTTATATATGCGACAACGGAATTATCCTTATCATCGCTCACTATCCAGCCGAAGCCGTTCCAACTGTAATCGTCCTCCCAAAAAGGTGCGTTTTTGAGATAAAATTTATTAAGTGATGCAACATAATTTTTAAGCTGCCTGTGTGCTTCATATTCAAGAAGCATCCAATCAAGCTGCTGCTTATAATTCCATTCGATAAATTGACCGAACTCACTTCCCATAAACAGAAGCTTTTTTCCCGGATGAGAAATCATATATCCGAGAAACGATTTTACTCCCGCAAACTTTTCTTCATAGCTGCCCGGCATTTTGTTGATAAGTGAACACTTGCCGTGAACCACCTCATCGTGCGAAATGGGAAGAACAAAGTTTTCCGAAAACGCATAAAAGAATGAAAAAGTCAGGCAATCGTGGTTATATTTTCTGTGAATACCGTCGAGTGAAAAATAGCGAAGGCAATCATTCATCCAACCCATGTTCCATTTGAAATTGAATCCGAGTCCGCCCATAAATGTCGGCTTTGAAACCATCGGCCAAGCGGTACTCTCCTCGGCAATCATCATAACATCGCCGTACTCTTTGAAAATGCTTTCGTTAAGCTTTTGAAGAAACGCAACGGCTTCAAGGTTTTCGTTGCCGCCGTAAGCATTTGCTATCCATTGTCCGTCATCTCTGCCGTAATCGAGGTAGAGCATTGAGGCAACGGCATCAACTCTAAGTCCGTCAATATGATATTTTTCAATCCAAAACATTGCACTCGAAATGAGGAACGAACAAACCTCCGGTCTTCCGTAATCGAAAACCCTTGTCCCCCATTGATAGTGCTCACCCTTTCTCGGATCGGGATATTCATAGCAACAGGTACCGTCAAATTCATAAAGTCCGAAAGCATCCTTCGGAAAATGAGCGGGAACCCAATCAAGAATAACTCCTATTCCCTCGGTATGAGCTTTGTCAACAAAATATGCAAAATCATCGGGTGTTCCGTAGCGTGATGTGGGTGCAAAATATCCTGTTACCTGATATCCCCATGAACCGTCAAACGGATGCTCCAATATCGGAAGAAGCTCAATATGTGTATATCCCATTTCCTTAACATAGGGCACAAGTCTGTCTGCAAGCTCTCTGTACGAAAGCGGATTTCCGTCATCATAGAGCTGCCACGAGCCTGCGTGAACCTCATAAACATTGACAGGGGAAGAATATATATCCTTTTCTTTTCTTTTTTTAAGCCACGATTTGTCTGTCCACTCAAAGTCAAGCGAAGGATAATATTTTGAAGCGGTGTCGGGCCTTGTTTCTGCGTGAAAAGCATAGGGATCGCTCTTGTGAATCGTGCGTCCGTCCTTTGCAAGAATGCGATATTTATATGAATCGAATTTTTTTACGCCCTTGACCTTGCATTCCCAAATACTGCCGCTGATTTTCTTCATCGGAGCACAGTCGGCATCCCAGCCGTTGAAATCACCCTCAACGCCAACCGCTTCGGCATTCGGTGCCCATACTCTGAAAACAGCACCGTCCTCACACGGATGAGAACCGAGAAGCTCATATGCCTTGGCATTGGTGCCCTCGTGGAACAAATAAATCGGGATGCTTCCTTTTTCTTTTTTCATTAATGCAGTCCTCCGCTTTTTAATTAATAATATTATAGCAATTATTAATTATGTTTTCAAGTGCATATAACAAATAATACTGCCAAATTATTCTGCAAAAATTTTAACAAAATGATGATAAAGGTTACAATTGTGTCACCTTCATTGACAAAAATGCACAAATTTGATATTATTTTTTCACCATATTAATTATAATGGCAAGGAGTATCTGAAATATGATCAGTTCCGATAATCTGTGTATGAGCTGTATGCGTGAAATCGGCGATGCAAAGCAGTGTCCGTACTGCGGCTTTCACGCCGAAACAACTCAGCTCCCGCCCTATCTTCCCGTAAGAACGGTTATTGCCAACAGATATCTTGTAGGCAAAATGCTTGAATACAACGGTGAAGGTGCAACATATATCGGTTGGGATCTTACCGAAAAAAAACCTGTTAAAATCAGAGAATTTATACCCGATGCATTCACGGCAAGAACCACCTCCAACCTTAATCTCCAAATAATGAGAGGCAGTGAGGATGTTTTTGCCGAGCTTCGTCAAAGCTTTGAGGAGCTTTGGACAAAGCTTGCAAGGCTCAAGGGACTTTCCGCACTCATCAGCGTTACCGACGTTGTGGAGGATTACGGAACCTCCTATGCGATTTATGAGCATTTTGAAGGAATTACTCTCAGAGATTACCTCCTACGTAGCAAAACGGGCTATATTCCGTGGGAAAAGGCAAGGCAAATCCTTATGCCCATTCTTTCAACCCTCGGTACACTTCACACGTCGGGAATTATCCATAAAGGAATTTCCCCCTCCACTCTTATCATTTCGGCAGACGAAAAGGTAAAAATAACCGGATTTTGTACAGGTGCCGCCAGAACCGCAAGAAGCGACCTCAACAGTCAGCTTTATGACGGCTATGCCGCCATTGAGCAATACGGCTTTGACGGAAGCCAGGGAACCTGGACGGATATTTATTCCTTTGCGGCGGTGCTTTATCGTGCTCTTATCGGCAGTGATCCCATACCCGCAAAAGAAAGAATGACAAATGACCGACTTATGGTACCCGGAAAATTTGCGGAAGCGTTGCCGGCATATGTCATTAACGGTCTTATCAACGCATTGCAAATTCTTCCCGAAGACAGAACAAGAACCGTTGAACAGCTCAGAGCAGAGCTTTCGGCGTCGCCCGTTGCAACGGCGGTCAGCGGTCAGTATCAGCAAAGAAAAACCGTGCCGTCATCAACACCCGTGCCTAAAAAGCCTGCCGCCGCACCCGCCGATGAACCCTCAAAACGCAAAAAGAACGGCGGTACTCAAACTATTGTTACCTCGGCGATTATCAGCATTGCCGTCGGTCTTGTTTTGTTGATAATTCTTGCATTCACCGTATTCCGTGACAGACTTTCCATTGATCTCGGCAATACGGATAACACCGCCGCAGTTACCTCGGAGCAAACTCAAGCGGAGCCTATCGCCGTTCCTAATTTTATCAGCAGAAGCTATCTCGACATTTCATCGAATCCCGTGTTTAATCAGAATTTCGATTTTGGAGATCCCGAATACGTTTACGATGATGAAGTTGCCGAAGGCTATATTGTCGGTCAAAGCATCAAGCCCGATGAAATGGTTCCTCCGGGAACAAAAATCACTCTCTATGTCAGCAAGGGTAAAGAAGAAATCGTTCTTCCGAATGTTGAAGGCTCCGACTACGAAGAAGCCGTTGCACGGCTTGAGGAGCTTGGATTTGTTTGCCAAAAGAACGAAACCTCTCAGGGCATTCACAGAGAAAACGAAATCATTTCAATGTCTCCCAGCTCCGAAAAAGCATATCCTCCCGGAACAACGGTTTATCTTATCGTTTATGTTCCCGAATCGGAGGCTGTTACCGATGAAAACGGCGAAACCGTAACCTCGGGTGAGCCTGCCGAGGTGCCCGATGACGAACCCATCGGAGAAAACAATCCCGAAGTAATTTATTGATTTTGCAAGGACTGTCTTACGAAAAGAACAAAGCGGCGTGCAGTGCCGATTTCGCTGCTGTCCGCTTTTCCGTTTTCGTGAGGCGGTCCGTTTTGGAGAGAAAATGAAAAACACCTTTCCCGACTACTACAAACGGTTTTCCTGTATTGCCGATGCTTGTCCCGACACCTGCTGTGCGGGTTGGGGAATCGTCGCAGACAAGGAAAGTCTTGATAAATACAAAAAAATCAGCGGTGATTTCGGCAAGAAAATCAAAAGCTGCCTTGCCGTTGACGATGACGGAGATACCGTTTTCACTCCCATCAACAACCGTTGCCCTTTTCTTCTCGAAAACGGACTTTGTGAAATGTATATCAAGCTCGGCCACGATAATCTTTGTCTGACCTGTCGGCGTTATCCGAGGCATATAACATATTTCGGCTCCAGATGCGAAACCGGTCTTTCTCTTTCCTGCCCCGAAGCGGCAAGAATCATTATGAGCAGCAGCACGCCGATAGCCTTTGAATGCGAAAGCAACAACGAGCCTCCCGTGCCGACGGATATAGATGCGGAATTGTATTTTACTCTCATCGAAGCACGAAAAAAGGCGATTGATATACTTCAAAACAGAAAATTTTCAATCGAAGCGAGATTATGTGCGTTTCTTCTCTTTTCGCAAAAAATTTCACCTTTTATCAGGTCTTGTGATTGCCGTTCAATCGACAAAGCATTGGTTGATGATTATTTTGAATACAACCTGCCTTCCCGCTCTCAAAGAAGCGTAAACGGATTGAGAAAAAAACTTTTTGCGGATTTTAGGCAGCTTGAAACACTTGATGATTCGATAAAAGAATTATCGTTTGCCGCCGAAAAAGCAAACACCGCCGCATACACTGCGAAAAACAGGCAAAATGAATGGGAATATGAGCATCTTCTTGTTTATTTTGTGTTCAGATATTTTATGACAGCCGTTTTTGACGGCGATTTGCTTGTAAAATCAAAATTTACCGCAGCGGCTTTTATTATAATTAAAAAGCTGCAAGCCGCCGAGAATGCCGATAAATGCAGGCGAGTTCAAATTATTCGGCGTTTTTCAAAAGAGGTTGAGCATTCGGATTTCAACATGAAATTTCTAATCGGTGAAATGAAAAGAAGCCGATGCTACGATATAAAAAATCTAATTAATTTGATAACGGAGAATCAACTATGAAATATTGCGATTTAGTCAACACCAAGCAGGGCAGCAAATCAACTCACCGTTTTTCAAACGGCAACACTCTGCCGCTTGTTCAGCTTCCGTTCGGAATGGCGGCGTTTGCACCGCAGACGGAAAGTAATGTTCAATGGTATTTTCATCCCGACAGCCACAGCCTTGAGGGCATTCGTCTTACCCACCAGCCTTCTCCGTGGATAGCCGATTACGGAGCAATGGTTTTCAGTCTCCAAAACAAGAAGCTCTCGGGAGCGGATGGCGGTCAAAGGTGGTCGGGATACAAACCCGAAGACGCCGTTTTTAGTCCTTATTATCTCAAAGTTCGTTTCCTACGCAGCAGAGCGGATTTTGAACTTGCTCCAACCGAAAGAGGTGCTGTTATAAAAGCCGTTTTCGATGAGGACACGGATAATTATTTTTCTATTACTCCGGTTAAAGGTAACTGCACGTTCCGATTTGACGAAAAGGAAAATATTCTTTACGCTTCAACCGATATGCATTTGAGCGGTGAAGCCGTAAAATTCAAAACTTACATCGTTATCAAATTCCCCGACGGCAGCGTTGATGCCGATAAAATTCTTATCAGCAGCGGTGAAAAATTCCGTACCGGCACAAAATGCAGAGGTAAAAAAGCGGGTATTCACATTGCACTCAACCGCAAATCAACCGAAATCAAGCTTGCAACCTCTTATATCGACTTTAAGCAAGCTCTTGTGAATTTAAAAAACGAGCTTTCGGATGCAGAGCTTGAATCCGTCAAAGCATTTGCCGAGGAAAAATGGGAGAGCTATCTTTCAAGAGTCAAAATCGAAACAAAAAACGATAAGCTTCTCAAAACATTTTATTCCTGTATGTACAGAGCGTTTCTTTATCCTCACAAATGCTATGAATATGATAAAAAAGGAAATATAATCCACTACTGTCCCCACGACGGCACAACAAAATCCGGTGTAAGATATACCGACAACGGCTTTTGGGACACATACAGAACGGTTTATCCTTTCTTCTCTCTGGTCGCAAAGGACGAGCTTAAAGAAATGCTTGCGGCATTCATAAACGAATATACCGAGAGCGGTTGGCTGCCGAGGTGGCTCTCCATCGGTGAATGCGGCTGTATGCCGAGCACACTGATTGATGCAGTTATCTGCGACGGAGCGGTTAAGGGCTTCATTGACAAAAGCACGCTTGAAATCGCTCTTGAGGGAATGATTAAGCATTCTGTCAAAAACGCACCTCACGACCGCTTTGGCAGAAACGGAGCGGAAAGCTATTGCAAGCTCGGATATGTTCCGTATGAAGAAGAAAAAGAGAGCGTCAATCTTACTCTCGATGCCGCATACGGTGATTGGTGCATTGCGGAAATCGCCAAAATTTTGAAAAAACCGGATATTGAGGCGGAATACAGAAAACGCTCTTTGAACTATAAAAACCTTTTTGATTCCGAAACGGGATTTATGCGTCCCAAAGATAAAAACGGTAATTTCAGAGCGGATTTCACTCCCATCGGTTGGGGGCGTGACTATACCGAGGGAAGTGCGTGGCAAAACTCATTTGCCGTTCCTCACGATATCAACGGTCTTGCCGAGCTTTACGGCGGAAAAGAAAAACTGATTGCAAAAATAGATGAGCTTTTTGCAGCTCCGCCTCACTATGAGATAGTCGGCTACGGCTGTGAAATCCACGAAATAACAGAAATGGCAACCGCAAACTTCGGCCAATGTGCAATTTCCAATCAACCGAGCTTCCATATTCCTTATATTTATTCGGCACTCGGAGATGTTGAAAAAACGGCGTATTGGGTTAAAAAGCTTTGTGAAGAAGCGTTTTCATTTGAAGATGACGGCTTCCCCGGAGATGAAGATAACGGAACAACCGCAATATGGTATATTTTCGGTGTTCTTGGATTTTATCCGTTCTGCCCCGGCAAAAAAGAATTTGTAAAAGGCATAAAGCTTGTTGACAGAGCATTCATCGGTGAAAAAGAGATTGATGTTAACAAATTTGAAAGCAATATAATCAACTATGACAATATAATATAACTTGGAAAGGAAAATATTATGGACAGATATCTTATTATCAACGCCGATGATTTCGGTATGTGCCGAGGCTCTAACCTTGCAATTTTCGAGCTTCTCAAAAACGAAAAAAGTGCACTGACATCTTCAACAATTATGGCACCGTGTGCGTGGGCACCCGAAGCGTGCAAATTCGCCTGTGAAAATCCGGAGCTTGCAATCGGAGTTCACTTAACGCTCACAAGCGAATGGTCAAAATATCGTTGGGCACCGGTCAATTCAAGCAACACGGACTCACTCCGTGATGAAGACGGCTTTATGTGGCACGAGAGCGATCAGGTTGAAAAAAACGTTAATATCGATGAGGTTGCGGCAGAAATCAGGGCACAGATCGAGCGTTGCAAAAAGCTCGGCTTGAATCCCTCACATATCGATAACCATATGGGTTCGCTTTACGGCATCGAAACAGGCAGATTCGAGCTTCTTCAAACAACCCTTGCCATTGCAGGCGAATACGGTCTTCCTTTCCGTCTGCCGTCAACATTCTCGGACGCTATGCTCGGCAACTCGATGCTTGATATAAATGTCGATAAAAATCTTATCGTTGGAGTATTTGCGAAAATAACGGAATTTGCAAAGGCAAGCGGCGTTGCACTGCCCGACCACCTTATACCCAACGATTGGAGCGGCGTGCAAAAGGAAAGCTATGAAAACTTCAAGGAATATCTTTATAATCTCTATGCAAGCATTCCCAACGGAATAACCGAAACCTATCTTCATCCCTCAATCGAAACAGACGACCTTAAAGGAACAAGCAGCGTATGGGAACGCAGGGTTTGGGAATACAGAATTATGAATGATCCTCAAACAAAGCAGCACATCGAAGCTCACGGAATAAAGCTTATCAACTACCGTGACCTTGCCGCAATGAGAAAATAACATAAGAAAACAAAAAGCAGACACGGCATTGAGAAAATTCTCAAAATCGTGTCTGCTTATTTTAATTTTAAAAAGAATTATTTCATTGCTTCTTCAACTGCAACAGCACAAGCAACTGTCATACCAACCATCGGGTTGTTACCTGCACCGATAAGTCCCATCATCTCAACATGAGCGGGAACCGATGAAGAACCTGCAAACTGAGCATCCGAATGCATACGGCCCATTGTATCGGTCATACCATAGGAAGCGGGACCTGCTGCCATATTATCGGGATGGAGAGTACGGCCTGTACCGCCGCCCGATGCAACAGAGAAATAGTTAACGCCGTTTTCAACGCACCACTTTTTATATGTGCCTGCAACGGGATGCTGGAATCTTGTGGGGTTGGTCGAGTTACCCGTAATGGAAACGCCGACATTTTCGAGCTTCATAATAGCAACGCCCTCGGGAACATTATCGGCACCGTAGCATCTTACTTTTGCTCTGTCACCTGTTGAATATGCTTTTTCTTCAACAACAGTAACCGTTTCGGCATAGGGATCAAACTCTGTTTTGCAATAGGTAAAGCCGTTGATTCTCGAAATAATCATAGCGGCATCCTTGCCGAGACCGTTAAGGATAACACGCAAGGGCTTAACTCTTACCTTATTTGCGTTAAGAGCAATTTTAATTGCACCCTCGGCAGCCGCAAAGGATTCGTGGCCTGCAAGGAAGCAGAAGCATTCTGTTTCTTCGGAAAGGAGCATCTTGCCGAGATTACCGTGACCGATACCAACCTTTCTGTTATCGGCAACAGAACCGGGAATGCAGAACGACTGAAGACCGATTCCGATTGCAGCTGCTGCGTCGGCAGCCTTTGTGCAGCCTGTTTTTATAGCTATAGCACAACCTACGGTATATGCCCAAACAGCGTTTTCAAAGCAAATGGGCTGAGTTTCTCTTACTATTTTGTCGCAATCGACACCCTTTGCAAGAGTAATTTCCTTGCATTCTTCGATTGAAGAAATGCCATATTCTTTAAGACAAGCATTGATCTGGTCAATACGTCTTTCGTAGCTTTCAAATAATGCCATTATTCTTTACCTCCTGCAAATTATTCTTTTCTGGGATCGATATACTTAACGGCATCTGCAAATCTGCCGTAAGTACCGATTGCCTTATTGTATGCATCGTTGGGTGTATCGCCCTTCTTGATGAAATCGGTCATCTTGCCGAGCGAAACAAATTCATAGCCGATAACCTGATTGTCTTCGTCGAGAGCAAGTCTTGTTACATAGCCTTCAGCCATTTCAAGATAACGAACGCCCTTAACCTTTGTACCGTACATTGTTCCGACCTGTGAGCGAAGTCCCTTACCGAGATCCTCAAGGCCCGCACCGACCGAAAGTCCGTCATCAGAGAATGCCGACTGTGAACGACCGTATACAATTTGAAGGAAAAGCTCTCTCATTGCGGTGTTTATGGCATCGCATACAAGGTCTGTGTTGAGAGCTTCAAGAATGGTTTTGCCGGGGAGAATCTCGGCAGCCATAGCAGCCGAATGAGTCATACCGGAGCAACCGATTGTTTCAACAAGAGCTTCCTCAATGATACCGTTTTTAACATTGAGTGAAAGCTTGCAGGCACCCTGCTGAGGTGCACACCAGCCAACACCGTGTGTGAAAGCGGAAATATCCTTGATTTCGTAAGCCTTAACCCATTTGCCCTCTTCGGGGATGGGAGCGGGGCCGTGGTTAGGTCCCTTAGCTACGCAGCACATTTCCTGTACTTCGCGTGAATAGTTAATCATTTTGAATTTCTCCTTTCAGAAGAGATGATAATTTATACCTGTAATATATTAACCTAAATTTTTCGTTATATCAAGTGTGAATTTGCACAACAAATCGAAAAATACCGTTTCTTTTATACACATCATATAAAAATTTCCTGTCAGGCAATACAATTCTCTTACAGCTTATTTGCTTTATAAAGTGCGAAGGCTCCGAGAACTGCGGCAACAATGGTAATAAACATAAGGGTGCCTGCTCCCATACCGGGTGAAAAGATAAGAACAACAACGCCGACAACAAGCGGGGCTGCACAGAGCTTTAAGTGCTTTCCGAAATAGCTTGCCGCAAGGGCTCCGAAAAGTGCGGGAAGAACATAGTCAAAAGCAGGCTTGAAAACGCCGGTTGTAAGCTCATCAAGCACCGGTGAAAAAGCAATTACGCCCACGGCAATGATAACCGTTGTCACTATCGCCGAAACCGCAATGGCGATAGTCGAAATGACCTCGCCCTCTTCCGTGTTTGCTCTGACTTTGGCGTTTTCCATTGCTTTTAGTCCGCAAGGAAGCTTGAGGTTGGAAATATTGCCGGTAACAAAGCTGAGGTATGTGCCGCCCGCACCGAGAAGAGGAACATATGTTATAACCTCTACAATTGCAGTAAGCCAATAAAGAGCCATGAGCTTCGGCATAACGGCTTTAAGTGCCTCCGCCTGAGGCCATGCTCCGCTGTCAATGCAAATAACAACGGGAACCGACAAAAGGATAAGAATAGCTCCGATGTCCCAAATAATACCCCATCTGTGAACCTTATCAAAATAGTTTTTCTGCATGATATTTTCTCCTTTCGTCAATTGGTTGAAAGCACGGTGCCGATTTCATACCAACCGTGATTTACGATTGAGTCGGGCAAAATGTTCGTGAAAAGAATTGCAAGTGCCATTGCCCCGAACATTGCAAGCGGCATTGTGAACGATTCGAGCTTTTCAAGCTTGAATTTTTTGCAAATCGCTTCCAAAATAACGAGAAGAATCATTGACGAAACAAGAACAATTATTGACATCGCACCGGACGAGCCTGAAATCTGCTTGATTTTTTCAACGCTGCCGTCCTGTGCTGCCTGTGTAATGGTGGTTGCCGTATATCCGTTGATTTCACGGGTGACAAAAGCAAAAACAATACCGATAAAAGCCGCTGCCGAAACAGCATCACCGAGCTTTTTGGTTTTTTCGTTTTTATTTACTACATCGCCCACCTTCTTTTGAAGCTTTTTGCAAAGGAACGGAACGAGAATAAGCGGTGCTATGCTTCCGAGAGTCATCGCCCATGCGATGGTTGCAAACTGCTCTTTGTCTCCGACGGCATTATTGATGGTTGCACCCCAAAAATCGAGCGTGGTCTGTGCCGCCGTAGTCTCATAAGCAAGATTTCCGATAACGGAAAGTCTTATCCACGGAAGAACAAGTCCCAGTGCATTTGCAAGCACAAGCACGGTTGCCAAAATCGAAATTGCGGGGGCAACTGTGAAAACCGCACTTGAAACCACCGTATTTTTAAGAGTCTCAACCGAAATTCCGAGTTCCTTACCTTTTTTCCATGACTTTACAAGGAAAAACGCAGACTGTGCAAGAACAAAAACTATAACAGCCAACGCAACTGCAAAAATGGCAGGACTGGTTCTGAAATCTTGAAAATTCAAAGATATCACTCCTATGTTTTTTATTTGGTTTTGATTTTATAGCACTTAATTTCAAAGGGCTTGATTTCAAAGCTGATTGTTTTTCCGTCTGCAATATCAGCCGCAATATCTTCTCTTTCAAGAAGATTACATTCCGTAACGCTTGCGATTTCCGCAAAGAAATCAGCCTTAACCGATGCTCTTCTGCCCGCTTTTTCAACAAAACGAACGATATAAGCATCCTCATCCTCACACTTTTTAACGGCTTCGAGAGTAACGTTCTTGCCGTCAACATTTATGAATGAGCCGCTCTGTGCTCCCTTTGCATCCGAACCGATATCAACGGGGATCATGGGATTGTTAAGCTCCAAACCTCTTACAAGAGTTTCGGCATCCTTCCAGCTTCCGGCGTGGGGATAGAGCGAATAAGTGAAGTAATGATCGCCTCTGTCCGACTTGGGATCGGGATTCATCGGAGCTTTAAGGAGCGTTATAATCATTCTCTGCTCATTGACTTCATAGCCGTACTTACAGTCGTTGAGAATCGAAAGTCCGTAATCCTCCTCGGACATATCGATAAAGTTGTGTGCGGAAACCTCAAACTTCGCCTTGTCATAAGGATTGTGGCGATAGTTGGAGCTTTCAATGGTTGCATAGGCAATATCTCTTGTGTATTTTTGAGCCTTGATATCAACATCAAAGCCGACTTTAAGCAGCTTTTCCTGCTCGTGCCAACTGATAAATGTATCAAAGTCGATTCTGTCAAGCTCGTTATATATAATAATGTTCTGTTTGAGGGTTGATTTCATTATGTTCTTTGAAATCGATACGCAGGTAAACACATCGCCGCTTACAATGCTTTCAACCTTACCCGCCTGCGTTTCAAACTCACGGTCGGTATAGCTTGCAACGATATCCCATGCATCATATTTACCGGGAAGATCCTCATAAATGCGGAAAACGTTGCCCTTGCCCTCAAGAACCTCTCTGTTATTCTTCTTATCGAAGATTGAAACAAGCTCTGCCGCATCGTTAAACTTAATGCCGAAGTGTGCATTCTCGATATCGGTGCCTGTAAGTACCTTTGCCGGTACAACAGCCGCAGCCTTAACATAATAGACCTTATATCCGACAGCGGGAACATCCTTTGCAACGAAAACAAGAACCTTGGTGCCATCGAGCTTTGTATATGCCTGAACGGGAACTTTTTCTCCGTTTGAATCAAAGATTTCAACATCCTTATAGGGAAGCTCAACCTTTGAGGTTGCGGGCGTACCGAGAGAATTGAAAAGTGCAAAGGGCTTTCCGTATTTTTCTTCGCCGCCTATGTTGCCGGCAATAACGTTAAGAGCCTCGTTGCGAACGCTTTCTCCTATTTTAATAATGTCATCGTAAATCGCACAAAGATCTCCGAATACCTCCGTAATGTGTGAGCCGGGGAGAGAGTCGTGGAACTGATTTGTAAGAATCATCTGCCAGCCCTCATTGAGCTTTTCGAGAGGATACTCATAGCCGTATTTCATTGCAACAGATGCAAAAATTTCTGCCTGACGATAGAGGTTTTCGCTGTATCTGTTAAGCTTTTTGAGAAGTGCCTTTGTGGTATGAACACCTCTGTGCTCCTCAAGATAAAGCTCGTCCTTCCAGGTGGGAATATTGGTGTCGGTTGCTTTTGCTTTCATTCTTGCAAGTGAATCCTCAATCTTACTGGGCTTCGTTTCGGGAAGACCGGGGAAGCTCTTATATCTCTTTGCGTATTCGAGCATTTCGGTGTCAACTCCGCCGCCGCCGTCACCCCAGCCGTAGCAGTACATAGATTCGCCTATGGTTGCCTTATCGGTATATTTTTTCCAGTTCATTTTGAGAGAATCGGCTTCAACGGTACCGATAAAATGCGTGGGAGGAACAATTGAAAATACCTTTGAGCCGTCGGGGCCTTCCCACCAGAAGGTATTATACTGCCAGGGATTCGTATCATTCCAAATGCCCATTTTATGAGTTACAAAATACTCAACGCCCGCTTTTTTGAGAATCTGAGGCATTGCGTAGCCGTTACCGAAAACATCGGGTACCCAACAGGTTTTGGGTGTGATACCGAAGGTCTTTTCGGCATATCTTACACCGTGAAGAAGCTGGCGAACAAAGGATTCGCCGGAAACAAGGTTGCAATCGGGTTCAACCCACATTGCACCGATATATTCCCATCTGCCCTCATCAATACGCTGCTTAACCTGCTTGAAAAGGTTGGGATAGCGTTTTTCCATTTCTATATAAGTCGGTGCCGTGCTCTGAGAGAAGATAAAATCGGGATACTGTTCCATAAGTCTGAGCATTGTTGCGTGAGTTCTTCCGAGCTTACGAACATATTCTTTGTATGCCCACATAAAAACAATGTCAAGGTGAGAGTTGCCTACAAGCGAAAGAGTTCCCTCGGTTTTATAGTTGGGATTATTATAAACTCTTTCTTTAAGCACTTTTTGTGCTTCAAGAAGTCCTGCTTTAAACTCATCACCGTCAACATCAAAATTAACGTGGGTAAATGCTTCTTTGAGAGCAGAACGGATAAGCTCCGCAAGACCTGTATCGAGAACAGGCATAAAGAGTGCGTTAAACACTGCCTTAAAATCCCAATAAACTTCTTCGATAACCGGATCGACAACACCGATAAATGAGCATGAAAGCGTTTTTACCGTTGATTCGTTTGAATGCCATACATAGTATGATTCGATATCCACATCATAATGCTCTCCTGCCTTTGCTTCATTTGAAAGCAAAACACTGTTGCGGAAGGGATCGAGTCCCTGATAAGGCTCCCCGTTAATCGAAAGCAAGGAATCGCCGCCGAAATAAACATTGAGAGTGACCTTTTTTCCGGCAAAGCGTTCCGGAATATCAAAGGAATTTTTAAAGAACGCACTCCAGCCGTTGTTGCCCCAACGATCGCCGACATTAAGCTCTTTCCATTCGTCATAAAGATACTCGTAGTCACCGACACCTTTATAAATGCATTCTTTCATTTTCCATGCGGGGAGAGATTCAATATCCGTATAGATTCTCTTTTTGAGTGTTTTAAGCTTAACATTAACAACATCGTCAAATGAGAATATACCTCTCTGCTTACCCTTTGTAGCATCTCGCCAATCGTCAACATGAGCATCCATGGCATCAAGTGCTGCGACGGCATCGAAATTTTTGATTTCTGCCAAATTCAATCGTCCTTTCATATATAAACTTGATTGTTTTTATAATCACTCATTGTATAGTATATCACCAACAAATACATATTTCAACATAAAAAATTTATGATTTGCGATTTACATATTCAAACTGTTGTGGTAGAATATCATATGATTTTATTTTTGAAAGGAAAAGAAAATGATTCTCAATAAAACCGTAAACATTCCCGATCTCGGTGCTATAGGCCCCGACAGCGGATTTCATCTTCTTGAATCAACCGAAGACGGAAAATTTACCGTCGGTAAAAACGGAGTTGACTGCATTGTTGCCACGGGCGATATGAAGGTTGAATTTGTTTCGTTCGGAACACACACTCTTGCCGGAGTGAAATCGGCAATTGCCTATCCCGTTTATTATCCCGTTTATCCGGTTAAAACCGAATACCCTCTCAATGCCGTTTTGATGGATCTTGACGGAACAACTGTACGCAGTGAGGATTTTTGGGTTTGGATTATTCAAATGAGCACGGCAAGTATGCTCGGCAACCCCAAATTTGAGCTTGAGGATTCGGATCTGCCGTTCGTTTCCGGTCACAGTGTATCCGAGCATCTTCAATACTGCATAGACAAATACTGCCCCGGTGAATCTCTTGAAAAGGCTCGAAATTTCTATTTTGAACATACTCACAGAGAAATGGAAGAAATTATGGCGGGCAGAGGCAAGGAGGGTGCTTTTACTCCGACCGAGGGAATAAAGGATTTTCTTCTTGAATTGAAAAATATGAACATCAAAATCGGTCTTGTTACCTCCGGACTTTACGAAAAGGCGTGGCCCGAAATTCTTTCGGCATTCCGAACTCTCGGTATGGGCGATCCGAAAGATTTTTACGATGCAATCATTTCCGCCGGTTTCCCGTTACGCAAGGGCAGCGTCGGTACGCTCGGAGAGCTTTCGCCTAAGCCTCATCCTTGGCTTTACTCCGAAACCTCGATTGTCGGTCTCGGCGAAGCCTTTGCCGACAGAAACAGGGTTATCGGTATTGAGGACAGCGGTGCAGGTGCTTGCTCGGTTCGTCTTGCGGGCTACACAACAGTCGGCATTGCGGGCGGAAACATCGAATCAAGCGGAACAAAAGCGGTTTGCTCGCATTTCTGCAATAATTTTGAAGAAATATTAAAAATAGTTAAAGGGCAGGGTTAAAAAATGGATAAAAAAGATAAACTCCAATGTCATTTTATTTCAAACACTCATTGGGACAGAGAATGGCGTTTTTCGGCACGCCGCACCCAGCATATGCTCGGACACATGGTCGATATGCTGCTTGATATTCTCGATAAGAATCCCGAATACAGGCACTTTCATTTTGATTCTCAAACAATGCCGATCCAAGATTATCTTGAAGTATATCCCGAAAAGAAAGAAAAGCTTCAAAAATATATTAAAGAGGGCAGAATCGCCGTCGGGCCTTGGTTTTGTCTGCCCGATGAATTTACCGTCGGCAGCGAATCGCTTATCCGAAATCTTCTTCTCGGTCATAAAATGGGCAGAGAGATGGGCGGCATAAGCAAAACGGGTTATTCTCCGTTCGGTTGGGGACAGATTTCTCAGCTTCCCCAGATTTATGCGGGATTCGGCATCAATTTTGCTTCTTTCTACAGAGGAATCAATGAATATAAAGCTCCGAAATCGGAATTTTTCTGGGAAAGTCCGGACGGCACACGCATTTGGGCATCCCGCCTTGCGAAAAGACCGAGATACAACATCTGGTATGTTGTTCAAAGACCTGTTTACTTTAATCAGTCGGACGAAAACAATCGTGATATGGCTTGGAACGATAATAACGGCGTATTTAAGCTCATAGACCGTGACTGGAAGCTCGATTACCAATACGCCCATCCGTTTTACGAATATCACCAAGAAAACATTCAGGCAAGAGCGGAGCAGGCAATAAAGGAACAAGATAACGATTGGACAACAAGCCATCGTTTTTGGTCGGCAGGTCACGATTCCTCTTGCCCCGATGCACGTGAGGTTCAGCTTATAAACGACCTCAACGCCGCTCTCCCCGAGGCGGATGTTTTCCACAGCACTCTTAAAGAAATGGAGCAGGGAATCATAGATAACTTCGATCCCGATTCGCCTGTTTTAAAAGGTGAAATGCGTGATCCGTATACCAAAGGAAGCGTAAGCGAGCTTTGCGGCTGGATTCTTTCCGCAAGAACATATATTAAACAAGAAAATTTCGATACGGAAAGAAGACTCATCAACTATGCGGAGCCTTTTGCCGTTTTCGCTTCACTTGCAGGTGCTCCCTATCCTCAAAATTTCATTGATCTTTCTTATAACTACCTTCTTCAAAACCACGGTCACGACAGCATTGGCTCCTGCGGCAGAGATGTTGTTTATGAGGACGTTATGTCACGCTTCAGACAGTCGAGAGAGCTTTCGATGTGCGTTTTCGAGCGTGCATTTATGGATATTGCAGGTGACATTGACCTCAAATCCTTCAGTCGTGACGATGCGGCGGTTGTAGTATTCAATCCCGCTCCCTTCAAGAGAACCGAAACCGTTAACCTCAGAGTTGAAATCCCCGCCGAATGGAAAGCGGACAGCTTTGAAATTCTTGATACAGACGAAAAGCCGATTAAATACCAAATCATTTCAACCAACAAGGAAAACGCTCAAATCATACAGAATCCCAATGATACCGCAAACGTGCTTCACACCGAGCAGTATCTTATTGCGGCGGAAATAGCGAACATTCCCGCTATGGGTTATAAAACTCTCAAAATCCGTCCGCTTTATAATGTACGTGCAACAACTCCCGTAACTCTCGTTAAGACAACCGATGTTATGGAGAATGAGCATCTTCGAGTTTCCTTTAATCATAACGGAACATTTAATGTTATTGAAAAAGCCACCGGCAAAGAATTTAAAGGTCTCGGCTTCTTCAAGGACAGCGGTGAAATCGGCAATCCTTGGCAGCACGTCGCCCCCGAATGCGACGAAACGTTTACAACTCTCGGAGAGCAGGCAAGAATCACGCTTCTTCGTCAGGGCGAATTTGAAACAACATATAAAATTTCAATGCGTTGGGAGCTTCCCGAAAAAAGAGCCTTTGACGAAAAATCCAGAAGCGAACACAAGCTTCCGATTGATATTGAAAGCCTCGTAACTCTCCGCAAGGGTGCAAAATATGTTGAAATCGAAACAACAATTAACAACCGCTGTGAGGATCATTATCTTCAGGTCGGATTCCCGACCGGCATTTCAGCCGCATATGCCGATTCTCAAAGTCAGTTTGATGTTGTTTCAAGACCTATCGAAAAGCCCGATTATTCTCTTTATGATGAGCCGCCGATGACGGAGCATCCTATGAATTCGTTCGTAAGCATTTCGGACGGTACAAACGGTGCCGCACTTCTCAACACCGGACTCAAGGCTTATGAAGCCGCCGATGACGAATGCCGCACACTTTATCTTTCCCTTATTCGTGCATATCCGCTTCGTATCTGTGTAACAAAAGATATGCAAAATTACAGTAATTGGGATAAAGGCTCTCAATGCATCGGAGTCAACACCTTCCGCTATGCCTTTATGCCTCACAAGGGCAACTGGGAGGAAGGCGGAGTTTGGCAGGAAAGCGAACGCTTCAATCTTTACTGCACCGCAGCTCAAATTGCTCCCACGGCACACGGCAAGAATCCCCTCACCCACGCATTCATCGAGCTTGAAAAAGAAAATCTCTGCATAAGTGCCGTTAAAAAGAGCGAGGACGGAGAGGGCTATATTATCAGACTTTTCAATCCCTCCGACAAAACGGTCAAGAATAAAATCCGTCTTAACGGCGGCATAGCTCCGATAGAAAAGGTTCAATCGCCTATTGAAAGACAGCAAGCCGAATTTGAGCTTCCCGCATATTCGGGTAAAAAATGGAAAGAAATCAAGCTTGTTACTCTCGAAGAACTTGATCAAGCTCCCCTCACCGTTAACGATGACGGCTTTGCGGAGTTTGAAATTACCGGCAAGAAAATTCTTACAATTAAATTCGTCGGCTGAAAATTCTTTTTTCAATCCGAATAAGTTAAGGGACGGTACATTGCGTGCCGTCCCTCTTTATGTAATATTTTATAATTATTGCCGACAGACTCGTTTTGACGGGCAATTATTTTTTTGCCAAAAACGTCTTGAGCTGTTCAAGATTTTTTTCGGCAACCGCTCTGCCCTTGTCATAAACCCTTTGAAGCACTTCAGGATTATGTTCAATCCTGCCGATTTCCAATTCGGCTTCGGGCCTTATGACAAAAGCATCGCCCCGTGCTTCTTTTTTGAGAATATAATCCATGGTTTCGTTGTATTCGTTGTGTCTGTTTTCCATTGTCTTTGCAACCATCGGATATTCTTTTATCGCATATTTCATCAGTCTTGCGGCAAAACTCGGTTTTTTAACATATCCGAGTGGTTGAGTGAGAATAATAACATTTCTGTTATATCCGATACTTTCAAAAAAACGAATCGGAACCGAATCGGCAATGCCGCCATCAAGCAGCTTTCTTCCGTTGATTTCAACAATCCTTGACACAAGCGGCATTGATGCCGAGGCTCTGAAATATTCAAGAGCATCATCGCCCGCTTCATCGGAATTAACATAAACCGCCTTGCCGTTTGTAACATCCGTGCAAACAACATAAAACTCCATAGGATTGTCAAGATACGCTTGAGTGTCAAAAATATCAAGCTCTTCGGGAATGGTATGATAACAAAATTCCGCTCCGAAAAGGTCACCGGTTTTTATAAGTGAACGAAAACCGCAAAATCTCGGATCCTTGGCAAAACGCTTGTTGTAGCGAATCACCCTGCCCGCTTGCCTTGACTTAAAATTGCAACCGAATGCAGCACCGGCGGAAACACCGACAGCACCGTCAAACTCAATATTGTTTTCCGTGAAAACATCGGTTACGCCTGCGGTAAACATTCCCCGCATTGCACCGCCTTCCATTATAAGCCCTGTTTTCATTTCACTCCAAGCTCCTGAATCGTTACTTCTTCCTTGCTGTATTGAGCAACATATTTATCCTGATAATAATTCTGTGCCGAATACTCGATTTGTCCGTCACGTGCAATATCGATAACCGTACAGCCTCTCTGTGCACCGAGCTTGTAAATACCTATGTAAGCAAGATAGTCCACACTGTAGGAATAGGTCAAATTAATTCCCTTATAGTTTACGGAAAAATTGTTCAGGTGATCGTGACCGCAGAAAACGGAATCCGTACTGTTCATTTCAAGCATGGTTTCAAAAAAATTATCCTCGTAAAGTCCGTGATAAATAACCTCTCCGGATTCGCCGGCGGTGCCGTATTTATACTTAACGTTTTCCGTATCGGCATAGCCGTTTTCAACATATTCGTTCCAAGCATCTTTATATTCCGAAAGCGGGATATGAAGAAATACCGATGATTTGGGATTTAATGCGTCCGGATTTCTTTTCGATATTTCCGAATCACCCGAAGAAAGCAGCTTCATCTCATTATGAGCTTTGTTTTCTTCAACGGTCTTTTTGTACCATTCGATTTGATTGTCGTGAACATTGTCATATTTCCACATAAAGCCGAAATAGTCGCCGTCAACATACGAATGAGAATCAATTGTAAACAGCGAACGTGTGATTATTCCGTCCGAATTGATTATGTTGAAAACTTGATTGCCACAGCCGTCAACATTCTCCGCACCCTTTCTTGCAAGGCAATGGGGATATTGCTCATAAAACTCCGTTATTTCTTCACGGGTATAGAAGCTGTATGCCTCGGTATCGTGGTTTCCGTAGCAAACCGTCCAGTAAACTCCGAGCGTTTCCATAAGCTGAGCAAAAAGCTTTGCTCCGGACTTGTTGTTAAAAGTTCCCGCCTGAAACGGCACCGGATATGAAACATCACCGGTCACAATCACAAAGTCGGGTTTTTCCGCCGATATCATTGCGGCAACAGCATTAAGTGCCATAGAATCCTTCTTCGGCGACATCCAGCCGCCTCCCAAATGAACATCGGTAAGCTGTAAAACCTTTAACTCCTTATCGGAATAAATATTCCATACTCCCGCCGAGGAGTTTTCGACATTCAGCTCATCAACCCCGACAGCGGAAAAGCTTTTCGCTTTATTGAGATTGGCATTAACACCGATAACGGTAATAACAGTTGTAACACACGCAAAAGCAACTATAACCGCCGTAATTGCCGCCAAAACCTTTAGGAATTTTTTGTTCTTCTTATTTTTCATTTTTGCCTCCGTATTCAAAATAGATTTCCGCATTCACATTTTCTTCTATGATTATTCTTGCTTTTTTCGTAAGCTCTTCAAGCTGAGCGGCGGTTTCGCAATCTGCTTTGATTTTTGCCGTAAAAACCCCACGCTCTCCGTAGGAATGAAATTGAATTTCCTCAACGAAAACAGTCGAACAATTAAGCTCTATAAGCTCCTTTGCCCGTTCACACAAGGCATTGTTTCTTTTACCGATATTCCTGCCGAATGAGCGAGCAAAGCTCTTTACTCCTCCGATAATCAAAACCGTACTGATTATTATTCCCGCAGCTCCGTCAACGGAAAACTCCGTTTTTGAAGACAGCGTAAAAGACAACAAGGTGCAAAGCGTAATAAAAAAGTCAAGTCTGCTGTCTGCCGCAATTCCTTTCATCGTTTCCGAGCCGAGTTTTTCGGAGAAAGCCGTAAAAAACGCCGAAAGCAAAAGCTTTATCACCGCACCGGCGGCAATAAGAACGGCATAAAGAGTTGAGTACCAAACGGGAACCGGATACAAAATCCTTTCAAACGAAGTATAAGCAAAAGCCGCACCCGAAGCTATAATCACAACGGAAACCAACAGCTCCGTAAGCTCCTCGATTCGACCTTTTCCGAACGGATAAGCCGCACTGCTCCCCGAAGAAGCAACGCCGAAGCCGACCGCAACTGTCAGGCACACAACGCTGTCAATCAAGCTGTTGAGCGAATCCGCATAAATCGCAACGCTGTTGCTTGAAAGACCGATATACAGCTTTACGAAAAAAAGAAAAAGATTTACCGCCGCACCCACGGAAACAACGGCTATCCGCTTTTTTGATTTATCAGACATAACAATAATCCTTCAACAGACCTCCGCAAGACAAAGAGCCGTTTTTCACCGACGCAAGGCTTATATGCGTCAAATCGAAAAACGGCCATCCGCAATCGGCGATTTATAATTCAAATCAGAAAGAAAAGATTTTCAAAACGCTGAAAAAGATATACTCGAAAAATGCCGAAATTTTTTCAGCCGTTTCAAATTCACTTCCGTAAAGAGTAAATCTTGCATTTGCGGCATCATCATCACCGTAAAAATCTTTATAGGTGATAAGCTCTGTTGTGTAACCGTCAACGCCCTCTTTAAGGTCGATAATTCTTACGCCTCTGTTATCGCCGCCGTATGAATTAAAGCCGACTCCGGGCGTATTAACAAGATCAATTCCGTTATATTCGATTTCAAAGCTGTTAACATGGTCATGACCGAAAAACATAGCCTCAACATCGCCCTGTGCAACCATAGCTTCAAACTGTTGGCTGTCAACGGTTCCGGGGCACGGAGCTTCGTTAAGCTCACCGGCTCTTGTATTTTCGGGATTGAGAACATAGTATTTTCCGTCTTTTTCAACTGCTCCCTCGGTTCCCACCGGCACCTCAAGGAATGCATCAAAGACTTCATTGACAACGATATGCTGGAATACCATTGACGGAACGGGATTTCCTCCGTTTTGAGCTTTAAGCTCATTGGATTTTCCTATATACCAATCAATCTGATCCTGATGAACATGGTCGTAGCCGCCGTTCTCCTTGTCATACATATTTGAATCGAACATCCAAATATTATATGCGATTTTATTTACATCCGCCGAAGAATAAATCGGAAGATTGTATGTTCCGCAGCCGTAAAGTGCCTCGCCTTCATCAATGGCAATGCAGTTATCGTATTTCAAATACATTTCCATTTGTTCTTCTTTCGTAACAAGCTTTTCGGCATCGTGATTACCGAAAACAACCGCAACGGGAATATCATAATCCTCAATAATCGACATAAATCTGTCAATTGCAATCTTCGCAAGAACAAGGTCGATTTCTTTTACTCCTATCGAATACGAACGAGCCGCAATATTATCGCCGGAAAGAACGATAAGATCAGGATTTGCATAAGGAATAACCGCATCAAGGTAGTCCCTTGTTATATCCAGAAGAAACGGGCCGTCCTGAATATCGGAAATTTGCATGATTCTGAAGCTGCCGTCATTATTGAATTGCAGCTTCTCATATTCTGCCGAAGCTGCCCCCGCATTAATCGCAACGCAGGCAAGCATAACAACGGCAAGCACTAACGAGATAACTTTTTTCATATGTATTTTCCTCCTTATAATGATTATCTTAAATTATAGCATCCCTAAAAAAAATTAACAAGAACTAAATTAAAATCAATGTTATGCACAAATCCAAACCCTTGATTTTGGCAATTCTGCCGAAAAAAGAATGTGTCGTCATCATTTACAAAAATCGGTTTTAGTGGTAAAATACATATAATGCTATATTACTATTTAAAATAGAGTAAATACGAAAATCGACAACATTGAGCCGACAGGACGGATTTTACCGATTGCGGCTGAAATCGAGAAAAAATCTTTTAATTATGCATTAATTTACAAAATGTTCACAAAATAAATATCACATTTTCGACTTTTCGGGTGTTTTATTTATATGGGTGATGTCCAAAAGGAGGATTTGCCGTGTGTGCGGTAACCGACCAATTTAACGGTGAACTTCGCCATATTGAATATGCTGTTGAAAAATACAGTCAAATGCTTTTCCGCATTTGCTACAGCATACTTTGCAATAAGCACGATGCCGAGGACGCATTGCAGGAAACCTTTCTGCGTTATATGCTTAAAGCTCCCCTGTTTCACGATTCGGAGCACGAAAAGGCTTGGCTCATCAAGGTTGCAACCAACATCAGCAAAAATATGTGTCGCTTCAACGCTCGCCATTATGCCGAAAATCTTGACGATTTGAGAAATATCGGCATCAGAGATGACGACCGAGATATTTTTGAGCTGATAATGCATCTTCCTTCAAAGTACAAAATCGTGCTTGACCTGTACTATATCGAGGGCTACAAGGCAAACGAAATTGCCGAGATAACCAATACATCCCCCGTAACCGTCAGAAAACGCTTGCAATACGGACGCAAGCTGTTAAAAAAAGAACTCGGAAAGGAATGATTCGCTTGATGTCAAACAACAAATTCGCCGAATACAAAAGAATTATGTGCTGCATTGAAGTTGACGAATCGGTTAAACGGCAAATCATTCAGAACTGTGCCAAGTACAGCACCTTTGTCAAAATCAAAACAGGTAAAAACAGATTGATTGCCATAAAGAAAGAATCCGGAATCGAAAAGCTTTGATTATCAATAATTTATGTCTTATATGAGCTGTTGCTTTTGCAACGGCTTATTTTTATTTTAGAGGCTTTTATGTCAAAAATCAAAGCTCATTTTTGTATAAAATTACCAAAACGGAGGGTAAAAGATGAAAGAACCTATGTTTTACAGGGTAGTAAGACGCCCACTGTCCGCAATTTTCAAGGCAGTTTACAAGCCTGTGATTGTCGGAAAGCGTTTTATTCCCGAAACGGGGAGAATAATCCTCGCCGGAAATCACACAAATTATTTTGATTGCCTTCTTATCGGCTGTGCAACCAAAAGATGTGTGCATTTTCTTGCGAAAGACGAATTAATGAAAGGTCCTCTTAAAATAATTTTTAAAGGACTCGGCATTATTCCCGTCAACCGCAGAACAAAAGACAGAGCGGCGTTTGAATCGGCAATTAAAACTCTGAATGATGAAAAGCTCATCGGCATTTTCCCCGAAGGAACAATTAACAGAACCGATGATATTATAATGCCTTTCAAATTCGGTGCGGTAAAAATGTCACGTGATGCAAAATCCGATATCATTCCTTTTGTTATCACGGGAAAATACAAGCCGTTTGAAAGAAGTGTCAAGATAAGATTTTTCGAGCCTTTAAAGCCGAACAACGACCTTGAAGAAGCCAACAACAATTTGATGAAAATCGTTTCCGATGAACTTGAAAAGGAGAACATAAAAAAATGAGTAAAAAACCCGAGGATCGTGAGTTGGGCTATAAGCTTCTAACTCCTCTTATGAGAGTAGCTTTCAGGCTCTACTATAATCCCAAAATAATCGGTGCGGATAAGCTTCCCGCCGACGGTGCAATTATAATTGCGGGAAACCATAAGCACGTTTACGATCAGTGCTTAACAATTATGGCAACAAAAAGAGTCATTCATTATATGGCTAAAAAAGAATATTTCGACGGCAAGCTTGCACCGCTTTTCAGAATTGCCGGTTGCATTCCCGTTGACCGTTCAAAAAGAGATTTTTCAAGCGTTATGTCGGCAATGAAGGTTTTGAGAAAGAACGGAGCCGTCGGAATTTTCCCCGAAGGAACAAGAAATAAAACCGACGAATTTCTTCTCCGTTTTAAATCGGGTACGGTTGCAATGGCGAAGAAAGCCGATGCGTACATAGTTCCGTTCGGCCTTACCGGTGACTATAAATTCCGCAGTAAAAATCTGACAATTCGCTACGGCGAAGCATTCAAGGTAGGCGATATGTCGGTTGAAGAAGCAAACGAAAGGCTTTACAGGGAGATCGAAAAGCTTATGCTTGAAAATCTCGATGAAGAAAAAGAATTACGCAAAAATGCATAACGGAGAGAGAAAATGAGAATAGGTATGGATGTCGGTTCAACCACCCTTAAATGTGTTGCAATCGACGATAATAATGAAATTGTATATAAAGCATATGAGCGTCACTATTCTAAAATAGCGGAAAAAAGTGCCGCTATGCTTTCGGAAATCACCCAAAAATATCCCCAATTCAAAAAATCATCCCTCACGGTTTCGGGTTCGGCAGGTATGGGCTTTGCGAATGCACTCGGACTTGAATTTGTTCAGGAGGTTTACGCAACAAGAGTCAGTGTTTCAAGACTTTTGCCCGATACGGATGCAGTTATCGAGCTTGGCGGCGAAGATGCAAAAATACTTTTTTTCACAAACGGCGTTGAAGTCCGAATGAACGGCTCCTGTGCAGGAGGTACAGGTGCATTTATCGACCAGATGGCATCTCTGCTCGGTGTTGATCCCACACAGATGAATCTGCTTGCGGAGAGCCACGAAAAGATTTATTCAATTGCGTCGAGATGCGGCGTTTTTGCAAAATCGGATATTCAACCGCTTCTTAATCAGGGTGCGAGAAAAAACGATATTGCCGCAAGTATCTTTACGGCTGTTGTTAACCAAACCGTTGCCGGACTTTCTCAGGGCAGAAAAATCGAGGGCAATGTTGTTTATCTCGGCGGTCCGCTTTACTTCCTTTCCGAGCTTCGCAAGGCATTCGATAAAGGCCTCGGCGTTAAAGGCACCTGCCCCGAAAACGGACTTTATTTTGTTGCACTCGGTGCGGCATATTCATCGAGCGGTGAAATACTCGATATAGAAGAAACAACCGAAAAAATAGGCAATGCCAAAGAAAGCGGCGAGTATCTCGGTGCAACTCCGCTCTTTACAAGCGAAGACGAATACAAAGAGTTTTTCGAGCGTCACGCAAAGGACACCGTTGAAACCGATTTCAAAATCAAGAGCGGCGAAAAGGTTTACATAGGCATCGATGCAGGTTCAACAACTGTTAAGGCTGTCGTTGTTAATGCGGACGGAAAAATCGTTACAAGCAAATATATGCCCAACAGCGGTGATCCCGTTTCGCTCATAAAACAATTTCTTGTTGATTTTTATAAGGATTACCCCGATGCGATTGTTGCATCAAGTGCCGTTACCGGCTACGGAGAGGACATTATAAAAAATGCCTTTGCCGTTGATTTCGGACTTGTTGAAACCGTTGCACACTTCACCGCAGCAAAAAAATTCAAACCCGATGTTGATTTTATCATCGATATCGGCGGTCAGGATATCAAATGCTTCAAAATCAGAAACAATGCTATCGACAACATTTTTCTCAATGAAGCGTGTTCCTCCGGCTGCGGTTCATTCCTTCAAACCTTCGCCGCAGCGTGGGGCTACGGAATCGAGCAATTTTCAAAGCTCGGACTTTTTGCGGAAAGACCTGTTGACCTCGGCTCACGCTGTACGGTATTTATGAATTCTTCTGTTAAGCAGGCACAAAAAGACGGTGCCACAATCGAAAATATTTCCGCCGGTCTTTCAATCAGCGTTGTTAAAAATGCTCTTTATAAAGTAATTAGAGCTTCGAGTGCCGATGAGCTTGGAAAGAATATTGTTGTTCAAGGCGGAACCTTCCTCAACGATGCCGTTCTGCGTGCATTTGAACAGGAAATCGGCAGAAACGTTGTTCGTCCTACCATCTCCGGCATTATGGGAGCTTACGGTGCGGCACTTTACGCAATGGAAAGAGCAACGAAAAAAAGTACTCTTATTTCCGCCTCCGAGCTTGAAACCTTTGAGCACAAGGTTAAAGCCGTTACCTGCGGAAAATGCAGCAATAACTGCCGCTTAACCGTTAACACCTTCTCCTCAGGCAGAAGCTTCATCGGCGGCAACCGTTGCAGCAAGCCGATTGCAAAATCCATCACAAATGTCGGCGACAATATGTTTGACTATAAGCGTGAGCTTCTTGCAAAATATGCTCCCGTCAGCGGAAAGCGACCGACAATAGGCTTGCCTATGGGACTTAATATGTTTGAGCTTCTTCCGTTCTGGCATACGTTCTTTACAAGCTTGGGCTTTGGAATTGCACTTTCCGAAAAATCATCAAGAGAGCTTTATGTTTCCGGTCAGCACACAATCCCCTCCGATACCGTGTGTTATCCCGCAAAGCTGCTTCACGGTCATATCGAATCGTTGATTTCTCAGGGAGTTGAAAATATTTTCTATCCCTGTATGTCATATAACATAGACGAAAATTTGGGTGACAATCATTATAACTGCCCTGTTGTCGCTTATTATCCGGAGGTTATCCGTTCCAATGTTTCGGAGCTTAAAAAGCTTAACTTTATGTGGGATTATGTCGGACTTCACCGTCCGAAGGACTTTGCCTCCAAAATTTACGGAATACTTTCCGCAAAATTCGACGGTATCGGCAAAGCGGAGGTCAAAGCCGCCTGCGAAAAGGCATACGCCGAATACAACGGCTATATGAATGAAATTCATCGAAAGGGAATGGAATATCTTAAAAAGGCAAAAGCAGATAACCGTCCCGTTATCGTGCTCTGCGGCAGACCTTATCACCTTGATGAGGAAATCAATCACGGCATCGACAAGCTTATCTGCGAATGCGGAGCAACAGTTATTACCGAGGACAGCATAAGTCCTCTTGTCGATAAGTTCCCGACAACGGTTCTCAACCAATGGACTTACCATTCAAGACTCTACGCCGCCGCAAAATATGTTGCTCAACAGAACGACAAAGACCTCAACATTGTTCAGCTTGTATCTTTCGGCTGCGGCGTTGATGCGATTACCACGGACGAAATGAGAACCATTCTCGAAAAAGACGGCAAGATTTATACTCAAATCAAGATAGACGAAATTTCAAACCCCGGTGCGGTTAAAATCAGACTTCGCAGCCTATTTGCCGCAACGGGAAGATAAAGAGGTGGCAAAAATGGGAAAAAAGGTTTTTGAAGACAGAGTTGAATTTACCAAGGATATGATGGATTATACCATTCTTGCTCCCAATATGCTTGAGATTCATTTCAGTCTTCTCATCAATATTTTCGGTCAGTACGGTTATAAAACCGAGCTTCTTCAAAACGGGGGCAGAGCCGTTATCGACGAGGGACTTAAATATGTTCATAACGATACCTGCTACCCTGCACTGCTTGTTATCGGTCAGCTTATCGATGCCCTCAATTCCGGTAAATATGATCCCGATAAAACCGCACTTCTCATCACTCAGTCGGGCGGCGGATGCAGAGCTTCAAACTATATTCATCTTCTCCGAAAGGCTCTTAAAAAAGCCGGCTATCCGCAGGTTCCCGTTATATCGCTCAACCTGTCGGGACTTGAAAAGAACAGCGGATTCAAAATTCGCATTTCAATGGCTCTTAAAATGCTCTCTGCCGTAATCTACGGTGACCTTATTATGCTTTTGAAAAATCAGGTTGAGCCTTACGAAGCCAACAAAGGCGATGCCAAGAAGCTTACACAAAAATGGATTGACGAGCTTAGTGAGCAAATGCAGCACGGTAAAGGCTATTCCTTCTCCGAAATCAAGAAAACGCTTCCCAAAATCACCGAAAGCTTTTCAAAAATTCCTTTGCTCAACATTACCAAAACCAAGGTTGGCGTGGTAGGCGAAATTTATGTTAAATACTCTCCCCTTGCCAACAATCACCTTGAGGATTTCCTTTTCGGTCAGGATTGTGAGGTTATGGTTCCCGGACTTCTCGGATTCATCAACTTTAAAGTTGATAACCGTTTGGAGGACATTAAGCTTTACGGAGGAAACCCGTTTAAAAAGCTTGCAATGAAAATTGCCATGTGGTATCTTTCTAAAATCGAAAAGAATCTTATCAGTGCCGCATCGGCATACGGTAATTTTAATGTTCCGACAACCTATGCACACATTAAGGAAATCTGCACCAAAATTATCGGCCCCGGCTGTAAAATGGGTGAAGGCTGGCTTTTGACCGCCGAAATGATGGAGCTTATTGAAAGCGGCTATGGTAATATTGTTTGTGCACAGCCCTTCGGCTGTCTGCCGAACCATATTGTCGGCAAGGGTATGATAAGAAAGCTCAAAGAAATGTATCCTCAATCAAACATTGTTCCCATCGACTATGATCCCGGTGCAACAAAGGTTAATCAGGAAAACAGAATCAAGCTTATGCTTGCCATTGCCAAGGAAAATGCAGGCTGCAACGGCTGCTGCTCGGAATGTGCAAATAAGCATTAAGCTTTAAAGAAATAATTATACAGCGAAAGGCTTGTGCCGATTTATCTTTACGATATCGGTGCAAGCCTTTTTCGGTACAGATACAAAAAAGGGAACGGCGTATTTTCCAAAAGATAAACACACCGTTCCGAACAATATTACATTATTTGTCTTTGCCGCAGCCACAGCCGCAACCGGAGCAACCGCCATTTTCTGCCGAGCTGCACGCACCGCTGTCGGGACAGCCGATGCATTTTTTGCCGCTTTTCTTTGCTTTATAAACATACAAAGCTGCCAAGCCGACTATAACCGCCAATATCGCAATAATAATAATATTTTCCATAGGAATTACTCCTTGATTTTATTTGCCCGAAGCAACAGTCGCTTTTTTACCGTTGAGCAAATATTCTTTCTGAAGCTTTTTCTTTGAATTGATGCAAAGATAAACTATGATAGCCGCAAAAACAAGAACGGCAATAAGTCCGGGAACAAAGCCTTCGCCAACCGAACCGGTTGTGATAAGAGTACCGATCTGATAAACAAAATAGCCGAGAGTAAAGCCCGTACCGAGCTGGTAGCCTATGCCGCCCCAAAGCCACTTTGCACTTTTCATTTCGCTGTTCATTGCACCGATAGCCGCAAAGCAAGGGGGTGTATAAAGGTTGAACATAAGGTAAGCGAGAGCCGCAACCTTTGTTATCGCCATTATGGCCGCCGCCTGTTCACCGGCACCGTCTATAAGAACAAGCTCATCAATATCAATAAGGTTTTCAAGTCCTACAAAGCATACGGCAAGCGTGCCGACAACATTTTCTTTGGCGATAAAGCCCGTAACCGCCGCAGCCGCAAGCTGCCACGAAAGAACACCCACAACGGGAACAAGCAAATACGCAAACGGTCCTGCAATGGAAGCGAGAATCGATTCATCGGCGGAATCCGCAACCTGAAGTCTCCAAGTAAATGTTTGCATTATCTGAACTGCGGTATTGCAAAGAAGAATTATTGTTGCCGCTTTAACTATGTATGCCCAACCTCTGCTGCACATCGATTTAAAGGCTCTGAGAAGGCTGGGAGCCTTATATTCGGGAAGCTCAATAATAAAGAACGATTTTCTTGCTTTATAGCCCGTAATCTTATTTATGATAAGAGCACTGAAGAAAATGAGTATAATTCCGACAAAATACATAAGCGGAGCAACCCAAGGTTCATCTGAGAAAAACGCACCCGCAAAAAGTGAAATAACGGGAATCTTTGCACCGCAGGGCATAAACGGAGTAAGCATTGCGGTTGCTCTGCGTTCACGCTCATTGCGTATTGTACGGCAAGCCATAACGCCGGGAATCGCACAGCCGGTACCGATAACAAAGGGAATAACCGATTTACCGCTCAAGCCGACCTTTTTGAAAATGGGATCAAGCACAACGGAAACACGTGCCATATATCCGCAATCCTCAAGAAGTGCAATGAGGAAATACATAACCATAACAAGGGGAAGGAAGCCAACAACGGCAATAACACCGCCGAGAACACCATCAATAAGCAAGGCGTAAAGAAGCGGATTGGCGTTTTCGAGGAAACCGCCTATCCAGCCCTGAAATGTTTCGAGAAGCGTTACAAGACCGGGAATAACCGTTCCGTTTTTCATTTCATATCCCTCGGCAATCCACGCACCGGGACCTACCTGAGAAATCCAGAAAACAGCATACATTACAACCGCAAAAATCGGAATACCGAGCCATTTATTGGTAAGAACGGCATCGATTTTATCCTGAAAATTCTTTTCGCTTGTAAGCACCTTACGGGTTTCAACCTCTTTGACTATCTTATTAACAAAGGCAAAACGCTTTCTGTCCGCCTCAACAACAGCCGCCTTGTTTGTAAGGTCGATATCTCCTTGAACGTAGGGAGCTGTTTGTCCCTTTCCGTTTGAGCGAACAGCTGCCGATACAACCGCCTCAAGGCCATCCGATGAAGTTGAAACGGTCTCAACAACGGGGCAGCCGAGAAGCTTTGAAAGAACGGCTGCATTGATTTTGGTTTCTTTTTTCTTGTTTACATCCGACTTGTTAAGAGCAACAACAACGGGAATACCAAGCTCAAGAAGCTGGGTTGTGAAGAAAAGGCTTCTGCTGAGGTTGGTTGCATCAACGATATTGATAATCGCATCGGGATTTTCGTTTTTAACATATGAGCTTGTAATGCTTTCCTCCGAGGTAAAGGGTGACATCGAGTAAGCACCGGGAAGGTCAACCGCTATAAGGTTGTTCACCGCACCGCAAAAGCTTTTTTTGATAGGATGCTCTTTCTTTTCAACGGTAACGCCTGCCCAATTGCCGACTTTTTCGTTTCTGCCGGTAAGAGCGTTATACATTGTTGTTTTACCGCTGTTGGGATTGCCCGCTAAAGCAATTCTCATTTTACTTTCCTCCTTCAATAATATTTCAGAGATTTATTTTCACAGAATTAACTGCTACAATACAATTAGTCAGCACTAACCATATGGCAAAAAGTAATCGGCAGATTACTTTTAACAAAATTAAACATTAATGGCATCAGCCAACTGATAATCTATGTTATATCTGCCGTCTTTAATTGAAACAACACAGCCACCCTTTATATGGGATATAACCGTAATCGGTTCGCCGCTGTAGCAACCGAGCGAAAAGAGGAATGAATCAAGTTCTTCGTCATCGGTTTCTATGCTTTGGATGATATACTCTTTGCCTTCCTGTGCCGCACTCAATTTCATTTTCAACGCCTCCTCGGTCATAGTGCATATCAATATTGGATTAGTCGTTTCTAACCATATTTATCTTACTTAATTTCCGATGTTTTGTCAATAGGCCTGACAATAAAAAATCATCAATTTTAAAATTTCGTCAATTTCCACAACGTGGTTAGACTACGCTAACTGCTTTTTGTGAACGATTCCTGCGATAATAACATCCCGAAAATACATAATTATGCCGCTGTAAGAAAAAGTAATATGCCAATTCGGGATAAATTGAAAAAAATTTAAAATTTTTCGAAAAAAATGTGAAATCTTTTCAAAAAACCGACATATGTATATGGAGGCAAAAAATCGAGTTTATTGGGTGAAGATTTACGGATTGGCTTACCGTTGTGCACTTGTCTTCAACAGCTCGAAAAATACATTCACTCACCTCGTGTTATGTATGCCTTCGACTGCCGCGGCTTCGGTCGGCTGCGGCAGTCACCGCAAACCCCGCAAAAAAGCTCTATCATTTTATGCAAAATGGCTTGCACGGCAAAAACCGTACAAGCCATTTATCTGTATTCACAATTTACATAGACTCAACAATAGCCTTTGTGTCTCTTGCAATAACAAGCTCCTCATTGGTAGGAAGAACATAAACCTTAACCTTGGAATTTGCGGTTGAAATTTCGCCCTCCTTGCCCCTTCTCATAATCTCGTTCGCTTCTGCATCAAGCTCAACTCCGAGATAACTGAGATGGTTACAAACATCGGCACGAAGGTCAACGGTATTTTCACCGATTCCGCCCGTAAATACGATTGCATCAACACCGTCCATAGCGGCAACATAGCTTCCGATAAGCTTACGAACCTGATATTTCTGAATGCTTCTTGCAAGGTGTGCTCTCTCATTTCCGTTAGCTTCGGCGGCAGAAACATCTCTGTCATCACTGCCGACACCGGAAATACCGAGTACACCCGACTGCTTGTTGAGAATTTTATCTGTTTCGGCAGGTGTCCAACCCTCTTTTTGCTGAAGATAGGTAATAACAGACGGATCAACCGCTCCGCAACGTGTACCCATAATAAAACCGTCAAGAGGAGTAAGTCCCATACTGGTATCGATGCACTTGCCGCCCTTAACAGCGGTTATTGATGAACCGTTGCCGAGATGGCAGGTAACAATTTTCAAATCCTCTATATTCTTACCCATTACTTCCGCACAGCGTGCACTTACGAAGCGGTGAGATGTGCCGTGGAAGCCGTAACGACGAACGGCATACTTTTCATAGTATTCATAGGGAATCGGGAAAATATATGCTTCGGGGGGCATTGTTGAGTGGAACGCATTGTCAAAAACAACAACCTGCGGAAGCTCTGCACCGAAAACATCAATGCAAGCTCTGATTCCCTGGATATGAGCGGGATTATGGAGAGGTGCAAGGTCGCAAAGGCTTTCTATTCCCTTGATAACCTCATCCGTAACAAGAGTGCTTTCTTTAAAGAGAGCACCGCCCTGAACGATTCTGTGACCGATTGCGGAAATTTCACTCAAATCATCGATAACCTTCGATGCACCCTCGGTAAGAGCTTTCTTAACCTGAAGAAAAGCTTCGGTGTGATTAGTCATAAGCACCTTTGTTTCAAACTTCTCTCCGTTTGCCGAGCCGCCGATAAAGCTGTCTTCATTTCCGATTTTTTCACAGTTGCCTTTTGCGAGAACAGCCTCGTTATCCATATCGAAAAGTTGATATTTGAGAGAGGAACTGCCGCAGTTAATAACAAGAATTTTCATTTAAACACTCCTAATAGCGAATATTTTCTTGATTTTAGTTTTACAAACATATATTATATACCTGTTAGGATAATTTTTCAAGTATTATTTAACCGTCTTTTTTCCTAATACGAAAGGAGTAGCCATGAAGGTTGCGGGAATTATAGCAGAATACAATCCGTTTCATCTCGGTCACGCCTATCTTGTGCAAAAAGCAAGAGAAAACGGTGCAACTCATATCGTTGCGGTTATGAGCGGCAATTTTGTGCAGCGTGGCATTCCGTCACTTTTTGACCACAGAACAAGAACCGCCGCCGCCCTTATGAACGGTGTTGACCTTGTTTTGCAGCTTCCTGCGGTTTATGCCGTTTCCTCCGCACAAAATTTTGCGAAAGCCGGAACGGACATTCTTAACGGTCTCGGAATTGTCGATGAGCTTGTTTTCGGCAGCGAATGCGGCAAAATCGAGAAAATCAACGCCGCAGTTGATGCACTTGAATCCGAAAATTTTAAGCCGTTACTTGATGCGGAGCTGAAAAAGGGTATCGCATTTGCTTCGGCAAGAGAAAATGCACTGCGGTTTATCAGCCCCGAAGCTGCGGATATTATTAAAAGTCCCAACAACATTCTCGGAGTTGAATATGTTTCCGCATTAAGAACCTCTCAAAGCAAAATAGTGCCGATAACCTTCGGACGAATCGGTGCAAATCACGATTCAGGCAAGGCTGTTAACGGTATCGCTTCCGCATCGCAGATAAGAAACGATTTTTCGGGCGGTGAATGGGAAAAATTCGTACCTCAAAACTCTGTTGGTCTTTATAAAAATGCTGTAACAACCGATATAAAAAATATTGAATCCGCTATTCTGTATAAAATGAGAACAGTTGATGCCGTTTCTCTTTCAAGAGTGCCCGATATCAGCGAGGGAATAGAAAACAGAATAATATCCGCCGCTGCCGAAGCCAAAAGTCTTGAAGAGCTTTATTCTCTTGCAAAAACAAAAAGATATTCTCACGCAAGGATAAGAAGAATCGTTCTTAATTGCTTTTTGGGCATTACGAAAGAGGATCTTGCACTGCCCGTTCCGTATATCAGAATCACGGGATTCAACGAAAAGGGTGCCGAATTAATCAAAAAAGCAAAATGCTCCGCAAAAATGCCGATTATAACCAAGGCCGCCGATATTGCCGCCCTCGGAGACGATGCACAGCGTATCTTTTCTCTTGAATGCACGGCGGGCAACATTTACGCTCTCTGCTTTAAAGAGGTTCTTCCCTGCGGTGCAGAGAAAAAATTCAAACCCGTTATAATTTCCGGTCAATAAAGCCTTGACATAAAAATACAGCTATAATCATTTTATTTCATCTCGTTTTCAATCCAAGCCATAAGAAGATTGACAATTTTTTGTTGCTATGGCTAAATGAAAGCCGGAACGAAATTCGGATTTTTCAGTTTTTCTAAGGCATCATTTAAACTTTGCACTGTACCACCAACCATAATATTCGATTAATGTATATATTATAGTGTTTTACAAATAATAAAAGTCCGTTTTCCGATATTGCCGAACAATTTGCAAAATCGAAAAACGGATTAATTTTTTTGTGTATTTTTATTTATTAAGGGTTGCGGAGCTGACGTGCACAAGCTCGGCTGAACTTCCCATACCCTTTTGGTGGTAAACACTATCCGGATCGGCAAATTCCATATCAAGCGCTCCCCTTTTGCCTCCCGTTATCATCAGCATCAAATGTGCGATTATCGGCAGAGGCGATGGAATGAGAAGCTCTCCGGTTGCGACATTCCAAACGGAATAAGAAAAAAACGAACAATTGAAAATAGGATCCCAATGATTAAGATAACTCAGGATATAGTCGCTTGCTTTTTCAAGCTCATCGGCGTTGAGCTTTTTGCTTTTTGACCATATTCTGTCCTCTTTGCTATCTCTGTTTTCACGGTAAGCTTCGAGATTATAATATATCCCCCATCCGTCATATGCCGAAAACGCAAAGCAGCCTACGGAAACGCCCTCGCCCACCGGAACCTCATATGCACCGACCTTGATAGGCTCCTGTGAAAGATTGAGAATATAAACATAGGTATGACCGATGAGGAGCGGAATTGACATATTGGAGCATACCCATATTTCGGCAACCGTTTCATCGTCCTCCTGTGTCTCAAGCTAGGCAACGGTAACTTCTTCGGAAACAGCTTCATAAGTATCGGCAATATCGGGTTCATTTCCCGCAAACGCTGTTTGGAAAGCCGAAAAAGCAATTACCGCTATTAACAAAAGTGAAACCGTTCTTTTAATCCTTTTCATAATAATCTCCCTGCCTTAATACTTTGTTTTTTGATATTATAATTCCGATTTAAGTATTTTTCAAGTAGATAATTAAATTTTTTCGAAAAATCAATCATTTTTTTGCAGCTCATCAACAAGCTTAATTATTTCGGGAGCAACCTTTTTCTTTAATTTTTCTTCCGTGAAATTATAAATAGGTAACGCAAGAATAATAAAGATCATTCCGATAATTCCGACGATAATTCCCGTCATAAACAAGCTTTCTTTCCAAACAAGAACACAGCTCATTCCGAATCCGAAAATCAGCAATCCCGCAACGCCGGAAATAAGTGAAAAAATCGTTGCTACCACATGGGTTTTTCTGTCAAGCTTACGAATCTTTTCGAGCTTTGTATCGGTTTCGTTTCTGTACTCGTATTTTTCTCTGATTCTTTTCATTTCTTCATTTTCCGCCGCAGAATATGAATATACATTTGTCTTTTTGCTTTCCACTGAAAAGCCTCCTGTTTTATTTTTTATCATCTTACCCCATACGCTTTTTTGAATTGATTAAGTTATGTTGCCGTATTATTAATTTTTCCTAAGCCTTACCGTAAAGGCGCTGCCCACATTCGGAGCACTTTCAACTGAAATCTCTCCGTTAAGCAAATCTATAACTCTTTTAACAAGTGCAAGTCCCAAACCGTTGCCCTTTGTGGCATGTGAACTGTCAGCTTGATAAAATTTATCAAAAATGCGTTTGATCGTTCTTTCGTTCATACCGCAGCCGTTATCCGAAACGGTTACTTCAACATACATACCCTCCGACTTCAAACTGACTTCGATTTTTCCGCCCTGCGGGGTGAATTTTATCGCATTTGAAATCAAATTGCTCCAAACAATCATAAGAAGCTCGGCATCGGTGTTAATGAAAACATCCTCTGCAATGTCATTCTCAATCTCAATATTCTTCGATTCCCATTCATTTTCAAAATCAACAAGGCACTCACAAAGCATTTCGCTGAGATTGCATCTTTTTAAAACAGGATAGATATTTTGATTTTCAAGCTTATTAAGCTTCAAAATATTGGTTATAAGCTCCGAAAGGTACTTTGTTACTCTTGTTATCGATTTCGCATATTCTATCCGTTTTTCTTCCGAAAGGTCCGGCTGTTCGAGAAGCACTCCGTAATTTTGGAGAACCGCAAGCGGCGTTTTAAGCTCATGGGAAACATTGGATATAAAATCCGTTTTCAAGGTTTCATTATTTGAAAGCTCCTTTGCCATTCGGTTGAGGTCGTAAACAACCTTATTGTATTCTCCGATGTGCATAGGTGCGATTCGTGCGGAAAAATCGCCGTGCGTTATTCTGTCGGTCACATCGAGAATCTTTTTTACAGGTCTTTCAACAAGAACCTTTCTTCTTACAAAATCAACAACCGTAAAAAGAAATCCGAGAAAAACAGCATTCCAGAAAGTAAAAATAGCAGCCGTTCTTACATTGTCGGTGTTATAAACTATTTCCGTATAATCCTTCAAAACATTGAGAAAAAGCATCATATTGCAGGTTATAACAAAACCGACCGTCAAACAAAAAAGCACAAATCTGTAGAACATCTTCAGCAGATTTTTCATTGCTTTATCACCGCCTTGTAACCGAGTCCGTGAACAGTTACAATTTCAAACTCATCGCAATGCGAAAATTTTTCTCTGAGCTTAGTCATATAAACATCAACCGTTCTTGTTCCTGAACTTGTGTCAACATCCCAAAATTCATCCATAAGCCTTGAACGGGTAAAGGTCTTCTTGGGATAAGAAAGAAGCTTGAAAATGATATCAAACTCACGAACGGTAAGCTGAATTTCTTCATCCTTATAATAAGCGGTATGCTCATCCGCATCAAGAACAAGCTCACCGATAACGACCTTACGGCTGCTGACGATTTTAGCTCTGCGAAGCAAAGCCCCTATTCGCAGTAAAAGCTCATCAAGGTCAATCGGTTTAACCATATAATCATCGATTCCTATTCCGTAACCGATACGCTTCGACATAAAATCGTCTCTCGCCGTCATAAAAAGTATCGGCACATCCTTGTTGCTTTCTCTGACAGCGGATGCAAATTCAAATCCATCGGTTCCCGGCATCATAATATCGGAAACTATAAGCTCTATTTGGTTTTCATACATAGCATCGTATGCTTCATTCGCATCAAAGCAGCTAAATACCTCGTGACCATGCTGAACAAGATAAAGCGAAACAGCTTTATTAAACTCCTTATTATCTTCCACCACAAGAATTTTGGACATCTGTTGTCCCTCCGATTTTTATATTTGATAATGATAATATAATACATCAGGCGTAATTGATTTGTAAACAAAATGTTAAAGTTTTGTTAGCACTCGGGAACATTACAAACGCTTAAAATTTGTCACAAAAAACACAAGCGTGGCAAGCACAAAAATCATACAAGCCACGCCTATTATATTTTATACGCTCGCACTTGTGCGGCTGTTATAAAGCTCACAATAAAAGCCCTTTTGCTTCATCAGCTCATTATGGCTTCCCTGCTCAATGATATTGCCGTTTTTCATAACAAGAATAATATCCGCATTCTTAATGGTCGAAAGTCTGTGAGCAACTATAAAGCTCGTTCTGCCACGCATCATAGCGGAAAAAGCCTTTTGGATTCTGATTTCGGTTCTTGTGTCTATTGATGAGGTTGCCTCATCAAGAATCAGCATCGGCGGTAAGCAAAGCATAACTCTCGTTATGCAAAGAAGCTGCTTTTGACCTTGTGAAAGTCCCGATGCCTCATCGGAAATAACCGTATCATATCCGTTCGGCAAACGCTTTATAAAGCTATGTGCGTGAGCCGCCTTTGCAGCCGCAATAATTTCTTCATCCGTTGCATCCGGCTTTCCCATCGCTATATTTTCCTTAACAGTTCCCTCTTTAAGCCAGGTATCCTGAAGCACCATTCCGTAGCTTTTACGAAGACTTTCACGGGTTACCTTGTTAATATCCGCACCGTCAACGCTGATTTTTCCCCCGTCAACATCATAAAATCGCATAAGCAGGTTTATAAGAGTTGTCTTTCCGCAACCTGTTGGGCCGACGATCGCAACTCTTTGTCCGCTTTGAACCGACAAATTAAGATTTTTTATAAGCTCCTTATCCTTTGAATATGAAAACGAAACATTTTCCATATTGATTCTGCCGTCAACATTTTCAAGGACTTTTGCATTTTCGGAATCGGGAACCTGCGGCTGCTGCTCAACAAGCTCGAAAAGCCTTTCCGCACAGGCAAGTGCATTTTGAAGCTCCGCAACAACGCCGGAAATTTCATTAAACGGCTTCGTATACTGGTTTGCATAGCTCAAAAAACACGATAATCCGCCGACTGTTATCAAGCCGCCGACAGCCGCAACAGCACCGGTCAATCCGACGGCGGCATAAACAACGCTGTTAACAAATCTTGTCGTAGGATTTGTAAGCGATGAAAAAAAGATTGCTTTTAATGAATATTTTTTATATCTTTCGTTAATCTCATCAAAGTCTTCAAGTGCTTTTTCCTGTCTTGAAAAGGCATCGACGATTTTTTTATTGCTTACCGTTTCTTCAACAAACGCCGTTTGCTCGCCTCTTGTTTTTGCCTGCAAGGTAAACATAGAATGGGTTCGCTTTGCAATGAATCTTGCAACAAAAAGCGAAAGCGGAGTCAGAATAACAACAACAAGCGAAATTTTAAAATTAATCGAAATCATAAATCCGAGCGTACCCAGAATGGTAACAACTCCCGTAAAAAACTGGGTAAATCCCATAAGCAAGCCATCGGCAAACTGGTCTGCATCCGAAATAACACGGCTGACTATATCGCCCGACGGCTTTGAATCGATATATCCGAGCGGCAAAATTTGTATTTTTTCAATTGCGGCATTGCGTATATCCCGCACAACGCCGAAGGTTATTTTGTTGTTAAGAGTATTCATCACCCACTGTGATGCCGCCGTTATAAGAGCAAGAACGGCTATCCCGATAAGATTCGGCACGATTTTGTCGAAATCAACATTATTTTTTCCTATTGCAAGGTCAATCGCTCTGCCTGCAAGCACGGGAATATAAAGCGTTGTCGCAACGCTCAGAGTGGCAAGAAAAATCGAGAAGAAAAGGTGAATTTTGTACTTGCCAACATAAAAAAGAACTTTTTTCAGCGTTCCTTTATTCATTTTCTTTTTCATTCGTTTTCCTCCCCGTCAAACTGCGAAAAATGAATTTCTCTGTAAACGGCATTATTTTTCAAAAGCTCTTCGTGAGTACCCACAGCCGCCGTACCGTCATCAAGAACGATTATTTTATCCGCATTCATAATCGAGGATGTTCTTTGAGAAACAATAAAAACGGCGGTATCGCCTTGGTTTTCCGAAATCGCTTTTCTCATTGCGGCATCGGTAGCGTAATCGAGTGCACTGGAGCTGTCATCGAGAATCAGTATTTTCGCATTCTTGATGATTGCCCTTGCAACCGTCAATCTTTGTCGCTGACCTCCCGAAAAATTACGTCCTCCCTGTTCAACGGCAGCATCAATTCCACCCTCCTTCTGCATAACGAAGTCGGTAGCTTGAGCGATTTCAAGTGCTTTCATTATATCGTCATCGGCAGCATCGGGATTTCCCCAGAGCATATTTTCTCTGATTGTTCCTTTAAAAAGCACCGCCTTTTGCGGAACAATCGCAATATTGCTGCGAAGTGCATCGGTCGAAATATCGTTAACATCCTTACCGCCTACCGAAACTCTGCCCTTTGTCGCTTTATAGAATGCCGGAATCAGATTAACAAGCGTTGTTTTTCCGGAGCCTGTTGAACCGATAATGCCGACTGTTTCTCCTCTACGTACGGAAAAGCTGATATCATTCAATGAGCTGTCACCCGCTCCGTCATAGGTAAATGAAACATTTTGAAATTCAACTATGCTATCGGCATCGTTATCGATTTTTTCATTTCCGTTTGTTTGTTCGAGAGGAGTATCGAGCACATCGGCTATTCTGTCCGCACAAGCAACGGATTTTGTGATATTGACAATAAGATTTGCGAATTTAACAAGCTCAACAAGTATTTGCGACATATAGTTATAAAGTGCAACCACCGCACCTTGAGTAATGATTCCCTTATCAACTTCGATAGCTCCGATATAAATCAGAACGGCAATTCCTATATTGATAATAATGCAGGTTACGGGATTTAAAAGAGCCGAAATTCTGCCTGTATATTCCTGAATTTTCGTTAAAGCATCATTTCTGCTTTTAAATTCCTCAATCTGCTCCTCCTCCTTGCAAAAGGCTCTGATAACTCTTGCACCGGTCAGGCTTTCTCTTGCTGTGCAGAGCACCCTGTCAAGAGAAAAACGAATTTTTTTGTAAAGAGGAATGCAAAAAAACATAATAGCGAAGATAACAACCGAAAGTGCCGGAATAACAACAGCAAACAGAATCGCCGCTTTGGCATCAACGGTAAAAGCCATTATCATCGCACCTATAACAACAAACGGTGAGCGGAGCAGAAGCCTTAAAGTTAAATTCAAGCCGTTTTGAACACTGTCCATATCGCCGGTCATTCTCGTTATCAAGGTTGAGGTTCCCTGAGAATCAAGCTGAGTATATGAAAATTTTCCGATATGTTCAAAAACAGCGTGTTTAAGTCTTTCGACAAAATTAACCGATGCGTTTGCCGCAAAATATTGTGCCGTAAGCGAAAAACCCAATCCGACCGCACCGAGGACAACAAGCACCGAACACATTCTTATAATATAATTTTTGTCGCCGTCGGCAATTCCCGTATCGATTATCCGTGCAACAACAAGCGGCACAAATAATTCGAGTATTGCTTCGAGCATTTTAAAAAGCGGAGCCAGAATACACTGCGTTCTGCTGCCCTTTAGATAACCAAGCAGTCTTTTCATTCTAAATATCCTCCAAAGAATATAATGTTAGATTATATCATAATATACAGAGTTTGTGAAGCAAAAAATTTTTATTAATTATGTGCTCTATATTTCGTATTTGAAAAATATAAAGTGCTCATATATGGTAGAATTATTATATATTTAATTTGAACGGAGGATTCCCCTATGAAACCCATAAAAGAAACGCATTTCGGCATAGCCAGAAAAATCGTTGCAAATATGACAACCGAAAGTTGGGAAACTATCCCCCACAGCACATATATCTACGAAGCTGAAGTTACCAAGTTTCTTGATGTTGTTAAGAAGCTCAATGATTCCGGAAAATTTCCCACAAAAATAACCATCAATACCATTCTTCTTAAAGTCCTTGCCGAAGGCTTCAAAGCGGCTCCGCAGCTTAATGCTCATATTGAATTTGACCGCAAGCTCGTCAGAGGCAAAATCACCCAATGGGATGAGATTCACGCAGGTATGACTTGGATTCTTCCCAACGGCGAAATGATGACGATTAATCTTCACGATATCGGAAACAAAAATCTTCTTGAGCTTACCGAATACATAGCGGATACTCAAAGAAAAATCAACAACACCGATTTTACCGAGGTTATGTTTGAGGTTTCCTTTAACGACACAATCGAAAAGCTTAAAAAAGGTCACATTATGAAAGCGATTTATCGTCTTGTCGGTGCAAAAACAGGCAAGCATAAGATTAAAACGCTTAAAGGTCAAGCCAAAAAGGATTATTACGCAATTCCCGAATCGGACAGAATTGTTGCCGATGATATTAAGCAGGGCACCGTAACAATTTCAAATGTAGGCTCTCTTATCAGAGGAACAAACGGCAGAGTAGGCGTGCTCTCGATTATTCCGCCTCAGGTTTTCGTTTGCTGCATCGGTACAATAATGAAAAAACCCGTTGTTGCTCAGGATGAAAACGGAAACGACATTATCGTTGTCGGCAACGAACTGCCCATCAACCTTTGCTTTGACCACAGAGCGGTTGACTTCGGCGAGGTTGCTCCGTTTGTAAGAAAAATCGATGAGATTTTCAAAAATCCCGAACAAATGCTGAATTGGTAAAAGCTTTGACAATGCATATACCGAACCGGTACGGTTCTTTATTCCGTGCCGGTTCGTTTTGTTTTCGGAAAACAACAAAAAAGCTCAAAAACCGTCGAAAGTTTGTTGTTTTTTTCTTTACAATTCCGTAATAATGTGTTAAAGTAAAAGAGATAAAAATTCAGGAGGTTGAATTATGTCAAAGAAAAAAATCGATATCGGCGAAGGCATCTTTGATGCAAGACAGCTCGGATATCCCAAAATGGTGCTGCTCGGTTTCCAGCATATGTTTGCGATGTTCGGTGCAACGGTGCTTGTTCCCGCACTCACGGGCTTGAGCGTTTCGTCAACTCTGCTTTTTGCAGGCTTGGGCACTCTCCTTTTCCATCTTCTTGCCAAAGGAAAGGTTCCCGCATTCCTCGGTTCATCATTCGCATTCATCGGCGGCTATGCGGCAATAACCGCAATAACCGATGAGGCAGGAAACACCACCCACGATTACAGTCTTCTTCCTTATGCCTGCTTCGGCGTTGCTTGTGCCGGTCTTGTTTATCTTGTGCTTGCCGCACTTATCAAGGCATTCGGTGCAAAAAAGGTTATGCGTTTCTTCCCGCCCATCGTAACAGGCCCCATCATTATCGCCATCGGACTTACCCTCTCCTCAAGTGCAATCACAAACTGTCAGGCAAACTGGCTTATTGCGGTTATCGCAATTGCAATCATCATCGGCTGCAACATTTGGGGCAAGGGAATGATAAAAATTATACCCATTATGCTCGGCGTTCTCGGTTCATCGGCAGTTGCCGTTATTCTTCACTTCACGGGTGCTATGGAAGTGCTTGATCCCGCAAAGCTTGAAGCCTTTAAAAATGCCGATTGGATAGGTCTTCCTTTCAAAATGGAAGATACTGTTTTCGGTCTTTTAAGCGGTGATTTCGACAAGAATCTTCTTGTTACCGCCGTTATAACAATTATGCCCATTTCACTTGCGACAATGGTTGAACACATCGGTGATATCTCCGCCATTTCATCAACCTGCAAGAAAAATTACATTGCGGATCCCGGTCTTCACAGAACGCTTCTCGGTGACGGTCTTGCGACCACAATCGCATCTCTTTTCGGTGCTCCCGCAAACACAACATACGGCGAAAACACCGGCGTTCTTTCGCTCTCCAAGGTTTTTGATCCCAGAGTAATCAGAATCGCCGCTTATCTTGCGGTTCTCGTTTCTTTCTCACCCAAATTTTCGGCACTTGTAAGCCTTATGCCCACTGCAACAATCGGCGGTGCATCACTCGTTCTTTACGGAATGATTTCGGCTGTCGGCGTACGCAACGTTGTTGAAAACAAGGTTAACTTTGAAAACACAAGAAACGTTATCATCGCCGCAATCATTCTTGTTCTTTCAATCGGTGTTAACTATGCCGGTGCAATTCAAATCCCCATCGGCTCGGTTACTATCAGCCTTTCCGGTCTTGCCGTAGGTGCTCTTGTCGGCATAATCCTTAATGCAATTCTTCCCGGCAAGGATTATGAATTCGGTACGGACGAACAGGGCGACAAGGCGGTTAACTTTAAGGTTTAACGGCAATCGCTCCGTAAAATAAAAGCTAAAGGCTTGCACGGATTTCAAATCAACCGTGCAAGCCTTTAAATTATACCTTTATTTGATTTTTATCTGTTGTTGATAAGCTTTGTAAGCTCAACAGGCTCAACAATCTTTCCGTCTTTATAAACACGCATATTTCCGGAAGCGATTTCGTCAATAAGGATAACCTCGCCGTTATTGTAACCGAATTCAAACTTGATATCCCAAAGGTCAAGACCGATTGACTTGAGGTCATCGGCAACAATCTTCGTGATTTTGAGAGTCTGCTCTTTCATACTTTCAAACATTGCGGGAGTCATAATACCGAGAGCGGCAAGGCCCTCACCGGTTACAAGAGGATCACCGAGAGCATCGTTTTTGAATGTGCATTCAACATATCCGCCCTCAAGAACAGTGCCGTCTGCAATATATTCGCCGTATCTGCGAATAAAGCTGCCTGTTGCAACAAGACGACAGATTACTTCAAGACCGTGACCGAAAACTTTTGCGGGAAGAACCTCCATTGTTGCATCTTCAAGGTTGGCACCGATATAGTGAGTTTTAATGCCGGCTGCTTTGAGAAGCTCGAAATAATGAATGGAGGACTGAAGGTTCGCTTTACCGATACCCTCAATTGTAAGACCTACACTGTTTTCGCCGGGATCGAAAACGCCGTCTTTTCCGGTACAATCATCCTTGAATTTAAGCATAACATTACCGTTATCAAGTGAATAAACATCTTTTGTTTTGCCTTCGTAAATCTTTGTCATGGTGCAACACTCCTTTTTTGTCTTTTAAAACACTATTACTTTAGCACAATTTTTTTGATTTGTATATAATTTTTTGCGAATTTTTTTCAACGTAATTCAAATTTTTTAGATGTTACAAAAATGGGTGTAAAATAAGGTTTTGATATATAAAAAATTACCATTTGTCGAACGGTGCAGCTACGCAATTTTTCTTCAAAGGCTACATTTGGAAAACCTCGGAATAATCACAACCGTTAAAATAAAACTATATGCACTGTCGAAAAGAGCCATCCGTAAGCGGACAGCTCTTTTTATTTTATCCGATTATTTTCAATGCACCTGTGGGACAAATTTCCGCACACTTGCGGCAATCCTTGCAAGCGTTAATCCTGTCACTGCCCTCAAATTCGGGCTTGATAACGGTTTTGAAGCCTCTGCCCACAAGTCCGAGTATTCCCTCGCCTGCCGTTTCCTTGCACGTGCGAACGCAAAGATTACAAAGTATACATTTACCTTGATCTCTTTCGATTACCGCAAGGCGTTTTTCCTTGAAGCATTCATGCTTTGCTCCTGCAAGTCTTTCGGGGCTTATCGGCTTTTCATTTGCATACTTGATAAGCTTGCATTCCTTGAAGTCGTGGCAGCCGCACTCAAGGCAGCGTTTCGCCTCTCCTCTTGCCTGTTCCTCGGTAAAGCCGTTAAGAACAGCTTCAAAATTATTCTTTCTGTATTCGGGAGCCTTGACGGACATAACCGCTCTCGGAAGCTTTTCTCTGTCGGCAAGCATTTCCGCCGTGACCTTTCTCTCCGAATAATAAGGCTTCGGAAAATCCATAGGCATTCCGAGAAGATAGGCATTAATTGCTCTTGCGGCATCATTCGCCTGTGCAATTGCATCAATGGCTATCGACGCACCGTCATTTGTTGCATCGCCTGCGGCAAAGACGCCCTCGATATTTGTAAGGCAGGTTGCTTCATCGGCTTTAATCGTTCCCCAAGACGTTGTACCGATCACTTCAAGACCTGCGGGGGCATACTTCTGACCGATTGCCGAAATAACAGTATCAACATCAAGCGTTTTAAATGCACCCTCAACCGGAACGGGCTTTCTTCTGCCAGATGCATCCGGCTCACCAAGCTCCATAATTTGAAGCTTAACAGCTTTCACCTTTCCGTTTTCACCGATAATCTCATCGGGATTGGTCAAAAAGAGGAACTCTACGCCCTCCTCGATTGCTTCCTCGATTTCAATATCCTCGGCAGGAGCTTCCGCTCTTGTTCTTCGATAAATTACGTAAACATTTTCCGCACCGCATCTTACCGCAGTACGGCAGGCATCCATTGCCGTGTTTCCTCCGCCGACAACGGCAACATTTTTTCCGATATTCGGGATATTGCCCATATTGACCTCTCGCAGAAAATCAATTCCGCTGAGAACGCCCTCAAGCTCCTCTCCCTTGCATCTCATACTGCTGCCCTGCCACGCTCCGACGGTTACAAGCACCGCATCATAGCCGGTTTTTATTTCGTCAAAAGAAATATCCTTGCCAACCTTAACATTATTTTTCATCTCAACGCCGAGATTTTTAATTGCCTCGGTTTCCTTTGCAAGAACGGACTTCGGAAGTCTGTATTCGGGAATACCGTAGCGAAGCATTCCGCCCATTTCCGGCATTGCTTCATATATTGTAACATTGTGACCCGAAAGACAAAGATAATATGCCGCCGTCAAGCCTGCGGGACCGCCGCCGATTATCGCAACACTTTTGCCTGTTTTTTCATCGCAAACCGCAGTATAAGGATTATCGGAAGCAAGATCATTATCAGCCGCAAAAGCTTTAAGGTACGCTACCGAGAGCGGTTCTTCAACAAGTCTTCTGCGACAATTTGATTCGCAGGGATGCGGACAAACTCTGCCGATAGATGCGGGAATGGGAATTTTTTCTTTGATTATTCTGACCGCTTCTCTGTCATCGCCGTTTGCAATAGCTTTAAGATAGCCTTGAATATCGGTATGTGCCGGACAGTTGAGAGAGCACGGGGCAACACAATCGCCCTCATGGTCGCTCATAAGAAGCTCCAAAGCGATTTTCCTTGCTTTTTTAACCCTGTCGGTTTCGGTGCTTAGCACCATTCCGTCCTGTGCAACTGTTGCACAGGCACGCATAAGCTTCGGCATTCCCTGTGCTTCAACAAGACAAAGTCCGCAAGCACCGTAAATTTTAAGTTTTCCGTTATAGCAAAGATTCGGAATTTCAATTCCGTTTGCCGCGGCAATATTAAGAATTGTTTCGCCCTTATTGCCAATGCACTCCGCACCGTTAACGGTTATTTTAATCTGTTCCATATTTTGCCGCCCCCTTATTCTACCGTTATCGCACCGAAGCGACAGGAGTTTACGCACTGACCGCATCGTATGCAAATATTTTCATCGATAATATGTGCCTGTTTAACCTCACCGTTGATAGCCTTTGCGGGACATTTTTTCGCACAAAGCGTACAGCCCTTGCACTTGTCGGCATCAATCGAGTAGGTAAGCAAATCAACACACTCCTTTGCGGGACATCTTTTTTCCTTTATATGAGCCTCATACTCATCACGGAAATATCTGATGGTTGTTAAGACCGGATTGGGTGCCGTTTGACCGAGACCGCAAAGTGCACCGTCCTTAATCGCATCGCAAAGCTCTTCGAGAAGCTCAATATCGCCCTCTTTGCCTTCGCCCTTGACTATACGGGTAAGAATTTCCTGCATTCTTGCCGTACCGATACGGCAATGCACGCATTTTCCGCAGGATTCGAGAGCAGTAAAATCAAGGAAGAATTTTGCCATTCCGACCATGCAAGTGCTCTCATCCATAACAACCATTCCGCCCGAACCCATTATTGCACCGGTTGCGGCAAGCGCTTTATAATCTATAACCGTATCGAGCAAATCAGCGGGAATACAGCCGCCCGACGGGCCGCCCATCTGAACCGCCTTAAATTCTTTTCCGTCACGTATTCCGCCGCCAATGCCGTAAATAACGTCACGCAGAGTTTTACCCATCGGAATTTCAACAAGTCCGCCCTTGCGGATTTTTCCTGTAAGTGCAAAAACCTTTGTTCCCTTGCTGTTTTCGGTTCCCATTGCAGCAAACGCATTGCCGCCGTTATTTATAATCCAAGCAACATTCGCAAATGTTTCAACATTGTTGATATTTGACGGCTCGTCCATATAGCCCTTTTGGGCAGGGAAAGGAGGCTTCAATCTCGGCATTCCTCTTTTGCCCTCAAGCGATTCGATAAGAGCCGTTTCTTCTCCGCAGACAAAAGCTCCTGCACCCGCCTTAATTCTCATATCGCACGAAAAATCCGTTCCGAGAATGTTTTTTCCGAGGAGATTCGCCTCTTTTGCCGCCTTGATTGCAATTTCAAGATTGGTTATCGCAAGCGGATATTCCGCACGAACATAAACAATCATCTCGCTTGCACCGATTGCGTAAGCACCGATAAGCATACCCTCTATAAGACTGTGTGGATCGGATTCGATAACCGCCCTATCCATAAACGCACCGGGATCGCCCTCATCGGCGTTGCAAATAAGATACTTCCTTTCGCTCTCGCTTTGGCGAGCGGCATTCCATTTAAACCAAGTCGGGAATCCGGCACCGCCTCTGCCTGCAAGCCCCGATATTTTTATTTCTTCTATAACCTGCTCCGGTGTCATTGTTTTGAGTGCTTTTTCAAGTGCCGAATATCCGTCGGCTTCTCTGTAGTCATCAAGAGAAATCGGATTTATCAAACCGCAATGCCGCAGAGCGATTCTTGTTTGCCTTGCAAGAAATTCTTCATCATCCGCAGAAATCGCAAGACTCTCAACCGAAGAAAGATCACCGCTTCTTGCCGCTTCAACAATTGCCTGCGCATCATCGGCAGTAACCTTAACAAGACGCTTTTTAAGCGTTTTTTCTTCATAAAGGTCAACAATGGGTTCAAGGAAGCACATACCTATACAGCCCGTGCTGCCAAGTGTAAAGCTTTCGTTTTCGGTCATAAGTGCTTCGATTGCCTTATGAACCTTTGCCGCACCCGCCGCAATTCCGCAGGAACCTTCACCGATAACTATACGCATCATTTGCCCTCCTTTTCGCGAATACCTTTAAGAACGGCAACTGCTGAATCAGGGGTAAGATTACCGTAAGCTTCGCCATTTATCATTATAACAGGTGCAAGAGAACAGCAGCCGAGACAGGCAACATTCTCTAAAGTAAACAGTCCATCGGCGGTTGTTTCACCGTTACCGATTCCGAGATATTCCGAAATGGCGGCGGTAATTCTTTCACTTCCGTTAACGTGGCAAGCCGTTCCCTGGCACGCCATAATGAGATACTTGCCTATCGGCGTCAGTCTGAACTGCGAATAAAAGGTTGCAACGCCCATAACGTCAGCCGGAGTAATACCAACCTTATCCGCAATGCAATACATTACATTCTTCGGCAGATAACCGTAAATATTTTGAGCTTTCTGGAGTATGGTAATAAGATTGCTCGATGAATCACCGTATTCTTTAAGCACATCATCAAGCAGAGAAAGGTCACTTTTGGGACCTTGGCAATTGCACTGGCACATATAATTCCTCCTAAAAATTTGACGAATAATCAAACACAATAAATAAAATATAACATAAAATCCGTAACTATTCAAGTACAAATGCATATTATTAAAAATGAAAAAAGGGGCAAATTCACCTTATTATTCCACCGCATTGTGAAAACCTTTTTATCCGAAATATAACGAAAAAGCTCTGTAATAAATGTCGGACTAAACCGGCACTTATTACAGAGCCTGAACTTTGTTTTTTACTGTCAAAGAATCGATAAAATTACAAATACCGCCCAAAGAATAACCGTTATTCCGTATTTTTCAAGATATGCTCCGGCATAGGTTATAACAGTCGGGATAAAAGCTATTATTCTGCCTAAGAAATTCATTTTCTTTTGAGTGTATGCAACTTCATAAAGATTCATTGCATCTTCAACAAGCGGAAAAATATTGCACAGAAGCGATGCACCCACATACGTCATAAGAATATACGCAATGAAAAGTCCCTGAGAATCGGAAAATCTGATTCCCATATAAAAGAGATTGATATAACCGGCAATAAAAATCGGAAAGCCTGTCATAAGATTCATAAAGCCCGGTCCTGTTGCCATAAGGTAAGATGCAAATCCCTTTTGAGTCATGCCGTGTTCAATATGACCGCAAGCCTCATCGAATCTAAGATAACCGCTTGCTTCAACGGGCAGACCGAGAAGCTTGCAGGTCAGATGCTCCCAAAAGCCTCTGAGATAAGCTCCGGGGAATGTGAGAATTTTTGATGCAATATATAATATCGTCATGCGAGGTCACACACTCCTTCCGTAAGAACTTCTTTAACTGTTTTTTCGCCCGAAATAATACTCGATACCTGCTTTGACGGTTCAAATGAGGTATAATATTCCAAAATCTGGTCAATATAATCGGCATTTTCACTCTCGGCAAGATTATTGTCCTTGCAAAGCTTTGCACAAAGATAAATCGTATTGTCAAGCTGCGGAGTGAAGCCGGTGCTGTCCATATAATAGGTTGACATATAGTTTGCATTTGAATTTGCCGTAAATGCTTCGTCAAAAGCATTTGCATAATCACCCTGTATAAGGTATAAAAGAGCAAGCTGACGGTGTATTTCGGCAGAATAATCGTTGCTGTTAAGACCTTCATTGCATACTACCTCACTCTTTTCAAGCTCACCTATGCAACGATAAAAGCCGGATTCCATTGAATACACGCTCTCGTAGCCCTCATTATTCGCCTTAAATTCCGCAAGAATCTTGCTTGCTTTATCCGTATCGCCTTTTGCGGCGGCAATTCTCATTTGAAGGTCGTATGCTCTGTAGTTATTTTTATCTTTTTCGGCAAGAACATCAACATATTTAAGGGCAAGGTCATATTCGCCCTCCTGACAAAGCACATCGGCAATTTCAATATAATAAAGCCAAGAGAAATCCCTTCCCTGCTCCTTTGCGGATGCCTCCGCCGCTTCGATATATTTAAGCTCTTCTTTATAACCTAATTTGTAAAAATCGGCTGCACTGAACAGAAAATAATTGCGGTAAACCTCATTTATACCCTCAACGCCTTTAAAAGCTTCAAGAGCGGCAATGGTTTCGTCCTTATCCGCCTTGTCGAGCATACCGTCGATTGTTTCGCTCATTGCGGAATAATTTTCGTAAAACTCATCGTACAGCTTAACGTATTCACTGACACCCTTTAAGTCATCAAGAGCCGATTCTCCGTAAATCGTCCTTGCCATATATACGGCATCAAGCGGAGATCTTGCCTTCGCATAACTTGCGATGATTTTTTCGTCAATACCTCTGCCCGCTTGAACAAATGGCGTTTGGGTTTTGATGATATTTGTGATTTCGTCAACATATGTTGAAACCTGCGAATACTCAACATAAGCCGTGTACCAACAATTATTTGCCGCCGCATTATCGCCTTTCATTGTTTGAAGTGCAGGTGCACTGACAAGAGCTGAAATAACGAACGCAAATACGCTTACACATATAACGGCAAATCCCGAAAGCCACGCCAAAAGAGGAACCTTGCTTTTATATGCTTTTTCTTCACAGCTCGGACAGTAGTTGCTGTCCTCACCCTTTTTGTTCTCTCCGCAAATAATGCAAAGCTCGGCAACGTCCGTTTCTTCAGGCTCGGTTTGTTCGTCGTTCGCTACCGATTCGCCATTTGCAGAATCATTCTCATCAACAGACTCGGATTCCGTATTTTCGGTATCATCAACAGCTTCGGATTGAGCTTCTTCAGCGGTTTTATCTGCCGTTTCGTCAGTATCGTTTACTGCTTCCGCAGCTTCGTTTTCTTCTTTGGGAAGATCATTTCTGAGTTCTTTATCCAAGAAATTTGCCTCCTAATTTTTTCTTACTTGTATATATTACCATTTATCCGCCTTGTTTTCAATAAAAATAAAAAATTTTTTATTTTGTTTACAATTGGCATAAAAAATATGGTATAATTATCTTACAAGGAGTGAAACGAATGAATATTATCAAAAAAATTATTGCAATTCTTTCGGCTGCATCTATGCTTTTGGCTTTTTCCGCCTGTGACGGCGGCAATAAGGAACCGGAAACAACTACCGATACGTCTCTTACGGAACAGACTTCGGAATCCGAAATTACGGAAAGCTCAACCGAAAAATACACATATTCCGAAACATCAAAAGCGGAAACAACAGAAGCGGCAAGCAAAACCGAAGCACCGACAACTACAGAAGCTGTTTCAACAACCGCAGAAAATACAACCACCGAAAAAGCGGTTACAACAACAAAAGCACCTGTTACGACCACCAAAAAAGCTGTTACAACCACTAAAAAGACTGTTACGACTACTAAAAAGCCAACCACCACCGAGAAAAAAATCGTTGCTCCCACAAGCAAGGCGGATATAGTTTCTCTTTATAACAAAGCAACGGCAACCGCCGCAAGCTCAAAGGTCGGATATAAAAAATCAACTTCAACCTCTCTTAAAAATCTTGAAATGGGTGCTCTTGCAAGCCTCGGCGTTGTCAGAGATGCCATCGGCGACTTTTTGGGAGAGGGCAGCAGTACCGAAACCGTCACCAAAGGCTCCTTCAACGGCAAATCCCTTGTAAAAAGCACACTTAAAGAATCCGATGTAACCTCTGCCGATTGCAAGCTTTCGGATGACGGAAAATACTACATTATCAACATAACCGTAAAAAACGAAACGAATCCCAAAAAAGGAAGCAGTGCACTTGGGAGATTCACAAAAGACTATAAGGACGTTGACGAAATAAAAGCCGGTCTTGCGGAGGTCGGTGCAAGCGTTAATTCTCTGACCGTAAGCACAACAAGCGTTACAATCAATGCTAAAATCAATGCGTCAAACAACAGATTTGTTTCGCTTACACACAACATAAAAATGAAAGCCGAGCTTTCCGGTATAAAGTATTCTTTCGTAAAGGTTAACAAGGCATCGACAAATCTTGAAACCAAGGTTGTTTATTCCGATTTTAAATATTGATTTAACATACAAAAAATGCCGTCCTACGTGGGCGGCACTTTTTGCGAAAAAATGTTATGAAGAATTATTGACTGAGTTCTTTTAGGAGGAAGAACTTAGACGAGTTAGTTTCAACTAACTGCATTTATATTAACATACGGATTTGCTTTTGTCAACATATTTTTTGAAAAATCAAGAAAAGTTGATGTAATTAGATGTTATGCTCAACATAATAAGCAAGGCTATCACCATCGGAATCGAAAAAACAAAGGCAGACATCTTTTCTTTTTCATTTATCAAAGTGAATGAGGGTACAAGCTTCCTCTGCTTTTTAATGATGAAAAACAAAGCCGAGCCTAAAATCGCAATTGCATAAAGTGCAATCGTTATTGCAAGATAAATCGAATTTAACTTATTTTCGTCTTTAATATCGGCAACGAGAAACTCAACAACAACCGAATAAAAATTATTGCAAAAATGAATAATGACACCGGCCCATATGCTGTTTGTGATGCAGACGGCATATGCGATTCCCACTCCCGCAATTAAAGCAAACGGAGCTTGAATAAGGTTGCCGTGCATAATGGCGAAAAGGAGTGCAGAAGCGATAATCGCAAATTTATCGCCGTATTTTCTCAACGGCTGAAGAATAACTCCCCTTATTGCAAATTCTTCTACAAGTGCGGGAACAACGGCAATCGAAACGGTATACATAATTCTTCCGGAAATATCCTCGGGCACAAGATAGTCCGGAGATGTAAGAGTTATTCCGATTTGCTCCATAAATCCAACAAAAACAGTCGTCACATAGTTACCGGCAAGGCAAACGAAAACGCCGAAAGCAACACCGGTTATCATCAGCGGTATACTGACAGGGCCTTTAAAATCAACAATGGGTGTATTTTTCTCTTTGTTCAAAAAATATCCGGCAACACCAAACGGAACAAGAATACCAAAAACGGAAATAAAAACATTCAAGGCGCTTCCGAAAGCGGCATCGCTGTTATAAATCGCTCCGAGAGGAGATACCATTATAATAAGCGAGATAATATTTTGAATAATCACATATGCGATAACGCTGATTCCGGCAGCAACTCCGATTCGTTTTATCTCTTTTTTTTCACGGGATTTGCGGATATACATTGAATTTTCGGCATCATAATAATTGTACAATTCATCACCTGCTTTTGGCTTTTCAACAAACCAACCAAATTTTTACTATATTATACCTCAAATTTCTACTTGTTACAAGGGTAGTAGATTAACCAACTGTTAAAAAATTTATTGTAATAAATTAATTTTTAGTGTAAAATATAATGTGCCGATTTTTTTCGGCAGTTATAGGAGGATTTTATATGGCAATCACAAAAAAAGAACTTGAAGAAATGATATCGTCAAAGCTTTCTCATTTCTTCGGGGTTACACCGAAAGATGCAACCAATGAACAATTCTACCGTGCTCTCTCTATGATAGCGAGAGATATGGTTAGAGATACTCGGAGAGAGTTTGATAAAGCTTCGCTCGAAAAAGGTCAGAAAAAAGTGTATTATCTCTGCATGGAGTTTCTTATGGGCAGAACTCTTAAAAATACACTTTACAATCTCAACCTGACATCAACCGCCGAAAAAGCACTTGCAAGCTTCGGCGTTAAGCTTGAAAAGCTCTACGACTGTGAACCCGATGCCGGACTCGGCAACGGAGGCTTGGGAAGACTTGCTGCCTGCTATCTTGATGCACTTGCAAATCAAGGCTACAGAGGTATGGGTTACTCTATTCTTTATGAATACGGAATTTTCAAGCAAAAAATTATCGACGGCTGGCAGACCGAAATGCCCGATTTCTGGCTTCCCGGCGGTGAAGTATGGCTTGTACCCAGAGAAGATAAAACCGTTGAGGTCAAATTTGAAGGCGAGGTTGTTGATAGCTGGGAGGGTGCTTTTCACCACGTGGAGCTTGTCAACAGCAAAACCGTTAAAGCCGTTCCCTACGATATGATGGTTGCCGCAAAAGACGGCAGAGGAGCTGCGGTGCTCCGTCTTTGGTCGGCAAAGGTTGACGGCATTGATATGGCAATGTTCAATCAGGGCGATTATATGAGAGCTATGGAAGAAAAAGCAATGGCAGAGGTTATCAGCAAGGTGCTCTATCCCGCCGACAATCATCCCGAAGGAAAAAGTCTTCGCCTTCGTCAGCAGTATTTTCTCGTTTCCGCATCCATTCAGGATATCGTTCAACGTCACTTGAGAGATTACGGCTCTCTTTCAAATTTTGCGGAAAAGAATGCGATTCACATTAACGACACACATCCCACAATGGCTATTCCCGAATTGATGAGGATTATGCTTGATGAGTGCGGCTATGGCTGGGATGATGCGTTCAGGATCGTTGAGGAATGCTGTGCATATACAAACCACACCGTTATGGCAGAAGCTCTCGAATGCTGGGGCGAGGATCTTTTCAAGCGTCTTCTTCCCAGAATTTATCAAATTATCAAGGAAATCGATAACCGCTTCAGAAAGAAAATTTGGGATGAAACCGGAGATGCGGGACGAGTTGAAAGAATGGCAATTATTTCCAACGGCGCTGTCAGAATGGCGAATCTCTGCGTTGCCGTTTGCCATAAGGTCAACGGTGTTTCCGCACTTCACAGCCAAATTCTCAAGGACTCCGTTTTCCGTGATTTTTACACTCTCGAACCCGAAAAATTCACAAATGTTACAAACGGAATAGCTCACCGACGTTGGCTCTGTCAGGCAAATCCCCGTCTTACATCGATGCTCAGCAACCTTATAGGCGGCGATTTTGTTTATGATGCTTCAAATCTTTCAAAGCTCACCGCATATGCCGACGATGCGGCTGTTCTTGAGGAGCTTCAAAAAATCAAAACCGAAAACAAAGAAAATTTTGCAAAAATCGTTAAAAATAAAACGGGAATTTCACTTGATCCGAACTCGATTTTCGATGTTCAGGTCAAACGGCTTCACGAATACAAGCGTCAGCATCTCAATGCGTTCAATATTCTTGCAAAATATCTTGAAATCAAATTTAATCCCAACGGAAATTATACTCCTCACACCTATATTTTCGGTGCGAAAGCCGCTTCGGGATATTTTATGGCGAAAAAAATCATCGAATTTATCTGTGCTCTTGCGGATCTTATCAATAACGATCCCGAAGTCAACAAGCTTCTCAAGGTTGTTTATATGGAGGACTATAATGTCACCATGGCAGAATCGCTGATGCCCGCAGCCGATATCAGTGAACAGATTTCGCTTGCAGGTACGGAAGCAAGCGGCACCGGAAATATGAAGCTTATGATTAACGGTGCAATTACAATCGGCACTATGGACGGTGCAAATGTTGAAATTTTCGATGCTGTCGGCCCGGAAAACATTCTTATTTTCGGTATGAGCACTCCGGAGGTTAACGAGCTTAAAAAGAGCGGATATAATCCTCAAAATTACTATAACAACAATTCCGAGCTTAACAGCATTATTAATTTCATTAATAAAGGAATTAACGGAAAAATGTTCGGTGAAATCGGCGGCTCGATTACTCATTATGATCCTTATATGGTTCTTGCGGACTTTGCCGACTATAGAAACATTCAAAAGCAAGCCGAAGAAATTTACAAGAACAAGAAAAGATGGAACAAAATGTCGCTTATGAATATTGCCGGTGCAGGTGTTTTTGCCGCCGACAGAGCGATAAACGATTATGCCCGTGATATCTGGCATACCGAAAAAATTGATTTCGGAAGCAAAAAGAAATAACATTCGGGGCGGTTTCTTACCGAAACCGCCCTTGCAAAAGGTGTGCATTCAATGACCGATATTGAGCTTATGAAAATTGCAATTGAGCAGGCAAAGCTTGCAGCGGCAGAGCTTGAGGTTCCGGTCGGAGCGGTTATCGCCCGCAACGGAGAAATCGTTTCGGTTGGAAGAAATCGCAGAGAAAACGGAAAAAATGCACTTGCTCACGCCGAAATCGAAGCAATTAACCTTGCCTGCAAAAAGCTCGGAGGTTGGCGGCTTTGGGAATGCGAAATGTACGTTACTCTTGAGCCTTGCCCGATGTGTGCCGGTGCCATTATCAATTCGAGAATCCGCAGATTGGTTTTCGGTGCTTCCGATTATAAAGCAGGTTCATGCGGTTCTGTGGTTAATCTTTTTGATTTGCCATATAATCATAAGCCTCAGGTTTTACCGAATTTTATGGCAGATGAATGTGCCGCCCTCCTTTCGGACTTTTTTGCAAATTTGAGAACAGTCAAAAATAAATCCGAAAAATTCAAGTGCTCTGCCGACAAGGAGATTTCCAATGAACATAGATAATATATTTCTTGCAATAGAAATTATAGGAACAATTGCTTTTGCGATAACAGGAGTAATTACCGCCCTTGAAAAGAAATTTGATATTTTCGGTGCAATCGTTCTCGGAACGGTAACGGCTGTAGGCGGCGGTGTTGTTCGTGACTTGATTTTGGGCTATCTTCCGCCAATGGCATTTCGCAAATCGATTTATGCCATCACGGCAGTAGTAACATCACTCGTTGTTTTTATTATTGCTTATTTTCTCGGAGATAAAATCAAAAAACATTTTGATGTTTATTCGCAAATTATCAATGTTTTTGATTCAATCGGACTTTCCGTTTTCGTTGTCGGCGGTGTTAACAGTGCAATTGCCTGCGGGTTTGAAGAAAATATGTTTCTTTCCATATTTGTTGCTGTTTTGACCGGTGTTGGGGGCGGTATTATGCGTGATATTATGGCGGGACGAGTTCCGAAAATCCTCAGAAAAAGAGTATACGCCCTTGCCGCTATAATCGGTTCGCTCATTTATTACATATTGATTCACTATTCCGTCTGTTCATCAACCCTTGCAATTGTTTACGGTGCCGGCTCGGTTCTGATAATACGGATTCTCGCAACAATATTTCATTGGAATCTTCCAACCGTAAAAAATCTCGGTGAATAAATGCAAAAGCCGCCTGCGATGGCGGCTTTTTTTGTTCTGATTCTCCGGCAAATTCCAATAAAAAAAGCCGTGCATTTCTGCACAGCTTTTTGATTGAAAATCAAACTTATTTAATTTCAACCTTTGCGCCAACTTCTTCGAGCTTAGCCTTAGCAGCCTCGGCGTCTTCCTTAGAAACAGCTTCCTTGATTGCTTTGGGAGCACCGTCAACAGCAGCCTTTGCTTCTGCAAGACCAAGACCTGTAAGCTCACGAACAACCTTGATAACCTTAATCTTTTCTGCGCCAACTTCTGCAAGGATAACATCAAATTCGGTCTTTTCTTCTGCTGCTGCGGCACCTGCATCTGCGGGAGCTGCAACTGCAACGGCAGCTGCTGCCGATACACCGAATTCTTCTTCAACTGCGTGAACGAGCTCTGAAAGCTCAAGTACTGTAAGTTCTTTGATTGTTTCAATCATTGCTGCAATCTTTTCTGATGCCATTTTATTTTCCTCCAAATAATAAGATTTTTAATTTAAAATTATGCTTCTGCGGGAGCTTCTTCAGCTACTGCGGGAGCCTCACCGCTCTTATCGACAATAGCCTGAATGGCTCTTGCGAACGAAGCGATAGGTGCGTTGAATGCGTTGCAAACTGTTGCAAGAAGAACTTCTCTTGTGGGAAGCTTTGCAAGCGAATCAATAGTTGCGGTATCAACAACCTTGCCGTCAAGATAACCGCTCTTTACAGAAAAATTCTTGTGTGTTTCGGCAAACTTAGAAAGGATTCTCGCTGCCGCTGTATGATCTTCGGAGCTGATTGCGATAGCTGTTGTTCCTTCAAGAACACCGCAAACATCATCAAGACCTACATTCTTTGCCGCAAGACCGAGGAGAGTGTTTTTAACTACCGAATACTTAACGCCTGCTTCACGAAGCTCTTTACGAAGCTTTGTATCATCGGCAACATTGATACCCTTATAGTCAACAACAACACCTGCAACTGAATTTTGAAGCTGCTCGGTAAGGTCTGCAACAATCTTTTTCTTCTGCTCTAAAGCCTTTGCGCTGGGCATATATTTTCACCTCCGTAGGAAAATGATTACCAAAAAATTAACCCTTTCCGCATTACCGGAAAGGGTATAAACATACATAGTAATTGAATTACCTGATTAGTATGCTTCCTCTCTCGGCAGGCGGTTTTTAACCTTTATGCGAAAAGCACCTGCTGTCTTAAAAAGAACAGCTTAGATATTATATCACAGTATTTCTTGCTTGTCAAGCATTTTTTATGCTTCGGCAGCGGCAGAGCCTATCTTGTTGGGATTAACTCTAACGCCGGGGCCCATTGTTGTTGCGAGAACGCAGGAACGGATATACTGACCTTTTGCTGCTGCGGGCTTAGCCTTAACAATAGCATCAAGGAGAGTGTTGAAGTTCTCTGTGAGCTTCTCGGCACCGAATGAAGCCTTGCCGATGGGGCAATGAATAATATTTGTTTTGTCAAGACGGTACTCAATCTTACCTGCCTTAGCTTCGGTAACAGCCTTGGCAACATCAGGAGTAACTGTACCTGCCTTGGGGCTGGGCATAAGTCCGCGAGGACCGAGAACCTTACCGAGACGACCGACAAGTCCCATCATATTGGGTGTTGCGATACAAACGTCGAAATCCATAAAGCCTTCGCCCTGGATTCTTGCAACAAGGTCTTCCGCACCGACAACCTCTGCACCTGCAGCGGCGGCAGCATCGGCATCTGCACCCTTAGCAAAAACAGCAACTCTTACTGTACGGCCTGTACCGTTGGGAAGTACAACTGCACCACGAACCTGCTGGTCAGCATGGCGTGAGTCAACACCCAAACGAATGTGAACCTCAACTGTTTCGTCAAACTTGGCACTTGCGGTTTTAACGGCGAGCTCAAGTGCGCCGTCGGGATCATAGAGTGTTGCTTTATCGATAAGCTTTGCACTCTCGTTATATTTCTTTCCGTGTTTCATGTTAATTTAATTCCTCCCAATCATGTGGTTAAATCGGATTTTTCCTCCCACAGTATGCATCAATCAGCTACGATAACGCCCATGCTGCGTGCAGTACCTGCGATCATACTCATTGCGGCTTCAACGGAAGCGGCGTTGAGGTCAGGCATCTTCTGCTCAGCAATTTTGCGAACCTGTTCCTGTGTGATTGTTGCAACCTTGGTTTTGTTGGGAACGCCCGAACCGCTGTCGATACCGCAAGCCTTTTTGATAAGGACTGCTGCGGGCGGTGTTTTTGTAACAAAGCTGAATGTACGGTCTGCATAAACAGTAATAACAACGGGGATGATAAGTCCCATATCGTTCTTGGTGCGTTCATTGAATTCCTTTGTGAAGGACATAATGTTAACACCGTGCTGACCGAGTGCAGGACCTACAGGGGGAGCCGGAGTGGCTTTACCTGCGGGGATCTGTAACTTAATTAAGCCGACAACTTTCTGTGCCATAATTAATAAACCTCCATATTTTGTGGTAAATTGCGGAGCTTTTTTGCTCCTCCCACGAAGCCCGTTTTAAACGGACTGTGCATTAAAGCACTAAATTTGAAAGGGATTATCCCTCAAATTACCGTGATTATTCGGCAAGCTCAACCTGATCAAGCTCAAGCTCAACGGTTGTTTGTTTGCCAAAGAGTGCGGAAACCGATACCTTGACGATATTATTGTCAATATCCAATTCCTCAACAACGCCCGTAAATCCATCGAAAATTTCGTCAATGATGTTAACGGTATCGCCAACCTGATACGAAACCTCAACGGTTCTCTTTTCGACTCCGAGCCTGATAACTTCTTCGTCGGTAAGGGGAATTGCTTTGTTTTCGGGGCCGACAAAACCGGTTACACCTCTGGTGTTGCGAATAAGGAGCCATGTTTCGTCGCTCATTGCCGGTCGATTGTCTCTGTCCGGCATAACCGCTACCTTAACAAGAACATAGCCGGGGAAAAGCTTGCGCTCAACCTCTTTCTTTTTCTCAACATCGGTAACGATTTCGGTAGGAATCTTGACCTCAAGAATCTGATCCTGCATTTTGCGGTTTTCAACCATTTTTTCAATATTGGTTGCAACCTTATTTTCATAACCGGAGTAGGTATGGACTACATACCATCTTGTGTCAACTGACATTGAAAATCCTCCCGTATCAGCCGATTATGCTGTTCATTATACCCGCAACGTGGGTATGATCGTCGTGAGCCGTAATTGCATCGCTTGCGGTTGCAACAACATCTGCGGCAGAACCGCCAACCTTTTCGGCAGCGAGTTCGAGAAGTGAAAGGCCCTGTGAAAGGAGCCAATCGATAACGCCGATTGCAATTCCGCAAACCGCAACTGCCGCAAGAACAACGAGAGTTGACTTGAGGACGGTTTTTGCATCGGGCCAAACGATCTTTTTGATCTCACCTTTGAGATCCTTGCAGAACTTTTTAATTGCCTTGCCGGCTCTTACGAAAAAATTTCCGTTAGGATTAGCAGGCTTCTTTTCTTTTTTCTTTTCAGCGGCGGCAACTTTTTCTGCAGCTTGGGAAACTTCCTTTTTAGCCATAGGTTAATCCTCCCGCCTTACTTTGATTCTTTGTGGAGAGTATGCTTCCTGCAGAAACGGCAGTACTTGTTCATCTCCAGCCTGTCAGGTGTGTTCTGCTTGTTTTTCATTGTGTTGTAATTGCGCTGTTTGCATTCGGTGCAAGAAAGTGTAATTTTAACTCTTTTACCGTTAGCAGCCATGTGCGGCACCTCCATTTTATCGGAATATTCAGTTCTGACCAAGAGCCTATCAGGCAACCCTTGCAGAACCAGCCTCCCTCTGCGTAACATCTGATTTTAGGGCACAAAAAAAGAACCCTTCTGCAGAGGTAGAATTATCATAGCACATTCAACCTCCGCAGTCAAGCACTTTTTTCGATTTTTTTGTTTTTTTACGAAACCATAGCTCTTTTGCGATAGTATTCGCTTTTGAATTTTCATTATCAAGCCTCAAATTAAGGCTATATACAATGATTATACATTTAATATTGTCAGTCTCAAGATGAATTACGGAAGCTTGTTGCCCGCCGCACGGTAAATTTCATACCATTCATCATGACTAAGTTTTATTTCGGTTGCTTTAATGCAGTCAGAAAGACGAGAGAGATTTGTTGTTCCGGTTACGGGTTGCATTTTTGCCGGATGACGAAGAAGCCAGGCAAATGCAATTGTTGTTTTTGAAGCACCGTATTTGTCACCGATTTTTTTGAGAACGTCATTAAGCTCCGGAAATTTTTCATTGTCAACAAAGCAACCCTCGAAAAATCCGTATTGCATCGGCGACCAAGGTTGAACGGTGATTTTTTTCAAACGGCAATAATCGAGAATCCCGCCGTCACGGTTTGTTGCCGAGTTATTGTACATATTTACATTTATGCCGGCATCAATCATAGGAGTATGCATTATCGAAAGCTGAAGCTGATTTGCACAAAGCGGCATATCGAGATAAGCTTGCAGAAGCTCAAGCTGATACGGATTTTGATTTGAAACGCCGAAATGACGCACCTTGCCGGAAGCTTTCAGCTCATCGAAAGCACGGGCAACTTCTTCGGGTTCCATAAGTGCATCGGGACGATGAAGCAAAAGCACATCAATATATTCCGTTCCGAGTCTTTTAAGACTGCCGTTAACGGAAGAAATAATATGCTCATATGAAAAGTCATAGCTGTCGGAGCGGATTCCGCATTTGGTTTGGATAATGAGCTTATCACGCATCGAAGCGGAAACGGCATTGCCGAAAACGCTTTCACTTTTTCCTCCTCCGTAAATATCCGCATGGTCAAAAAAGCAGGCACCGTTTTCAAGTGCGGTATCGATAAAAGCGGAAACCTCTTTTTCGCTCATATTGCTTATACGCATACATCCTACAGCAACCGTCGGAACCTGCATTCCGCTTCTGCCCAATTCAATTCGGTACATAGTGTTATCCTCCGTATTATTATATTTAAACATTAAAATATGCTCGGAAAAAGAGCCGCGGCAACATCAACGGCAAAATAGACAAATTCTTTAAAGGGCTTTGTGAAACGGTTGTTAACGCCGGCATTGTTGATTACGGGTGCCGTTGAAGCACCGAGTCCGAGAGAGTTGAGCTTTTGAAGTACAAGCTTTGCGATAACAACATTCCCCTGTGCATTCGGATGAACGCAATCGGTGGCAATATATTCGGAATGACCTTTAAAGGCTTTTGCTACATCGATTATATGTATACTGTCGGGATGCTCGGAAAGATAACGGCTGTAGCCTGCATTAAGCCTGTTGACGCCCTCCTGATAGAAATCGGAAATCGCATTATCCATAGGATTATAAAGATTTTGAGCAAGAATAACAACATCGGGATTAAGCTCTTTGATTTCGGCGATTATCTTGCAGTAATTGGCGTAAAAGCTTTCCGATATTTTGTCAAAGGTTGAGTAGTTGTCGAGTATGGCAGCTTCAAATCCGAGCTGCACCATATTGCTTGTAAGGAAATCGTTGCCTCCGATGGAAAGGCTGATAATATCGGCTTGCTTTATGGCATTTTTGACATTGGGAAGCTTCATATGAGCAAGGAGAGCCGAGGTGCTGTAGCCGCTGACGGAAAGATTTTCATAATTGTAGCCGTTGGTGTCGGCAACTATTCTTCCGTAGCAGGCTTCGTCGGGATTTACTATTCCGGCACCGAAGCCGATGGAATCGCCGAGAACAAGATAATTTAATTTTTTGCTTGCAAATGCTGTTGACGGCAGAAGCAGCGAAACGGCAAGAATAACAGCGAGAATCAACGATATTAATTTGATTGTTTTTTTCATATTGATTATTCCTTTCGGTTGTTTGCAACTACATTATAGATTATATTTCAAAAAAAGTCTACAAAAAATTTAAAGTATTGTGAATTTTGTTATTGACAAACACGCTTTAATGTGCTAATGTAATAGCACAATAAAAGTCAAATCACAGCTTAAAGGAGAAAGACGTATGAAAAAAATAATTGCTTTAATTCTCGCCGCTATGATGGCATTTATGCTTGCTGCTTGCGGCGGTAACGGCGATAACACAACAACCACAAACGCTGATAACATTTCCGCTGTAGCCGAAAGTGACCTCGAATATATAAAGAATAAGGGTACGCTTGTTGTCGGAATTACCGACTTTGCGCCTATGGATTATCAAGAAGCCGGCAGCAGCGAATGGATAGGCTTTGATGCCGATATGGCAAAGGCTTTTGCCGCAAGTCTCGGTGTTGAGGCAGAAATTATTCCTATCGATTGGGACAATAAAATTTTCGAGCTTAACAGTAAAACCATTGACTGCGTATGGAACGGAATGACGCTTACCGATGAGGTTCTTGCCGCAATGACCTGTTCCGATGCATATTGCAACAATGCACAGGTTGTTATCGTTCCCACCGATAAGGCAGACAGCTTTAAGACCGCCGAAGATTGCAAATCGCTCAAATTTGCGGTTGAGGCAGGTTCGGCAGGTAAAAATGCCGCAGAGGATAACGGCTATGAGTTTACGGAAGTAATCGATCAGGCAACGGCACTTGCCGAGGTTGCGGCAGGCACAGCGGATGCGGCTATCATCGATTCGCTTATGGCAGGTGCAATGGTAGGCGAAGGCACAAGCTATGCATCGCTGACATACACAGTTTCACTCACCACAGAGGAATACGGTGTCGGCTTCCGTCAGGGCTCCGACCTTGCCGCCGCACTTAATGATTTCTTTGCAAAGAGCAAGGCGGACGGCAGCATGGAAGCTGTTGCCGAAACCTACGGCGTTCAGGCTGCTCTCATTAAATAAGTTTGCAATTGATTTCAATATGATAAACAGAGGACGGTTTACGCCCTCTGTTTTCGTGTCATTATAAGATTTTAAGGATGTTTTTATGGACTTTCAAATTTTCAAAGAACAGTTTCCGATTGTTTTTGAATCGCTGAACAGCGGCTTTATTCAAACGCTGAAGCTTTTTGCGGTTGCACTTGTAGGCTCAATACCCTTGGGACTCATAATATCCTTTGGCTCGATGTCGAAGTTTAAACCGCTTTCGCTTTTGGTGCGAACCGTTGTTTGGATCATAAGAGGCACTCCCCTTATGATTCAGCTCTTGGTTATATACTTCTTCCCCGGATTGGTTATGAAAAACAATATTTGGGGTACCGGCGAGGACGGTCGCTTCGTTGCCGCCTGTGTCGCCTTTGTTTTCAACTATGCTTGCTATTTTTCGGAAATATACCGAGGAGGAATCCAAGGCGTTCCGAAAGGTCAGCAGGAAGCGGGACAGGTGCTCGGACTTTCAAAGAGCCAAACATTTTTTAAGGTCACTCTTATGCAAATGATAAAACGAATAGTGCCGCCGATGTCAAACGAAATCATAACTCTTGTTAAAGATACCTCCTTAGCACGTATTATCGCTTTCCAGGAGGTTATCTGGGCGGGACAGTCGTTTATGAAAGGCTCCAAAGGCATTGCAGGTCAAATTTGGCCGCTGTTTTTCACGGGAATATATTATCTTGTTTTCAGCGGTGCGCTGACGGTTCTCTTTAACAAAATCGAGAAAAAGCTCAGCTACTTTAAAGTATAAGGAGGCGTCGGAATGTCAATTTTGGAAGTAAAGAATATCTCGAAAAGCTTTGGAAAAACGGAAGTTTTAAAGGATATCAGCTTTTCTCTTGAAAAAGGACAGGTTCTCAGCATTATCGGCTCCTCAGGCAGCGGAAAAACAACGATTTTGCGTTGCATAAATCAGCTTGAAACAGCGGACAGCGGCTATATTGCCGTTGACGGAGAAGTTTTTTTCGATGGCAAGCCGGCATATAAAAACTCGGCGGAAAAGCGTAAAAAACAGCTTCTGGTCGGTTTGGTGTTCCAAAACTTCAATCTTTTTCCGCATTACAGTGTGCTCGATAATGTTACCCTTGCAGCTAAGCTTCTTGCAAAGGAACGAGCAGATTATAAAAGAAACGCCAAAGAAATAAATGCCGAAATAGAAGAAAAAGCCAAGGATTTGCTTAATAAAGTGGGACTTTCGCAAAAGCTCAAAAACTATCCCTGCGAGCTTTCCGGAGGACAGCAGCAGAGAGTTTCCATTGCCCGTGCATTGATGCTTGAACCGAAAATTTTGTTTTTCGATGAACCGACCTCTGCACTCGATCCGGAGCTTACGGGTGAAATTTTGAAGGTTATCAAAAGCCTTGCTGCGGAAAAAACGACGATGGTTATCGTTACGCACGAAATGGCGTTTGCGAGAGATGTTTCGGATTATATTATTTTTATGGACGGCGGCGTTATTGTTGAGCAGGGCAAACCCGATGATGTGATCAACAATCCTAAGCAGGAAAGAACAAAGCTTTTCCTCAGCCGTTTTCAAGACAACTGAAAAATCAAAACCCCCGGCTGAGCCGGGGGTTTGCACTGCCCCTTCAAGGGGCGATTA
>CAZNAC010000003.1:0-153715 GCA_964571095.1 uncultured Clostridium sp. | reverse complement strand
ATACAACATAATGCAAATTATGTGGTGATTAAGAAAGTGTTGATGATGAAAAAATAAGCGTGCCGATACATCGGCTTTGAATCTTCCGACAATATAATAAAATTTTTTAAATATGGAACGGGGTGTTTTTATGAAGAAAAAGAGAATATTGATTATTTGCTTGCTAATACCGATTATTCTTGTTATCGGAACCTTTATCGGAATTGCCGCTCCGCTGATTTTGAGCTACAACAACAATGCCTATGAAAAGGTTGATATAGTTGAACGTACGCACGAATATGTTGAGCCGGAAACAGATCCGCAGCCATCGGAGCTTGCTAATATAACCCTTGCCGCCGATGATGTCGGAAAGGATATTACTCAATCGGAAACTCTTGCAAACAGCATAAATTCACTTGGAGGTTCTTCTTCACAAAAAGGTCCGGATAACTCTTTTTCACGGAGCAAAAATGCTGTGAATGTTTACGGGAAAACGCCGATTTATAAAGTCGAAAAGAAAAATGATGATATCGAAAATATCCTGATTCTCGGAACGGACACAAGAGATGTTACCGTTGAACGAGGCAGGAGCGATGCGATTATTATCCTTTCATACAACAAAAAAACGGGCTCGATAAAAATGACTTCGATTCTTCGTGATTCGCTTGTTCCGATAGAAGGACACAAATGGAATCGAATAAACGCCGCATATTCCTTTGACGGCGTTGGGTTGGCGATTAATACCGTCAATCGACTTTTTGATTTGGATATTCAAAGATTTGTTGTTATTGATTTCAGCGGAACAAAAGAATTTATCGATAAGGTCGGCGGAGTAGATGTTGAGTTAACACAGGCGGAGGCGGATTACTTTAACAGAACCGGTGTTATGGGCAATTATCCGGTATCGGCAGGCACGTTTCATTTGAACGGCCCGAGAGCACTTGCGTATATGAGAACGAGAAAGCTTGACAGTGATTTCGGAAGAACCGCAAGACAAAGAAAAGTTATTGAACTGCTTGCAAATAAAATAGTAAAAGAAAAAAGCTTTTCTCAAATATACAGTTTAACGGATTATGCATTCACACTTGTTAAAACCAATATTTCACTTGCTGAGCTTACCGGTGTTGTTGCATCGGTCGCATCGAATGCGGCGGGCGGTGCGTTGAATCTTCAATCGCAGCACATACCGTATGACAATTCATATTCGTATAAATATTATAACGGAATGGCTATTATTTCGTTTGATATTGATGATGCGTCACAAAGGCTTAATAAGTTTATTTACGGCGAAAGTTAATTCCGGAGGAAAAAACCTTGTTTGATATTCATTGTCACATTCTGCCGGGCATTGATGATGGTTCGGGCAATATGAGAGATTCAATTGAAATGGCACAGCTTGCCGCCGAAACCGGCACAAAGGCAATTGTTGCCACACCCCATTGCAATGTCCCGAATATGTTTGATAATTATTGGTGTCGAGCTTTTGCAGAGAGAATTATCGAGCTTCAATCTGAGCTTGATAAGCATAATATCCCAATAAGCATTTATTCCGGTCAGGAAATATTCTTGTCATCCTCTTTTGAATCTCACATCAAAAATAACGAGTTTATAACATTGAATAATTCAAGATATATGCTTGTGGAGTTCGATTTTTATACTACGGAGGCATCGGCTCTTTCAAAGCTGGAGCAGCTTGTTTCTCTCGGATATGTTCCCGTTGTCGCTCATCCGGAGCGTTACGGCTTTGTTTCGGAAAATCCCGCAGCGGCATCTGAAATTCATTCGGCGGGAGGCTTGTTACAGGTCAACGGTGAAAGTCTTTTGGGACATTTCGGGCGAAGTATATCAAAAACGGCGGATATGATTATTCATAATGAGCTTGCGGATTTTGTTGCGAGCGATGCTCACAGTCAATACAGCAGAACTCCCGATCTTTCGCAGGCAAATGAGTATATCTGTACCCGCTATTCTTATGATTATGCGGATATTTTGTTTAGAATTAATCCATTAAAAGTTATTGATGACAAACCTATTTAGCCGCAACCGGCAAAACCGAATCCGTCAGAGTAATTACTTAACAGCGTGTTTTCGGTGCTTTGCGGATTAAAGCTACTCGAAAGGCACAAAGGAGCGAATTTATATGATGAAATGGCTTCGCAGAATAACGCTTATTCTGTTTGCAACTATGCTTGTTGCTTTTATTGCTTTTTCGGTTCTTGATAAGCTCAAAACGGATAATTCCATTCCCACTATCAGCCTTGAGCTTGAAGAACTTGAAATCAGTGTTAAGGACAAAAAAGAAACCTTGCTCAACGGTGTTACCGCATATGACGAAAAAGACGGTGACATTACCGATAAGGTGCTTGTTGAATCGATATCCAAATTTATAGAGCCGGGTATTTTTGACGTTACCTATGCTGTTTCGGACAGTGATAATCACGTTACAAAGAAAACTCGCCGAGTCAGATATAAGGATTATACTCAGCCGGAGTTTTATATGAAGCGTGCACTTGTTTATTCCGTTGATGAGGAGGTTGACATCAGGGCGGCGGTAGGTGCAAGGGACTGCATAGACGGAGATATAAGCGATAGGGTTACGGTTACCGCAACCGACCTTGTTCAGAATACGGCGGGAGTTTTTACGGTTTCGCTTCAGGTGGCAAACAGTATGGGACATATGATATATCTGGATGTTACCGTTCACGTTGAGGGAAACGAAACGATGGCACCGGAAATTCAGCTTGAAAAAAGCTTGATATATATCAAAAAAGGTGAGGAGCCGGTATTTGAGGACTACATTAAAGAAGTAACGGTTAACGGCGTTTTGATGAAGAATTACGGTTTGCTTATCTCAACGAATTTCGACAGCAGCAAAACAGGTACATACAATGTGCATTATTATATTTCGACCAACGAGGGATACGAGGGACACTCGATTCTCACGGTCGTTGTAGAGGAGTGATGAGGCTTGAATAGGAATAAATCGTGGTTTACCTTAACCTTTGAGTGGAACAGCCTTATCAGGGATATTCTGCGTAATTTTTGGGTTGTTGTGCTTGCGGCATTGATTGCTGTTATGGGTATTCAGGTTTACGAAAAAAGTATTTATACTCCAACATACACGAGCAAAGCGATTCTTGTTGTACGTGCAAAGGTCGGTTCTTCGGGAATTTACAGTAATCTTTCTTCATCTAATGAAATGGCAACGATTTTCACCAAAGTATTCAACCAGCCGTCGATGAAAAAGCTTGCTGCCGAAAATATCGGTATGACGAATTTTGACGGAGCTATTTCGGCAGAGGTCACGGGAACGACAAACCTTTTGAACATTTCGGTTGAAAGCAAAACTCCGGAGCTTGCCTTTAAGCTTCTTTCTTCCTTGCTTGAAGTGTATCCTAATATTTCGGACACCGTTTTTACCGATGCGGTTATTGATGTTATTTCAAATCCCAATATGCCTGTTTCTCCTTCAAACTCACCGCTGATTACTTACAGAAAGTATATAGTTTTGGTCGCCATGGCTTTTGCGGCGGGATTGATAGTTCTCTTTTCTTTGTTGCGTGAAACCGTTAAAGAAGAAAAGGGATTTTCGGATAAAATCGATTCGGAGCTTATCGGTACCGTGTCGCACGAAAAACCTCATATTTCGCTTAAGGAAAAGCTTAAAAAGAAAAAGCGTGCTTTGCTGATAAATGATGCGTATTCCTCATTAAGATTTACCGAGGACTATCAAAAGCTTGCAACAAAGCTTGAATATATGAACAAAAGAAAAGAAAAAAAGGTTTTTGCAGTTACAAGCATTGCCGAAAACGAAGGAAAATCAACAGTTGCGGCAAATATCGCACTTGCTCTTTCCGGCAGAGGATATAAGGTGGCACTTATTGACCTTGATGTCAGAAAGCCGTCAATGTACAAGATATTTGATTATTACGGCGATGTTAAAACAGAATTTGCTGATGTTCTTTCCAATAAAGTTGAATTGAGCGAGTTCGAATTTTATCGTTATCGCAGCACGGATCTGATAATCGCATTTAACAAAAGTTCTTATGAGGAATCGCATAAGCTGTTTGACAATACGGCACTTGAAAATTGCATTGAAGTTTTGCGTGAAAAAATGGACTTTGTTATTTTGGATACTTCTCCCGTTTCGATTTCCGCAGATGCGGTTGCCGTTTCGAGCCTTGCGGAAAGAACGCTTCTTGTTATCAGAACCGATACCGTTGCGGTTCGTGATGTCAACGATGCGATTCTTGCAATTAAGGATGCGGGCGGACGGCTTGCAGGTTGCATTCTTAATGATGTTTATAAGCATTTTACCCTTTTCGGTCAGATGGGCTCCGATGAAACCGGATATTACGGTGCATATTATCGGAGAAACAAATACGGTAGAGCGGGTAAGGATTTAACTTATGAGTTTCCTGCCGAAAATGATATCGAAGATTCATCTTATAAAATCTAATTTCAGAAACAGGGTTTTTATATGAACAATAAAACTTTAAACAATGACAGCGAAAATTCAACGGTTGAGCTTAAAGTGCTGTTGAGCGATATCTGGAGAGGTACGGTTAAATTCGGTTGGATTGCGGTTGTGCTTGCCGTCGTTTTCGGAGGACTTCAGTTCCACAGAAGCTATGTTCGTTACACGCCGGAATATTCGGTATCGGCAACGTTTACGGTTCAAACCGAGAATAAGGTTCTTTCGGGTGAAAACGGTGTTTCGGCTTATTCGTTTTATTATAACAGAAATACGGCGGATCAGCTTGCATCGGTTTTTCCTTACATCATAAGTAACCCGATATTGCAAATGCAGGTGTGCGATGAGCTGAACGTTAATTCAATGCCCGCAACCGTTACCGCAACGTGTATTCAAGATACCAATATGGTAACCTTGGTTGCCGTCGGACGAAATGCACAGCTTACTTATGACACCCTGCTTTCGGTAATTGATAATTATTCGTCTGTTGCCGATTACATAATAGGACGAACAAAGCTGGTTATTATCAGTGAGCCGGTATTTCCCGAAACTCCGTCAAATAAAATGGCGTGGCGTTCATCGGTGTTGCGTGCCGCTCTTATAGGTGCGTTTATAGGCATAGGCTGGATTCTGCTTTATGCGGTACTAAGAAAAACCGTAAGAACCAAAGAGGATATCCGCAATATTCTCAATCAGAATTGCATCGGAGTTCTTCCGCAGGTGGTCTTTAAAAAATACCGAAGAAAAATCAATACCGATATTGTTCTTACCAACCCGCTGATAGGTAACGATTTTCTTGAATCTTTAAGACTTTTGAGAGGCTCCGTTCAAAAGCTTCTCAGGGAAGACGATAAGGCAATAATGATTACGAGCACGGCACCGGATGAAGGCAAGTCGGTTGTGACGGTTAATCTTGCATCTATTTTTGCAAGGAATGAGAACAGAATATTGGTTGTTGACTGTGATCTTCGTAACTCCGGAAATTCGGTGCTGTTCAACGGTTCGGCTGATGTTAAATCCTTAAAAAAAGAAACGGAGCTTTACACAATTGATCATATCGAAACGCTCGGCTTTGATTTGTTGACCTTCAAAGACGGTGAAAGCAATTTCGGAAGCATTATCCGTACTTCGGAATTAAAAGGATTATTCACCGAATTGAAAAAAGAATATGATTTGATTTTAATTGACACACCACCCTGCGGCGTTATTTCGGATGCAACGATTATTGCCGGTGCATCCGATGCGGTCGTTTATGTTATCAGGCAGGATGCGGTAATGCAAAATACAATAAGAAGCGGTATCAGCACGATGCTTGAAACCGAAACAAAGCTTCTCGGCTGCATTCTGAACGGAGCAACCGGCGGATTGGGCGGTTACGGCAGCTATTATAAATACGGAGGATACAGTAAGTATTACAGATACGGATACTCAAAAAGATACGGCTACGGTGCCCCAAAATCCAAATCCAAATCCGAGAAATGAGATGATTTCAGTGAAAAAGCCAAGTGAATATTTTGAGCTTTTTCGCTCACTCGGTAAAGAGTGGAAATGGCTTTTACGCTATATTTCAAAGTACCGTTTTCAAATTGTTATCTATATTTTAATCGGTGTTGTGAGCACCGCAATGGGATTGGGCGTCAGCGTTGCATCAAAAACATTGATTGATTCCGTAATATATCACAGCAATGAAACGATTATCAAAAGTGCATTGGTTGCCGTTTCTTTGGGTGTCGCTCAGCTTTTGGTGTCTGCCCTGATTTCCAGAATAGCCACAATTGTCGGAACAAAAGTAAGCAATGAAATAAGATGCAGTGTTTATGAGCATATAACTTTTTCTAAATGGGAGGATATAAGAAATTACCATTCCGGGGAATTGCTGAACAGAATCGAGGGCGATGTTAATTCAGTTTCCGGAAGTGTAATAAATTATATTCCGAGTGTTTTCACAAAGCTTGCCCAGTTTATCGGCTGCCTTGCGTTGGTTTTATATTACGATCCGATTATGGCGGTTTTTGCGTTTATGAGCGCTCCGTTTTTGGTTCTTTCATCAAGGGTTACAACCAAAATGGTCAGAAAATATAACAAAGAAAGCCGTGAAATGAACGGCAAAATTCTTTCCTTTTATTCGGAATCGATTCAGAATCTTCAAACAATAAAAGCTTTCGGAATAACAAGCCGTTATGTTGAGCAGCTAAAGGCAAATTTACGCATTTACAGAAAAATCAGGCTTGACCACGACAGATTTACCATAATTATGACCTTGATAATGTCGATTATCGGGCTTGCGGTTTCGTACAGTTGTTACGGCTGGGGTGTTTACCGCCTTTGGGAAGGGCATATAACATACGGTACGATGACATTGTTTTTGCAGATTTCAGGTCAGCTTACGTCCTCTTTTTCCGCTCTTGTTACTCTGTTGCCGACAGCGATTTCAATTGCAACCTCTGCGGGCAGAATAATGGAAATAACCGAATTGCCTCTTGAGGACGGTAAAGACAGAGAAAAAGCCGAAAAAATGGAGGGAGCGGCAAATAAAAACGGCATAACGATAAACTGTAAAAAACTTACATATACCTATTCCGACGGCGACAGTCCGACAGTGCAAAATATTTCCTTTTACGCATCACCGGGAGAAACAATTGCTTTTGTCGGGCCTTCGGGGGAGGGAAAAACAACAATTCTAAGGTTAATTTTGGGACTTGTTGAACCTGATTCGGGAGAAATAACAATGCAAACCTCGAATGGTGAAAGCATAGCGGTTTCCGAAAGTACAAGAAGATTCTGCTCATATGTTCCGCAAGGGAATACTGTTTTTTCCGGCTCTATTGCGGATAATCTTCGTGTTGTACGTCCGGAAGCCTCCAATGAAGAATTGGAGAAAGCCTTGAAAACTGCCGATGCATTGGATTTTATCAATGAGCTTCCGCTTGGAATGGATACTCAAATCGGAGAAAACGGCGTTAATTTTTCGGAGGGACAAATTCAAAGAATTTCTATTGCACGGGCGATTTTAAGGGATGCACCCGTTATTGTTATGGACGAAGCAACAAGTGCTCTTGATATTGAAACAGAAAAAGTCGTGCTTGCGAATATGATGAAGACATATCCAAACAAAACACGAATAATCACAACTCACAGACACAGTATGCTGCAATATTGCACACGAGTTTACAGAATAAACGAAAACGGAAATCTTTGCGAGGTAAAGTGAAGATGCTTTTAAATAATATTTTCGAGGGGGACGGTTATGTATAAGATTAAAGACGGTTTTATTGTCAGAAATATCGGCGGACGCAGTATGGCTGTTCCGACGGGAAAGAGAACATCGGAGATACACGGAATGATTGCATTAAGCGAAAGCGGGGAGCTTCTTTGGCATACACTTGAAAACGGTGCGGATATTGATACTCTTTCGCAGATTTTGACCGATAATTATGAGGTCGATTCGGTTACGGCTTTTGCGGATGCAAAAAAATTTGTTGAAGGTCTTGAAGAACAGGGTGTACTTGAATGATTGAATGCGAACGGTTAAACAACGAATATATAGGACTGCTTAATAATTGGGCGAAGAGCAATTCCGTTCCGTTGAGCATAACATATGAATTGACGCCGTTTTGTAATTTCGGTTGTGTTATGTGCTATGTGCGTTTAACGAAAGAAGAAGCAAAAAAGCAGGGAAAGCTTTTGTCTGCCGATGAGTGGCTCAAAATAGCACACGAAGCAAGAAAAATGGGAACGCTGTATGTTAATCTTACGGGCGGTGAACCGTTTCTTCATCCGGAATTTTGGAAAATATACAGCGAACTGAACAAGATGGGATTTTTGATTACCGTTCTTACCAACGGTTCGCTGATTGATGAAAAGATTATAGAGAACTTCAGAAAATACGGTGCACCGTACAGAATAAAAATTACTCTTTACGGCACAAGCAATGAAACATACAGGCGAACCTGCAATTCGGATGACGGATTTACAAGAGCTTCAAAAGCCATAGACCTTATCAAAGCCGAGGGCATTCCGTTGCTTGTTACGTCAACTATAGTAAAAGAAAACGCAGATGATTTGCAGAGCTTATATGATTTTGCAAGAGAAAAAAATGTTCCGATGCAGCACACCGTAAATGTTTTGAAATCGTCAAGAGGAGCGGTTAACACAACGGAAAAATCTCGTTTTTCGCTTGATGAGTTTTCGGATGAATTAACCCTGTCGGAGCTTGAAAAAAATAAGTTTCCGCCGTTAAAAACACCGTTTGCTTGGTGTGCGGGTTATAAAAGCTCACTGTGGATAACGTGGAACGGGCATTTGCAGCAGTGCTCGTTTATGAGCTTTCCTTATGTTCAATATTCGGGAAAGCTGAAAGATGATTTGCTGTTGCTGCACGGAAAACTTAATAAAATAAAAAGTCCTGCCGAATGTGCCGAATGCAAATGGAAAGACTTTTGCCAAAGGTGCCCCGGTATTTTGTGCACCGAGAGCGGAAATCCGGAATCGGTTTCCGAAAGTATTTGCGGTATGGCGAAACGGCTTTATGAACTTTATATAACAAAAAAAGGAGAAAAATCGGTATGAAAAAGAAATATGTTGTTCCCGAAAGCAAGCTCTTTGCTGTTAATATGAACGAAAACATTGCGATTTCCGGTGGTGCATCGGAAATATCCGGTTCGGCGATTATTAGATTTACGGAATTAGTCGATAATTGCAGAGGTATATACACCGGCTGTTCGGGTGCAAACGTATCCGAGGGATTAACAACCTTTATTGATTATTATAACGACTTGCTTACCAAGGGTGCCGAAGTATATTACAACTGCTTCCGTTACGAATTCGGATGATTATATCTATTGCGGGCTTGCCGATTGAATGGCAGGAGAAACAAACGGATTTTGTTAAAGATTTTTTCTCGAAATGCAATGAAAATCCCGTGATTTCGGTTTGCTTTGAAAAAAATCTTCCGGAATGTCACGGTATACAGTATTCCTGCGAGGAAATGGAGCACACTTTGAGAACGGAAAACGGAGAATTGCTTTTCGCAAGCGGCGATTGGAGCAATGCAACGACATATTTTACATCTTCAAGCGGCAGATATTCGCTTCCACTTGCAGCAATCTGTTCGAGATTCGCATATTACAATGCTTTTTTGATTCACGCATCGTGTGTAAGCATTAGCGGTAATGGCGTATTGTTTACCGGCTTTTCGGGCATCGGAAAAACAACTCAAGCAGAGCTTTGGGCAAGGGTTCTCGGTGCGGAAATAATCAACGGCGATAAAGCTTTTATCAGAGAAATCAACGGAGCTTTTTACGGCTGCGGCTTGCCTTGGAAAGGCTCATCGGATTATTGTCTGAATAAAATGACCGAGTTAAAAGCGATTGTTGTTCTTGATAAATCAAGCGAAAACAAATTGGTAAGGCTCAATGCATCGCAGGCTTCGGAGCGGTTTATACCGCATATGTTTATGCCTTATTGGGATAAAAAATGCCTTAATAAAACTTTTGATGCAGTTGAAAGCGTTGTTCGTAATGTTCCGATTTTTTCACTTGAATGCCGTGCGGATGAAGAAGCGGTAAAAATAACATACGATGCAGTGTTCGGATAAGTATATGAAAAAAATGATTTGTTCTTCAACCGAATTTGTTGAAGCATTTGAAAAAACTTTAAGTGATGGCGGCAGTGTTCCTATTGTTGTTACCGGAAACAGTATGAATCCGTTTCTTGTTGACGGTAGAGATATGGTTTGGCTCGGTGCGTGCGGTAAAGCGGATTTCAAGAAGGGGAAAATAATTCTTTTTAAACGAAGCGATGGCGGACTTGTGTTACACAGAATAAGAAAAATCTTACCGAACGGTGAGCTTTTGATGAACGGTGATGCACAGAATTGGTGCGAAAAGATAAAAAAAGATCAGGCTGTTGCTATTGTTACGGCAGTTGAACGAAACAGTAAAAAGAAAAACTGCGGTTCCAAAGTCGTCTGGCAATTTTTGATGCCTGTCAGACCGTTAATTATGAGAATTTGGAGAAAAGCACGCAAATATTGGAGCGGTAAAAATGGAAACGACATATGAAACAATAATTAAATTGCTCAGAAGTGAAGTCTGCGGAGATTCGCATATTTCTTTTAAACCACTTTCGGACAAAGAGCTTGCGGAAATTTATTCGGCGGCAATGCTTCATAATATTGTTCATATTGTCGGTTCCGCATTGTTAAATAACGGCTTGCTTAAAGATCGAATACAGCAAAATGCATATTGTGAACAGCTTTATTCCGCAATTTACAGGTTTGAGAGCCTGTGTAATGTACTTAACAAAGTCGGAGCGGCTTTTGATGAGTCGAAGATATCGTATATACCGCTGAAAGGAGCGGTAATAAAAGAGCTTTATCCGCAGCAATGGTTCAGAATCGGTTGTGATGTTGATATTCTCGTTCAAGAAAAAAGCTTGAATGATGCTTTGAAATCGATAACCGATATTGAGGGTTACAGAAAGGCCTTTGGTTCAAAGCATGATGTTTCGGTGCTTTCAGCCGAAAATATTTACGTTGAGCTTCATTTTACCTTATCGGAAGATGGCATTTTGCCTTTAGCGACAAATGTTTTGAAAAAAGTATGGGATCACGCAAAACCTGTTTTAAATTCAAATTATCAATATGAGCTTGATGATGCTATGTTTTATTTTTACCATATAGCACATATGGCAAAGCATTTTGCTACGGGAGGCTGCGGTATCAGACCTTTCCTTGACCTTTGGCTTATAAATAAAAGTAAAAATTATATTACTTCGGATACCGAGAAGCTTTTAAACGAAGGCGGTCTTTCGAGCTTTGAAAAATATGCACGAAAGCTCAGCGAGGTGTGGTTTTCCGATGCCGAGCACGATGAAATAACCAGTCTTATGGAAAATTATATTTTTAACGGAGGTTGCTTCGGCTCAAAGGAAACCGTTATGCTTTCCAAGCAGCAAAATGCGGGAGGAAAAATCAGATATATTTTTTCGAGAATGTTTGTTCCTTATGATGAACTGAAGCATTATTATCCGATTATCGTCAAGCATAAAGCTTTAACACCGATATGCGAAATTCAACGGTTGATTTCACTTCTGTTCGGGAAAAAGAGAAAATTCCGAAAAAGCTATTTTAACAGCTTAAACGGCGTGCCTGCCGAACGTATAAATGATATTAATTTCTTATTTGAAAGTGTGGGGTTCTGATGAAAGGCAGAAAGCTTACAGATGAATATATCAAAAGGTCGATAATAAGAATATGTAAATTTATTCATATTATTTTGACTATAGCCGTTTATTCTGTTTTTTTGCATTATTACAACGACCATTACAACGAAAACGGAGTTGGGCATACAAGATTTATACTTTTTGTGCTTCTTTATTCAACAGTTCTTCTGTTTTCGTTGCGGACATATAAATCTTACGATTTCGGTTTGAGCGAAAGCTCAATGCTTGTTTATTCTCAAACGCTTGCCGATATAATAGCGGGCGGTGTATTCTATGTTGTTTTTGTTATTGCAAATTCAGAGCTGTTTACTCCGGTTCCGCTTATAATGATGATTATTCTTCAAGTGATTCTCAATATAGTTCTGAGCGTTGCAATCAATAAGCTTTATTTTAAAATCAATAAGCCGAAAAAGACAGTACTTATTTACGATAACGAAGCTTCTATACGCAGAATCGGCGATGCATATAGTAGAAAAAAGAATTTTAATGTGGTAAAAGAAATAAAGGTGGACGAAAACGATACCGGCTGGCTTGCCGAGATTGAAGACTGCGAAGCGGTTTTTGTTGCAGGACTTTCGCAGAAAACACGTGATATCATTCTTAAAATCTGCATTGAAAAAAGTAAAGAATGCTATACCGCTCCTTATATTGATGACATCATTATGAAGGGAGCGAAGCATATGTATATGTTCAGTGTTCCCGTTTTTGAAATATCCAGAGCGGAGCTTAAAATCGAATACGCACTTATAAAACGAATTTTCGATTTTTTTTGTGCTGCTTTGGGAATAGTTTTGCTAAGCCCGTTGATGGCATTGATTGCAATTGCAATTAAGGTGGGTGACGGCGGCCCTGTTCTGTATAAGCAAGTAAGGCTTACAACAAACGGAAAACGCTTTAAAATTTATAAGTTCAGAAGTATGACCGTTAATGCCGAAAGCGACGGTGTTGCAAGACTTGCCGGAGAAAATGACAGCAGAATAACGCCTGTCGGCAAATTGATTCGAGCCTGCCGTTTGGATGAATTGCCCCAATTATTTAATATTCTTAAAGGTGATATGGCGATTGTCGGTCCCAGACCGGAACGTCCGGAAATTGCCGCACAGTATGAAGAGGTTCTTCCCGAATTTAATCTTCGTTTGCAGGTCAAGGCCGGCCTTACAGGCTTTGCACAAATTTACGGCAGATATAACACGGAGCCATACGATAAGCTTCAAATGGATTTGATGTATATAAACGAAATGTCGTTTATAACCGATCTTCGACTTATTTTTGCTACAATTAAAATTTTGTTTATTAAAGAAAGCACTCAAGGAACTGCCAACGGTCAGACAACTGCGTTGGCAAATTCCGAAGAAAGAGAAGTCACATTGAAATGAGAATATTAATTCATTCCGACGAATACTATCCGACCTGTGCCGCTTGTGCTTACAGAATAAAGTCCTTTGCGGATTATTTTGCGGAAAGCGGAAATGAAGTTACGGTAATTGCAAGCTCGGTAAATCAAGAAAACGGTGAAATGAAATACGGCAAAGAAAAAATTCTTTTTTCACCGACGGTAAAAATGAAAAAGAAAACAACCGTTATGCGGATGCTCAACAATTTAAGCTTTGCATTAACATCTGTTTTTACATCTTTAAAGGCAGGCAAGGCAGATGTTGTTATCACAACCTCTCCGCCGCCGCTTGTCAGCTTTTCAGGCTGGCTGATAGCTAAATTGAAGGGTGCAAAGCTTGTTTACGATGTTCGTGATATTTGGCCCGATGTTGCACTTGAAATGGGAAGCTTTAATGAAAACAGCGTTTTCTGCAAGGTTTTTGAGTTTATTGCCGGCTTTATGTATAAAAAAGCCGATATCATTACAACCGTTTCGCCCGGAAAGGTTGAAAAAATCAAGCAAAAGCTGCCTGAGAATATGAGGGGAAAGGTTATGCTTGTTCCAAATGGATTTGATTCGGCAATTCTTGAAAGCGATACGGATTCGGAAATAATCGAAAAGTACAGGCTCAACAGCGGCTTCAAGTGTGTTTATATCGGCAATATCGGTCTTGCACAGGGCTTGTCGTCGGTGCTTGATATTGCCGCCCAAACCAAACATAAGGATGCGGAGTTTTTGCTCTTTGGCAACGGAGCCGAAAAAGAGTTTCTTGAAAATAATGCCAAGGAGAGAAAGCTTGACAATGTTAAATTTTGCGGTTCTGTTCCGCATGAAAAGGTTTATACTTTGCTGACCAACTCAAAGCTTTGCTATATTCCGCTGAAAAGTTCAAAAATGCAAGACAGTATTCCGACCAAAATATATGAAGCGTTGGGTGTCGGATGCCCGATTCTGCTTGCGGCAGAGGGCGATTCACGCTCTATACTTGAAGAATCGGGTATGGGAAAATGCGTTTCTCCGGACGATTCAGCCGAAGCGGTTAAGGCATTTGACGAAATAATAGACGGATATGATGATTTGATAAAAAACAAAGCCGAAGCGATGGAGCTTATGAAGGACAAATATTCACGGCAGCAGGCTGCCGCTGAATTTGAAAGAATATTAAAAGATTTAACAGGATTGGAGAGAAAGAAATGGTAAATGTTATTGGACTCGGATATATAGGTCTTCCCACAGCACTTATGATGGCGGCTCACGGCGTTGAAATAGTCGGCACGGATTATAATAAAGAGCTTGTTGAAACCCTAAAACACGGGAAAACCACATTTAAAGAGGACGGACTTGATGAGCTTTTCCAAAATGCTTTGAAAGCGGGAATCAAGTTTTCAACCGAGTATATGCAAACAGATACATATATTGTTTCTGTGCCCACTCCTTATGACGGCTTTTCAAAGAAAATAGATGCCTGCTATGTTGTTTCTGCGGTAAAAAGTGTTTTGAACGTTTGCAAAAAGGGCGCCGTTATTGTTATAGAGTCCACCGTTTCTCCGGGAACGATAGATAAGTTTATTCGTCCGGTGATTGAAGAATGCGGCTTTGAAACGGGAAAGGATATTCATCTTGTTCACGCACCCGAAAGAATTATTCCCGGAAATATGATTTACGAGCTTCTCCATAATAACAGAACAATCGGTGCGGATAGCGTCGAAATCGGGGAGAGGGTTAAGAAGCTTTATGCTTCATTCTGCCAAGGAGAAATTGTTGTTACGGATATCAGAACGGCGGAAATGACAAAGGTTGTTGAGAATACTTTCAGAGCGGTCAATATAGCTTTTGCAAATGAGCTTGCAAAAATATGCCGTCATGATGATATGGATGTTTATGAAATAATCAAAATTTGTAATATGCATCCGAGAGTAAACATTCTTCAGCCCGGTCCCGGTGTCGGCGGACACTGCATCAGTGTTGATCCGTGGTTTCTTGTCGGTGATTATCCGAGCTTAACAAAGGTTATCGGCGAATCGATGAATGTGAACGACAGTATGCCCGACTTTGTTTTGAACAGGATTCATTCGATTATGAAAGAGAACGGAATAACCGATACACGCAGGGTAGGCTTGTATGGACTTACATATAAAGAAAATGTTGATGATTGCAGAGAATCGCCTACACTCCAGCTTTTGGAAAGTCAATCACGTCATCTTGCCGAACCGTTAAAGGTTTATGATCCGTTCATTTCAAAGGATATTGTCGATAATCAATATCATAATTTCGATGCTTTCCTTTCCGATGTTGATTTAGTGGTTATTATGGTCGGACATAATGAGATAAAAGAAAATCTTGATAAGCTTTCGGATAAAATTGTTCTTGATACACGCAGGGTGTTTAAGTCGGCATCAAAGAATGTGTATTATCTGTAATCGAGGAAAAAGAAATGAAAAAGATAATGCTTGTTTTCGGAACACGGCCGGAAGCGATAAAAATGTGTCCGCTTGTTAATGAACTTAAAAGGCATAAAGAAATTAAAACCGTTGTTTGCGTTACCGGACAGCACAGACAAATGCTTGATCAGGTGTTGAAAGCGTTTTCGGTAACTCCCGATTATGATTTGTGCATTATGAAAGAAAAGCAAACTCTTTTTGATGTTACAACGGGAATACTCGAACGCATAAAATCCGTTCTTGAAAGCGAAAATCCGGATGTTGTGCTTGTACACGGTGATACTTCAACAACGTTTGTAACGGCTCTTGCGTGCTTTTATTTGCAGATTCCCGTAGGTCACGTTGAAGCCGGATTGAGAACACACAATATATATTCGCCTTATCCCGAAGAATTTAATCGACAGGCTGTGAGCATAATTGCAAAATATAATTTTGCTCCGACGGAAATGTCAAAGAAAAATCTTTTAAACGAGGGCAGAAGCGAAGAAAATATATATGTTACCGGAAACACGGCTATAGACGCCCTTAAAACGACGGTTCGTGAGGATTATACTCATCCGGAGCTTGACTGGGCAAAGGACAGCAGATTGATTATGCTGACCGCACATCGGAGAGAAAATCTCGGTGAGCCGATGCGTAATATGTTCAGAGCTATAAAAAGAATCGTTGACGAGCACGAGGATTTAAAGGTGATTTATCCTATACATATGAATCCGATTGTTCGCAGTGCAGCGGAGGAAATATTCGGCACAAATAAAAGATTCCATATTATAGAACCGCTCGACGTGCTTGATTTTCATAATTTTCTTGCTCGAAGCTACTTGATTTTGACCGACAGCGGCGGAATACAGGAGGAAGCTCCGAGCTTGGGAAAACCCGTGCTTGTTATGCGTGACACCACGGAACGTCCCGAAGGCATTGCTGCGGGAACACTAAAGCTTGTCGGAACAAATGAAGAAACAATATATAACGAGTTCAAGCGTTTGTTGACGGATGCTCAAGCGTACAGCAAAATGTCAAAAGCCTCCAACCCTTACGGAGATGGGCGTGCTTGTGAAAAAATCGCAAATATTTTAATAAATAATTGATAACCGCAACCGATAAATGAGGCGAAAATGTATCGGCGGCGGCTGACCGAGAGGTAAGCGTTATGACGGTGCAAACATTGATACCGACAATGAATCAAACAGATTTTTCCGTTTTAGAGAGAATGAATGTCAGAACCGATGCGATAGTAGTTAATCAGTGCGATAGATTTTCAAGAGACATTTTCGAGAGAAACGGCAGAAAGATTGAATTTTATTCCTTGCCGGAAAGGGGAATAGGGCAGAGCCGAAATTTTTCGCTTATGCGTGCGAGCGGCGATATTGTTTTGTTTTCCGATGATGACATCAGATATTACGATGATTATGAGTCTGTGATTCTCAAGGCATTTGAAGACAATCCCGATGCGGATATGATAGCCTTTAATCTTTGCTTTAAGGGCGGAACAAGAAAAAGAAAAAAGATTGAAAAAATCAAAAAAGTGAAGCCTTATAAAACGGGCAGCTTCGGCGCGGCGAGAATCGCGGTTAAGCTCGATGCGGTAAGGAAAAACAATCTTTGTTTTTCCCTGCTTTTCGGCGGAGGTGCAAAATATTCGGCAGGCGAGGACGTTTTGTTTGTAACCGACGCAATAAGAGCCGGTATGAAAATGTATGAGATTCCGATTACGGTCGGCGAAATCGAGGATTCCGATTCAACGTGGTTTAAGGGACACAATGAAAAATTCTTTTATGACAAGGGCGTCCTTTTTGCCGCAATGGGTAAAAAAACAGCTTTTCTGAGATGCATCAGATATGTGTTAAGATATTCAAGTGAATGCAAAGAACAGCTCGGCGTAAAAAAAGCCTTTGAACTGATGCTGAAAGGCTGTAAGGACTTTAAGAAAAAGAGTTAAAAGCGAATATACGCTTTACTGCGGTAATACAGCATATTCAAAAGAAAATCCGAAGGTGATAGGTTATGAAATCGTCACGAAAAAGAATTCTTATTATTAACAGTTGCTTTGATATCGGCGGAATAGAAACCGCACTTGTCAATATGGCAAATGAATTATGTGCGATTTATGATGTTGATTTGTTGGTATATAAGCCCAACGGGCCGATGAGAAGCAAGCTTGATTTAAGAATAAATGTTTTGAAACCGTCGCTTGCATTAAAAGCAATCGGAATGTCCCCCAAAGAGGTTCTCAAAACAAAGAATCCCTTTATGATAATTCTGAAATTTACGTTTGCATTGTGGACAAAGATTTTTGATAATCGTATTCCCATATTCATCGTGTCGCTTTTACAGCCGAAGCTGAAGGGTTATGATTTGGCAATTGCTTATCGCGGCGAAACAAGGAAAAAAAGCCTGCTTTCCGGTTATATAAGACTTATGGATAGATGCGTTGAAGCAAAAAAGAAAGCGGTATGGATTCATTATGATGCAGAACAATACAAAATTCCTTATGCTCATAATGAAAAATACTATCAAAAAACAGATAAGATTTTCGGGGTTTCCGAATCCGTTGCCGAAAAATTCAAAAAATATAATCCGAGTGTTGCGGATAAAACTGATTTCTGCTTGAATTTTGTTGACTATAAAAGCATTTACGAAAACAGCGAAAAAGAGCAGAAAGAAAAATATCCCGAAAATAAATTTATTTGTTTTTCGGCTTGCCGTCTTTGCGAGGATAAAGGACTTTTAAGAGCAGTTAAAGCTTTGTCGCCTGCATTAAAGAAACATAAAGATATAATGTGGTATGTTGCCGGAGACGGTCCGGAACGAAAAGAATTTGAACAGGCAATAAAAAATGAGGGATTGGAAAAACAAATTATTCTTTTGGGTAATCTTAGCAATCCTTATCCGTATATGAAAAATGCCGACCTGTATTTGAGTCTTTCATATAATGAGGCGGCACCAGTTGTTTATACCGAAGCCAAGGTTTTGAGTGTACCTGTTTTCTCAACAGAAACAACATCATCATATGAAATGCTCGATGACGGAACAGAAGATTTTATATGTGAAAATTCCGAAGAAGGCATCAGAAATGCTTTTAACGATTTGGCGGAAAACAGGGAAAAGGTTATTAATGCAAAGCGGAATCGAAAGGTGTATTGTCCGAACAATAAGGAATCCCTTTCAAAAATAGCTGCATTATTTTAATTATTAGTAAAAAAACAATTTCAACGGCAAAACGAAAGAAGGTGCTCGGACGTGATAAAAATAACAAGCAATAAGCTTAGGTGGGCTTTTTCCGCATTTTTTTCGTTGCTGATTTTGTTCGGAACATACAGAAATGTTTTTTCTCTTGCGGCATTTCTCGGCTGTTGTCTGATGATTTTTTTCTGCGATAAAGAGTCCATACTTTATCAGTTGTTTTTTATAATGCCTATGGCGAATATATTTAAGCTTGCGCCGGGTGTACAGTCTTTCTTTACCATACTTATTTTACTATATGTAATATTGCATTTGGTGCTGCCGAGGCGAGCAACCTCCTTGGTTGTTTTGTTTGGAGTATATCTTGTGGTTACACAATTGTTTACGGCGAATTTCAATTTGTTCAGAACAGTAAAGCTGGTTTGCAATATTCTTTTTCTTTCGAGCATTCTGAATACCGAGGTTAAGCTCAGACACAGAGAAATATTTATGAGCTATATTGTCGGAAACATTGTTTCCTCCGTTTTCGGACTGATGGATTCCAATATATTTAAAATTGAATCATATGTCGGAACGGTTGAACTTGGTATATCCGAATTCGGAGAAGATACGGTACGCTTTGTCGGACTTTATACCGATCCGAATTATTATGCCGTAGGTTTGATTATTTCTCTTTGCCTGTTAGTTGTTTTGTTCCATCGAAACGAAATTAACGCATTTGCCGCCGCCGTTTTCACGGTACCTATGATATATTTTCTGATAATAACATACAGTAAATCTGCAATTATTATGCTTTTTATCCCTTTTATTATGCTTCTCTATTCACTGCTTCAAAGAAAAAGCTTTATTACCGCAATCATCTTTATGCTTTTATCTGTTGTAGTTGTTTATCTTGCATTGACGGGGCGAATACCCGCTTTGAAAATTGTTCTCTCTCGAATTTTCGAGAGCGGTTCAAGCGGCGATTTGAATCAGTTAACGACGGGCAGATTAAATCTTTGGCTGATGTATGCAAAATATATCGTAAATGACATAAGAATCTTTTTGTTCGGCAAAGGCTTAGGTGCAGGCTTTCTCAACGGGAGAGCCGCACATAACACATATTTGGATATTTTTTATTATTTCGGAATGTTCGGAGGCACACTGCTTATCACTTCTTTGTTTACAATATCGAAGCAGAGCCGTCAAGGCTTTAAACGCAAAAAGAACCTTTTGAATTACAGCGTGTTGATTTGCATTTTGCTGATGTATTTCTTCTTGAGTGAGGTTTTATACTTCGATCCGCCGTTTCACATTATTCTTTCTTTTTTGGTTTTGAATCTGCCCTTTACCGCCGAAAATGATGAAGAAAAAGATAATAATATGGAGAATTGCGATGAAAAAAGTATTAATTGTGTGTGATTATTTCTTCCCGTCAACGCTTGTCGGTGCTGTTCGTCCGTCTAAAATCGCAAAATATTTAAAAGCCGATAATTATTCTGTCGATGTTTTTACAAGATATCCGACCGATGATTCAACGGATGAATTTTGTGATGGCTTTTACAGCTTTGATAAAAAGAAAAAATCAAACGAAGCAGGCTCCGGAAGCATATCGAAAATTTCCAAAATAAAGAAGTTTGCATCAAGTCATTTTAGCCGATTGTATCATAAAATGTTTAAAATCAAATCTGCACTTGAGCAAAGCAAAAGTGATAAGGGAATGCTTGAAGCGTTTAAGAAATTTGTGTCTGAAAAGACGTTTCAATATGATGTTATTTTTACAACCTTCGGTCCGCTCGGCAGTATTCTTTGCGGAATGTATTATAAAAAAACGTTTCCCGATGTGAGGTGGATTTGCGATTTCAGAGATCCCGCCGTTGTTTCGCAGCGTGGTTACATAGAAAATCTTTATATGCGGCATATGCAAAATCGTGCGTGCAACCTTGCCGATAAAATTGTTGCGGTTTCAAACGGATATATTGAAAGGATATGTGGAGATAAGTATAAGGAAAAACGTTATATGATACCGAACGGATATGATACGGATGATTTGGCTTATGAGCCTAAGGATTCCGAACGGTCGGGTTGTCTTCAATTTGTTTATGCGGGATATCTTTATCGAAATATGAGAGATATAACGCCGATATTCAAAGCGATAAATGAGCTATTGCACGAAGGCAAGGTTGAAAGAAATAAGATAAGATTCAATTATGCGGGCAATGATTGTGCGAATCTTGTTATTCAGGCAAAGCGGTTTGAAGTTGAGGATATAATTGTTGATTACGGGGTTTTGCCCCGAAAGGATTGTTTAAAGCTTCAATTTTCCTCTGATTTATTGGTACTTTCAACGTGGAACACCAAAAAGGAAAACGGAGTTTTTCCTGCAAAGCTCCTCGAATATATGCTTATTGGAAAACCGATTGTAACCACCATTGCCGGAGATGTTCCCAACAGTGAAATCGCACAGGTGGTTCGTGAAGGAAATTTCGGTGCGGTTTATGAAGAAACAAACGCCGAAAGTGATTATTGTGCATTAAAAGAATATATTTTAGAGCAATACAGCTTTTGCGTTCAGAATGATAAAATTCCGTTCAGTCCCAATGCGGAGGTGCTGAACAGATACAATTACAAAAATATTATTAAGCAAATTGAAGCTGTGATTGAAGAATAAACGGAGAATAACACTATGTGTTCAGTTAGGTCAAACAGTATTTTTTCATTTTGTCTTTGCAAGGACGGTATAATTGACACGGAGCGTCTTGCCGCTTTTGAATCCTCAAGGAATTTTGGCGGGTATAAGCTTCATTATGATTGCAGAACGCCTCTTGACTATGCTATAATCGATAATCGTGAGCTTGCCGTTTTCGGATTTTCGGTAAATGTTTACAGCGGCGAAAGCGGAAATATTGCCGAGTCGATTCTCAAATCCGTCAAAAGCTTTGACGAAGTAATCGATTATGAAAAGAAGCTCGGCGGCAAATATGTTTTATTTTATGCGGATAACAGCGGTTGCTACTGCCTTGGTGATGCAACTTGCAGCGTACCCGTTTACTATACCGTCGGAATATCAAGCTTTGTTTGTTGCAGTTCTCCGAAGCTTATTTCCGATTCATTCGGTCTTAAGCAAGATGCTATACTTCTTAAAATTCGCAAAAGCGGCAGACCTAATCAAGCTATGCCGTTTGATGTTACCGTTTATAAAGAAATAAAACAGCTCATTCCCAATCATTATCTGAAAGTATCGAATGGAAAGACGTTCAGATTTGTAAATTCAAGCAGCAAGCAGACGGAATTAACGCCGGAGGAAGCAGCAAAAATTACCGAACCTATGATACGGAAAATTGCTGATTATTATTCTTCGCAATTTAAAATTCGTTGTCCGTTAACTGCCGGACGTGACAGCCGTGTTGTACTGTCATTTTTAAAAAATACTCCGACATATACGGTGTGGCAGAAAAGATTTGAAAGTGATGATCAGGATTGGGTTATTCCTCCGAAGCTTGCAAAGCTTTGCTCTGTTCAACACGAGAGGATAAATCATATTGAAATAACCGATGAAGACAGACACAATGCGGATGCGTTGTTTGGAAAAAACTCTTATCCCGATGATGCGTACCGTTTGGCATTGACCATCGGAAAGTACTATTCGGGAGAGGCGATTGTTGAGGGCGATATTATCGGTCAGGTTGGCAAATGTTCGTTGCACAGAAATATTCCCTCATTTTTGGCAACTGCCGGTTATTTTAGGTGCAAGCTTCATAATTACAGCGGCGAATCAAAAAGGCTTCTTGATTTGTGGCTCGATGAAATAAAAGAATCGGGCGAAAAAATTAACACCTTTGATTTGTTTTCAATTGAAAACAGATTGGGACGTTGGGCTGCACAGACACATATTATTCATAACGGTTTAGGGCAGTTGTACTTAAATATATTTAATTCCAGAAGTATAATTTACACGTGGACAGCCGTTAAACGCAAAGAAAGAATGGGTTCCGAAATTCATATTTCGCTGATAAAAATCAATGCACCCGAATTGCTTTCGATTCCGTTTGAATCGGATAAAAGCAGCTTTGTTAAGCTTGCTAAAATGAACGGGATTACGTATTATTTGGCGTCGTATGTCAAATATTATATCGAACGTCGAAGCTTTTTAGCGGAAAACCAAAAATAAACAATACAGAAAGAAGGGGAAAACAGTGGAAAACGGTCAAAAAACACGCACCGGAAGCAATGCCGTGAAGCTTACGGCGGCAAAGGTTATAACATTGGCGGTAAGTATGGTTTCTTCAATGCTGCTTTCCCGATTTCGTACCTTAACGGAAAACGGAACTTATTCTCAATTGCTTATGGCGATAAACCTTGTCAGCTCCCTGTTTATGCTTGGGTTGCCGAACAGTATAAACTACTTTTTGGGAAAAGCGGAATCCGAAAAAGAAAGGGCGAATTTTCTTTCGGTTTATTACACTTTAAATACCGTTTTGAGCGTTGTTATAGGACTTGTTTTGGTTTTGGCGACGCCGCTCCTCGAACAATATTTCAAAAATGAGCTTATAAGATGCTTTTGGTATTTTCTTGCGGTTTATCCGTGGACAAAGGTTATAATATCAAGCACGGAAAATTTGTTGATTGCTTATAATAAAAATAATGCTCTTATGCTGTATAAAATTCTTAACAGCTTTGCATTGCTCGGTGCTATACTGTTGATACAGCTTATCGGCGGAACATTTAATCAGTATATGATGCTGTTCCTTTCGGTTGAGGTTGTGTTTACCGTTTCAACCTATATTCTTGCCAAAAGGAATGCAATAAGCTTTAAGCCATCTCTCAAGAAAGAAATGATAAAGAGTATTCTTGCGTTTTCTGTTCCGATAGGACTTGCATCAATGCTCGGAACGGTTAACATAGAGCTTGATAAGCTTGTTATTACGTCAATGCTTTCAACGGAGGATTTGGCGATTTATACATATGCATCAAAGGAGCTTCCCGTAACAATAATCGCAACATCGCTGACGGCTGTTTTAATGCCGCAGGTTGTTAGGCTTTTGAACCGCAACGGAAAGGCTGAAGCAATTGAGCTGTGGAAAAGTGCAACAACGGTTTCTTTTGCGATTATAGGTTTTATTTCGGTTGCGTGCATCGCTTTTGCACCCGAAGTTATGACAGTGCTTTATTCCGAAAAATATTTGCCCGGTGTTGGCGTTTTTAGGATTTACAGTATGGTTTTGCTGTTCCGATGCACTTATTTCGGTATGATGCTGAACTCAATGGGAAAAACAAAATTTGTTTTTTACAGTTCCGTCGGAACGCTTATATTGAATTTATTGCTGAATTACTTGTTTTTCTATTTGTTCGGTTTTATCGGTCCTGCGATTGCAACGTTGGCTGCAACGGCAATAATGGCACTTGTTCAGCTTGCTTTCACCTCAAAAAAAACAAGTTATCCGTTCGCAAAAATCTTTCCCTGGAAGAGCTGTGCATTTTACCTTGCTTTAAATATTGTTATAGGTTCAATTATGTATATTCTCAAAGCCGTTGTCGAAAGATACACAGAGCTTAACAGCATAGCGTTGGCAATTGCTTTCGGAATAGTTTGGTTTTCGGTTTATGCCGCCGCTGTTTACAAGCCTTTGAAAAAGCAGTGGTTATTCTTGAATAAGGAAAGATAACATTTAGGGTGATAATTATGATGAGATATATAGATGCGGGGTTTAGATTTATAAAAAAGACCATTGCAATGATTATCGGTTATATTTTTTACGATCACAAATATTTAAAGGGCAGACATTTTTCAAAGCGTTCCTATTCGGCGGGCTGGCGATGGATAATGGAAACCGTTTTTATGCAGAAAATCATAGGCATAAACAGAAAAATTCCTTTTCCGGTTTCGTTCAGACAAACAATTTGCAATTGGGAATATATTGAATTTGATCCTGAAAACATCGATATTTTTCAAAAAGCGGGAAATTATTATCAAGCAACTCCCAACGGAAAAATTATATTCGGCAAAAATTGCTATGTTGCTTCAAATGTCGCCATCATAACCGCAAACCACGATTTTAGCGATTTAAGCAAGCACTATCCCTCAAAAGAGGTTAGAATCGGAGATAATTCATGGATAGGTTTCGGCTCTGTTTTACTTCCCGGAACAGTTCTCGGAGAGCATACAATAGTGGGTGCAAACTCGGTCGTAACCAAAAGCTTTCCGCAGGGCAATTGTGTAATTGCGGGTAATCCCGCCAAAGTAATAAAAACCATTGAGCCGTATAAAGGAAACTGATATTAACCACGGCTAAATACCATAAAATAAAATCAGAGGAAGTTTTTTCGGCAGTAAGAAAAAACTTCCTCATTTTTTAAATGTATTTTTCAATAAATTCGGTTACGCTTGTCCAATAGATTTCGGGAAAAAGATAACCCGAAGCAGCGTGGGTTGCACCTGAAACAACAAGTCGCTCCTTTTTGCATTCCGCATTTTGGTAAAGTCGGTAATTCATCCAAAACGGAACAACCGAATCTCTGTCACCGTGAATAAAAAGGGTAGGGGTATCGCTTTTTTCAACCTGTTTAAGCGGGGAATTATCCTTAAAATCAAATTTGAGCTTTCGCTTTGCAACAGTGCTTGCAATTTCAAGAATAAGCTCAGCGGGTATTTTTGTTGTTTCGGAAATTTGCGTTGTATATTGTTCCCAAAGAGTGGTAAATCCGCAGTCCTCAATGCAGCATTTAACATTTGACGGAAGCTTTTCTCCGGTTGCGTTCATAACGGTTGCCGCACCCATTGATGCACCGTGAAGGATGATTTTCGCACAAGGATTTTTGTCAACAATATAGTTTATCCAATCGATTACATCAAGCCTTTCAAGCCAACCCATTGTGCAGTAATTGTGCTCGCTTTTTCCGTGTGCTCTGAGGTAAGGGAGAATAACATTATAACCCATCTCGTAAAAATGCTTTGTGAAAATGCTGTTTTGTGAGGGCAAGCCGGTGAAGCCATGGCAGGAAATAACATAAACATCGCTGTTGTTTTCGTAATAGTCGGCATAAAGACAAACGCCGTATCTGTTAAAAAGATATATTTCGTCACACGGTGTTTTTCTGTAAAACTCAATTCCCGCAAGTGCTTCGTCGCTTTCATAGAAGCAGGCACTTTCCTCTGACGGAAGAAGTGAGCTTGCGGAAATGATTTTGTTGATTCCGTTACGACTCAAATATTTCTCGATAAACCAATTACCGAAAGCTGCGGAGGCCGTACCGGCAACGATTCCGACGGCGGCCGCTTTTTTTAGAATAGATTTTTCTTTGCTCATCATATACACTCCTTTAAAAATAAAATGCCGTGCAATCCTAAGACTGCACGGCAAAGAATATCAGTCTTTATTCTTGTGACGCATAATTTTTGATGTTGTATTTTTAACAAATTCCGTACGTCTTATTTTAAAGTCAACGATTCTCTTATAAGGCGGAAGCTTTTCGTTTACCGATTGAACAACCTCGTTCAGAATATCGTGAAGCTCTTCATCGGTATATTCGGAGGCATCTTTTCCGTATCTGTCTTTAATTTCCTCGAAGTTGGGATAAATTCTTGCGGCAACGATTGTTTCACCCTTTTTGTTTTCATCACCGACAACAAGGCTTTCGCATACTCTCGAATCGGTGCTCAAATGGTATTCAAGCTCTTCGGGATAAATGTTTTTACCGTTGCTTGTAACAATAACGTTTTTACTTCTGCCGGAAATATAGTAATGACCGTGCTTATCCACATAGCCAAGATCGCCTGTATGGAACCAGCCGTCTTTGTCGAGAACCTTTGCGGTTTCTTCGGGATTGTTATAGTAGCCGAGCATAACCATATCGCCCTTAACGCAAATTTCTCCTACACCGGTATCAGGGTCGGGATTGAGAATTTTCGCTTCGCTTCCGGGAATAGGTTCACCGACGGATTCAGCAAGATGAAGCCTGTCGTGGTTGATAATCGCAAGCGGAGCACACTCGGTAAGACCGTAGCCGAAGATAATCTGGATTCCGAATGCATCAAAGTCTTTAAGAATTTGAGGGTTTATCGGTGCGGCACCGCAAATGATAAGTCGCATATTGCCGCCGAAAGTATCGATGATTTCTTTAAAGAAAACCTTTTTGAGGTCAATGCCGACCTTGGAGGCGGCTTTAACAACAACCTTGCCGATTTTGAAAAGTGTTTCGCCGTGCGGTTTGTTTTTGATTGCTTTCATAAGTCTTCTGTGAACGGTTTCGAGAAGAAGCGGAACGGCAACAAAAACCGAAGGATTAAATTCCTTCATATTTTTGAGAACATACTTAAATCCGTCACAGAAAGTAACCTTTGCACCGCAATAGGGCGCAAAGAAAAGTATAATCGTGCTTTCGTAGGTATGGTGTAAGGGAAGCATTGAAATACCGCAGTCGGCAGGATCGATTTTTATTACGCTCATTGCCGACATAACCTCAAAGCAGAAGTTTCTGTGGCAGAGCATAACGCCCTTTGACATTCCGGTTGTACCCGATGTAAAAAGAAGCGAACACATTTTGTCGGGATCAACTTCGGCATTAAGATAGCGAGTGTCGCCGTTTGCGAGAAGCTCCTGTCCTTTTGCGAGAAGGTCTTCTATATTAAGAACACCTTCCTCTTTTTTCTGATTCATCGCAACAATAATAAGGTCTTTTTTAAGCTCGTTTTTTCTTTCTTCAAGCTTTCTTGCAACTTTTTTATCGCAGAAGAACAGCTTAACATCTGCTGTGTTGAGAATGTTGTTAATATCATCAAAAAGAAGCTCTTTATCAACGGGAACGATTACGCCTACGCCCGTTACGGTTGCCATATAAGACAAGCACCAGTGATAGCAGTTGTCGCCTCCGACGGCGATTTTTTGCCCTTTAAGTCCCATATCGGTAAGAGCCGTACCGAGGGCTTGAATTTGTTCAAAATATGATTTGTATGTAATTTCATACAAATCATCGGTGCCGGATTTGATTTCAAAAGCAGGTCTGTCTGCATAAATCTTACTGCTTTGAGTAATCAAATCTCTTAAATCGGTGATTTTTCTTACATCATAAAATGTTTTCGACAAAGGATTCACATCCAATCTTTTCTTTTGTTGAATAAAGCATACGTATTTTAACATTTTGACTGTTAAAAATCAAGGCATAAAATATTAAGATTTCCCTAAATATTGTGTCAGGCGTTTCAACATTGTAATACATTTTGCGTGTTTTAACATTTCGCAAACATTTGTAATTGTTAACAGAGACATTTTATACAGTAATTTGCAAAATCTGTTGCAAATGTTTGTTTGATATGATAAAATCAAAATATAATGAATTGAGGAGGCTTTTTTCGTGAGTAAAACTTCTTGTTCGGATAAAGCGAAACAGAAGGACGGTCTTGTGCCGAATCGCAGTCTTTTTGCTTATGCGGCGGGTATTGCCGGTCAAAATATGCACTACGGACTTATTAACGGCTGGCTTTTTTATTTTTGCAATGCGGTTTTGAAAATCAGTGCGGAATCTGTTGGTATGATAACAAGCATCAGCCGCTTGTGGGACTCGATAAACGATCCGATTATCGGAGCCTTGATTGACCGACACACCTTTAAAAAAACCGGAGAAAAGCTTCGGCCTTATCTTATTTATCTGCCTGCCGTTATAGGTGTTCTGAGCTTGCTGATGTTTTGCGATTGGAAGCTTGACGGCAATATGCCTATAATAGTTGTTCTCGGTTGCTATTTGATATGGGATGTTTTTTATTCGATGCAGGATGTTGCTCTTTGGGGTATGCTTGCGCTAAGCTCGCCCCGTTCGGAGGAACGGGCAAGGGTTTCTCAATGGACTGCCATTGGCGTTACGGCGGGTTCGGCACTTGCGGGGATCATTCCGCTTGCGAAAGATATAGCAATAAATAATTTCGGTGCAACCGATAAATCTTTCTTTTTTGCTGCGGCCTTGATTTTAGGCTTTGGCGGTCAGCTTATTTCTATGTCGGCATATAAAATGAAAGAATCGGTGAAGAATGAAAACACCGAAAAAGAGAGCTTGTTTGAAGCGATTTTCGTTTTACGCCATAATAAAACCATGCTTTTGATTACTCTTGCAAGAGTTCTCGAATACATAAAGCTTTCTGTGCCGTGGGCGTACTTTTTTGAAAGTCAAGTATTTTACAAGGTCGGCACAACGGAAATCGGAGGAGGAACGGTTCAGTTCGTTTACGGACTTCTTACGGGTGCTCCCGGAACGTTCGCACAGTTTGCGGCAACAAAGATTGTCGATTTGGTCGGCGGTATGAAAAAGGTGCTTGTTCTTGCACAGGTATCATCAATAGTTTTGAGGATTATTTCGTATTTTATCGGATTCAACAAAATCTGGAAGCTTGTGCTTGTTGCGGTACTTATGGGACTTCAAAGCATTCCGTCATCTATGGTTAATATTGCTCATCGTTCGCTTATGAGTGATTCAATAGATTTTGTTGAATATAAAACCGGAAAGCGAACGGAAGGCATAACATTTTCAATGCAGAATTTCGGAACTAAAATCGGCGAAGCAGTTTCGCTCTTCATCAACGGAAAGCTTCTTACTCTTGTCGGATATAATCAGAATGTTTCGATGACCTTGCAAAACGCTGTTTTTATGAAGTGGCAATGGCCGATGTTTATTCTCGGACCGATTGTCGGTGCTGTTCTTTATCTTGCGGTTATAGTTTTTGTTAAAGATGATAAAGAAGAAAGAAAACTTATTGAGAACGAGCTTAAAATCAGAAGAAATGCAGCAGTTGAAAAGGCTAAAACAGAGCTTGACAAAATTTGAATCGTGATATACAACGACCTGTACGAAAATTACTTCGTGCAGGTCGTTTTGAATATTTATGAAATTTTCAATCAGATAAGTTCAAGCATTTTCCGAAGATTTTCAAGACCGATTTTAATTCCGTCGAGGCAGTCCTCAAGACCTTCAAATTCGATGCTTACCCAGCCGTTATATCCGGCATCCTTTGCGATTGAAATGCATTGCATAACAGGTATATCACCGTGACCGATTATAGAGCCTCTGAAATAATTCCCGCCTCTTGATTTTGAAAAGCCTTTTCCCGGATTAAGACCGTTGCCGCTCTTTAAGTGAAAATCCTTGGCGTGGATATGCTTAATGTACGGTGCAAGTCTGCCGGTGGCGGTTGCGCTGTTTTCGTCAACACAGCAGAAATTGCCGATATCAAGAAGAACGCCGAAATTGTTGCTTCCTACGCCGGTTATTATTTTTTCAACACGTTCACTGTCCTGGCAGAAAAGACCATGATTTTCTATGCAGGTTGTGATTCCTTTTGCTTGAGCGTATTCCGTTACCCTTGAGCAGCCGTCAACAAGAGTAGGAAGTATTTGCTCGAATCCTGCACAGGACTTGATGCTTTCCGGCATTCTCCATGCGGCATCGTGGCGAAGAAGCTTTGCTCCGAGTATTTCGGCAATATCGATTTTTTTGCAAATTCTTTCAACCTCCGGCTCAATTGTTTTGTCTTTAAGAAGGTTTGCGGAAATCGTATATGCGATGATGGGAAGTGAGAGCTTTTCACTTTCTTCTCTGATTAAAGATGCATATTCCGCCTCGGTTACGCCCTCGGCAGGAGAAAGGTCAATAAATTCAATTCCTTCAAAGCCCATTTCTTTTGCAATTTTCATAATGCTCAATTGGGTTTCTTTTCCGGATGAGATAAGCTTATGAAAACTGTAGCTGCTGACTCCGATATTCATTCAATCAACTCCTCCTTATCCGAGATTTTTGAGAAATTCAACTGCACATTTGATATCCTTTTCGGGATCGTCGCCAACCTCTCTCTCGATAGTCAAAAAGCCTTTGTATCCTATGTCTTCAAGAGCATTGAGGTATTCGGTCCATTTAACGCTGCCTTCACCGAGCGGAACTTCAATAAATGAATCCTCCGTGATGATAACATCTTTTTTAAGACCGTAAACGATTTCGGGATCTTTGAAGAAAATCTGTTTTCCGTCTTTTGCGTGAGTGTGTACAATATATTTCCGAAGATTATAAACCGCACCAACGGGATCATCGCCGGTTACCATAACAAGGTTTGCGGGATCGAGATTGACTCCGACACCCGTTGAACCGAGAGAATCGAGAAATTCTTTAAGCACGGCAGAGGTTTCGGGACCTGTTTCGATTGCAAAGTGAGCATCGATGCTGTCTGCAAATCTTGAAAGCTCAAAGCAAGCTTCCTGCATTATTTTATATCTGTCGTGGTTTTTATCCTGCGGAACAACACCGATATGTGTTGTAACAACGCTTGTATTAAGCTCCTTTGCAAGCTCGATTATTCTTTTGGATTTTTCGATTTTTTCGGGGTTTTTGTCTGCAAAGCAGAAGCCGCCTCCGCCGAGGTCGCCGCATAATGCGGAAATAACAAGGCCGTTATCGCTTACAAGCTTTTTAAATTCGGAAATCTTTGATGCATTCATATTTTCCGGTGCCATTTCACCTCTTGTTGCGTAAACCTGAATGCCTTGAGCACCGACACTTGCCGCTTTTTTTACTGCCGAGGTTATGTCTGTTCTGAAACTGTCGATTATTACTCCGATAGGAAATCTGCCCATATTGAAATCCCCTTTGCTTTTTTATTCTATGATACCAAACATAACCTTAATTGGCAAGTTTTTTTTATAATTAACTTTACATTTTTTAAATTTATGGTATATTATATCTTGTGAAATTATAAACTAACAAGGTGGAGGTATATTGCTATGAAGGTTGCCGTTATCGGTTGCGGTTCAATTGCCAATGCATCACATATTCCGGCATATATGAAAAACAGCGAAGTCGAAATTAAATATTTTTGCGATATAATTCCCGAAAGGGCAAAGGCTTGCGTTGAGAAATACGGCTGCGGCATTGCCGTTACGGATTATCGTGATATTCTTAATGATGAAGAACTTGAAGCTGTTTCGGTTTGTACTCATAACGATTTTCATTCCGTTATTTCGATTGATTTTTTGAGAGCGGGTAAGCACGTGCTTTGCGAAAAACCGGCGGCGAGAATACTTTCCGAAGCTCTTGAAATGCAAAAGGCGGCTCACGAAACCGGAAAAATTCTTAATATCGGTGTCTGCAACAGATTTAATACATATGTAATGAAAATCAGAGAGCTTATAGACAGCGGTGAGCTTGGCGAGGTTTATCATGCATATGCATCATTCCGTAAGCACCGTTCGATTCCCGGCATCGGCGGAGACTTTACAACGAAAGCCGTATCGGGCGGCGGAGCGTTGATTGACTGGGGCGTACATTTTATAGACTTGATTATGTATTGCTGCGGTGATCCTAAGCCACTTTCAGCATCGGGTGAAACATTTTGTAAGCTCGGAAAGGATATTAAAAATTATGTTCACACCGGTATGTGGGCATCTGAAACGGCGAATATGAACGGCACTTACGATGTTGACGATTCGGTTATCGGTATCGTTCGCACCTCCGGCCCCGTTATCAGCATCAACGGAGCGTGGGCACAGAATGTCGGTGAGGACGAAATGTTCATCGATTTTATGGGCGATAAAGCCGGAATACGGTTGAGCTATTGTTCAAATTTTAAAATTTGGTCGGTTAAAAACGGAATGCTTACAGAAACCGAGGTTTCGGCACTTGATTCCAATATGTACGAAAATGAAATAAATGATTTTATAAAATGTATAAAAGAAAACAGAAAAAATCAGCAATATATTGACTATACCGTTGAAACATCAAGAATTATGCAGGCTATATATGATTCTTCGGATATTCACGGCGAAATTAAAATATAAAAAGGGGAAAACTTAACTATGGATATCAGAATTTTTAAAAACGAAGCGGAAATCGGTCAGGCGGCAGGTAAGCTTTTCTGTGATTTTGTTTGCGAAAAGCCGGATTGCGTGCTTGGTCTTGCAACCGGAGCAACGCCTGTTCCGACTTATAACTATATTGCACAGCAGTATGCCGACGGCAAGGTTACTTTTAAAAATGTAAAAACCTTTAATCTCGATGAATACTGTGACCTTCCGAGAGAGCACAAAAACAGTTACTACACCTTTATGAAAGAAAATCTTTTTTCAAAGCTTGATATAAGCCTTGATAATGTTGGTTTCCTTAACGGAAATGCCGAAGATCCCGAAGCCGAAAGTGCAAGATACGCTGCCGATATCGCTTCAAAAGGCGGAATAGATATCCAGCTTCTCGGAATCGGAAGAAACGGTCACATAGCATTTAATGAGCCTGCCGATGAGTTTACGGGCGAAAGCCACAAAATTAAGCTTACGGACAGCACTATCGAAGCAAATTCGATTTATTTTGACGATATACCTATGCCTCGATATGCAATGACAATGGGTATCGGCTCGATTATGAAAGCAAAGAAAATCGTTTTGATTGCAACCGGCTCATCAAAAGCCGAGGCAATTAAGGCTATGATTAAAGGCCCTGTTACTCCGCATTGTCCGGCATCCGTTCTTCAGCAGCATAACGATGTTGTTGTTTTCCTTGACGAAGCCGCAGCGGCTCTCCTTTAATTAATTGCTTATTTCTGTTAAAAAACAGGAGGTAAAATCCAATGGACAAAAAAACTTTTTATATAACAACTCCGATATATTATCCCTCGGATAAGCTTCATATCGGACACACTTATTCAACCGTAGCTGCCGATACAATGGCTCGCTACAAGCGTTTTCAAGGCTATGAAACATTTTTTCTGACAGGTACCGATGAGCACGGTCAAAAAATCGAGGACAAGGCCAAAGAGGCAGGAGTTACTCCCAAGGAGTACGTTGACAATATTGTTGCCGGAATCAAAGACCTTTGGAAGCTGATGAATATTTCAAACGATAAATTTATCAGAACCACCGATGAATACCACGAAAAGGCGGTTCAGAAAATATTCAACAAGATGTACGAAAAGGGAGATATATACAAGGGATATTATGAAGGTCTGTATTGTAAGCCCTGCGAATCCTTTTGGACAGAAACACAGGCGGTTGACGGTAAATGCCCCGACTGTGGCAGACCTGTAACAAATGAACGTGAGGAAGCGTATTTCTTTAAGCTTTCCGCCTATGCCGATAAGCTTGTTAAATATTATGATGAGCATCCGGGGTTTATAGAGCCGCAGAGCAGACAGAATGAAATGGTTAATAATTTCATTAAGCCCGGACTTCAGGATTTGTGCGTATCACGTTCATCATTTAAGTGGGGTATTCCCGTTCCTGTCAATGAAGACCACGTTATCTATGTTTGGCTCGATGCTCTTACCAACTATATAACGGCACTCGGCTTCGGCTCCGAGGATGATTCGCTTTATAAAAAATTCTGGCCGGCAAATGTTCATCTTATCGGTAAGGATATTATACGATTCCACACCATTTATTGGCCCGCTTTCCTTATGTCAATCGATGAACCGCTTCCCGAAAAGATTTACGGTCACGGTTGGGTTCTGCTTGAGGGCGGAAAAATGAGTAAATCAAAAGGAAATGTTGTTGATCCCGTTATTCTTGCCGAACGCTATGGTGTTGATGCACTTCGCTATTATTTGCTTCGTGAAATCGCATTCGGCTCCGACGGCGTTTTCTCAAATGAAAACCTTATCAACAGAATTAATTCCGACCTTGCCAACGATCTCGGCAATCTTGTTTCAAGAACCGTTGCGATGGTTCAGAAGTATTTCGGCGGAACCATTCCTTCGGAAAGAGCAGGCGGCGATTTTGATGACGACCTCAAATCGCTTGCGGCTCAAACGGTTGCCGAAGCCGAAAAAGAGCTTGACGGACTTAATTTTTCCGTTGCATTATCCACTATTTGGAAATTCATTTCGAGAACAAATAAATATATTGACGAAACGGCACCCTGGACACTTGCCAAGGACGAAGCGAATAAAGCAAGGCTTGCCGAGGTTATGTATAATCTTTGTGAAAGCATCAGAATTATTTCCGTTCTTATCGCTCCGTTTATGCCGTCCACAGCTCCGATAATCAGAGAACAGCTCGGCTTAACAAATGAGATAACATGGGCGGAGAGTTCGATTTTCGGCAAAGAATCAACATACAGTGTTGTTAAGGGCGAAATTATTTTTCCGAGAATAGATCTCGAAAAAGAGCTTGCGGAGCTTGAAGCTGCAAAGCAAGCCGCAAATCCTGTCAATCCTCTTAAAGAGGAGATAGAGGGTATTGCAAAAATCGGTATTGATGACTTTGCGAAGGTTGACCTGAGAGTTGCGAAAATTACAGGCTGTGAGTCTGTAAAAAAAGCAAAGAAGCTACTGAAACTTACTCTCGATGACGGAACGGGCGAAGCAAGAACCGTTGCATCGGGTATCGCAAAATGGTATAAGCCCGATGAGCTTATCGGTAAGAGTGTTATTCTTGTTTCAAATCTCAAGCCTGCCGTTCTTTGCGGTATTGAAAGTCAGGGTATGATTCTTGCTTCGGATGTCGGCGAGGATGATGTTAAGGTTATCTTTGTTGACGGAATACCTGCGGGAAGTAAGGTAAGATAAAATGTATAACAATATCTTTGACAGTCATGCTCATTATGACAGCGATGCTTTTGATGATGACCGCAAAGAGCTTGTGAACGCCCTGCCGGAGCAGGGCGTTTGCGGTATTATAAATTGCGGCAGTGATATTGCGTCCTCATTGGCAAGTCTTGAGCTTGCCGATGAATTTGAGTTTGTGTATGCCGCCTGCGGAGTTCATCCTCACGAGGCGGAAAAATGCAAGAGCGGATATCTTCCCGTGCTTAAAAAGCTTTGTATGGAGAAAAAATGCGTTGCAGTCGGCGAAATCGGTCTTGATTACCATTATGATTTTTCGCCCCGTGATATCCAAAAAAAGATTTTTGAACAGCAAATCGTGCTTGCTTTGGAGTTGGATTTGCCGATAATAGTGCACGACAGGGAAGCACACGAAGATACAATGGAGCTGCTTAAAAAATATAAGCCTAAGGGCGTTGTCCATTGCTTTTCCGGTTCCGTTGAAATGGCAAAAGAAATTTTGAAGCTCGGAATGTATATCGGTTTGGGTGGTGCTGTAACATTTAAAAATGCCCGCAAGCCGAAAGAGGTTGCCGGTATTGTTCCCGATGATTATCTTTTAATCGAAACGGATTGCCCGTATATGACTCCCGTGCCGTTTAGGGGGAAACGTTGCGATTCATCATATATTCCGTATACTGCCGAGGTTCTTGCTGAAGTCAGAGGAAAAACAGTTAACGAAATTCTCGATTTGACAAGAAAAAACGCAAACACACTTTTTGGATTAAACCTTTAAGCTCCATTAAAATCGAAAGAGTAAAAAAGTAAGACCGGTCGAGCTTCGCAGTGAAGCACGATCGGTCATTTAATTTTATTGCATTAAGCTTTAAGATTTTTATTTTTTAATCTGTTTGCAACAAATTGCCCGAAAAGAGTATAAAACACAGAGCAAAGCGGTACGCTGACAAGAATACCGATTACACCGAAAAGACTGCCGCCGATTGTTACGGCTGTTAAAACCCATATTCCGGGAAGCCCTACGGATTTTCCGACAACCTTGGGATAAATCAGATTTCCTTCAAGCTGTTGCAAAACAATAATGAAAACAACAAACCATATTGCTTTCATAGGACTTACAAAGAGTATCAAAAATGCACCGATTGCCGTTCCGATAAACGCACCGAAAACGGGAATCAAAGCGGTTGAGCCAACAAGAACGGAAATTACCGCCGCATACGGCATTCGGAATATGAGCATACCTATGAAGCACAATACTCCGATTATGACCGCTTCTAAAAGCTGACCTGTTACAAAATTTGTAAATGTTTGATCCGCAAGCTCAATAATGCTTAAAAATCTGTTAACCTTGCTCTCTTTAAAAAATGCGAACAGGCATTTTTTGGAGCTTTCGGAAAGCTTTTCCTTTTGAGCAAGAAGATAAAATGAGAACGCAAACGCAACAACAAGATTAACAATACCCGATACAATCGAACCGGTTATATTAAGCGTTTTATCAACTATTCCGCTGTCGTTGATTGCGGAGCTTAAAACATCCATAATCTTCTTTGCATCAAATGAAAGCTCCGGCAGAGTTATCCCATGAACTTCAAAGAAATTAACAAGCAGAGTAATCCAACCCTCAATTTTTTCGATATATTGAGGAACGGATTTCGCAAATGTGTTAAAGGTGTTTTTAAATTCGGGAATAACCATAAAGAGCAATGCGAAAACAATCCCAATCATAATAAGTGTACTTAGTATAAGACAGATTGGGCGTTTCATTTTTTTCAAAGTACTGGAGTCCTTTTTGAAAATGCGAGACCACAGCTTTTCAAGCGGACGCATCAAAACATTGATTACGAATGCTATGCAAAATCCGATAATAAACGGCTTTATAACCGCAAAAAATCCGTTTAAGATTGAAGAAACCTTTTCGGTATTGTTTAATCCCCAGTAAAGAAGTATGATAAGAACAGCGAAAGCGGCAATAAGCTTTAAAGTCTTTTTGGTAAAATTAAAGGTTATGCTTCCGGAGCTGCTATCTTTTTCGGATTCTGTTTTCGGAGATTCTTTTCTTCTGCGTTGTTTTTCATTCTTTGTAATCCTTATAATAATAGATTAAACCTTACGCTTTTTCATAAACGGCATACCGATAAGCATAATAACCGCAAAGATGATAAGGTATCCGGGAATTTCCGAACGGTGTGCGACAAATGCGGCAACAACCATAAAGATACAGCCGAGAATTGCAAGTGAGGGAACGATAATTCTTTTGAAAACAGGAAGCTTTTTGTCGGTGAACATTTTAAAGAAAATGGGAATGTAAAGAGGATAGATTGTAACAATGGGAAGCTCCGTGGGATCAAATGCAAACATTTTAAGAGATGCAGCGGTTTCGCTGTTGAGATTTGCAAAATAGAAGTAAACAAGCCACGCTACACAGAGAAGGAGAGAAAGGATTGCCGAATTGCTCGGCATATTTGTATGCTTGTCAAGATAACCGAAAACGTGAGGAGCAAGGCCTCTGCCTCTGTTTGCAACCGAGTAAATACCTCTTGTGCATCCGAGCATAAGTCCGTTAAGGGTTCCGAGACACGAAACGATAACGAAAACAAAGATGCCGGTACCCATTGCCTTGCCGAATACGGCACTGAATGCGTTTCTTGCTGCTGTTTGACCGCTTGCCATCATATCGGCATTTTTGATGCTGCCGGCAAGACCGACATAGTAAAGTGCATAAATTGCAACGATGATAATCGAACCGATAACAAGGGCTTTGGGAAGATTCTTTTTGCTGTCCTTAAGCTCTGCATTGATTGATGTTGCGATAATCCAACCTTCGTAAGCAAAAACAGTTGCACAAACGGCGGTAAAAATAGCTTCACTTGCGGGAACCTCGTTAACAACGGTTGTAAAATTCTCAACAAGAACGCCGTTATCGTTTGTTATGCCGTAAATTGTTCCGATAATGCCCATAAGGAGTAGGGGGATAAGCTTGATAAATGTTGTTGAAACCTGAAATTTTCCTGAAATAATGGGAGAAAGAGTGTTAAGTGCAAAACTGCCGATAAGATAAAAAGCAGTAAGAACAAAGCACATACCGCTTGTGGGATCCGCCTTGTCGCCCATAAAAACAACAAGCGTATATCTTGCGGAAAGCCAAGCAAGAGCCATTGTAAGAGTGGGATAATAGATTGTGCTTAAAAACCAACCGATGAAATAGCCGTATTTTTCGCCTATAGTTGCTTCGGCATAGTCAACAACGCCGTTGACTTTTTCATACTTCGTTGCGAGGATAGAAAAAGTGTAAGCGCAGATTATCATAATTGCACCGCCGATAATCCAAGCAAGAATGCCGATTTTCAGATTTCCGCCTGTTTTATTAAGGATTGCTTCAGCCTTAAAAAACACGCCGCTGCCTACGACTATTCCGACTACCATACATATAGCGGTCAGAAGGCCGTACTTTTTTTTCAGTTCATTTGCCATATCGAAACCCCTTTTCAAAAAGTTTGTATAAATTTTACATTATTATGTCTTAATTGTCAATTAAAATTAAAAAAATTGTTAAAATTTTTTTGAAAAAATCGCACTTGATATGGTGCTTGATTTATGATATACTTTTAATAAACGGAGGTGCAATAAAGTGAAGAAGAAAATATTTGCCGTAATTGCTGTTTTTATTGCTATTCTATGTTTATGCTCTTGCAAAGTCGGCGGTGAGAGAATTGAGAACAATATTACCGTTGCTGCAAAATCTACGGCGGTATTCAACCGTTTTAAGGAAAAAATTCCGAAGCTTAAATTCGATAATGAACCGGATGAAAAATACAATGACGGTTTTAGCTACGTTTTGTCTGTTGAATGCTCACAGAAAGAATTTAAAAACTGTTTGAAAAAGCTTAAAAAAACCGGTTTTGATGTTAATCCGATTGAAGCGGATACTTATTACAGTGCAAGTGACAGCGAAGGCTATTTTGTTGAAGTGACCTATGTTGCCGGTATGCTGACCTTAAACATTAAATGAAAACAGACCTGTTCGGAAATTATTCCGTGCAGGTCTGTTTGTATGTTATTACAGAATTATGCAGATGAGTCCGCTGCATCCTTCGTTTATAACTCTTTCGAGCGTTTCACGAAGCTTCATTCTTGCATCTGTGGGCATTCTGAAAAGCTTGTTGTGAAGTCCCTCATTAACAAGCTCGTGAAGCGATGTTCCGAATATGTTGGATTCCCAAATCATTGCGGGATTTTCTTCAAATTCCTTGAGCAGATATTTGATAAGCTCCTCAGACTGCGACTCCGAGCCGACAATCGGTGCAACCTCGGTTTGAATATCGGCTTTCATTATGTGCAGGGAGGGGGCACTTGCTCGGAGCCTTACTCCGTATCTGCCGCCTTGCTTCATAATTTCCGGTTCCTCAAGAGTGAGGTCGTCAACATCCGGCAGAACGATTCCGTAGCCTGTTGCCTCAACCTCGTCAAGGGCGTTTCGTATACGCTGATAACCGCTCTGTGCATCCGAAAGCTCTTTCATTTTTCGCATCAGCTCTTGTTCATTTTCAACCGCTATACCTGTTTCTTCCTCGATTATTTTGAAAAAAAGATTCGGATGAAGCGATACGGTTATTTTTGCACTTCCCGATGCAAGATCCATTCCGTCAACATTTGTTGAGCGAATATATTCGTTTTCGGATATGCTTGCGGCGAAATCACGAACATCACGAACCTTTTCAAGCCGATGAGCATCCGAGCTTATTTTTCCGAATACGGCTGTGCGGAGCCAATGGTCTTTATTGAGTGACGTTATCCATCCGGGAAGATTGATTTTAATTTCTTTAATCGGAAATTCAAAAAGAATTTGCGAAAGTATACCGCTGATTTCATCTTGATTAAGCTCAAGGCAGTTAACCGCAACAACGGGTGCATTATATTCGGCGGTCATTTTTGAAACAAGTGCGGCAGAATCCGGCGAGTCGGGTTCTTTACAGTTGAGGAGAATAACAAAGGGCTTGTTGATTTCTTTAAGCTCATTGATTACTCTTTGCTCCGCTTCGGCATACTCGGTTCTCGGAATCTCGCTTATCGAGCCGTCGGTTGTAACAACAAGACCTATCGTAGAATGCTCCGAAATAACCTTGCGTGTTCCGATTTCGGCTGCCATATTGAACGGAACCTCATCATCAAACCAAGGCGTTTTAACCATTCTCGGAGCTTCGCCCTCAATATATCCGAGAGCGGACGGAACGATATATCCCACGCAGTCTATCATTCTGACCTTCATTTTTGAGTTTGAGGGCAATGAAATTTCAACCGCATCTTCGGGAATAAACTTAGGTTCCGTTGTCATAATTGTTCTGCCGCCGGAGGATTGCGGAAGCTCATCCGTTGCTCTCTCTCGGCGTGAATCGTCCTCGATATTAGGCAGAACCATATTTTCCATAAATTTTTTGATAAACGTAGATTTGCCCGTTCTTACGGGCCCTACAACTCCGATGTAGATATCACCACCCGTTCTTGCGGCAATATCGTGGTAAATATTAGTATTAGCCATTGTTAGTCCTCCGATTTTCATTTGAATTATCAATTCCGTAAATCATATGTAAAATCGGGACAATGTATGACTTAAAGCTTTGCTTTTATGTTAAAATGATTCCTTAATTATAGTTAAAAACGATGAAAAGATAATTTCACCGTTGCTTTTTTCTTCTTTTCCTTCCGTGGCTTCAACGGGAGCAAGGTTACCGCCCTCAAGCTTTAAAAACTGAGGATATTGGGTATCGCTGTGTACTGTCGGCTGACCGTTATATCTTATTGCACATTCGATGAATCGGCAGTAATCCGAGCCGAATGAGTTATGCCCGTTATTTTTAAAAAACCAAGTATATTCGGGAAAAAGACAGGTTGAGGCATCGATTATTCCGTCAGCCGAAATATGGTTGTGTCCGCAAGAAATGTTTTGCTGAATGTAGCCTTCTCCGAGCGTTTCGCCATAGGGGGCACAGGTCGCACCGAAGCTCATATATTTTGTATCAATAAGCAGGTCGGATTGTGCCTCCTTTGCTTCGGAAACGGGAATCGTGGATATATTGTAGCCGGCACAAATAACGATATCGGTTCCGCTCGATTTTGCATTGCGAAGAATAGTATCGGCGTTATTTTGAACGTTATAATGATAGTTGTCTGTTTTCTCGATAAAGCGACTGTATTCATCCGAATTTTTAAAAACAGCTTGCTTTGCAGTTTCGTAGTATTCATCCGGAACAAATGCCCAAACACCGGGGAGAGTTCCCATAATATCGGTAAGGCATTCATTAAAAACTCGGTCGAGCTGACTGTCAAGAACTTTTTGGAGATATGCGAAAATCGCATCAACCGTTCCGATTTTGTTTAATTCTTTTAAAACGGCACTTATAAGTTGACTTTTTGCATTCTCATAACCCATAGCACCGCAGATATATTCCGCAAATTCATCTCCTTTGCCGACAATCGAAACCTGTTGGGTAAAAAGTTCCCCCATAAACGAAAGTCCCTGATATGCGGGAGAAAGAAAAACAAGCTTTTCCACGTCTTTGCTGCCATAGAGATATAGATAAGATGTAACAACGGTATTACCTTGACTGTGTGCCGAAATAACAACTTCATCGTGTCCCGTAAGTGTTTTGACCTCATCGATATATGCTTTTAAAAGCTTTGCGTTTTCAAGCGGATCGATTCGCCAATCGTATATAAATTTAAAATATCCGTTATCACGGCTGTGTTCGCTGACAAAAGCGGCATTTTTATGGGTGTCATTCACCGGCTTTTCGTATTCCACACCCGTATTTGTTTGAGGGTTTCCCTCCTTGTCGCATGCTGCCGGCAAAAGCATCGTTTCCGCCGCTTTCATTCCGTAAGTTCCGAAAGCTTCAAAATTTCCGGTTAAAAGTCCTAAAAATACCGCTTTCAAAATATCCGGCACAGCTTCTTTAATCGCATTCTCTTCGGGAGGAAAAACAGATGTTTTGTTTTCTGAGTTGGGATTCTTGTAAATCGGTTCTCCGAATCCGGGAACATAAACAACCGGAGTCATATTGCAATTACATTTTTGCGAATCAGCATATACCGTCGTGCCGAGTGTGAAAATAATCGACAATACAATAAATATGCTCAAAACTTTTTTCATTTTATATTAACCTCTTTTTAAATTAAATAAATAAGATACTGAGTGCAAACAAAGCCTGTGCGGGGAAATATGCTATGGCAACTCCGGCATCGGTTCTTTTTAATTTAGGTCTGCCGAACAGCTCCGAAGCAAGAAAGGCATCCGATACCATAAACATTGCTCCTCCGATTGCAAGGCAGCAGCCGAACGTACGGCTTCCGCTTATAAATGAGGTTGCACCCCTCAATGCGGAAACAACGAACGATACAATCAAAAGCAAGGAATAAAGATACATAACCTTAAACTTGCCTTCAAATTTGATTTTATCGGCTTTGATATGGATTATCCCCATAATAACAATAATGAAAAATAAAACAATCATATGAATTATATACGGTGCAAGCGAGGGAGAACATATTTTAAGAAATGTCGGAATATAAGTCAGGTGTCCGAGAGAGAAAAAGATAACTCCGACAAAAAATGATTTCCCGCTTTTATAATCAAGAAAAAAGTCACCTATAAAGCATAAAAACAGAGCCGCAAGTATGCAATATGAATAGGTTGACGGCTTTGCAAATGCCGCAAATATTCCCGTGAGCAAAAAAGAAGCGGAGGAAAGCATTTTTGACAAGAGCAATTTTTTCCTGAACGGGGGAGCGAATTGATAAAGAAAAGTCATAATAACGGTCATTGCCGCAAAAAAATAAGAAAGAATTACAAAAAGTTCCATATCGATACCGCCTTATTTATATTTTGCCGCTTGAGCCGTAGCAAGAGCATCACAGCGTTCATTTTCCGGATGACCTGCGTGACCTTTAACCCAAACGATTTTATATTCGTGCTTGCGAATTTCGGAAACAAGCTCCTGCCAAAGCTCCGGATTCAAAACAGGCTTTTTATCTGCCTTACGCCAACCGTTTTTCATCCAATTCCATATCCAACCCCGGAGGAAGGCATCTGCAACATATTTTGAATCGGTATAAACGGTTATGCTGCATCTTGTTTTCAATGCTTTAAGTGCTTCGATAAGTGCCGTTAATTCCATACGGTTGTTGGTTGTTGATTTTTCGCCGCCGCTCAGTTCTTTTTCGTGTTCTCCGTATCTGAGAATCGCACCCCATCCTCCGGCACCGGGATTACCCGAACAGGCACCGTCCGTGAAAATATCAACTTTTTTCAATTCCGACATAGCTTTTCTCCGTTAAAATATATTTCTAAAAGGATTATATCACTTTATCCGTATCATAACAAGATAAATTTTGGTTATTTATGATTAATTTTGCCAATAATATTTCAGAGAAATCTGAAAGGAATGATTCTGATGAAAGCAGTGATTATGGCAGGCGGGGAAGGGCAAAGATTAAGACCGTTAACCTGTACCGTACCGAAGCCGATGGCAAAAATTCTCGGAAAGCCCATTATAGAATATATTTTTGACTTGCTTTGCCGAAACGGTGTTTCTCAAGCCGCTGTAACGCTTGGCTATTTGCCCCATACTGTTGAGAGAAGCTATGAATACGGCTATAAAAATCTTATGCTTGATTTTGTCAGAGAGGATGAGCCTCTCGGTACTGCCGGAAGCGTTAAAAAGGCAGCCGCCGGATTTAAGGAGCCTTTTGTTGTTATCAGCGGTGATGCTATGTGCGATTTCGATTTGGAAAAGATTATGCTTTTTCACAAAGCGAGTAATGCGAAGATAACAATTGTTGCCGTTGATGCCGCCGATCCGAGAGAATACGGCGTAATAAAGGTTGATGAAAACAATCGTGTGACGGGCTTTGTTGAAAAGCCGTCGTGGAATCAGGCGATAAGCAGTCTTGCAAATACGGGTGTATATATAATTAATCCCGAATGCCTTGAACTGATACCCAACGGTAAGAAATACGATTTTGCATCGGATTTGTTTCCTCTTATGCTCGAAAGAAATATGCCTGTTTATTGCTATCACAGCAACGAGTATTGGTGCGATATCGGCAATATAGATGCGTATTTAAAATGTCAGCGAGATGCTTTTGACAGAAAAATTACGATTCCGTTCAGTCCCTCCGCAGAAGGAATTTATGTAAAAAATAAACTGCCGAAGGGTGATTACGCTATTGTTCCGCCTGTATATATAGGCGAAAACACGGAAATATCGGATGGTGCGGTTATCGGACCGTATGCGGTGATTGATGATAAATGCTTTATCGGAAAAGACACGAGAGTTAAATATTCGGTGATTCTCGAAAACAGTTGGCTTGCATCGGGAGCGAGTGCAACGGGAGCGGTGGTGTGTTCGGGTGCGGCATTGAAAAACAGAGCTTCTCTTTTTGAAAACAGTGCAGTTGGCTCCGGTAGTGTTATCGGTGAGGATGCAAAGGTTATGTCGGGAATTTATGTTTGGCCCGGTAAAATCGTGGGTGCCGGTGTAAGCCTTAATTCAAATCTGAAATACGGAAGCGTTAAATCCGAATTTCTGAGCGAAAACGGAGTTGACGAAAGCGGAGGAATACGGCTCAATGCGGAAACCTGCGTAAAGCTCGGTTGTGCGATCGGTAACACAAGAAACGAAGCGAAAATCGGAATCGGATTTGACGGAACAAAAGCCGCCGATACCATGAGGCTTGCTTTAACTGCCGGCGCTGCGGAAAGCGGAAGCACAATTTGGAATTTCGGAGAATGCTTTGAAGCACAGCTTAAATTTCTTGTTAATATTTGCGGACTTGATGCGGGTTTGTTTGTGAGCGGAGCAGGTGAAAGAACAATTGGGATTTGCGGTGAAGGAGGGCTGTCGATAACAAGAACTCTTGAACGTAAGATAGAAAACGGAATTGTTAAAGGAGAATTTAGAGAAGCCTCCGAAAATGAATTAAGGGAAATCACGGATATGTCGAGCATTAAACTGCTCTATACGCAGGAGCTTATGAAGCAGGCACCGTACAGATTAAACGGAATCGGAATAAGCTTTGAAAGCGATAACAGGAGCATAAAAAATCTTCTTTCCGACTGTGCATTAAAGCTCGGCGCATACGAAAGTGATAAGTTGATTTTTAAAATCGATTCAAGCGGCAGCGGCGTTACGGCAATTACGGAAAATAATAATGTTGAACACGAAAAGCTGATTGCCGTTTGCTGCTTGAACGAGATGAAAAACGGTCGTGATATTGCCGTTCCCTACGATGCACCCGCATTTTTGGATTCTCTTGCGAAAAAATACGGCCGCAAAGCATACAGATATTTAAGCACACCCGCAGATAATTCCGATTCCGTTGCAAGACGGCTTGCCGCAAAGCAGATTTTTATTCGTGATGCTCTTTTTCTTTCAATAAGGCTCTTATCCGTTATGAAAGAGCGTGAATGCTCTTTTGATGAGCTTGTTGATGAGCTTCCCGAAATCTATATTGTTAAAAAGACAGTTCCGGTTTCTTTTTCTCCGTCAAAGCTTTCAATCCTTATGGGTGCCGAAAAAAACAACGATATAAAGAATGATTTTGAGGGGATCAGGCTTGTTCGCAACAGCGGAAATCTTCTTATCGTTCCGGAGAGAACAGGCGACAGAATAAGGATTCTTGCTGAAGCGGATACAATGGAGGCTGCCGATGAGCTGTGTGCCGATGTTGAGGATATAATCGAAAAAGCAGAGGATAAAATCGAATATAATTGATGTAATAATAATGAATCTAATTTAAAATATAATATAAAAAACTTGACTTTGGCGAAACAAAGAGATAATATATACTGTGGGGCAGGAGTACTGCTCCGCAAAAACATAAATGTCATCATATATATATTTACTACTGAATACTACCAAGATAGGAGAAATCATGCAGAAAAAAAACAATAAGCAATCCAAAGAAAGAAATTTACAAACAAAAGAAAAAAGCGTAAAGGAAAAACAGGGTAAGGATTATTCGCAAAAGAATCAATCCAAAAGCAGAAAATTCCAAAACAATAAAAAGCAGCAAAAAAGCAATCCGAAATCGAGAAACGGTTCTGCAAAAAAATACAGAAAAACGGAAAATCCCGTTAAAATTGCATTTCTCGGCGGACTTAACGAGGTCGGAAAAAATATGACTCTTTATGAGTACGGCAATGATATGTTTCTTGTTGACTGCGGTTTGGCTTTTCCCGATCCCGAAATGCTCGGTGTTGACCTTGTTATTCCGGATTTCACATATGTTGAGAAGAATATCGATAAAATAAAAGGAATTGTTATTACCCACGGTCATGAAGACCATATCGGTGGATTGGCGTATCTTCTTAAAAGTGTCAATATTCCGGTTTACGGAACTAAGCTTACCATAGGACTTATTCAGGGAAAGCTGAAGGAGCACGGGCTTTTGAACAGTGTTAAGCTTCACGAAATAGCTCCGGGCGATGTTGTTGAGCTTGGGGGATTTTCGGTTGAAGCGATTCACGTTAACCATTCGATTCCGGATGCTATTGCACTTGCAATCAAATGCGGTGCGGGAACTATAATTCAAACCGGAGATTTTAAGGTTGACAGTACACCGATTGACGGCGGTATGATTGATCTTTCCCGTTTTGCACAGCTCGGAAACGAAGGTGTTCTTGCACTTCTTTCGGATTCAACCAATGCCGAAAGACCGGGGTATACCGAAAGCGAACGCAAGGTCGGCGAATCCTTTGATGTTCTTTTCAGAAAAGCGGGAAAGAGCAGAATTATAGTTGCTACCTTTGCGTCCAATATTCACAGGGTTCAGCAGATTATCAATGTTGCCCATTCTCTCGGAAGAAAGGTTGCGATAATCGGACGAAGCCTTGAAAATGTTGTTAATATCAGTGCACAGCTCGGTTATCTCAATATTCCCGAAAACGTTCTTATTAATGCTGACCTGATAAACAAATACCCTGCGGAACAGCTTGTTGTCATAACGACCGGAAGTCAGGGCGAGCCTATGTCGGCTCTTTCGAGAATGGCTTTTTCCGACCATAGAAAGGTTGAAATTTGCCCTAACGATTATGTTATTATTTCGGCAACTCCGATTCCGGGCAACGAAAAAACGGTTGGCAGAGTTGTTAATGAGCTTTTAAAGCTCGGTGCACAGGTTATTTACGAAAAAATGTATGATGTTCACGTTTCCGGCCACGCCTGTCAGGAAGAGCTTAAACTTATAATGGGACTTGTTAAGCCGCAATATTTTATACCCGTTCACGGTGAGCAGAAGCATCTGCGTAAGCATGCGGCTCTTGCCGAGGGAATGGGAATTCCCGCAGACAATATTTTTATAGCCGATAACGGCTATGTTGCCGAGATAACATCAAAATCAATTAAGAGTGGTGCTCCGGTGCCTGCCGGCAGAGTTTTTGTTGACGGTTACGGTGTCGGAGATGTCGGCAGTGTTGTTTTGCGTGACAGAAAGCATCTCGGTCAAGACGGAATAATCGTTGTTACCGCCTCGGTTGATTATGAAACAGGTCAGCTTATCGCAGGCCCTGAGGTTGTTTCAAGAGGTTTTGTTTACGTCAAAGAGGCGGAGGAGCTTATAGCTCAGGCTCGAAAGGCGGCGGAAAAATCGCTTGAAAGCTGTTACTATAACAATATCACCGATATCAATGCGATAAAGGGTAAGCTCAGAGATGCCGTTTCTCATTTTGTTTACGAAAAAACAAAAAGAAGTCCTATGATTCTTCCGATTATTATGGAGGTTTAAATGAAATTCAAGGGTTTTTGGTATGACAGCTTGATGATTTGTCTTGTTGCAGGTATTTCTGCGGCTTTTATTGCCATAACCGTTTTTGTTGAGCCGCGACTTGCAATCGCAGAAAGCATAGCCTTTTTAATTGTTTGTGTTATTGTTGTTTACAGAGCAATAACCGCTAAAAAAAGATATAACAGATTTTTGATTAAAACTTCAAAGAAGCTTGACTATACCGAACAAAAGGTTCTCTCTACATTTCCTTTTCCCGTTGCCGTATGCGATGGAAAGGGATACATAAAATGGTGCAGTGATTTGTTTCTCAATGAAATATCCTGCGGAGAAATAACTCAAACGGAGAAAATCGAAAAATATACAAACGGAATCAAGCTTGCTTCGATAACACAATCTCAGGAAATATGTGTTTCTGTCAACGGCAGATATTATTCTGTTTACACGGTTAATTACAGAGCCGCAGGAGAGGATTGTTGTATTCTGTGTTTTCTTGATAATACCGGACTTAAAAAGACTGAAATTCAATATTTGGAAAACATACCGTATGCTGTTATGGTTGAAATGGATAATCTCGATGATTCGAGAAACGATTTCAGAGACAGCGAAAAAACCGAAATTCGCAGTCAGGTTGAGGCGGCGTTGGATCACTGGTCGGAGTATTACGGAAGCTTTATCAAGAAAATCGGCGATGACAGATATCTTGTTGTTACAGAAAAAAAGAACATCGACAAGATGATTGAGGATAAGTTTTCGGTTCTCGAGTCTGTCAGAAGCTATGAATATAAAGGCAAAAAAACCGGAGTTACGCTTTCAATCGGTGTTTCATCGGGTGAGAGCATAAAAAGCTGCGAAAAAAATGCGAGAAAAGCTCTTGAAATGGCTTTGGGCAGAGGCGGAGATCAGGTTGCGATTCGTACTCAAGACGGCTACGATTATTTCGGCGGTGTTTCAAAGAGTGCCGAAAAGAGAAATAAGGTTAAAAGCAGAATAGTCGGCTCAGCTCTTGCCGAACTGATAAAATCAAGCGTTAACGTTATTATTATGGGACATTCATATACCGATCTTGATGCTGTCGGTTCGGCGGTCGGACTGGTGTGTGCCTCAAAAAGTCTCGGTATTCCCGCCTTTATTGCGACGGACAGAAAAAAGACACTTGCATCATCGCTTATCGAAAAGCTTGACGATGAGGGTATGGGAGATATTTTTATCGGTCAAGAGCGTGCACTTGAGCTTATGGGCAAAAAATCTCTGCTTATTGTTGTTGATACGCATATCGAAAGCTTTGTTGAGTTTCCGAAGCTCTACGAAAAAGCGGAAACGAAGGTCATTATCGACCACCATCGACGTGCGATTACGGATATTGAAAGTGCACTTATTTTTCATCACGATCCGGGTGCGTCATCAACCTGCGAGATGGTTACGGAGCTTATTCAATATATCAATCCGGAAATTAATATACCGCCTTTTGTTGCGGAGGCACTTCTTGCAGGCATTATGCTCGATACGAAGGATTTTATTATCGGCACGGGAGTCCGAACCTTTGAAGCCGCCGCATTTTTAAAAGACAGAAATGCCGATACGGTTAAGGTCAAAAGGCTTTTTGCAAACAGCTTGGAAGTGAATAAGCTGCGAAATAAGGTGATTTCTTCCGCTGAAAGCTTTATGGAGTGTGCTGTTGCCAAAGCGGATTTTGAATCAAAGGATATCAGAGTTGTTTCGGCTCAAGCGGCTGATGAATTGCTCAAAATCAATAACATTAAAGCATCGTTTGTTATGTTTGAAAATGCGGGAGCGATAAATATTTCCGCAAGAAGCTTCGGAGATATCAACGTTCAGCTTATTATGGAAGCTCTCGGCGGCGGTGGTCATCAAACGATGGCGGCTTGTCAGCTTAAAGGCTATGATTTTGAAAAAGCCGATAAGGCGTTAAAAAAAGCAATAAAAGAATTTTTTGATAAGAAATAGGAGAAGCAAAATGAAAGTAGTATTAACTCAAGATGTTAAAGGACTTGGAAAAAAAGGGGAGCTTGTAAACACCTCCGACGGATACGCAAGAAACTTTCTTTTTCCGAGAAAGCTTGCAATGGAAGCCAATGCTCAGGCAATGAGCGAGCTTAAAAACAGAGAAGCCGCAGAAAAGCATCGCATAGATACCGAAATTGCCGCTGCAAAGGCAAGTGCGGCAAAAATAGAGGGCAAAACCGTTAAGCTTTCCGCAAAAGCGGGTGCCAATGGCAAGCTTTTCGGCTCGGTAACCTCAAAGGATGTTGCGGCGGAAATATCAAAGCAATTCGGCCTTGAGCTTGATAAGCGTAAGGTTGCGGTTGAAGATATTAAATCCTTCGGCACATATCCCGTGGAGGTTAAGCTTTACAACGGCATTTCTGCATCGATGTTTGTTACGGTTGCCGAATAATTAAAACCGAACGGAGAGTTAAAATGGCAGACAACAGCTTGTTATCGTTAGATAATATTCAAATGCCGTTCAGTGCGGAGGCGGAGCAGGCGGTGCTTGGAAGTATTCTCGTTGATCCCTCCTGTCTTTCGCAGGCGGCGGTTTATATTACTCCCGAAGCATTTTATCTTCCTCAGCATTCGGCGATATTTGCCGCAATGATAACCGTTGATGCATCGGGAAAGGTTATCGATCCGTTGGTAATACTTGATCTTCTTGTTCAGCAGGGAGTTTATGACAACGGTTCCGGCAGAAATTATCTTTTTGAGCTTGCACAGATGGTTCCTTCAACCGAAAATGTTGAAATGTACGCAAAAATCGTTCGTGAAAAGTTCTATATGAGATCACTTATAGGCATTTCAAGCGAAACAATTGAAAGTGCGGTTGCTCAGGAAGAAACGGCGGATACCTTGCTCGATAACGCCGAACAAAAAATTTATAATATTCGTCAGGGAAAGACCACAAACGCCCCATCGAAGCTCAAGGATATTATTGTTAATAATGTATATGACACTCTTAAAAAGATTACCGGTGAAGATAAAGAGCTTTATAAAGGCTTTACAACGGGTTATTCAGATCTCGATAAGGTTTTAACCGGTCTTAACCGCTCTGACCTTGTGCTTATCGGTGCCCGTCCCGCTATGGGTAAAACAAGCTTTGCCTTGAATCTTGCACGAAATGTTGCCGCAATAGGAAAGAGAAAGGTTCTGTTTTTCTCTCTTGAAATGACAAAGGAACAGCTTGCAATGAGAGTGCTTGGAACCGAAGCGAGAGTATCAAGCAAAAAAATGCGTAACGGAAATATCTCTCAAGATGAATGGATAAGGCTCGGTATGGCAACAAGTGCACTTAATGATTGTGAGCTTTATTTTGACGATACTTCAAGTATCACTGTTCCGGAAATGAAAGCAAAAACAAGACGTCTCGGCGGTGTTGAGTGCGTTATCATTGATTATCTCGGACTTATAAAGGGAAGCACAAGAAGCGAAAACCGTGTTCAGGAGGTTAGCGAAATAACAAGAAATCTGAAAATGATGGCTAAGGATTTGAATATTCCCATTGTTTGCTGTGCTCAGCTTTCGAGAGGTACGGAAGCAAGAGGAAAATCTCATAAGCCTCAGCTTTCAGACCTTCGTGAATCGGGTTCAATCGAGCAGGATGCCGATATCGTTATGATGCTTTACAGACCGGATTATTATAACGATGAAAAAACCGATGACGATTCAAATGCCGGTGAAGCTGCCGCACAGGCAAATATTGCCGAGGTTATTGTTGCGAAAAACCGTCACGGAGAAACGGGAACGGTTGAATTTGCTTGGGACGGCGAACATACGCTTTTTATTCAGTTGGAGAAAATTCACGATGATTAATAAAGTTAAAGCGACAATCGAAAAATACAATATGCTTTCGGAGGGTGTAACGGTTGTTGTTGCCCTTTCCGGCGGAAGCGATTCGATGTCGATGCTTAACATTTTAAATTCCGTTAAGGATGAATACGGAATATCGTTAATTGCAGCTCACGTTAATCACGGAATCAGAGGGGAAAGTGCCGATCGTGACGAAGCTTTTGTTAAAGAAAAATGCAATGAAGCCGGAATTGAGCTTCATATTCTGAAAGCCGATGTTATCGGTATGGCAAAAGAAAAAGGTATCGGTCTTGAAGAATGCGGCAGGCAGGTTCGATACGGTTTTTTCAATTCCCTTGGAAAAAATATTTTGATTGCAACGGCTCATAATCTCAGCGACAGAACCGAAACATTTCTTTTTAACTTTTCAAGGGGAACCGCTCTGCGAGGCTTGTGTTCGATTCCGGCACGCAGAGATAATATTATCCGCCCGCTTATCGAATGCACGAAGGAAGAAATAAATGCTTATTGCAAAGATAATTCAATCGATTATGTGACAGATGAAACAAATTCCGATGTAACATATTCGAGAAATCGCATAAGGCATAATGTTATTCCGCAGCTTTCAAAAATCAATTCGTCTTTTGAAGCTTGTGCATCAAGATGCATTGAATCTCTTAACGAAGACGAAGCTTTTCTTGTTTCTCTTTCAAATGAGCTTTCCGAAAAAGCAAAAGTCGAAGACGGATACGATGCAAAGCTTCTTGCGGATTCGCCGTTGCCTGTTTTAAAACGTGCTCTTGTTTTGATTTGCGAAAGCTCAGTCGGCATCACACCGGAATACCGTTCACTTGAAAACATAATCAAAATTTTAAAAAATTCAGGTCAAGTTCAAATCAACGGCGGTGCTTATGTCAGAGTGAGAAAAGGAGTTTTGGATTTTCCCGAAAAGAGCAAAGGCTTGGGCGATGCTTCGATAGAAACAAAAATTGTTAATATTAATGAAATAAATAATTTACAAAACATTTCAAAACAGTACTTGGAATATTTTCTGGATTATGATAAAATAGTCGGCAGTATAGTTATCAGAAGCCGTCTGGCAGGCGACAAAATCTCTCTTTCGGGCAGAGGCTGTACCAAATCACTTAAAAAGCTTTTCAACGAGCTTGCCGTTCCACCCGAAAAAAGAGATTCAACAGCGGTTGTTGCCGATGATAACGGGATCCTTATTCTTGAGGGAATCGGAATTGACAGACGTGTTGCCGTAACAGGAGAAACGAAAAAGGTTATTATTGTTAAAATCAAAAAATAGGGGTATGAAATGAAAGAGACAATGCTTAACGAAATTGAGAAAATTTATTACAGCGAAGAAACATTAAAAGAAATTGTCAAAAAACTCGGTGCACAGATATCCGAGGATTATCAAGACAAAAATCTTTTACTTGTCAGCATTCTTAAAGGCTCGGTTATTTTTATGGCTGACCTTATGAGAGAGATAAAGGTTCCTTGTGCAATCGATTTTATGTGTGTTTCAAGCTATGCAAACAAAATCGAGTCATCGGGTGTTGTTAAAATCGTGAAGGACCTTGATATCAACCTTGAGGGATACGATGTTTTGATTGTTGAGGATATTCTTGATTCAGGTAAAACACTCAGCTATATTAAATCGATTCTTATGTCAAGAAATCCCAAAAGTATGAAAATATGCACCTTGCTTGACAAGCCCGAACGCAGAGTGGTTGATGATGTTTGGTCGGATTATTCGGGCGCGGAGGTTCCCGATGAATTTGTTGTCGGCTACGGTCTTGATTATAATGAAAAATACAGAAATTTACCCTTTATCGGGGTTCTTAAAAGAGAAGTATACGAAAAATAAATACTCTAATATAAAAATTGCAGTTTAAGGAGTGATTGTTCCAATTGAATACTAAAAACAATAATTCGGGTAACTTCAAAAAGAAAATAATGACTTTGCTGCCGTATATCTTGATTCCGATAATGATTATCGGCGGAATGGCTTATTACGCAAGCACTCAGCAGCAGGAAAAAACCGAGTATTATGAGCTTGTTGCCCTTTTTGATGAGGGTAAAATTTCGGAATACAAGCTGAATTTAAGCAGCGGTGCGCTTGTTTACCGTATTGACGGCGAGAAGCAGGAAAGGTCATTTTCTGTTCCGAGTGTCACTCTGTTTGTTGAAGATATTCACGAGAGCGTTATAAAATATAACCGTGAAAATCCCGACAAAAAAATCAAGGCGGATTATGTTGCAGGTTCAACGGGTGAATGGATTTATAATATCATTCCCACTCTCCTCCTTCTTCTTGCAATGGGTGCGTTAACGTTCTTTATGTTCAGGCGTATGAATCAAACTATGACAAATGAAAATAACAGAACGATGAGCTTCGGAAAGGCAAGAGTAAAGCACGCCAAGGATGAAAAACGAAAGGCAACCTTTAAGGATGTTGCCGGTGCGGACGAAGAAAAGGAGGAGCTTGAAGAAATAGTTCAATTCCTTAAAGATACGTCAAAATTCGATTCGCTCGGTGCAAGAATCCCCAAAGGTGTTTTGCTTGTCGGCCCTCCGGGAACGGGTAAAACACTTCTTGCAAGAGCCGTTGCAGGTGAAGCCGATGTTCCTTTCTTCTCAATATCCGGTTCGGATTTTGTTGAAATGTATGTCGGTGTAGGTGCATCGAGAGTAAGAGATTTGTTTGATCAAGCTAAGAAAAATGCTCCGTCGATTATATTTATCGATGAAATAGATGCCGTCGGTCGCCACAGAGGTGCCGGTATGGGCGGCGGTCACGATGAAAGAGAGCAAACGCTTAACCAGCTTCTTGTTGAAATGGACGGATTCGGTGCAAACGAGGGCGTTATTGTTATTGCCGCAACCAACAGACCCGATATACTCGATCCGGCACTTCTCAGACCGGGAAGATTTGACCGTCAGGTAACTGTTAATTATCCCGATACAAAGGGCAGAGTTGAAATATTGAAGGTTCACGCAAAGGGTAAGCCCATTGCTCCCGATGTTGACCTTAACAGCATTGCACACGCAACTGTCGGATTTACGGGTGCGGATCTTGAAAATCTTCTTAACGAAGCGGCACTTCTTGCCGCAAGACGAGGCAAGAAAGCAATAACAATGGATGAAATCGATGAAGCTTCCTTAAAGGTTCAGGTCGGCTCCGAAAAGAAATCACATAAGATGAACGAAAAGGCAAAGAAATTAACCGCTTATCACGAAGCAGGTCATGCGGTTTCGAGTTTTTATCTTGAAAATACCGATCCCGTTCATCAGATTTCAATCATTCCCAGAGGAATGGCAGGCGGCTATACGCTTTACAGACCTATTGAGGATAAAAATTATACTTCTAAAAATGAAATGCTCGACAGCCTTGTCGGACTTCTCGGCGGACGTGTTGCCGAAGCACTTGTGCTCGGCGATATCTCAACGGGTGCATCAAATGATATTGAACGTGCAACCGAAACGGCGAGAAGTATGGTTACCAAATACGGAATGAGCGATAAGCTCGGTCCCATTTCTTTCGGTGGAAAGGATCACGAGGTTTTCCTGGGAAAAGATTACAGTACTGTTCGCAATTATTCCGAAAATATTGCATCACAGATTGATGAAGAAATCGAGAGCATAATCCGAAATGCATATGAAAGAACGGAAAAGATTCTTTCGGAGCATATGGATAAGCTTCATCTTGTAGCACAAAAGCTTTATGAAAACGAAAAGATGAGCGGCGAGGAATTTGCATCGATTATGACGGCGGAAACCGTAACAGAAGCGTAAATGACTTTTAAAAGCTCCGACTTTATCGAAGTCGGAGCTTTTTCCGTGCAAAATGTTTAAAGACAGATATCATCGATTACAAAGAGAAAATATCCGAAATGTTTGATGAAACCATAACATTTCGGATATTTATTGCTTATATTCGGTTTAACAAATCAATTTTTGCTTTTCTTTGCTTTGGTATTGTCTTTAGGTGCCTTTGAATTTGTTTTTTCAAGAAGAACAAGGAGAAGACACCAAAAAGCGGCAAGAAGAACAAAAAGAATACATACGAGAATTGCATTGTCGATTGCGAAGCTCAAAAGCTTGCCGAGAAGCGGAATATAAGAATTAACCACGCCGTAGCTGCTTGATGCCATAACCGTTGAAAAATATTGAGCCGAGTTTGTTATATCGGTAGTGGTTAATTCCGCATCTTCAAAACCTGCGTTGCTGATGGAATTTATAATGTGAATATCGCATCCGTCGGTTGATGCGGAGGGAACGGCAATCATATCTCCTATTGCATAATCGGCAGGTTCTATTTTCTTGGAAATTATAAGGTCGCCCTCGGAAACGGGAGAAACACCTGCAACATCAAGGTCGCTGCTCATTGTGTTGAAGCACAGACCGCCGATGTTGGATCCACCGTTATCAAGGAAAATCGAAACGAAGCATCCGAGAACAAAAACAACAACCGTTGCGGCAAGGAGAACAATAGAAACAATTTTTCCGACGAAAGCTCCGGTGCTCTTTTTCTTGTTGTTATCAACCGCAGCTTCAGCTTCGCCATAATTGATGGAGGGTATAAACGGAACCTCCGGCTGATTTTCTTTAGGTGCACCGACAGGGGAGTAGCCGGAATTGTTTTGTCCGATGGGAACAAGCGGTCTTGGTTTCTTTGCCTGCTTTTCCGGATGAGGCGTATATGTGGGCTCGACATTGAGATTTTGAGCCGGCTCCGAAAAATATGTATTGGTGTTTTGAGCGTTCGACGAAAATTCTATCGCAGCTTCTTGATGCTGTGGAATATCGGCGGCTTTCGGTGCGGATTGTTCTCTTGTTTTTGCAACAAAGTCAATATCAAGCTCTTCAATGCTTTTAAGTTTGAACTGTTCCATATATGTTTCTGCCTTTCGGATAATTATTTTGAAATCTTGGAGCGAATAACTGAATTTTCTTTAGCTATTTCGTCGCTGAGCTTTGCGATTTTATCAAGGCTTGCAAGCAGAGCGGGATCAACTGCGGCATTGGCGGAAACGGGAGCGGAAACAGCACCGCCTGCCTTGAAAGCTTTGTTTTCATCCGAAAGCGAACGGCAAATCTTTTTGAGCTTTTCGTTATTTGCTTCAACTGCCTTTGCATATTCAAAAACTTTTTTGTATTCTGCTTTAAGAACAGATATGTACTGCTCAACCTGAGCACAATTATAGCCCTCTGCGGTTACTTGAAATAATTCTTTATTATCCATATTCTTATCCTCCGACAAATTTATTATAATTTACTATATCATATAATGACAAAAAAAACAATATTAAAATACAAAATACTTTGATGAAAAGCAGTATTACAATTGATGTAAAACTGAATAAAAAGCGATTGAGTCTGTTAGAATAAAGTTACAAGTAGCCAACCCTAACGAAAGGACTCAATCGCCATAAAAAATAACGGAAATTAATCAGAATAGCAAAGGGGATTTAATTGACGAACTGACTACAAAGATAAAATCCGTGAAAGCGTATTGTCAGACAAGAGATATCGACTTTGTATTTCGCCGGTATCACATATTCAAAGCTTCCGTTATGTGCCGGAACAAGCTGTACGACGGCACCAATGAATCGTTAATATCGAAGTCTCACATCATTGATAAATGAACGATGCACTTTTTTATTTGAGTTGCGAACGTGCTTTTTATGTTATTATTTTGTAGTTTGTGCTTGTGTAGTCTGTAGCACGTCGGTTTCTTCCATACCAAACTATTTCTCTTGCAAAGTCAGAAAAGCTGTTGACTACAATGTGATCATCGATAGTTATTGATACATTCTTTTTTTTAAGTTTTTGATAATTTCCCAAGTAGATTCTGTTGAAATATGAATAAAAATCATAGTCGCTGTTTATGATCGGTTTTTTCACGTTGATTTTTTTGATGATGTCGTACTGATATTTGAATAAAGCATCGATAACCTCTTCGGAATCATTTGTATCATAAAAGCATTCCTTTACTTCTTTGTAAAAAGCTTCTAACTTTTTGTAAAATTCAAAGAAAATTATTTCATCGAAGCCCCAGAGCATATCGCCAAGACCGTCACAGGAAGCAACAAGCTCATTTGTTCCTGCAATTATTCCTGTGCACAGTTTGTTTATTCTTTTAAAAACAGTGTTTAAAAGCGTATTTCCTTTTTGGGCGGAATATGAAATTAACTTGTTATAGAAGTCGGCATAACTCATATTGTGCTCGTATCTGTAATAAATAGCCAAAGAACGGAGCAAACCTAAGTTGTGAAGTCCTTGTATGTATGAAGCAAAAAGTAAAGAACGTGCCCATTCCTTTTCGTCCATAGAATAAGTGGATATTACATATTCCGAGTATTCAACGATATCATCTTTCTTCTGATTTTCATTTGAATGTATGAGCTTAAATGGGACTCTGATACTTTTAAGCTTGAATTTTTCGCGATATTCTTTCTGCCCCATTTCTGAGTTGGGTAAAAGTTCGCAGGGATAAATATTTAAGGCGTAATGCTGTCCGTTTTCAATAAGTGTATTTATACCATCACAAAAAGAGTTATAGGTTTCACCGGGCAGACCTAAAATGAGTTCCGAAAAAGTCGAGATATTAATCTCGTTGTATTTTTGCATCAGTTCTCTGAATTTTTCGGTTGAAATATTTTGCCTGCCAACGTTTTTGAGCACTTCGGTATTCATACTTTGAAATGATAAGGTTTGAGCTTTGTCGAGTCCGTTTTTAAAAAATTTTGTACCGATATCGAAAACAAAGTCAAATTTATTTTTGGTAAAACAAACCCTAAACATTTTCGGATATCCGTATGTATTTTTACAATTAACAATATAATCGGCAATTTTTTCGTCACGATTGAATAAACAGAAGTTGCCGTCGGTACAAAAAACAAATTCGATTTTTTTCTTTACAAACCAATCAATTTCTGCGAGGACGCGTTCCATCGGGAAAAGCCTTACCTTTGATTTCAGAGAACCCCAATCGCAAAATGAACAAGAGTTTGGGCATCCGCGATTAGTTTCAAACAGTGCGGAGAATGTAATATCATCTTTTAATATTTCATCAAAAACGCCTTCCAAATACGGTGATGGATAGTCGATGCCGGTTTGCGGAGCATAATCGGTTGTTATAATATTTCCGCTTGAATTTCTGTAGGATATGTTTGAAACTAAATCAAGCGGCTTGCCTAAGGCAAGACATTCCAATAAGCCGTCGGTGGGTTCTTCTCCGAAACGATGCGTTAAAAAATCGATGTACTCATATTTTTCCAAATATTCGCCGTTTGAAGATACACTGTGTCCTCCAAATGTAATTAAACAAGATGGAAATGCTTTTTTTATGGCTTGTGCTACGGTTTTGTTGTATTCCGTGTTCCAAACCGAACAGGAAAAAAGTACCATATATGGAGCGTCAAGGAGTGAAATTACTTTTTCGGGCGAAAGGCGAGTGTAAATGATTTTACCGAAATTGTATGTTGAAGCAATAACCGGATTCTTTTGACAGTAAGCCTGTATACAACCCACGGCATAAGGAATGTAGGTGCTTTTTGAGGTTGTGCCGTAGACATTATTAGCTTGAATAAAATAAATATTTTTCATATTAATATCCATTCTGCCGCTAAGGCATCAGCATAAATAGAGGTGAAAGAGTACTGACCGGCGGCGATTTTTATTGTATATTTGTTTTGAGACAGAAGACAAATTAAATTGTGTGATGATTGTGTCGCTGTCTTCTTCCTCACATTTTTTACAAGGATTTGAAAGTTATTTATCCAACTTGTTGCGGGGTGGAGTTCGCAAAACCTTTTTGGTAGGAATAATCATTTACACCGCAGACGGTGTACAACCCCACTATCAAAAGAAACGCTTTTCTACCTAAAATTCGGATTTGCATCGTTTTGCAAATCGGCTTCACTTGCACAGTTGCCTTGATGTTTGTATGAACTCTTACCGACATTTTTAAAGTGATGTGCCTAAAACACTCAAAAACAACTGCCAAAAGCCGTAAAACAAGCAATTGGATTACTTGAGAAACAGTAGAGTTAATTGTTTCTTTAGCACTACTCTCCTACATATGTAATTTTGAGATACTTTTTATCATTAATTATGATTGTATCTCCGCGTCTTTTTGCAAAAAGAACGACCTTTCTTGCATAGTCCTTCCAGTTGTTTACAGATGTTGGTAAATTTACCTCGATTATGTTTTTTCTTTCTTTTAAGGGTGCGTAGTTTGATGAGAGAGCGTTATGGAAATATGTATAGAAATCATAATTAAATTCAGCGGATATTTTTTCTTTTTTAGGAAGCCTTATAACAAATTTCTGAAAAGCCGTTAGTTCGTTAAAGATAGCTTCGTCTATTTTAAATTCTTTCAAAAAAGGAATAATTTCATTCCAAAACACCTCATAATCAGATACTATCTCCATAAAAGCGCCTTCTTCGAGAAACCAACCGATTTCTCCGAATTTTTCGTTATAATATGACCACTCGCCTTTTGAAAAATCGCTGCACTGTTCGCGAAAATTGTTGAAAAGCTCATTTAAGAAAGTTCCTTTGGAATTGAAAATGAAATCCAAAAGACGTTTGTAAAATTCAAGATAACTGATATTCAATTCTTTTCTTACATAGATTGAAAAGTATTTTAACAGTCCAATATGATGGAAGCATTGCAAACAAGTGCAGAACATTATGGATTTCATCATATCACAAAATGGCATATCACGTGTTGCGACAATCAATTCTGTGTATTCGGTTATGTCATCATCATTTGGTATAGAGGAGTGCAAATAGTTCAAAGGAACACGTGCGGTTTCTATACCGTGCAAATTTTGATACTCCTTTTTCCCCATAAGCGAATTTGGATATACTTGACAATAATAAACTGTTAGAGCGGTTTGTTGTCCGGCTTCAATAAGCTTGCAAAGACCTTCGCAAAAACTGTCATAGGTTTCTCCGGGTAAACCGAGAATCATCTCGGTGTAGGTGGGAATATTATGTTTATTGTATTTGGTTACCAAATCTGAAAAGGCTTCCATAGTGAAATTTTTTCTGTTGACATTCTTCAGTGCCGTGTCACATACCGTTTGATATGCAAGAGTAGCGGCTTTGTTTATTTTGTTGTCATAAAACAGTTTCGATATTTCAAAAACGGTGTCATTGCTGTTTTTGGCAAAGCAATTGTTGAAAATGTGAGGAAAACCGGTTTTCTTTTTTAATTCGACAACAAATTTCGCAATATCAAGATCACGCTTGAGAATACCGAAATTACTGTCAGCACAGAAAATATATTCGATCTTGTTTTTACTGCACCAAATGATTTCTTCTTTTACTTTTTCTATCGGAAATTGACGGATATCTGTTGTGTAGCACCAATCACAGTAGGCACAGTTATATGGACAACCCCTGTTTGTTTCAACAACGGCACAAAATTCCTGATGGGGGTTTTTAGTGATAATATCGTCGAAATAGCCTTCTAAATATGGCGATAAAAATCCGTTAAGATTATTATGAAATTTTCTTTCGGTTTTGAAAATTTTGTTTCCCTTTCTGTATGCTATGTTAGGTATTGAGGAAAAGTCTTTATCGAGCGTATTGAATTGCTCCAACAAAGCCTTAAAATCGATTTCTCCTTCACCGTACATAAGAACATCAACAAACGGCAATTCGGGAAAAACATCAACATTTTCGGATATGCTGTGTCCACCGAATATTATCAGACATTCGGGAAATCTTTTTTTTACAGCAGCAGCGAGCTTTTTGTTGTATTCAAATGTCCAAGTGTAACAGGAAAATGCAACAACCGACGGATTATCAATTCTGTTGATAATTTTTTCAATAGGTTCTCTTTTAAAAATAAATTCACCTATTGTGTATTCACTTTTTATGGTTTCATACTGCCATGCATAAGCGGCAAGACAGCCGGTGGCATATGGCAAATAATATGCATCGCCGTATGAGAGGTTGGCTTGTATGAAATAAACTCGCTTCATTTTATTCACCTATTAATATGTCTTTTTTTGTCATTTTGTATATTTTATAGATTATGCTGTAATATTTTGCGAATTTTAAAAAATTGCCGTTTGTTTTCCCGTCTTTTCGAGGGATGCTTTTACAGGGTACTTCGATAAATTCACATCCGATTTTTAAAGGCTTGAAAATCAATTCGGGAATCAGATCAAAATCGGAGCCTTCCCAATTAATCTTTTTATAAAGCTTTACGGGAGCAATTTGGGTTGGGTTTGTAAAATCTGTTAAATTGGATTTGAACAGAAGCCCAAATGCTTTTTGTGACAGATAATTTAATAATTTCCGAAATTTGCCATAGCCTTGAAAACCGTCATCGGCTAACCAACGACTGACAGTAATGATTTTATTGCGGTTTCTGCGTGACAGCTGTACCATTTGAGGAAAGGAATTACTGTCCATATCATTATCAGCCGGCCAAAAAATCATATGAGAAGTTGTTGCGGAGGCTATGGCATCTTGAATTGCATTGCCGAGTCCGAATCCGCTTTGGAACATATAGCTGCAATTTTTGTTTTTTTTACAAAGCTCTTTTACGGTTTCCATACAATCGTCGGAAGCTTTTTGAGAAACAACAAAAAGATATTCTTCGGCACAATCATATTTTTTTATGTTTGAAAAAGATTCGATTAAAGAATATGTTTCGTTGGTTGTACAAAAAACCACTGAAAGTGAATATTCGGTTTCCATAAAAGCCTCATTTATCATTTTTTTCTTTTATTTCTGTTGTGTATATGTTCTTTCCGCCTCGTCTGCCAAACCACAAAATTTTTGTTGCATATTCACTCCAACTATGCACGGCATTTTCATCTGAAATACAGTATTCGACACTTTTGAAATTTAACTGTACATCGGAGTTACCGATAAGGAGCTGATCAAAATATGTTTTCCAATCATAAGAGCCGGAAAAATTTTTGCATTTTGCATCGATATCCTTTACGACAAAGGCTTGGTATTCAATAAGCTCTTTTCTCAATGATGCTTCATTGGGAAGATATTCGGTCAAAAATCTTTCAATCTTTTTATAAAATTTGTCCTTGCTTTGAACCGTTTTTAAAAATGCATATTCTTCAAAAGGCCAGGCAACATCACCAAATGTCTCATCAAAAATTACTACCGAGCTGTTTTCGGTTATTACCTTATCAATCTTTTCTTTAATGATTTTGAACACTTCAAAATCGGATTCGTTTTGCAAAATATAATTCAATAGGTTGCTGTAAAAATCGCTGTATTTAATGCCTTTGCTATGATGAAGATACAGTGCAATAAATTGAAGTAAACCTAAATGATGAAAGCACAAAACGCAGGTAGAAAACATAAGCATTGCTTTCCACTCATCCTCAGACATGGAGTAGGTTGAAGTGATTATTCTTGAATATTCGGTAATATCGTCCTTGCTTGAGGCACTTCTGTGAGGCTGGTTTAGAGGAATAACGGTAAATCCGATTTTATATTTATCCATATAGTTTTTATTTCCCATTTCCGCAAGCGGCAGCCATTCGCACAGATGTACGAAAAGAGAGGTATGCTGACCATATTCAAGCAATTCATCTATGCCGGTTTTAAAGCTTTCAAGATTTTCTCCGGGCAGACCGAGTATTAAGTCGGTATAGGTGGGAATCTTTGCTTCCGAATATTTCTTCAGAAGAGTTTTATAGTATTCGATATCCATATTGGAGCGACCGATGTTTTTCTGCACGGTTTTGGACATTGATTGGAAAGAGAGAGTAACACCTTTGTCCATTCCGTTTTCGTTAAGCTTTTTTGTGATGTTAAAAACCCGATCACCCGTTTCTTTGGAGTAGGAAACTTGAAACTTTTTAGGGTAACCGTTGTTGTGAAAACATTCTATAATTTTATCCACGATTTTTTCATCACGTGGAAATAGACCGAAATTTGCATCGGCAAAGCCGAGAAATTCCATTTTATGATTGCTTACCCATTCGATATCCGCAAAAACTCTTTCCAACGGGAACATACGAACTCGTGTTTTTATTTTACCCCAACTGCAATATGAACACTTATTGGGGCAACCTCTGTTTGTTTCTATAAGAGGAATAAATTCTAAATCCGGTCGCTCTTTACAAAGTCTGTTGAAAAATCCGCTTTCATAGGGCGATGGGAGTGAAATTATGTCAAAAACTTTTATTTCCGTGGATACAATGTCACCGGTTTTTGAACGATATGAAATATTGTTTATATGGCTGATGTCGTTTCCTTGCAAAAAAGCTCGTAAAATATCCCTAAAAACAACTTCGCCTTCATAATAGCAGAGGATATCTATGAAAGGATATAAATTTAACAGGTCGGCATTTTCGGAAATTTGTGGGCCTCCGAAAACTATTATACATTCGGGGTATGATGATTTAATCATTTCAGCTAAAGCTTTATTGTATTCAAAATTCCAAACATAATTGGAAAAACCTATTAGAAAAGGTTTTTCCAAAGTATCAACTATTTGTGATAAATTATCTCTTAAATAAAAGATACCTTTTAAATTGTAATTATCACAAATATCATTAAAACTCCAAGCGTAAGATGCCAGTGAACCTATAGCGTACGGAAAATGAACAACGGAGTTATTCATAAAAGTCGGCTGAATTAAATAAACGTTTTTTTTCATTGTTTGTCTCCATTAATCACAAAATGAACCTTCGACATCATCCGCAAGTTAAAATCTTCAAGCACAAAAAGTAATCGGACGCATTAACTTCCAAAATAGAATTTTATCACGCTTTGTGCCGTTTGTCAAGGCAGAGAGATGCGGTAACCGGGGATTGAGTCATAAATCTGCTTGTAATCTTGAAAAGCTGTTATCTCATAGAATTTCAATTTATATTATAAATGATACTGCCGCAGATTTCAACAATTGTTTAATACAAAATTTTTTGTATCGGATTCCGATTAATCATTCAAAAACAAATTTTTAAATATATTTCAAATAGAAATTTTTAGAATAAATATATATTTCGTTTGTGTCTAACCGACAATTTCGCTTTTTATCAACATTCGGACTGTTAATCGTACAAAAATTTATAACTGTATGTATTTTTGAAAATTAAATTGTCGATAAAATGTTGATTTTATAAAAAAATATGTTATAATGAATTGTTAATAATTTTAGGATGGTGAAAAGTATGCCTTTTTCAGACTTCGGTATTTTGCTTGGCGACGTTTCTCTTGCCGAGATTGAGCATTTTACCAAAGATCCGCTTAAAGCACAGAAAAATACACTTAAAAAAATACTTTCGAGAAACAAAAACTGCGAAATCGGAAGAAAATATAATTTCAAAGATATAAATTCTATTGAGGAATTTCAGCAGAAGGTTCCTCTTTCAACCTATGAAGATTATGAGCCGTATGTTGAAAGAATGATACATAATAAAGAGAAGAACCTTATGTTTTCCGGCCCGAATATTAGGTATTGTTCTTCTTCGGGCAGTGTCGGCAAGCCTAAGATTCTTCCCAAAGGAATTAAGGACCTTTGGAATATGCAGTGCATCGGTTTTTCTTGTACGGTTGCTACTGCCGCACATTATCTTAAAAAGGTTAAGGGAAAAAAGCTTCCCGCCCAGATGGGGCCGCTTGTTCTTATTTTGACAGGACATCCTCTTGAGGACGGAAAAATGTGCAACGGTGCAGGTCAGGTTCCGCTTACTTATCTTAAAGCTATCACTCCGTTTTTCTGCACTTCACCCACATCTCTTCTTTATCCCGAACACGAGGAGCTTATTGATACCTCTTATCTTCAGCTTCGTTTTGCCCTTGAAAATTCAAAGGTAAGCTATATCGGCTCGCTTGTTATAACTCTTGTAACAACGATGTTTGATTACCTTGAAGAAAATTGGGAAATGCTTTGCGATGATATTGAAAAAGGTATCATTAACCCGAATATAAAAATCACTCCGGAGCTTTATGACGAGTATTCAAAAAAATTTAAGCCGAATCCCGCAAGAGCCGCCGAGCTTCGCAGGGAATTTGAAAAAGGCTTTGAAACTCCAATCGCTCCCCGCATTTGGCCTAAGCTCACTTGGGCTTACGGAATGGTAGGCTCCAACCTCAAGGTTTATGTTGAGAAGCTCCGCAGATCAATCGGTAACGATATTCCGATTCATAATATGGGCTTTGCGGCGGCGGAAGGCTTCTTCTCAATGGCAACAGAGCTTGACGTGCACGACGGAGTTCTTCTTCCGCATTGTCTTTTCTTTGAATTTCTTCCTATCGATGATGAGGAGGAGGGTGCTGCGGAGGACGCAAAGCCGCTTCTTATCAACGAGCTTGAAGTCGGTAAAAAATATGAGATAGTTGTTTCCAATTTCTCCGGTCTTTACAGATACCGTATGGAGGATGTTGTTGAGGTAACAAGAATGCACAATAACACTCCGATGATTGAATTTTTGTACAGAAGAAATCTCGGAATGAACATTGCCAACGAGAAAACAACAACACAAATGGTTGATTTTGCCGCAAAACAGACTGCCGAGGAGATGGGTAATGAGTTTGTCGGTCATAGTATGTATGCCGATTATTCAACCAATCCGCCGCGTTACTGTATGCTTGCGGAGCCTGTAAAGCCGGTCAGCGAGGAAGACAGACAAAAATATATTGATATTCTTGATGAAAAATTCAAGGGCTTCAACGAGAAATATTTCAAATATCGCCGTTGGGGTATGATTAATCGTCCCGAAGTGCTTTTCCTCAAGCCCAAAACCTATTGGGAATACAGAGAGAGCTTGCGTGAAAAGGGCAGAGTTCTTAACCAGATTAAGCCTGTAACTATTATAAACAGTAAAGAAAGATGCGATTTCTTCTTTTCACACGTTGAAACCGAAACCGATCTTCCTTATAAACCGGAAAAATAAGGGGGAAACTAATTTGAAAAGATTTATTTCATTATTGCTTTGCACGGTATTGCTTTTTACGGCTGTTTTCTGTTCCGCACCTGTATCGTATGCGGCGGAGGATGCGGCAAAAATACCTGTTGTTCACGTTGTCGGCACCGGTGCACCCATAAGCAGAGTAAATGAAGCCGGTGAAACACAGAGAGTTTACCCGATTCAGATTCCCGACGGATATATAGCCGAAAAAGCGGAGATCTTTCTGCCGGTTTTTGCTGAAGCCTTCTTTACTCAAGAGTGGGATGAATTTTGCGATGTGCTTTATGAGTGCCTTGCACCCTTGTTCCGTCCCATGGCTCTTAACAAAGACGGTGAAGCGACCGATGGCAGTTATGTCGAATGGTCTTGGTCGATTGAATCGCTTGAAGAAAAAATGAGAAATGACGGAACATACGGTGTTGCCGATTTTGATTTTCATTATGATTGGCGACTTGATCCTTTGGTCACGGCGGACACCCTCCATCGCTTCATTCAAGATGTTATGACGGTAACGGGTGCCGAAAAGGTTGCTCTTTACGGCAGATGCCTCGGTTCAAATATGGTTACCGCTTATGTTCATAAATACGGCGTTGATCATATAAGCGAAGTTGTTCATTATGCAAGTGCCGTTTACGGAGCTACTCAATGCAGCAAAGTTTTTACCGGAGAGCTTAAACTTGAAGCCGATGGTATTGAGCGTTATGTTTATGACATTAATCTTGACATAGACGAATATTTTATGGACTTTATCCGTGCGTTTGTGAGCTTGTTGAATAAGACCTACGGACTTGATATAACCTGTTGGGCGGTCAATAATGTTATGAAAGATATTTATCTTGATATTATTCCCAGAGTTATTATCGAGAGCTACGGAACATTCCCGTCTTATTGGAGTATGGTACGTGCGGAAGATTATGAAAGAGCAAAAGAAACCGTTTTTTACGGTGCCGATGTTTCCGAATATTCAAAGCTTATCGAAAAAATCGATTACTACCATAATAATGTTCAGCTTACCTTCGCCGATGATGTTAAGGCTAACCGCGAAAAGGGCGTAGAGTTTTCAAATATTGTAAAATACGGCTTTCAGAGCATTCCCGTCACCGAAAATACCGACATACTTTCGGATTCGATTTGCAGTGTTATGAAAAGCTCTATGGGAGCAACAACGGCTCCCGCAACAGGCACTTTTTCCGATGAATATATTCAAAACGCAACAGATTCGGGAACGGCAGAATATATTTCTCCCGATAAGCAGATTGATGCTTCAACCTGCCTTTCGCCCGATACAACTTGGTTTATAAAAGACCTCAATCATACCGATTTTCCGAGCTGTGTTAACGGCTTGGTCAGCGAGATTATCAATAATGACGGGTATACTGTAACTTCAAGTGAGGAATATCCTCAATATCTGGTTTACAATAAAGCCGATAATACGATTTCGCCTATGAATGCCGACAATATGAACACGACCGAAAGATGGAATGTTACATATTTCGATGCGTTGTTTGCTTTCTTTAAGAGCATTATTCAAATGATCAGTTCAAAAATCAACGCTTTAATTTCATGATTTTTTTCAGCGGCTTGAAAAAGCCGCTGTTTTGCTGTTTATCGTCTTGTTTTCGGAAATAATAGATTCGGTGCTGTTTTTTGAAATAAAAAACAACATCTTGACTTAATATTGGTTATTTTTCTTGACAAATCACCAAATGTGGTATAAAATCAAATAAAATGATAATAGGGTATTATTGATTGAAATATAAAAGTGAATGGAGTGGAATTTTAGGTGAGTGAAAATATTATTCAATATGTTACAGCAGCCTGTGCCGGTGATACCGATGCAATGGCGAAGCTTTATTCAAAAACATTGAAAACATCTTTTTTCCTTGCTGACATTCTTTCGGCGGGCGATGGCTCTGCGGCGGAAATAACCAAAAAAGCTTACGCAAAAGCTTTTTGTACTATAGATAAGCTTAAAAGACCGGAAGCGTTTGAAATTTGGATGAAGCAGAATGTTGCTTTGATTTATAAGGAAAGTCAAAAATTTGTGTTTACCGATGCCGAAGCCGGTACGGCGGAAAGCTCGTCCGATTTTCTTCCCGAAAGCGTGCTCGGTGACAGAGAAAGCTGTGTTAAAATTCTTGATGCCGTTGCTTCGTTAAAGCCGGTTCTCAGAACGGCACTTGTGCTTCATTATAATAACGGAATGCCGGTTTCGGCTCTTGCAAAGTTTCTCGGAGTATCCGAGAGTACGGCAAATGCACTTCTCGGAAAGGCTCGAAATGAAATTCTTTCGTTCTGCGGAATTGAAGCTTCTTCGGAGCCTTCAAAATCTCTTCCCGTTTTAACAAGAATTTTTCAGTTTAAATCCGTCGATACTTCCATAGAGAATACAACCGTAAGGGATATTTTTATCTATGCAATAGATGTTTACAATGCTTCAAACCCCGTACCCGTTTCTGTTACTTCTGCCGAAGAATCGGTAAGCAATGAGGAAGAAAAAGCGGAGGTTGTTGAAAACCCTGTTGAAGCTCCCTCCGAAACATCGACAGAATCCGAAGTATCATCGACAGAACCCGAAGAATCGAACATTATTTCTTTTAAGCAAAAAATCAACGATATATTGGAAGGTCAGAGTACTCCCGAAGAAGAAAAGGTTGAAGAAATCAAATCGGAAGAAAATGAGCCGGAAGAAATCAGCATTCCCGAATTTGAAGCACCGGCTGCCGCTCCGACCGTTTCCGACGAAACGCTTGACAGATTTTCGGAGAATTACGACAGTTCCAAAGCAGATACAAGCAAAAAACAAAAGTTTGATTTTTCAAAAATCAATCCCAAAATTCTCGGTATTGCCGGAGCGGTTCTTGTTGTTCTTATTGTTATTATTGCGGTAGCGGTAAATAAGGGCGGAGAACCCGATGTTGAGCAAACAAGCGGTAATTCGGGCGATGTTGTTATAACAACTCAGGCTCAGGAGGTGTCCGCAGAAGGCTATAAATGGGTTGAGGGCGGATTCTCCGAATGTGAAGAAATAATTTATCTTGACGAAAATTGTTGTTATTTCAAATCAAAAACCACCGACAAATACGGTCTTATGGATTATCAGGGAAATGTTATTCTTCAGCCGTATTATGATGGCTTTGACCGTTGCAGCAGCGGCAGAGATTATTCCGGACGCAACAGCTACCACAGCCTTGTTAAAATCGGCAATGAATCTTATGAATTTTCGATTCTTGACGGAGTTGTTACCGTTTCTCAAACTCCCCATTCCGCACATTCGATTGACACCGACTCTATGGGCGATGTTTCGTATGACGAGCGTGACCGTTATTTTGAGGGTTATGCAGCAGCAAGAAAAGATGATAAATGGGGTTATGTCAGTCAGGAAAACGATAAAAAGGTTATCAAATATGAGTATGAAGCTGTTAATGAGCTTCAGCTCGGAGCCGCGGCCGCCTGCGATTACTGCCGTCCCGTAACCGGAGGACTTGTTGCGGTTAAAAAAGACGGTAAAATGGGCATTATTAATCTTAAAAACAAGGATATTGTTCCGTTTGATTATGATAATATTATGCCCGGCAGCAATAATGTGTTTATTGCTTGCAGGGACGGTGTTTGGGGCGTTATCCTTGTCGGAGATGCCGTTGCAAGCTTTAAAGGCGTAAATGTTAATGTTATTAAGCAGGAAACCACCGATGCTCCCGATAGTCAAGATGAAAATATCCTCGGCAAATATAAGGTTACATCCGATGACGGTGCAAACATAAGAAGTGATGCAGGTGCGGATTACGACCTTGTGGGTGAGCTTGATTACGGCGATATCGTTACCGGTTATGCAACGAAGAATGCCGAAAACGGCAACGAATGGCTTTGCATAAAGCATAACGGTGAATATGCTTGGGTTGCAATGAGCAATCTTAAATCAATCAGTGACTGATGACAGCTATTCCGCAGTCGTCTTTTGTCGGCTGCGGAAGCTTTACTTGACAATTAAAATATTGATGTTATAATTTGTTTATCGATTATAAAGAAGCTTTGATGGGGAAGAATTTTTCACTTGCTTTACAGAGAATAGACCGACTTGCTGAAACGGTTTATAGGCAAAAAGGTGAAATAGGGCCGCCCTTTAGCTCTGCTGTGATGAGCAGCGGCGTTGCCTGCGTTAAGGGTTATGAGTGGTGCATATGCACAATTTGGGTGGTACCGCGGCTTCGGCCGTCCCTTTCCGAATTGTTGAATTGCACCTTTTTTGTTTTATTTTTGTATATTTTTCAGAGCCATAGGCTCAACAGGAGGAAACAACTATATGAAATGGATGGGACTTAATGAAATCAGAGAAAAATATCTCTCTTTTTTCGAGTCAAAAGAACATTTAAGAATGCCGAGCTTTTCGCTTGTTCCGCAGGGAGATAAGAGTCTTCTTTTAATCAATGCGGGTATGGCACCTCTTAAAAAATATTTTACGGGTGAAATTACTCCTCCTTCAAAAAGAGTAACCACCTGTCAAAAGTGCATCAGAACGCCGGATATTGAAAGCGTTGGCATCACCGCTCGTCACGGAACTTATTTTGAAATGCTCGGCAACTTTTCTTTCGGCGATTATTTCAAAAAAGAAGCTACCCGTTGGGCGTGGGAATTTTGCACCGAAGTAATGGAAATGCCTAAGGACAGAATCTATATCAGCGTTTATCTTGATGATGATGAGGCGTATGATATTTGGACAAAGGAAATCGGAATACCCGAAGACCATATGGTAAGATTCGGTAAGGAGGATAATTTCTGGGAGCACGGTGCAGGTCCCTGCGGTCCTTGTTCCGAGCTATATTTTGACCGAGGAGAAAAATACGGCTGCGGCTCACCCGATTGCAAGGTCGGCTGCGAGTGTGACAGATTTATCGAATTTTGGAATCTTGTTTTTACGCAGTTTGATAATGACGGAAACGGCAATTATACCAAGCTTAAAAGCTGCAATATCGATACCGGAATGGGCCTTGAACGTCTTGCCTGCATTATGCAGGATGTTGATAATATTTTTGAAGTTGACACATTCCAAAATATTATGAAGCACATTATAGAGATTTCAAATGTGAAGTATCACGAAAATGAAAAGAATGATATTTCGCTGCGAGTCATTACCGATCATATCAGAAGTACCACCTTTATGATAGGTGACGGTGTTATGCCTTCAAATGAGGGCAGAGGATATGTTCTTCGTCGTTTGCTCAGAAGAGCGGCACGTCACGGAAGACTTCTCGGCATTAAAGGAACCTTCCTTTCGGATTTGAGTGAAACCGTAATTCGTGAAAATGCCGGTGCGTACCCCAATCTCGTTGAAAAGCACGATCTTATAGTTAAGGTTATTAAAGCCGAAGAAGAAAGCTTCAATAAAACAATCGATACGGGTTTAACTCTTTTGGAAAATATTATAGCGAATACCGATTCAAAGGTTTTGAGTGGTGCAGATGCATTCAAATTGCAGGATACATTCGGATTCCCGATTGACCTGACAAAAGAGCTTCTTGAAGAAAGAGATATGAGTGTGGATATCGAGGAATATAAGAGGCTTTACGCCGAGAGCAGAGCTGCCGCAAGAGCTGCACGCAAGGATGCGGGTGCAGAGGCGTGGAAGGGCGGTCAGGCATCTCTCAAGGATATTTCTTCTACCGATTTTCTCGGATATACCGACTATAGCTGTGATGCACACATAAAGGCGATTATTTCAAACGGTGAAAGAGCCGAGGTAGCACTTGCCGATTCAAATGTTGCACTTGTGCTTGACAGAACCGTATTTTACGGTGAAAGCGGCGGTCAGGCAGGCGATACGGGTATTATTAAAACATCAAATGCTGTTTTTGAAGTTGCTTCAACAAGCAAAACCGCAGACGGTATTATTCTTCATATCGGAAAAATCATTGACGGTGATTCCGTGTCGGTGGGAGATTCCGCATATGCGGAGATTAATGTGGCAGAGCGTGAAGCAACAATGAGAAATCATACTGCTGCCCATCTTCTTCAGGCTGCCCTGCGAGAAACCCTCGGTTCCCACGTTGAGCAAGCCGGACAGCTTGTTAATTCCAAGGCGATGAGATTTGACTTTACTCATTTCTCGGCTCTTACCTCCGATGAGCTTTCCGCAGTTGAAAATAAAGTGAATGCCGTTATTCTTTCGGCACTTCCCGTAACAAGCGTTGAAATGCCTATTGATGAAGCAAAAAAGCTTGGAGCTATGGCACTTTTCGGCGAAAAATACGGCGATATCGTAAGAGTTGTCAGGGCGGGAGATTTTTCAACGGAGCTTTGCGGCGGAACTCATGTCGATAATACGGGCAAGCTCGGACTTTTCAAAATTGTTTCGGAATCGTCCGTTGCGGCAGGCGTTCGCAGAATTGAGGCTGTAACGGGATTCGGTGTGCTTGATTATATTGCAAAGGATAGCACTCTTATTAATTCGGCGGCGTGTGCAATGAAGCTTGCAAATCCTGCCGAGCTTGACAAAAAAGCGGCTTCTTTGATGAATGAGCTTAAATCAAAGGATAAAGAAATAGAGAAGCTTCGTTCCGAGCTGTCACAGCTTAAAACGGGTGATTTGATGAGCGGTGCAGTTGAAATCGGCGGAATAAAGCTTATCTTGTCAACCGTTGAAGGAGTCAATGCAGGAGAGCTTCGCTCGATGTGCGACAAGGTTAAAGAAGATGCCAATGCCGTAGCTGTTATTTGCGGTATCAACGGTTCAAGTGCAAACTTTGCTTGTGCTTGCGGAAAGGAAGCGATTTCCAAGGGTGCACACGCAGGAAATATTGTTAAAGAAGTTGCAAAAATTGCCGGCGGTTCGGGCGGAGGCAGACCTGACAGTGCAATGGCAGGTACAAAGGATGTTTCAAACGTTGCAGTCGCAATGGATTCGGCTGCCGATATAGTAAAAAATATGCTTTCGTAATTTGATAAATATTATTATTTCAAATTATAAAAGCGGTAAATAGAGGGAGAAATTATTATGGATTGTCTTTTCTGCAAAATAATCAACGGTGAAATTCCGTCATCAAAGGTTTATGAGGATGATTTGGTGCTTGCGTTCAATGATATTGATCCTCAGGCACCCGTACATATCCTTATTATTCCCAAAGTGCACATTGCTTCGGCTTGCGAAATCAACGAAAATAACAGTTCACTTATCGCTCATGTTTTTGAGGTTGCTGCAAAAATTGCAAAAGAGAAAAATCTTGACGGATTCAGAATTGTAAACAACTGTGGTGACAGTGCGGGACAAACCGTAAAGCACATTCATTTTCACCTTATGAGCGGCCGTGAGTTTACGTGGCCCGCAGGCTGATTGGAGGAATCGCTATGTCTGAATATTACAGAGTAAATATTGCCGGACTCGAAAGGGATTTGCTCCGCTGTCCCATAAGTGATAAGCTTGATATTGCGGCGTTTATTCTTTTCGGCGATGTTGAGATAACCGTTCATTCTGCCGAAAAGTTACTTGAAAGGCTTCCGGAATTCGATTATATCGTTACTCCCGAAGCCAAGAGCATTCCTCTTGCGTATGAAATGTCAAGACAGACCGGAAAAAAATATTTTGTTGCACGAAAAAAGGCAAAGCTCTATATGAAAGATCCCGTTTCCGTTGATGTGCGTTCGATAACAACGGATGCTGAACAAACTCTTATTCTCGATGGAGCAGAGGGCGAGCAGATAAGAGGAAAGCGTGTTGTTATTCTTGATGATGTTATCAGCACGGGTGAATCTCTTAAAGCCGTTGAGCTTCTTTGTGAGAAATTTGATGCAAATATTGTTGCGAAGGCTGCTGTTCTTGCCGAGGGAGATGCGGCAAACAGAACCGATATAACTTTTCTCGGAGTGATTCCCCTTATAGAAAAATAACTGATTAGGGGCGGTGTTATGCCACGGCCTTTTGCCGTAATCGGTTTTACGGTATTTTTCGTAATCGCATTATTGTATAATTCAGAAACCGGAGCGATTGCATTTGTTTCAGCGGCATTTGTCGTTGCTCTGGTTGTGAGCTTATTTTTCCCCGAAGCAAGAAAACAAAAGGTTTTACCGTGTGCGTTTGCTTCGGGAATACTTGCGTGCATACTCTTGCTTTCCGAGCTTAATTATTATTATCTTCCCGCAATTTCATATGCTCAAAAAACCTGCGAGGCAACACTTCAGTTGGCGGATTATCCCGATTACCGCTACGGCAAATATTATTTTGAGGCAAGTACCGTTGAACTTGACGGCGAGAATGTAAATCTTAAAATGCGAATGGTTGTTTCAAGCTTGCCGGATGCCGAGCCGTATGACATCGTAAAGGGTGAATTTAAATTCTATGCACTCGGTTCATCAAGTGAAGAAAATCTTGCCTCCCATAAAGCCAACGGAGTATTTTTGGGTGCATATCCGGTTGACGGGGTTTGCTCTGTTATAAACATTCCCGAAAATGAAAAGCCGTTTATGAAGAAGATAGTCGATATTAGAAAAGCGATAAAAGAATCGGTTCACCGTGCGGTTCCGGGCGATTCCGGAGCACTTGCAACAGCTTTGCTGATAGGTGATAGAAGTGATATTTCGGCGGAAACGGAAAATGATTTTCGTTTATCGGGGATAACCCATATAATATGCGTTTCGGGTTTTCATCTTTCGCTCTGTTCGTCATTTGTTCTTCTTTTATTGAAAGCTATGAGGTTGAATGACAGAATTGCAAGCCTGCTGACGGCAACTGTTGTTATTCTGTTTATGCTTGTCGCCGGAATGACTTATTCCGTGATGCGTTCCGGCATTATGGTTTTGCTGTATCTGATTGCGAATATGCTTTTCAAAAAGCGGGATTCGTTAAATTCTCTCGGCTTTTCGCTTGTTGTAATTTCAATTTACAATCCGTTTGCAATGGGTTCGGTAGGTCTTCAGCTTTCCGTGCTGTCAACCCTCGGTATCATTCTTTATTCGCAATATATAAAGCCCAACATAAATAATCGTATTTGTAAGCAGGACAACAAGTATCTCGGCGAATTGATTTTATCGATTATCGATCCCGTACTTATTTCGGCTTCGGCAACGGCGTTTACCCTACCTGTTTCCGTTAATATTTATAACGAGTTTAATTTTGCCGTTTATTTATCGAACATTCTTGCCGTACCCATTGCTTCCGTTTGCATTCTTCTTTCGGCAGGGGCGGCAATGTGGGTTGCGGTTTTCAGCGGTGAATTTAACTTTTTGGGACTTTCCGCAAATACGTTTTGCAAGCTGCTGATTAAAATTTCCGATGTTTTCGCAAATTTTGATTCACTGACATTCAGAGTTGACGGTGATAATTGGAGCGTACTCTTGTGCGGAATACTTTTGCTGTGCTCAATGGCGACTTTTATGGCTTTTTTCGGAAAGAATCTCTATAAAACGGCGTGTGCTTTATGTGCTGTTATGTTCACGTTCGGTATTATGTTTTCGGGCGTTTCAAGAGAAAGCGAAACAAGAATCAATGTTATAGATGTCGGCAACGGCACGGCTGTTCTTGCCTCAAAAAACGATGAAAATATTCTCATTGGTTGCGGCGGAACCGAATTTCTCGGTGCGTTTCGAGTTATTGACGAAACAAATAATTACGGCGGAAAGCTTAATTATCTTGTTGTACCGGATTCCGATGAGTATTCATCGGCTTATCTTAATGAGGTCTTGCAAAGCATCAGACCTAAAAACATCGTTTGCGATGAATTGCCTTACGGTAGTGAATTGCTGCTTGAAAAAAGCAATGTTTGTTCTGTTGACGGATACTTTACAACGGATGTATTCGGCTTTAAATTAACCGAATGTGACGGTTCAACGTGTATGCTTCTTAAAAGCTCCGATATGTCGGTGCTTATTTGCTTTGACTCCGTTTTCGATTATTCCGATTTGCCGATTGATTTTAAAAATGCCGATATAATCATAACAAGAAACGATTATCCGCAGAATATTGAAAACATAAATTGCAAGCTCTTAATTGTAAATTCGGAAAATTCAAGAGGCATAGCCATTCAAGAGGAGCTTTCGGAATCCGGAATTAAGTGCGTTGCTACGGGTGGCTGCGGAAATATATTGCTCAGAGGCGAAAACGGAGCTGTCAGTGTCAACAGATATTAAATTCAGAAAGAGGGTGCTTTTGTGCCGATTTTAAATGAGTCTGCTTTAAAAGAAATAATCAAAGGTATGCCCTTAGGTGTATTTCTTGTTTACGGTGAAGAAAGCTACCTGAAAAAAGCTTATACAGATAAAATTATCAAAAAAACGGTTGATGAAACCTTTGCGGATTTTAATTTTCATACATTTGACGGAAAAGATTCTTCTTTGCCCGAAATATATGAAAGCACACAAGCTGTTCCTATGATGTCGGAAACAAAGTGCATTCTTGTTAAAGATTTTCCTTTTGATACTCTTGATGACAGTGGATTTGAACAGCTTGAACGGGTTATTGCAGATAATCCCGATGATTGTGCCCTTGTATTTTTGATTTTGTCTTATGAACCCAAGGGTGCAAAATGGAATAAGACAATAAAGCTTTTTGAAAAGACGGGTTATGCGGTAAAGCTCGACAAAAAATCAACCGCCGACCTTGTTAAAATGCTTGAAAACGGTGCAAAAAAAAGAGGAAAGCCGTTTGCAAAGGGTACTGCGGCGTATCTTGTTTCCTGCGTGGGAAGCGACCTTAATACACTCCTTAACGAAACCGAAAAGGTGTGTGCTTATGCACAGGGAAATGAAGTGCTGAAAAGCGATGTGGATACGGTGTGTATCAAAAGTCTGGATGCAAAGGTCTTTGATATGATTAAGGATTTAACCTCCGGAAGATTTGACGGTGCATTTAAAAAGCTCTCGCTGTTATTTGAGCAGAGAGAAGATGAATTTCAAATTCTCGGTGCTCTTATTGCACAGTATTCCGATATTTACAGGGCAAAAGCTGCCGTTAAATCGGGAGTGCGTGCGGAGGACGTTGCAAAATATTATAATTATTCCGGCAAGGAATTCAGATTGACCAATGCCGCTCGAAACGGTTCATCACTTTCTTTTTCCGATATTGATGAATGCATAAGCATTCTTTCTTTGGCAGATAAAACCTTAAAAAGCACTGCAATTAACAAAAGACTTGTTCTTGAACAAACCGTTGTTAAACTTGCAAGGGTAGGCAGATAAATATGATAAAAATTAAGCAGGCGGTTATTGTTGAGGGCAAATACGATAAAATCAAGCTCTCAAACATAATTGATGCTCCTATTATTCAAACCGACGGATTCGGAATTTTCAAAGATAAAGAATTGCAATTGATGATACGTACACTTGCCGAAAAAAGAGGTATTTTGGTGCTGACAGACAGCGATTCGGCAGGCTTTAAAATCCGTTCTTTTATCGGTTCGACCGTTGATCAAAAAAACATAATACATGCCTATATTCCGGATATTTTCGGAAAAGAGGGCAGAAAAACAGAACCCTCAAAAGAGGGAAAACTCGGTGTTGAGGGAATGACGGAGGACGTCATCATTAAGGCGTTGGCAAATGCCGGCGTTTTTTGTGAATCAACACCGGAACCCGAAAGACCGATAACAAAGCTCGACCTGTTTGAGTACGGCTTTACGGGTGGAACCGACAGCTCAAAAAAAAGGGCGACTTTGCTCAAATATTATTCCTTTCCGGAAAGATTATCCGCAAATTCGCTTGTTAAGGTTTTGAACTGCGTAACAACATATGAAAGTTTTCTCGAAGATGTTAAAGAGATAGAAAAGGAGATGCTCCAATGTTGCGAATAGGTCACGGATATGATGTTCACAGACTCGTCGAAAACCGAAAGCTTATTATCGGCGGTGTTGAAATACCCTACGAAAAAGGCTTGCTCGGTCATTCCGATGCCGATGTTTTACTTCACGCAATAAGCGATGCACTCCTCGGAGCGGCGGCACTCGGCGATATCGGATGCTTGTTTCCCGACAATGATCCCAAATATAAAGATGCAGATAGTCTTGAGCTTCTTAAAGAAGTTGTTTCCGTTCTCAAAAAAAAGGGGTATTCAGTTGTAAATATTGATTGTACTTTAATTGCTCAGAATCCCAAAATGCGTCCGTATATTTCCAAAATAAGAAATAACATTGCTTCAGCGTGCGGTATTTCCACAGATTTTGTAAGTGTTAAAGCCACAACGGAGGAAGGTCTCGGCTTTTCGGGAAGCGGCGAAGGAATGGCAGCACATTCCGTATGCATTATTGAAAATTAATTTTTTGTTAATAATGCAGTATTTATTTGCAACACGAGCTTCTTTATGATATTATTTAGGCATAAAACTGCCGATTCTTCCGGATTGGCGAGTATTTTAATGCAGCAGTCGCTTCGTTTATCGGTTGCGGCTATGAGGAGGGTAGGTCGTAGTATATGACCGTTATTGAAAATATTACGGATTTCTTTTCCAAGATTCCGTCTTTAAAATTCGGTATAACCGATTTTCTTGATATTTGTCTTATAACTTTTTTGCTTTATAACGGAATAAAATTGATTCGTGAAACCCGTGCTTTTCAGCTTGTAAAAGGTCTGCTCTTGCTCGGTTTTTCGTATTTCTTGATATCCGCACTTGAAATGCAGGCAAGCTCATATGTTTTCGGTCTTGTATTTCAAAACATATTTATCATTCTTATTATTCTTTTTCAACAAGAAATTCGTCAGGTATTCGAGAAGGTCGGAAAAAGCCGTTTTTCGGGATTGTTTGCACTTATCAAAGGCGGAAATTCGGAAAGAAAAGCGGTTCTCAGTGAATCCATAATAGAAATTGCCAAAGCTGTTTTTCGTATGAGTGAATCAAAAACAGGTTCTCTTATTGTTATGGAAAAAGAAACGCTTCTCGGCGATGTAATCAAAACAGGAAAATTTGTCGATGCTCATATTACTCACGAGCTTATAGGAAATATATTTTTTCCTAAGTCACCTTTACACGATGGTGCAGCCGTTGTCAGGGATGGCAGACTTCACAGTGCGGGCTGCGTTCTTCCGCTCACAAGAAGTGAAGATATTTCAAGTGACCTCGGAACAAGACACCGTGCGGCTCTCGGTATGAGCGAACAGAGCGATGCGATGATAATTGTATCATCGGAAGAAACGGGAATTGTTTCGGTTGCTTTTAAGGGTAATCTTACAAGGGGACTTAATGAATCGGAGCTTCGCGAGATGCTGATGAATTATTTGGTTGAAGATTCAAATGAAAAAAATGTTTCGGACGGAAAGTTTTTTACTAAAATTTTTAAGGGTATAAAGAAATGAAAAAAAAGCAGAAATTAAGCGACCTTTTTTATGATAATCGATTTTTGTTTGTGTTTTCCGTTGTTATTGCAATCGGATTTTGGCTTGTTGCCTCGGTTGAATTCGGTACCGAGATTACCGAGATTAAAACGGGGATACCTGTTCAAATCGATTATGCGAAAATCGAAGAAAATTTCGGACTTCAACCTTTCGGAGAAAAGGATTTTACCGTTAATGTAACCGTTACCGGTCAAAAATACGTTGTGGATTCCGATGACCTTGCCGATGATATTGTTGTTTCAACATCAACCGTTGTCAGCTCGCCCGGAACGCAAACCTTGAGGCTTGAGGTGACAACCAAGAGCAAAAGACCGGGATACAGCATAACGGCTGTTTCCGAGGATGAGGTCGAAGTGTTTTTCGATTATCCCAAAACAAAAGAATTTCTTGTTGAACCCGATATCAACATAAGCGAAAGCTCTTATGTTGACGGGTATCATATAGGCGATTTGATTTTTCAGGAAGCGAATAAAGTAAGCATATCCGGCCCTGAAATTCAGGTTAATAAGATAGAAAAGGTTGTTGCAAGTGCCGTTGTCGATAATACTCTTACCGAAAATACAACGGTGGATGCTTCTCTTAATGTTATAACAAGTGACGGCTCTGTTGTAAATTACATAAACTTTAATCGACAGTCGGATTTTATTAAGGTAACGATTCCCGTGTATAAAATTTCCGAGCTTCCCGTTGAGTGCAGTTTTGTTAATATTCCGTCGGATTATATTAATGAATTTCCGTTCGATGTTAAAATCGAGCCCTCCACAGCCGTTTTCGGAATACCCGAAAAGAAGCTTGAGGGTATTTCGGGCATTGAAATTGCCGCTATTGATTTTTCGGAGCTTCATGCAGGAGTAAATACCTTTAACATATCCTCATCCGAAGTTTCCGGAGTTGTTATGCTTGACGGAACGGAAAGCTTTACCATCACCGTTGATACGGGAGATGTTCTCACTAATACCGTTGAGGTTCCGGCTAAGCTTGAATACAATAACGTACCGAGCGGAGCAACGGTAGAGCTTGTTGAGCTGAAATTTTCTCATATGACCGTATGCGGGCCAAAAGAATCTGTTAATAAAATCAATAAGGAAAATATTGTTCTTGTTGCCGATTTGAAAAATATTGACGAAGCCGTTAAGGGCGAAGTTATCGTTCCGGTTTCGTTTTCAAGTGCCGATTGCTGGTCATACGGAAGCTATATTGCAACAGTTAAAATTTCATAGTTATTAAAGCTTGTACGGTTTAATTATCGTGCAAGCTTTTTTAGCAGCAACAGACAAAATCGGGTTCACTTAGTGCAGTGAAAAAGTTTTGTATAAACCAAGCCTCATCTTTTTATATTAATAAATATATTATATAAAATTAATAAATAATATATATTTAACTGTTGATTTATGGAAATATACTGTGGTATAATATTATAAATTATTATAGCTGTGGCTGACACTTCGCAGAATATTGAAGAATACGAACGAAAGGAGAAAACGGGATGAGAAGATTATTTGCGGTTTTGATTATTGCCGTATCAATGTGCATTCTCCTGTCATCGTGTGATTCACTTGATGTTATTCGTCCCGTTAGTGCTCTTCTTTCACCACCGCTTTACTACGAAGAATATGAGGAGCTTGTTGAAGCGTTCAATAACGAAGTCGGAAAAACTGCATTGCTTTGCAGCCCCAGAAAGGGTAATCATAAATCGGCAATAATTGTTGATGATATTGATTCTGACGGAGAAACCGAGGCTTTAGTATTTTACAAAGCAAATTCCGAAGAAACGGTTGCGAGAATGCATTTTTTTAACATCTCATCGGGCAAATGGATTTCCGGCGGAGATTTTAACGGCTACGGAAATGAAATCGAGAGTGTTGTTATCGATGATATGGACGGTGACGGTTTCAAAGAGATTATCGTTACCTGGAACATTTCGGGCGTTTCTTCAAATAACATAATGTCGATATACAGAGCAACATATATGACAGGTAAGTTTAAAGAGATTTCAAACGAAGCCTGCGTTATGTGCGAGGTGGTTGATGTTGACAGTGATTCGGATAAAGAGGTTTTTTATATAAGCCAAAGTAACACATCCGGTGTTATTCAAAAAAGTGCAAAGGTTGTTAAGCTTTCGGGTGATTCGATAATTCATTTGGGTGAGGTGAAGATTGATCCGAATATCAGCAGCTATAAATCCTTTAAAACCGAAAAAGCAAGCGGCGACGCCCCTTTGAAGATTTATATCGACGCTCTTAAAGGCGAAAACAATATGATAACGGAGCTTGTCTATTGGGATAAAGCTAAAAATGAGCTTGTTGCTCCGCTTCTCGATCCCGAAACGATGACGAATAATGTCACATTCAGATTTGAACCTATTCTCAGCGCGGATATTAACAATGACGGTATAATCGATATTCCCGTTCAGTCCGAGATATTCGGTAACGGCGATGATTCGGCAACGGTTGACGTTGAAAATATTTATCTTACCAGTTGGCTTAATTTCGATTCATTGACAAAATCCGAAATTGTTGCGGATACGATTATCAATTATTCCGACGGATATATGATTTATCTCGAAAGCAAAGAGCTTCGTTCCTTGGGCATACGGAATTACCGTTCACAAAATTGTTGGGTTGTTTACGAGGAGCAAAACAACGGAGAATCGGTTGAAGAAATATTTTCGGTTATGAAAGTTTCCGCCGAGTTGTGGCACGAAAAGAATTTTGATGCATACATTCCGATTATCGAAAAAAAGGATTCGACGGTTTGTGTTTATATTACTCCAAGCGGTCGTGAGCAGGGGATTACAGAGGACATAATTCGAGCAAAAGTTACAAAATTACCATAAGTGAGGGTAAGCAAATGAAAAGAGTTTTGATTGCCGAAGATGAAGCGGCGATAAGAGAATTTATTATTATCAATCTACGCCGAGCAGGATATGAAATTATTGAGGCGGAGGATGGTGCAAGAGCACTTGAGCTTTATGAAGCACATGGCGGTGATATCGATGTTGCTGTTTTGGACGTTATGATGCCCAATGTTGACGGGCTTGAAGTTTGCAGACAGCTCAGAACGAAAAGCAACAATATCGGCATTATTATGCTGACTGCAAAAACACAGGAAATGGATAAAATAACAGGCCTTATGACCGGTGCCGACGATTATGTTACTAAGCCGTTTTCACCTACGGAGCTTGTTGCGAGAGTCGATGCGATTTACAGACGAGTTGCAATGAGCAGTGATAACAAGACGAATGCGGTTGATGTTATCGAGCTTGGCGAGTTTAAGCTTAATATCAGAAATCGTACCCTAACAAAAAACGGAAGATACATTGAGCTTACTCAAGTTGAGTTTCAAATGATGGAATACTTCTTTACCAATCCCGGAGCCGCTTTGACCAGAACCGACATTCTCAACAAGGTTTGGGGGAATGAATATTTCGGTGAAGAAAAAATAGTTGACGTCAATATAAGACGGCTCAGAATGAAAATCGAAGATGAACCGTCTGTCCCTAAGCATTTAACAACAATTTGGGGCGTCGGCTATAAATGGATAATTTAAAAGACGGATAAATATGAACGAAGGAGGGAACGGAATTGAAATTTGTCGGAATTGCAAAAAGATGGTTTTTGAATGTTGCGTCGATTGTAATTTTGATTCTTGTTGCTGTTTCGGCTACGCTCCTTTTTTCGCTTCATAATTATTATTACACTGCTGCGGGAATGACTCTCGATTCATATTCATCCGAGGAAATTGCCTCAAGCCTTAATCTTTACGGAGATACCTCAGACAACGGATTCGAGACTGCGGGCAGAAAGTTTGTTGAAACATTTCCAGATAAGGATACAATGGCGGTTTGGCTTATAGACAGCAGCGGAAATATAATTCTTTCCTCAAGCGGATTTGAAATAACCGGTGATGTTGAGATGCCCGATTATGCTTCGGCTTTAACAAGCGATAACGGCAGAGCCAAATGGACAGGTAAGCTTCCGTCCGGTGAAAAAATTATGGCTTCAACCTGCATTTATAATTATCCGAACGGAACTCACGGCGGTGCGATAAGATTTATGGTTTCTATGGAAGCTATTGATGAACAGCTTGTCAGAATATGCCTTCTTGTTATTTCTGCGTGTATAGCTCTTTTTTCACTTGTGGTTATTTCCGGTTCGTTTTTTACACGCTCAATTGTAAATCCCGTTAAAGCGATTGACGAAACGGCAAAAAGAATTGCCGGTGGCGATCTTGAGGCGAGAATCGACCATTATCCGTATAACGATGAGCTCGGAGATCTTTCCACGACAATAAACGATATGGCAACAAAGCTTGCCGCAACAGACAGGCTTAAAAACGATTTTATTTCAACCGTTTCTCACGAGCTGAGAACTCCGCTTACCGCAATAAAAGGTTGGGGTGAAACGCTTCTTCAAATCGGCGATACCGATCCCGCAATGACGGAGAGGGGAATGGGAGTTATAATCAGTGAGGCATCACGTCTTAATGATATGGTTGAGGAGCTTTTGGATTTCTCAAGAATGAGCAGCGGAAGAATGCAGTTAAAAAATGAAAAAATTGATATCCTTGCGGAGCTTGACGAGGTCGTTTTTGCATTTAAGGAACGCTCAATGCGTGAAGGCATTGAAATGGTCTATAATGCACCCAGAACTCCCGCTCCCGCAACCGGTGATGCGGCAAGGATTAAACAGGTTTTCATAAATATTCTCGATAACGCAATTAAGTATAATTCTCACGGCGGAAAAATAACCGTTATTGCCGAAAAACCCAACAAAGCATCTCTTGTTATATCGGTCAGCGATACCGGTGCAGGAATTTCCGCAGAGGATTTACCCCACATCAAAGAAAAGTTTTTCAAGGCGAATACTACGGTCAGAGGTTCCGGCATCGGTCTTGCGGTTGCCGATGAAATTGTTAAGCTTCATAACGGTCAGCTCGATATTGACAGCGTTCTCGGTGAAGGAACCACCGTTAAAATTACCATTCCCATCGAATGTGAATCATCGGATAAGGAAGGAGATTCAAAACAAGATGAACCCAAAGAAGAATAATTATGTTGCAGTCGGCGGTCAGGCTCTTATGGAGGGAATAATGATGCGAGGGCCCAAAGGCACCGCAGTATCACTCAGATTGCCGGACGGAACGATTGAAACGCAAATGAAAGACTTTGTTTCCGTAAGGAAAAAATATAAATTTCTCAATATTCCTTTGGTTCGAGGCGTGATTTCTTTTGTTGAATCAATGATTTTCGGATATAAGCTTATTATGGAGTCTGCCGAAAAGACTTCTGTTGATTTTGAAGAAGAAAGCGAATCAAAGCTCGATAAGTGGATAACCGAGCATTTCGGTCCCAAGATGATGGCGGTTATCGGCGGTATTTCCGCTGTTCTCGGCATAGGTCTTGCATTTGTTCTTTTTATGTGGCTTCCGAGCTTCTGCTTTGATATCGTCAATAATAAGCTTGCCGCCGGTTCTTTTACTGCGTGGAGAGCTGTTTTTGAGGGAATAATCAGAGTTATTATCTTTGTTCTTTATATGTACATTGTTTCAAAGATGAAAGAGATACACAGAGTTTATATGTATCACGGTGCGGAGCATAAAACGATATTTTGCTTTGAACACGGCAAGGAACTTACGGTTGAAAACATAAAAGAAGAGCTTCGTTTTCATCCGAGATGCGGAACGGCATTTATTTTCATCACTATTTTGCTCAGCATACTTATTTCATCGGTTATCTCAATGCTTTTTCCGCAGCTTACGGAAAACAGAGCAATATGGATTGTCGTTAAGCTTTTGATTATGCCTTTGATAATGGGCATAGGCTTTGAATTTATTCAGCTTGCCGGCAAATATCCCAACAAGCTTACAAAGCTTCTTTCCGCTCCCGGACTTCTTATGCAAAGAATAACAACCGCCGAGCCGGACGATGCGATTATTGAGGTTGCGATTGAAGCTATGAAAGCGTGCCTTAGCGGTGAGGTTCCCGACAGCTCGAAAAATGATTCGGAGAGTGCGGAATGACTGTTTCCGAATTATTGAAAAAAGGAATCGAGATTCTTAAAAACAACGGAACCGAAAATTATTTCAATGAAGCACGATGGATTTTTGAAGCTGTTTTCGAGTGCGGAAAAGAATATGCGATTTTTCATTCTGAGGATAATGCGGAATCAAAAAAAGCCGAAAAATATTTTGGATTGATAAATCGCAGAATTACGGGTGAACCTGTTCAATATATAATCGAGTCGTGGGATTTTTACGGAGAAACCTTTTCGGTCGGAAACGGAGTTCTTATTCCGAGAGCGGAAACAGAGCTTCTTGTCGACTTCGCAATGGATTATCTCAAAAAATTCGATAATCCGATTGTTTTGGATTTGTGCTCCGGCTCCGGTTGTATCGGGCTTTGTGTTGCAAAGAATATTCCGGATTCAACGGTATATCTTGTTGAAAAATCCGATGAAGCCTTTGATTATCTTTTGAAAAACAAACATTCTCTCGGCTGTAAAAATGCAATTGCCGTTAAGGGCGATATTTTTAACGGATTTGAGAGCTTTGGTTTTCCGATTCCCGATTTGATTCTTTCCAACCCGCCTTATATCGAAAAAAATATGATTCCGTCGCTTCAAAGAGAGGTAAGCTTCGAGCCTGCCGCCGCACTTGACGGCGGTGAGGACGGATTGGATTTTTACAGATTGATTAACGATAAATGGCTCGGATTCTGCCGAGGTGCGGTTGCCGTTGAGTGCGGCGAAGGTCAGGCAGAAGATATTATAAGGCTGTTTTCTTTGAAATGTGATTCAACCGAAACCATAACGGATTTTAACGGTATTAAAAGAACGGTTGTCGGATACCGTTCGGGAAAGGATGCAAAATGATTTTTGATTTATTGAGAAACGGGTTTTCAATCGACGTTTTAATGAACCTGCTTGCAAGAGTTTTTGTTGTTTTCTGTACCTTGCCTATTCACGAATATGCACACGCTCTTGTTGCAACAAAGCTCGGCGATGATACTCCGAGACTCAAGGGAAGACTTACGGTTGCTCCGCTTGCACATATCGATATTATGGGTGCGGTTATGATTTTCTTGGTCGGCTTCGGATATGCAAAGCCGGTTCCGGTTAACCCCCGCAAATTTAAAAATCCCAAATCCGGAATGGCATTAACAGCTCTTGCAGGACCTGTTGCAAATCTTCTTATGGCTTTGTTCTTTATGATTCTTGCAAATGCCTGTTCGTTCTTTCCTGCCGGTGCACAGCTTGTTGCTCAGGTTTCGATGGTATTTTTCCGCGTTGCTGCTCAAATAAACGTAAGCCTTGCGGTGTTTAATCTTATTCCGATTCCTCCGCTTGACGGTTCGAGAATTGCCAATCTTCTGATTCCGCAAAAATATTATTTCAAAATAATGCAGTATGAGCGTTATATTATTCTCGGAGTTTTTGCTCTTATAATTTTCGGCATTCTCGATAAGCCTTTAAGCTTTCTTACCGGAATTGTTATGACGGGAATCAGCTTTGTTGCAAGACTTCCGTTTTTACCGTTTATTTGATGACCGAAAGGGGTATATCCTTGGAAAAAATTCAATATAAGCTTGAAGTTTTTGAAGGCCCCATGGACTTGCTGCTTCAGCTTATTTCAAAAAAGAAGGTAAGCATCAATGATGTTCCGATAATGGAAATCATTGAGCAGTATCTTGAATATGTTCGTCAGATGAAGGATGATAACCTTGAGGTATCGAGCGAATTTCTCGAAATGGCGGCAAGACTTTTATATATCAAAACCGTTTCTCTTTTGCCGGTTCACGAAGAAGCCGAAAAGCTTGTTGAAGAGCTTCGCGGTGAGCTAACCGAATATCAGGATTGCAAAACGATTGCCGGAAAGCTTCAAAATCAGGCAAAAGGATTTGAACTTTATTCAAGACCGCCGGAGGAAATCGAAGTTGATATGACCTACACTCGAATTCACGAGCCGTATGAAATATTTAAGGCATATATTTCCGCCGTAGGCAAGGGAAAACGTAGACTTCCGCCTCCATTTGAAGCGTTTCGGGGAATCGTTGCTCATAAAATCGTTTCCGTTTCATCGCGAATCGGTTTTATTATCAATAAATTTAAAAAATCGAAAAAACGTAATTTTATTTCTTTTTTTGAGGAATCGGAATCCCGTTCCGAAATAGTCGCAACCTTTCTTGCTTTGCTTGCTATGGCGAAAGCAAAAAGAGTTTTGATTGACGGAGAAGGAGAAAATGCCGAAATAACCTTGCTTGAGGGCGGAGAGGAGAGTATAGAAATTGACGAATGAAGAAATTCGTGCGGCGTGCGAAGCGATTCTGTTTGCCTCCGGCGAACCGGTTGAGCTTTCGAGAATCGCACAGTCGCTTGAAATCGATGCCGAAATAATTTCAGGTGCTCTTTGGGAGCTATCAATGCAGCTCGATGAGCGTAAGAGCGGAATTTGCCTTCTTCGTTTGGGCAGTAAATATCAGCTCTGTTCCCGCACCGAATATGCACAGTATGTCAGAAATGCTCTTGATTTAAAAAAGAATGCTCCGCTTTCGCCTGCTGCGTTTGAGGTGCTTGCGGTTGTGGCTTATAATCAACCGGTAACCAAGGCTTATATCGAACAAATCAGAGGTGTTGATTGTTCGGGCGTTGTTGCAACGCTTTGTCAAAAAGGTCTGCTTGAAGAAAAGGGCAGACTTGATTTGCCCGGAAGACCATTGCTTTACGGAACCACACCGGATTTTTTAAGATGCTTTTGCCTCTCATCGCTTTCGGATTTGCCTGAGCTTCCCGAAAAGCAGGATACAATCCGTGAACCCGACGATGAAATCGATAATGAACAGGGCGAACAAATAAGGAATTTCTTCCAAAATGCAGAGGAGGAGATGAATTGACAGCTCTATACATCATACTCGGAATTGTTGCATTTTTTATTGCTTTACTGTCGATAAAGTTTGTTGTTACCGTTCATTATGAAAATGATATCGAGCTATCTGTTAGGTGGCTTTTCTTAAAATTCAATCTTATGCCGATGAAAGAGAAGCATAAGAAAAAAGACAAGAAAAAAGACAAGAAAAAAGAAAAGCCGAAAAACGATAGCGAAACAGTAAAGGAACCCAAAGAAAAGAAAAAGGATAATATGTTTGTCCGCTTTTATCGTAACCGTGGCGTTGACGGAGTGGTCGGACTGCTCAAGGATACGGCGAATGCAATAAGCGGTATGTTCAAAAGAATCGGCAGGGCGTTTCTTTTTGAAGAGCTTTATGTTTCGCTGTTGGTAGGTAAAAGCGATTCGGCGGATACGGCGATAAAATACGGCGAAACCTGTTCGGCGGCATTTCCCGCTATGGGACTTATTGTCAGTACAATGCGAGTGAAAAAATACAGCATTGAAATAAATCCCGATTTTATTTACGGAAAAAATAACGCAAGGCTTCATACAAAGATTTCCGTAAGACCGATAAAGCTTATTAATGCGGTTATCATTGTTGCATTTGAGCTTCTATTTAAAGTTGTTATAAAATTGCTTAAGCACAGCAAGGCCGAAAAGCCTATGGTGGAAAAGCAGAATATAAGATAATAAAATAATATTTTCAGAAAGGCGGAAAACAAAATGAAAGAACAATCAGCATCGGGAATCCTCGGTACATCAATCGAAAAGATTAAGGACCTTGTAGATGTCAGCACAATAATCGGTGATCCCATTAAAATCAGCGAAACACTCCAAATTATCCCCGTATCAAAGGTTACATACGGCTTTGCATCCGGCGGTACGGATTTTCCCTCAAAGAGTAATCAAGAGCTTTTCGGCGGCGGCGGCGGAGCCGGAATAACAATCTCTCCCGTTGCGTTTCTTGTTGTAAATAACGGAAATGTTTCGGTAAAATACATTAATGCCGCAGAAGGCTCGGTTGAAAGAGTTATCGGAATGGTACCCGATATTGTCGATAAGGCAACCGATGTTATCGGTCAGCTTAAAAATAAGGATAATACTGTTGACACGGCAATTAACGATTATATGTCTTCCTCGGAGCCGACAGCATAATTTTTGTATAACAAAGCCTTTTATCCGCATATATTTTATTATTTGAATATGTGAGGATGAGATGATTGAAAAAGAGAATAATCGCAATGGCAGTTTCTGTCCTGTTTTTCTTCGGCTTGGAGATTACGGCATTTGCACAGGTTAATGTTTTTGCGGAAAGTGCGATACTAATGTGTGCAAATAACGGCGAAATATTGTTTTCCGGAAATGCCGACAAAAAGCTTTCTATGGCAAGTACAACCAAAATAATGACTTCATTGCTTGCACTTGAGATGGCAATGCCGGAACAGGAAATAACGGTAACAAAAGAAATGGTATCGGTTGAAGGAACTTCTATGGGACTTCTTGCAGGTGACAGCGTTTCGATGAAAGAGCTTGTTTATGGAATGCTTTTGCAATCAGGCAACGATGCTGCAAATACAGTTGCATATGTTATCGGCGGCGGTCAAGAGGGATTTGCAAAGCTGATGAATGAAAGAGCTGCCGAAATCGGTATGAGCAATACCAATTTTGTAACTCCGTCCGGTCTTGACGATGATAATCATTATTCAACAGCTTATGATATGGCTTTGCTTGCTTGCGAGTGTATAAAAAATCCCGAATTTCTGCAAATTTGCTCACAAAAGAAAGCGAGTCTTACTTACGGAAACCCGCCCTATAAACGCACGCTTACAAATCATAATAAGCTTTTGTGGAAATATTCCGATACAATCGGCATAAAAACGGGCTTTACCAAGAAAAGCGGAAGATGTCTTGTCAGTGCAGCAAAGAGAAACGGTGTGACGCTTGTTGCCGTAACACTAAACGCACCTGATGACTGGAATGACCATATTTCTATGTACGAATACGGCTTTTCAAAGTATAAGGGAGCACTGATAAGCTGTGATTTGAGTGATATTTCGCTTAAAGTTACAGGCGGGGATAAAACAAGTATTCCCGTTAAGCTTGCTTATGTTCCCGAATGGCTTTCGGGTGAGAAATGCTGTTGCAGAATTATTCTTAAACCGTTTGAGTATGCCCCTTTGCCGATAAATTCATTTGTCGGTAATGCCGTTTTTTATTCAAATAACGGTGTTATAGATGAGGTTCCGTTGCTTGCTGCGGAATCGGTGTATCTAAAGCCCGCAAAGACGGCGGTTAAAGAGGAAAGAGGATTATTCTCCGATTTAATTCAAAAGATAAAAGAACTATTTAATTTTCGGTGGTGAAATAATTGACCGATAATAAAATCAGACTACAGAAATTTCTTTCGGAAGCCGGAGTTGCTTCAAGACGTAAAGCCGAAGAAATGATAAGGAACGGAAGCGTTAAGGTTAACGGTGCCGTTGCTCAAATCGGCGACAGCGTTGATCCGAAAAAAGATACTGTTGTCGTTAAAGGCAAAAAAGTAAAAAAAGAAAAAACTCATCGCTATATTCTTCTTAATAAGCCGAGAGGCTATGTAACAACAACCGATGATGAGCTTGGCAGAAAATGTGTTCTTGAGCTTGTAACGGATGTTAAAGAGCGTATTTATCCTGTCGGCAGGCTTGACCGTGTTTCGGAGGGTGCATTGATAATGACCAATGACGGTGCGTTTGCAAATGCGATGATGCACCCGTCAAAGCACGTTCCCAAAACCTACCGTGTTACCGTGAGGGCTAAGGTTTCGCCGGAACAGGTTGAAATCCTTTCAACAGGTGTGGAAATAGACGGCAAAATGACCGTACCCGCCGATGTTCACGTTATTTCAAGAGAAGAAGACAGATCTGTTCTTGAAATTGTGCTTTACGAAGGCCGCAACCGTCAGATTCGCAAAATGTGTGAGAGCTTAGAGCTTGAGGTTGCACGGCTTAGGAGAATTGCCATTGGTTCCGTTAAGCTGGGTATGCTCAAACCCGGTGAGTGGAGAGAGCTTACGCAGTCAGAGGTTGAGAACCTTTTTAAAGCTGCGGGAATAAAAACGGGCGGAGGTTCAAAATGATTGGATTTATTCCTTTTGAGAAAGAGAATGCATTCGGAATCAAAGCTTTTGAAAATGAAACAGAGCTTGGGTTTTGTATATTTACGATTGACGGTTATAATATGTTCATCAAGGAGATTTCTTGCGACGATGATATTATAATTGAAGGCTTGGCAAGAGCTGCAATGAATTTTGCGGCGAACAAGAATGCTTATATCTGCAATGCCGATAAAAAGCTTTTTTGCAGTGCATTAGACAGGCTTGGATTTGAGGGTAATGATATCTTGAGTGTTGAAATTCCCGAAGCCTTAATGTGCGGATGTTCCTGCCATAATTCAAAACCGTTTAATAATATAGGAGATGTTCAATAATATGATAAAAAGTATGACCGGCTACGGCAGATCTCAACAGCTTGTAGATGGTATGAATATAATGGTTGAAATCAAAAGTGTTAACCACAGATATTTTGAGTTTTCTTCAAAGCTTCCGAGAAATTACGGTTTTCTCGACGAGAAGCTGAAAAGCTTTTTCAACGGTAAGCTGACAAGAGGAAAAATGGAATGCTTCGTCCAAATTGAAGCTGTAGAAGAACCGGATACCGTTATTACTCTTAATCATCCTCTTGTAAACGGATATCTTGCCGCATACAAGGAGCTTTCGGATACTTACGGACTTGATAATGATATTAAGGTTTCGGATATTTCAAGGGTAAGCGATATTTTTGTTGTTCGCAAGCAGGCGAATGATGAGGACAGGATTTGGAATGCGGTTTCAATCGTTGCACAAACAGCTCTCGACGGTTTCATTTCAATGCGTGAACGTGAGGGCGAGCGGCTGAAAAAGGATATTCTTTCGAGACTTGATGAAATCATAACAAATGTTGAGTATATTGAAGTTCGTTCACCCGAAACCGTTGCGGAATATAATGAAAAGCTTCTCGGAAGGCTTAAAGAGCTTCTCGGCGATGCTCATATAGACGAACAAAGAATCCTCACGGAAGCCGCAATATTTGCGGATAAAATTGCGGTTGCCGAAGAAACGGTCAGATTACGCAGCCATATTTCACAGCTTCGTTTGTTCCTTGAACAAAGTGATGCTGTCGGAAAAAAGATGGATTTTCTTGTTCAGGAGCTTAACAGAGAAGCAAATACCATCGGCTCAAAAGCTCAGGATGTTGAAATTGCCCGCAGAGTTGTTTCAATCAAAGCGGAAATTGAAAAAATCCGTGAGCAGGTTCAAAACATAGAATAACGGAGGAAAAATGATGAAGCTTATCAATATCGGCTTTGGCAATATGGTTAATGCCGGACGTCTTGTTGCGATTGTCAGCCCTGAATCTGCTCCGATAAAAAGAATAATTCAGGAATGTAAAGAAAAAGGGACTCTCATCGATGCAACGCACGGCAGAAGAACAAGAGCTGTTATAATTACAGACAGCGACCACGTTATTTTAACATATCTTCAGTCTGAGACGGTTGCCAACAGACTTAACGATGATTTGGACGAGCTTGAAGATGAGGAGGACGATGAGTAAATGGATAACGGCGGAATTCTCATTATTCTTTCTGCTCCCTCCGGCACGGGAAAGGATACCGTTCTTAATCGTTTAACCGAAAACAGGGATGATATAAAGGTTTCCGTTTCGATGACAACACGCACCAGAAGGCAAGGAGAAATTGACGGTATTCATTATTATTTTGTTGAACGAGATTATTTTCAAAAGAAAATAGATGAAAACAAAATGCTGGAATTTGCGGAGTATGCAGGTAATTTTTACGGTACACCCAAGGAGCCTGTTGATGATATGCTTTCAAACGGTAAAGCGGCAATTTTGAAAATCGAAGTACAGGGAGCCGAAAAAATAAAAAGGCTTTATCCCGATGTTATAAGTATTTTTCTTATGCCGCCCTCGATTCGTGTTCTCGAAGAACGCTTGAGAGCACGCAATACCGAGGATGAAGAAACCATAAATCACCGCTTGGTTATAGCACGGGAGGAAATGAAAAAGGCTCCCGAATATGATTATGTTGTAGTTAATGATACGGTTGAAAACGCTGTTTCCGGAATTGAAACAATAATTAATTCCGAAAAGCTTAAAACCGCAAGAAATAAAAAATTTTTAAGTGAGGTAATAAATAATGTTTAATCCCGATTTAAGAGGCGTTCTTAAAAACCATCTCAGCCGCTATTCTCTTGTTACCGCAACGGCAAAAAGAGCGAGAGAAATTTCCGAAAAAGCAGAAGAAGATAAAATTATAATGACGGAAAAGCCTGTCAGCCTTGCGATTGACGAAATAATAAAAGGCGATTATGTTATCGTTGAGCCTGAAGAAATAAGAAATATCTGACAGTGCATTAATTATGTGAGGGGAGTGAAATCAAATGAAATTTGCAAAGGTTGCCGTTGAAGCTTCAACCTTTTCCTTTGACAAAGAATTTGATTATATAATCCCCGAACAGCTTGAAGATATTGCCTTAAAGGGTTGCAGAGTAACCGTACCCTTTGGTGCTAAAAATAAGAAGTGCATAGGTATAATTTTTGATACAACCGACTATTCGGACGGAAAAAAACTGAAAAAAATTTCGGAGGTTCTCGATAAGACACCGCTCTTGAATGATGAAATGCTTTCACTTGCCGTATGGATAAAGGACAGAACCTTTTGCACGCTCTATGAGGCTGCAAAGGCGATGCTTCCAACGGGAATTAACCACAGAATAGTTGCATCTTATGCGGTTAATCCGGAGCTTCCCGATTATTCCGAAGAGGAGCTTAACGAAACCGAAAAAGAGATTATGCGGTTTCTTGAAAAAAGAAAAGTTTATGTTAAAAGCGATACTGTTTTTAAATCACTCGGAATAAAGAAAGATTCATCTGCCCTTTCCGCACTTGTTCAAAAGGGATTGCTTCTGTGCAATTACGGAGCTATGAGAAATCTCGGCGATTTGTCGGTTAAGATGATGCGTCTTATTCCGAGCGAAAACGAACAGAAGCTTACCTCAAAACAACGGCAAATTGTTGATATTCTTAAAGATATCGGTTCTGCATCCGTTAAAGAATTATGCTATTTTACCGGTCTTACTCCTGCTGTTGCTCAAACGCTTGTAAAAAAAGGAATTGCCGAATTTTATGAGCGTGAAATAATGACACTGCCGCGATTTTCGGACGAAAAGGGTGAAAGAACGCCGATTCTTTTGACCGAGGAACAGAATAATGCCTACCAAAGCCTTACAAAGCGAACCGAATTGAACGGTTCATCTGTGTCGTTGCTTTACGGCGTTACCGGAAGCGGCAAAACCTCTGTTTATATGAGCGTTATCGATAAGGTAGTTGACGATGGAAAAGCGGTTATAGTTATGGTTCCGGAAATCGGACTTACTCCGCAGACAATAGCTCTTTTTTGCAAAAGATACGGAAATGATATTGCCGTTTTTCACAGTGCACTTTCTGTTCGAGAACGCCTTGAGCAGTGGAAGCGAGTTAAAAGAGGCGAAGCGAAAATAATTATCGGAACAAGAAGTGCTGTTTTTGCTCCTGCGGAAAATATAGGCTTGATAATTATCGATGAGGAGCAGGAGCATACATATAAATCCGAGCAGACACCGAGATATAACGCAATCGATGTTGCAAAATATAGGGTCGGATATAATAAATGCTTGCTTCTTCTTGCTTCGGCTACGCCGAGCGTTGAAAGCTTTGCTTCGGCGATTAGCGGAAAATACAGTCTTTGCAGACTTGATAAGAGATACGGTAATGCAGTTTTACCCGATGTTGTAACCGTTGATATGTGTTCGGCGGAAAAGGCACAGGGAAGTAAAGCCATCAGTCAAACGCTTTTCGACGGTCTCACAAAGAATTTGGAGGCGGGAAGACAATCTATTCTTCTGATTAACAGACGAGGCTTTAATACTTTTGCTGCGTGTAATTCGTGCGGAAGTGTTATTTGTTGTCCTCATTGCAGTATATCTTTAACGTATCATACGGCAAATAACCGTCTTATGTGTCATTATTGCGGTTATTCCGTTCCGTTTTCAAGCGTATGCCCTGAATGCGGTGAAAGCTCTGTAAGATATTCCGGCTTCGGAACCCAAAAAATCGAAGATGATTTAAAGCGGCTTATTCCGCAGGCAAGGATTCTCCGAATGGATACCGATTCCACGGCGGGTAAAAATTCACACGAAAAACTGTTGGATAGCTTTTCAAAAGGTGAATATGATATAATGATTGGCACGCAAATGGTTGCGAAAGGTCTTAATTTTCCGAATGTGACGCTTGTTGGCGTTATATCCGTTGACCAACAGCTTTATAACGATGATTTTCGCAGTCTTGAAAAAACTTTTTCTCTGCTTACGCAGGTTGTCGGAAGGTCAGGCAGAGGAGAACACAAAGGTACGGCGATTATTCAAACGCTAACTCCCGAAAACGAAATAATTCGTCTTGCGGCGAAGCAGGATTACGATGCTTTTTTTGATACGGAAATAAAATTGCGAAAAGCACTTGTTTATCCTCCGTATTGTGATTTATGTGTTGTCGGAATTTCAGGGGAAAATGAAACCGTGGTAAAAAATGCATCAAGAGAAACTCTTGATATGCTGAAAAATTATTTAAACGGTGAATTTAAAGGTGAAAAGATTATAGCGCTCGGCCCTATGCCGGCACGTGTTGCAAAGGTTAATGAAAAATTCAGATACAGATTAATTATAAAATGCCGAAATACGGCAAGATTCAGAAAAATGATTTCTAAATTGCTTATTGAAACAAGCGCCGATTCCCGCTTTTCAAAAGTGAATCTTTATGCGGACATTAATCCGGAAAATACTTGATTTTTACATATGAAAGGACTGACATTAATGGCGATAAGAAATATTGTAAAAATAGGTGATCCGATTTTAAATAAAAAGTCACGACAGGTTGATAAGTTTGATGCTCGGTTGTGGCAGCTTCTTGATGATATGAAAGAAACTATGTATCACGCAAACGGAGTCGGACTTGCCGCAGTGCAGGTTGGCATACTGAGACGAGTTGTGGTTATCGATTGCGGTGACGGATATATTGAACTTATCAATCCCGAAATAATGAGTGCCGAGGGTGAACAGTTTGCTCAGGAGGGCTGTCTTTCTTTGCCGGGTGAATCCGGAGTAACATGCCGACCTGCGGTTGTCAGAGTTAAGGCACAGGACAGAAACGGAAAATGGTGCGTTTATAAAGGCACAGAGCTTAAAGCACGTTGCTTCTGCCACGAAATAGACCATCTTGACGGAATTGTTTTTACTCAAAAGGTAATTAAAAAGGAGCTTACGGAATGAGAATAGTATTTATGGGAACACCCGATTTTGCCGTTCCTTGCTTACAAAGGCTTATTGATTGCGGTCACGAGATTACGGGCGTTTTTACTCAACCGGATAAACCTCAAGGCAGAAAAATGATATTAACTCCGCCGCCGGTTAAGCTTCTTGCTATGGAAAACGGCATTACGGTTTATCAGCCCGCTGTTATGAAAGACGGAACGGCGTTGAAAATGCTTGAAGAAGCAAATCCGGAGCTTGTAATTGTTGTTGCATACGGTAAAATTCTTCCGAAAGAAATACTTGAATTTCCAAAGTACGGCTGTATTAATATTCACGCTTCCTTGCTTCCCAAGCTTAGAGGTGCCGCACCGATTCAATGGTCGATTATAAACGGATTTAAAAAAACCGGTGTAACATCAATGCAGATGGATGCGGGACTTGATACCGGCGATATGCTGATATCTGCCGAAACGGAAATAACTGAAAATATGACTGCCGAAGAGCTTCACGATAAGCTTTCGCTGCTTGGTGCAGATGTTCTTGAAAAGACGATTGATGCTCTTGCAAATGACGAGCTTCATCCCGTTAAACAGAATCACGACGAATTTACTTATGCACCGATTCTTTCAAAGGAATTGTCACCTATTGACTGGAATTTGACCGCTGCTGAAGTTCATAATAAAATCAGAGGGCTTTATCCTTGGCCGTCAGCAAATGCCAAGGTGAACGGTAAAACGGTTAAGATTCACAGCAGTATTTTAACCTCCGAAAAAGGCAAAAAAGCCGGAGAGGTTGTTGAATCGGGAAAGCGACTTGTTGTTTGCTGCGGAGATTTGAACTGTATTGAAATACTGACAATTCAGCCTGAGGGCAAAAAAGCTATGAGCTGTGCAGATTTTATGAGGGGTAATAAAATTAATATCGGAGATGTGTTTGAATAAAGAGTCGAAAGGAGAAAAGATATGCCTTATTTCTTTGTTGATTATTATTATATAATTCTTGTTATTCCGGCACTTATTCTTGCCGCATGGGCACAGTTTAAGGTAAAGTCAACCTATAACAAATTTTCAAAGGTTGAAAATTCAAGAAGAATAACAGGAGCATACGCAGCTCAGGCAATTTTGACTTATTACGGAATAAGTGATGTCAGAATCGAACAGGTTTCGGGAAAGCTTACCGACCATTATGATCCCAAATTAAAGGTTATTCGTCTGTCGCAGGGAGTTTACGGCAGTACGAGCATTGCGGCAGTCGGCATTGCCTGCCACGAAGCGGGTCACGCTGCCCAGCACGCAGAGAATTATATGCCGATTAAAATAAGAAATTCATTGATTCCCGTTTGCAATTTAGGTTCTTCTCTCGGTATTCCTCTTGCGATTGCCGGTTACTTTTTCGGCTTTGAGCCTCTGATTGCCATCGGACTTATTCTTTATTCCGCAATTGCTCTTTTTCAGGTTGTAACCTTGCCCGTTGAGTTGAATGCAAGTCGCAGAGCAATTAATGTTATCGGTGAAAGAGGACTTCTTTCGGATGACGAGGTACCGAGTGCCAAAAAAGTTCTTATCGCAGCGGCAATGACATATGTTGCATCGATGATTGTTGCACTTGCAAACCTTCTCAGACTTATTTTACGCTTCAGAAGAAATGACTGATTTTTCCTCCCGAAAGGATATGAATATATGAAAAACCCAAGACAGGCTGCTTTTGAAGCGTTGCTTAAAGTGCATCGTGACGGAGCATATTCCAATTTGGCTGTTGACAGTATATTAAAAGAGAACCAAGGGTATGATGAGCGTGACAGAGCGTTTATATGCAATATTGTTTACGGGACCCTTGACAGATTAATGCTTATAGATTATAATCTCGGTCTTTATCTTAATCAGCCGGTAAGAAAGCTCAAGCCGGAGCTGCATACTATTTTGAGAATGGGTACATATCAGCTTTTATTTATGGATAAAGTACCGTCGAGGGCGGCTGTTAATGAAAGTGTAAATCTTGCAAAGGTAAATAAGTCATCCTTTGCCGCTTCACTTGTTAATGCAGTGCTTCGCCGTGTTTCGGATAACGGATTAAGGCTTCCGGAGGGTGATGAAAAGGATCCCGATTTTCTCTCCGTAAAGTATTCGTGTCCGGAATGGATTCTTTCTCTTTGGATTAATGCGTATGGCTTTGATAATGCCGTGGCACTTGCGGAAAAAGCCTTGGAAGCTCCGAGCGTTGTTGTCAGAGTCAATACTACCAAAATTTCAACCGATGAGCTTATCTGGCGACTTGCGGAGGAAGGAGTTATTTCCGAAAAATCTCCTATGGTTGATAATGCGTTGATTCTAAGCAATACAGGTTCAATCGAGCAGCTTGATGCATTTAAAGAAGGCTTGTTCCACGCACAAGATATCGCTTCTCAAATTTGTTGCAAGGCTCTTGATGCAAAACCGAATGAAGTTATATTTGATATGTGCTCCGCACCGGGCGGCAAAGCATTTACCGTTGCCGAAATGATGGAAAACAGCGGTGTCGTCAGAGCGTTTGATGTTTATCAGTCAAGGGTTGAGCTTATAAAAAACGGTTCGGAAAGGCTCGGCTTGAAGAATGTTTTTTCGTACCTGTCAGATGCGTCTATTTTTAATGAAAATTACGGTGTTGCCGACAGAGTACTTTGCGATGTTCCCTGTTCCGGTCTCGGAATAATAAGAAGAAAGCCCGAAATACGCTTTAAAAGCCGTAATGATATTGACAATTTGCCCGAATTGCAGTATCGTATATTATGTAACTCCATTAAATATTTAAAAGATGGCGGCAGAATCGTTTATTCAACCTGTACTCTTAATCCGAAAGAAAATTCCGAGGTTTGCGATCGCTTTTTGAAAGAGCATCCCGAATTTTCGGCAGTAAGGATTATGCCCGAATTGCAAAGATACGCAGACGATGATAAATACCTTACTCTTATGCCTCATATTCACTCAACAGACGGATTTTTTGTTGCTGCTTTTTGTAAAAACGGAGATAGTAAATGAATAAAGATATTCTTTCAATGACATTTGAAGAAATGGCAGCTTGCTTTTCGGCGGAGGATATTCAAAAGTTTCGTGCAAAGCAGGTATACGAATGGCTTCATAAGCACCTTGTTTCCGATTATGACGAAATGCAGAATCTTCCGAAATCGCTTCGAGCAAAGCTTGATGAATCATTTCCGATATATAGCTGCAAAATCGCAAGAAAGCAGGTTTCAAAGCTTGACGGCACGGTAAAATTTTTGTTTGAGATGTATGACGGAGATTTTGTTGAAAGTGTTGTTATGAAATATAAATACGGCAACACTATTTGCGTGTCTTCACAGGTAGGCTGTAAGATGGGATGTGCATTCTGTGCATCAACTCTCGGCGGATACAAAAGGAGCCTTACGGCGGGAGAAATTCTTTCGCAGGTTTATGCTGCTCAAAGAAATTTAGGCGAAAGAATATCACGTATCGTTCTTATGGGTATGGGTGAACCGCTTGATAATTTTGATAATGTTATGCGTTTTTTGGAATTGATAACAGATGAAAAAGGTCTTAATATCTCAATGAGAAATATTTCTCTTTCAACTTGCGGAATCGTTCCGAAAATTTATGAATTGCTTGAACGGCATCTGCAACTGACTTTATCTGTTTCGCTTCACGCTCCGAGTGATGAGCTGCGTAGCCGCATAATGCCTGTTAATAATAAATATTCTGTTGATGAGCTTTTAAAAGCTTGCCGAAAATATTCGTCCGAAACATCAAGAAGAATTTCATTTGAATATTCAATGCTATCCGGTGTTAATGATTCAGATGAATGTGCATTTCTTCTTGCCTCAAAGCTGAAAGGAATGCTCTGTCATATTAATCTTATACCGGTTAATGAAGTTGCCGAAAGTCCGTTTAAGCCGAGCAGTCATCAAAGAATAGAAAGATTTACCGAAATTCTCGGAAAAAACGGAATTAACGCAACCGTGCGTAGAAAACTCGGTTCCGATATCGATGCATCGTGCGGTCAGCTAAGGCAAAAAGAAAATAAAAACCGAACGAGGGGAGTTGAATAAGTATGAAAATTGTTGCAAGAACCGATAAAGGTGTTGTTCGTGATAACAATCAGGATTCTTATTCTGTTTGCGAATTATCGAACGGAGCAGTGCTTGCCGTTGTGTGTGACGGAATGGGAGGTGCTGCCGAAGGTGCACTTGCAAGCTCCGAAGCTGTGAAGGTTATAAATGAATTTATCAGTGAAAGATATATTGATGATATGAGGGATCTTTCAATAAAAAGCCTGCTGTTATCGGCAATCGAGAATGCCAATAAGCATATTTATAACCTTTCAAAAACGAACGAAGAATATGAAGGTATGGGAACAACATCTGTTGTGACTTTGGTTGCCAATTCTTTTCTTTACATAGCACACGCAGGCGACAGCAGAGCATACAAGGTTTCAAACGGAGAACTTATTCAGCTTACCCGTGATCATTCGGTGGTTCAAAATATGATAGAAAAGGGCGAAATAACCGCCGAAGAAGCGGTTGACCATCCAAGTAAGCACATTATAACAAGAGCACTCGGCGTTGACGATGTGATTAAAGTCGATTTTTGTCAGGAAACCTTTTATGACGGAGATATTTTGATTCTCTGTTCGGACGGACTTACAAATTTTTCTTCACCGGAAGATATTCTTAAGCTTACAAGCGACGGCTGTTATTATAAATATGCTGACAGACTTGTTAATCTTGCAAATCAAAACGGTGGCGGAGACAATGTAACGGTTGTCTGCGTAACCTACTGATTATTATTTGACTTGTAATTTGAAAGGAATGTTTATATATGGATAATTATACCGGCAAAAGACTTGACGGCAGATACGAAATTCAGGAAGTTATCGGCGTTGGCGGTATGGCTGTTGTCTATAAAGCATATGACAATATTGATGACAGAACAGTTGCGGTTAAAATCTTAAAGGATGAATATCTTGCAAATGAAGAATTCAGACGAAGATTTAAAAATGAATCGAAAGCAATTGCCGTTCTTTCTCATCCCAACATAGTAAAGGTTTATAATGTCAGCTACGGTGACAGGCTTCAATATATTGTTATGGAATATGTTGAAGGAATAACATTGAAGGAGTATATTGAGCAGCAGCGTAGACTCGGCATTAAAGAAACGGTTCATTTTACAATTCAAATTTTGAGAGCACTTCAGCACGCTCATGATAAAGGTATTGTGCATCGTGATATTAAGCCTCAAAATATTATGCTTCTTTCAAACGGCAATATTAAAGTTACCGATTTCGGCATAGCAAGATTCAGCTACAGTGATACAAAAACAATGACCGACAGTGCTATCGGCTCGGTTCACTATATCAGTCCCGAACAAGCAAGGGGCGATGCAACGGATGACAGAGCGGATATTTATTCCGTAGGTGTTGTTTTGTACGAAATGCTTACCGGTCAGCTTCCTTTTCAGTCGGACAATTCCGTTTCGGTTGCACTTATGCAGCTCCAAAGCGATCCGATAAAGCCCAGAGAGCTTAACAGCAGCATTCCCGTAGGTCTTGAGCAGATTGTGATGCACGCTATGCAAAAAAACAGCAAGGACAGATATCAATCTGCTGCCGAAATGCTTCTTGATATAGAAGAATTTAAGAGAAATCCGACTATTCGTTTTCAGCATGATTTTTTTGTTGATACAGAGCCGACAAAATTTGTTCCCAAAAGCGGAAATACCGTTCCCGCTCAACCGATAATAAATACGCATACTTCCTCTGCTTCTCAAACCGATTCATCATATAACGAGGAAAATGAAGATGATGAACCCAAGAAAAGCAAGGGCGGCTTAATCGCCATCGGTGTTATCATCGGATTGCTTGTTATCGGGATTCTCGGATTTTCATTTATGTATTTCTTTACCGATGTTTTCAGCGGTGAGTCATTAACGGTTCCGAAATTTGTGGGTTATAACTATGAAACCGATATTAAGGATAATCCCGATTATAAGGACTTTAGATTTGAAATAAGCACAATTTCAAACAGTGCTTATGAAAACGGAACGGTGTTTGATCAAGAGCCTGATAGCGGTCAGAAAATGAAAAAGAATAATGTTGTTCAGCTTGCAATTGTTCAGAATGAGCAAAAGGTTGTTATTCCTCCCGTTGTAGGCTATGGCTATGAGCTTGCAAAGCAAACTCTTGAAAACAAAGGCTTAACCGTAAGACTTACTCCGCTCCTCAGTCTTACCGAAGAATTCGGAACGGTTTTAAAAACCGATCCTGAAGTTGATACAGAGGTTGACAGCGGAACAGTTGTTATTGTTTATTATGCAAGCAACGAGGATCTTGTTGAGGTTCCGGCAATTGCAAACCTTGGCTTTGATGTTGAGGCGGCAGAGGCAATGATTAATTCGGTTCAGCTTGTTTTGGATTCCGATATTAAAGAAGAAAATAGCAGCGAGCCTGCCGGAACGGTTATTTCTCAATCGCCCGAAGCGGGAGAAAAGGTAATGCCTAATTCAAAGGTATCTATTGTTATCAGCAACGGTGTTCCGAAATCGACCGAAGCAACAATAACAATCAATCTTCCGTCCTCCGGTTCAAGAGGTAATTTTGAGGTTTTTGTTAACAATGAATCAATTGTCAGCAAATCGCTCCTTCTTGATGGAAGTCCCTATCCGTTTACCGTTTCCGGAAGCGGCAGTGATGTTTCCGTTAAAATATATATCAATAATAGCGAATATTATACTTGCACGGTAGACTTCACCAAGAATCCCGCCGTTGTTACAAACGGAATGTATTCTTCGCAGAATACGGTTGTTGTTTCGGGACGCAAGCAAATGCCGAGCGTACTTGGTATGACACAGAATCAAGCGGTTGCAACGCTTGTTGCCGCAGGTTTCAACTCATCGAATATTCATATTAATTATGTTGTGGTGCATACCGATGCAGATAACGGTGTTGTTATTTCTCAAGATCCCTCCGCAACAGCATCCGGAATTATGGGATTAACTCAAACCTACGATGTAAACACTCAAATCACACTCACTGTTGGTCAAAAGGACGGAATTTGATTAAATGTCTAATGTTGACGGAATTATAATTAAAGGTATCGGCGGCTTCTATTATGTTGAGGCCGCCGGTGAAATATATGAATGCAAGGCGAGGGGAATTTTTCGCAAATCCGGAATCAAACCTCTTGCGGGCGATATGGTAACTATAAGCATTAACAGTAATGCGGAAAATACCATTGATGAAATTCACACAAGGAAAACGCTTCTCCAAAGACCTCCCGTTGCCAATGTTGACAGGCTTTTTATTGTGTCATCTGTTTGTGAGCCTAAGCCTGTTTTGTTGATTATTGACAGGATGATGGCACTTGCTGTTTTAAAAGGGATTGAGCCGATTATAGTTTTTACCAAAACGGATATGGAAAATGCGGATGAATATACAGATATATATCGCAAATCGGGCTTTAAGGCTTATTCCGTTTCTTGCAAAACAGGTGAAGGTGTTGCCGAAATTAAAAGTGAGCTGAATAATCATATCAGTGCGTTTTGCGGTAATTCCGGTGTTGGTAAATCATCACTGCTTAATGCAATCGATCCGAAGCTTGCACTTAAAACCGGTGAGATAAGCGATAAACTCGGCAGAGGACGTCACACAACACGTCACAGCGAGCTTTTTAAGGTGGATGGCGGCTATGTTGCCGATACTCCCGGCTTTTCATCGTTTGAAGCGGAAGAAACCGAAATAATATTAAAGGATAAGCTTCCCGATTTGTTTCCCGAATTTGGTAAATATATAGGTCAATGCAAATTCTCAACTTGTCTTCACACCGTTGATAAAGGATGCCGTATAATCAAGGCGGTTGAAGATGGTGAAATTTGCAAAACCCGTCACGAGAGCTATTGTGCAATGATGGAGCAGGCGAAAAATATTAAAGAATGGCAAATAAAAAAGAAATAAGTTTTGTAACGAAAAACATCACCGCTGATTATACTGTAATGAGCAAGGACTCATGCTGTATCTTCGGGCGGTGATTTTTTGAGATATGAATCTAAAGGCTCTGTGTTAATAGCTTTCGCAATAGGGATGGTCGTTGCGGCACTTTTCCCTTATACACTTGCAATTCTGATAATTGCTGCGGTTTTGATACTTGCGGGATTGAGCCTTTGCAGACTATTTTGAAAAGGAGGACACGAATGAAAATTGTTGTTGTTCGCAGTCCCAAGGCTCTAAGCGGAATTTTAAGAATGATTTTCGGAATAAAAAAGCAAGAAATTGAAGTTTAACATACTGAAAAACAGGCAGTCTTGAACGCAAGACTGCCTGTAAAATTAATATTCAACTGTTCCTTCAAAAACAAGCTTTATCGAGCCGGTCAGGTAAACGCCTTCGTCGCTGTAGTTAACAATAAGGTCGCCGCCTCTAACCTTAACGGTTATGTCTGTATTCTTTTTGCAGTAACCGTTTTCAACAGCCGCAACAGCCGCAGCGCAAGCACCTGTACCGCAGGCAAGGGTTTCACCGTTACCGCGTTCCCAAACTCTCATTTTAAGCGTGGTTTCGTTAACAACTCTGACAAATTCGGTGTTAACTCTATGAGCAAAAATATCTGCTTTTTCAAATTTGGGACCGATTTTCTCGATATCAATTGTATCAACTCTGGGAACAAAAACAACGCAATGCGGATTGCCCATTGAAACGCAGGTAATTCTTTGCTCCTGACCGTTGATGATAGTGGGATAGTCAATAAATCTGTTTGTACCGATTGTGCTCGTAACAGCGTTATCAAGATCGGCTTTGCCCATATTTGCACAAACCGAGGTTACCTTTCCGTTCATTGTGTAGAGGTCAACGCTTTTAACGCCGCTTGCGGTTTCAATTGTTATTGTTTCGGTATCGATATAACCTTTATCGAAAACATATTTTGCAACGGAACGCATTGCGTTGCCGCCCATTCTTCCTTCACTGCCGTCAAGATTAAATACTCTCATTTTAACCTGTGCAACATCGGATTTTTCAACAAGGATAACGCCGTCGCTTCCGATTCCGTGGTTTCTGTCGCAAAGGCTTACGCAAAGACTCTCGGGGCAAGTGATAGAATTGTCAAAGTTTTCAATAACAATATGGTCATTTCCGGATGCATCCATTTTAGCAAATTTAAGTGACTTTCTTTCCGAACGCATATTATTGATATCAACAAGCTCGGTGTTTTGCTGGTTGAAACGGCTTGCAATGATATCGGCAAGAGCGTTCGCCGTATCAAGAGAGGTGATGCAGGCAATTGAAAGCTGAACAGCTCTTCTGTGAAGTGCTATGTAGTCACCCATTGTTGAATCTTGAAGTGCTCCGGTATAAACAACGTAGTCAATTTTTCCGCTTTCAAGAAGCTTGTAAATTTCGGAGTTATCATCGTGTCTGCTGTTAACGTACTCAACATCGATTCCGAGCTGTGAAATTGCGTCGGCTGTTTCTTTGGTTGCGTAAATTTTAATCTTGAGGTCATCAAGCTTTTTGGCAAGTGAAACAGCATCAAGCATATCGTGGCTGTCAACGCTGAGAAGAATACCGATATTTTTATCGGCAGTCGGGAGCTGAATTTTGAAACCTGCCGAGGTTAATCCTTTGTAAAGTGCTTCGGCGGTTGTTTTTCCTATACCGAGAACTTCGCCGGTTGATTTCATTTCGGGACCGAGAATTGAGTTAACGTCCGAAAGCTTTTCAAAAGAGAATACGGGAACCTTAACCGTATAATAAGGAGGCGTTTTGTAAAGTCCTGTGCCATATCCAAGCTCTTTAAGTGACTGACCGATCATAACCTTTGATGCGATGTCAACCATAGGAACACCGGTTACCTTGCTTATATAGGGGATAGTTCTTGATGCTCTGGGGTTAACCTCGATAACATAAAGCTGATTATGATAAATAAGGTATTGAATGTTAACAAGACCTTTTGTACCGAGCGAAAGTGCAAGCTTTTCGGAAACATCGCAGATATTTTCACGCATCTTGTCATTGAGGTTGTACGGAGGATAAACGGCAATTGAGTCACCGCTGTGAACGCCTGCTCTTTCAACGTGCTCCATAATTCCGGGAATAAGAACGTCCTTACCATCGGAAATAACGTCAACCTCCAATTCGGTACCCATCATATATTTGTCAACTAAAACAGGATTTTCGATTTCACCCGAAAGAATAATATCCATATAGTGCTCAACATCGGCATCGGAGTGAGCAATTGTCATATTTTGTCCGCCGATAACATAGGAGGGACGAAGAAGAACGGGGTAGCCGAGAGTATTGGCTGCGTTAAGTGCTTCCTGCTTTGACATAACGCCCATACCTTTAGGTCTGCGGATAGCGAATTTTTCAAGAAGCTCATCAAAACGCTCTCTGTCCTCCGCTGTGTCGATTCCGTCGGCAGATGTTCCGAGAATGGTAATTCCGTTTTCATCGAGGAATTTCGTAAGCTTTATTGCGGTTTGACCTCCGAATGCAACAACAACGCCGATGGGTTTTTCAACTTTAATGATGTTCATAACATCTTCCGGAGTAAGCGGTTCAAAATAAAGCCTGTCCGCAGTATCGTAATCGGTTGAAACGGTTTCGGGATTGTTATTGATAATGGCAACCTCATAGCCGAGCTTTTTAAGAGTCCATACGCAATGTACCGATGAATAGTCAAATTCAATACCCTGACCGATTCTGATGGGACCGGAACCGAGAACGATAATTCTTTTCTTTTTGTTGTTTTCAAGGAAAGGTCTTGCTTCACATTTTTCATCGTATACCGAGTAAAAATAAGGTGCGGCAACGGGAAAGTTAGCTGAACAGGTGTCAACTATTTTATAAACGGCATCCTTATGGAAGGCAAGCTCCTTAACACCGGAAAGGCGTTTAAGTGCTGCATCTGTATAACCGTAGTTCTTTCCTTGATTATAAAGCTCCTCGGTAAGATTGCCGTTTTCAATTGATTTTTCAAAATCAGCAAGATTTTTAAGCTTATAAAGGAACCATTCGGTTATTTTGGTTATATCGTGAATTTTTTCAATCGGCATTCCACTCTTGATTGCTTCAAAGACAGAGAAAAGACGCATATCATCGGTGTTTCTCAATCTGTCCTCAAGAGGAGCTTTAACCTTAGGTGTTGCGTTGAGAGTGTCAAGAGAAATTTCCGCACCCCTGACAGCTTTCATTATTGCATTTTCAAATGTAGGACCGATCGACATAACTTCGCCGGTTGCCTTCATTTGAGTACCGAGCCTGCGGCTTGCATTTCCGAATTTATCAAACGGCCATTTGGGAAGCTTAACAACAATGTATTTAACGTCGGGTTCAAATTTTTCACAGTTAAGTCCCGTAACATCGTTTTTAATTTCGTCAAGAGTAATTCCGAGTGCGAGCATTGCGGTAACCTTTGCAATAGGATAACCTGTTGCCTTACTTGCAAGAGCGGATGAACGCGAAACTCTGGGGTTAACTTCAATAACAGCATAATTCATACTGTTAGGATCAAGTGCAAATTGACAGTTACAGCCGCCGATAATACCCAAAGCATCAACGATATCAAGAGAAGCTTTGCGGAGCATTGCAAATTCTTCATCTGTGAGCGAAAGTGCAGGAGCAGCAACAATACTGTCGCCGGTATGTATTCCGACGGGATCGAAGTTTTCCATACTGCAAACGGCGATACAGTTTCCGGCACTGTCACGCATTGTTTCAAATTCAATTTCTTTCCAACCGAAAATATATTTTTCAACAAGAACCTGAGTGATGGGGGAGAGGTCAAGTCCTGTTTTTGCTATAACTGCAAGCTCGTCCGGATTATACGCAACACCGCCGCCGCCGCCACCGAGCGTAAATGCAGGACGGATGATTATGGGATAACCGATTTTTTCGGCTATTTCAAGTGCGGTTTCAACATCGTTTGCAATTTCAGACGGAATAACGGGTTGATTTATGGATTCCATAGTATCTCTGAACATTTTTCTGTCTTCAGCTTTATCAATAGCTTCGGCATTTGTTCCGAGAAGCTTAACGCCCATCTTGTCAAGATAACCGTCTTTGCTGAGCTGCATTGCAATTGTTAAGCCGGTTTGTCCGCCAAGACCGGCAAGAAGACTGTCGGGTTTTTCTTTTTCTATAATTCTTTTGACAGTTTCGGCGGTAAGCGGTTCAAGATAGATTTCGTCTGCAAGAGCCTTATCGGTCATTATTGTTGCGGGATTTGAGTTAACAAGAACAACATTAAGACCTGCATCTTTAAGAACACGGCAAGCCTGTGTTCCCGCATAGTCAAATTCCGCCGCCTGACCGATAACGATAGGGCCAGAACCGATAACCATTACTTTTTTTATGTTTTTATTAATTGGCATATTAATACCCCCTTGAGCTGATTAATCCTTCAGAAGCTTAACGAGAACCGCCTTTTGTGCGTGAAGTCTGTTTTCGGCTTCTTCAAAAATTTCATTTGCGTGAGCTTCAAAAACCTTTGCGGTGATTTCTTCTTCACGGTGAGCGGGAAGGCAATGAAGAACCATTGCATCATTCTTTGCAACCGCCATAACATCATCGTTGATTTGGTATCCTTTGAAGATTTTCTTTCTTTCTTCCGCTTCGTCTTCCTGTCCCATAGATGCCCAAACATCGGTATACAGAACATCTGCATCCTTTGCGGCGGCAAGAATATCGGTTGTGCAGGTGAAATCTCCGTTTTCGCTTGCCCATTTCATAATTTCCGCATCGGGCTTATAGTTTTCGGGACAAGCGATGCTGACGGACATACCCATTTTAATTCCGCCGACAATAAGAGAGTTTGCCATATTGTTACCGTCGCCGATGTAGCAAAGCTTTTCACCCTTGATAGAGCCTTTACATTCACGAATCGTCATAAGGTCGGCAAGAACCTGACAGGGATGACAATAATCCGTTAAACCGTTAATAATGGGAATCGAACCGAATTGAGCAAGAGTTTCAACATCGCTCTGGTCAAAGGTTCTGATCATTATTCCGTCAAGATAACCGGAAAGAACTCGTGCGGTATCGTTAACGGGTTCTCCTCTGCCAAGCTGAATATCGTGAGAGCTTAAGAAAAGAGCCGTTCCGCCAAGGTCATACATTCCGACTTCAAAAGAAACTCTTGTTCGGGTTGAAGATTTTGCAAAAATCATTCCCAATGTTTTTCCTTTGAGAAGATGGTGCTCGATTCCGTTCTTTTTTTCGTATTTGAGCTGATCGGCAAGATTAAGAATCTCGTTGATTTCATTGGTGCTCAAATCCATAAGTTTAAGTAAGTGCTTCATATATTCCTCCAATAACAATTATTAACTTATTAAATATTACTTTATCTTATATAATAACATATATAGTGTGATTTTTAAATCCTCAAATTCAAAAAAATGCTTATTTTTTAAAAAAACCGTCATCAAAAAAAGATGACGGTAAGGATAGTTATAGAAAATAGGGAGTAAAGCCTGTTGCCATAGCAGTGCAGCAGGTTGAAGGCGATATTGTTTTTGAAAATAATTTTATCATTGTTTATCTCCCATAAATTCAATTAGTGAGAAGCTTTGTTCCTGTGAAAATCCGGAAACATTAAACAGAACAAGAACCGCACTATAGCTTGACGGCTCAATTTCTTTTATTTGGGTGTGTGAACAGTATCTCGGATCAACAAGTGTTATTTTTGAATAATGCTCTGCCAAAAAAGGAATTAAGCAGTTTGCGTAGCTGTCTTTTATAACAAGTAATTCTTTATCCTGTGAAATCCCTTTGTTTTCGATAACGCAGATTCCGTGATTACCGGAAAGAAAATAGGAATATTTATCTTTTTCATTCAAAAACTTATCAAAATATAACGAATCATATTCATCATCTTTGATTTTTAATGTGAAATCGGAATTACTTTTATATGCTACAATACTGTCCGATAAGATTTTTTCGTTCAGGGTTTTTGAATAAAGAGTGCCTTTGAAGCTGTCGGAAATCGTTTCGATCTGAAAATATTCTTTGTCCATTGCTTTAAAACCGAGATAATCGCCGAGCTTTCTGTATGCTTCATATGCCGCATCAGTAGTCCAATGATGATCGGTTTTATAAAAGGAATAATCGATTTCGCATATTTCGGCAGAGACATCGATTTTTTCGATTCCGGTAAGCTTATTGAAGCAGTAATCAACATATTCTTTTTCGTTATTGAGATTAAGATATTCGGGAAGAAATTCAGAATACTTTTGCTGTGCCGTTACAACCGGAACAAAGTAAAACGGAGTGCTGTCGTAACGTTTTTTAAGTTTATTTAACGATGCAATGTTTCTGTCTGTAAGCTTATAATCGATGTTTTTGAACGTTTGAATAAGATTTCCGTTATATTCAAACACACCGTTAATTTCATTTTTTCCTATTGCTTTTTCTATTGAATTTTTTAATTTTATAAAATCTTCTCTTAAAACAAAATGATCCGAAAAATAATCTGCAAGTCCTGTCATAAACGAGCGATTCTTCCAACTTTCAAAGGATAGTGTCGGAAGTTCGGCAAGCGTTTTGTTTTCATTATAGCTTACTGTTTCTTTTTTACCGAAAAAGGTAAAAATCGGAATAATAAGAATAATGAGAAAAAAGATAAAAATTCTGAGAAGCTTAGTTTTCATTGGATGCTCCTAAAAATTGAAATATAAAAACGGATTATACGATGCATCAACAAGATAAGCTATGCAAGCTGCCATTCCCGCAATTTCACCGGTAATACAAACTCCGTCAAGCTTTTTGTTGGAAACAAATTTTTTCCAAAGCTTCAAAGGCAAACCTGTTGCGGTAATTGCTGCAACAATGAGGATTACAGAATAGTTATGAAGAACGTTTAAAGTGAATCCGTCGAATAAAGAGCCGCCGAATCCGAACATAGCACCGATAAATCCAAGCTCATCGATGGGTGAGGTGATTTCAAATATTACCCAACCGATAACAACGGCAAGCAATGTATAAATTCTTGTAACAAAATCGGGAAGCTTTTTTATTACAGAGGAAAAAACAAACTTTTCAAGGATAAGTATTATTCCGTAATAAAGTCCCCAGATAATAAAATTCCAGCTTGCTCCGTGCCATAATCCGGTTAAAAACCAAACTATGAAAAGGTTACGAATAGTTTTTGCTTTTCCATTGCGACTTCCGCCGAGAGGAAAATAAACATAGCTTTTAAACCAACCGCCGAGTGTCATATGCCATCTTCGCCAAAATTCGCTGACGGTTTTTGAGTTGTAAGGATAATCGAAATTTTTCGGGAAATGGAAGCCGAGCATTTTTCCGAGTCCTACCGCCATATCGCTATATCCTGAAAAATCAAAATAAATCTGAAGCGTGAAAGCAATAATTCCGAGCCAAGCTGTTGCAAGTGGGAGAGAGGAATAATCCATCGCCTTAATGTCGGTCCAAAGCTCACCGACGGAATTGGCAATCAAAACCTTTTTGCAAAGACCGCAGATAAAAATCGAGATTCCTTCGCTTATATCTTCAAAGTTGATTTTGCGTTCTTCAAGCTCTTTTGCAACATCGTCATAGAGGACTATCGGACCGGCAACAATCTGCGGGAACATAGAAACGAATGCGGAAAACTTTACAAAGCTTTTTTGAACCGTAATATTTCTTCTGTATAAATCGATTGTGTACGACATTGATTGAAATGTGAAAAAGCTAATGCCGATAGGCAGGGGAAGATTGGGATTATACAGCGAAGCTCCAAAAATAGAATTGACCGAATCAATGAAAAATCCGCTGTATTTAAAAATACCGAGCAAAGAAAGATTCATTACAACGGAAATTAATAATGCAAGCTTTCTGATTCTTTCGTTATCATCAAATTTTGCCATAATTCTTCCGGCAAAGTAGTCAATAAGAGTCGAAAGAATCATTATAAACACATAAACCGGTTCTCCCCAAGAATAAAACAGAAGTCCCGTTAAAAACAAAACCGCATTTTTATACCTGAACGGAACCGCATAATAAATCAGCAGTGTTATAGGTAAAAATAAGAACATAAAAACAGGTTCAGAAAAAACCATAATTATTCTCCGATAAAATTATTCGTTTGAAATCAATAAGTCTTTGACGGCATCGGGATTTTCGCATATACACATAACAATCGAGTTACCCAAAGTTATAACGGCAGCAGATTGGATTTTGGGAACCTGATCCGGACCGTAGCTGCTGTATCCGTCTTCAAGATATTTTAAATGTGAATTGACTGCATCAAGAACAGTATTGGCGGCATTGCTGTCAACACAGCTTATAACCGCAATTTCATCTGCGGTTGCACCGCTTCCGGCGTAAAATGCCGCATCGGTACAGAGAGACGAATCAATTCCGAAAAGTGAGTAAAGTGCTTCGGCGGAGCTTTTTTCGAGAGGTTCGCCGAAGGTCAGATTTTCATTCAGAGTATCGGCTGCCGCATTAACATCAAAATTATTGTTGCTATTGTTGTTGCAGCCGAAAAGTAAAACAGAGATAAAAAGCGTAATCAGTAAGATAATAGATGTTTTTTTCATTTTTAGTTTCCTCAAAAATATATTCATACTATATTATGCGTTTTCTACTAAATAATTCAACCAGATTATGCAGGATTTTTTGTTAAGATGTACGCCGTCGCTTGCCGCATCATCGGGAAGTCTGCCATATGAATCTTTAAGAGCTTCGGCGGGATTGATGTATTTAACATTTTCTCTTATAGCCATTTCTTTTATTTTAACGTTCAGCTCATTGATTCTTTGGTTGCTGCAACCGTATTTTGAAGTGTCGTCCTCGTGCTTGCTGACGGGAAGAATTGACTGAATATAAATCTCCGCTTCCGGTACTCGTTCTTTCACCGCATTAACAACCTTGACATATCTTTCGATAAAAACTTCCGTGTTTGGCCAACCACATTCATTATCGCCGAAAAGAACAAAGATTTTATCAAAATGTTTTCCGTTAAGCTCATCGATAACCGGCACGCTGCTTCCGGGTGCGGATTTGGTGAATACCGTGTCAACAGTTAAACCGACTGCTCCGTAAACATTTTTGACAAGGCTGTATGTCTTGAGAGCAAGTACTCTTGAATTGCCCAAAAACGCACAGTTATCGAAGCAACTGTAGTCATATACACCTTCAGTAGACTGTCGAGTGTATGTTTCAACAGCCTTTTCGGTTGTTTTCGATGCAAAAGCAGTATGCTTTTTTGTCGTTTTGGAAACGGGAGCGGTAGTTGACGGCTTGCTTGTTGCGGATTCTGTTATAATTTGAGTTATTTTTTTGGTTGATGTTATAACATTCGACGTATAATTTATAATGCTTGAGCCGGCACTTGATGCTTGCGTAATTTCGTTTCCGTTATTTGGTTTTAAAAGCTTAAAACCGGCAAAACAAACAATAACGATTAATAAAAAAAGTCCCGCAAAAATTGTCTTATTATTTTTCTTGCTGCTCATTATTTGCTGTTACTCCTTCGGTGCTGCTTAGATAATTTTCCCTCTTATTCTTTATCGTATATTCTACAATATGCAACAAAATAAATCAATAGAAAAATGGTTACAGTTTTATAACAAAATATTACATTCTTTAATTAAAAATGACCAAAACAAATAGCACTTTTTTTACATTTTTTTCGCCGTAAAAAATGTAAAAAGCTTGTGTGAAAAATTCAATTCACACAAGCTTTATCAAATGTTATATTCTGATATCGGAAATTAAATATTTCCATATTATTTTGTAAGATTTTTGGGAAAATATCTGTTTAATAATTTTATTTAAGTCTTTCGCTGATAACGTTTTTGACGGTATCGATAACCTTATCCACTTCAACTTTTATGCTGATTTCTTTATCTCTTGTAACTATTTCGCAAACGCCCTCCTTGAGGTTTCTCGGACTGACGATGACTCTGACCGGAACACCGAGAAGATCGGCATCTGAAAACATTGCACCGGGGCGTATGTTTCTGTCATCATAAATAACTTCCATCTTATCGTCGAGCATTTTGCCGTAAAGCTCATCGGAAACGTTTTTGCATTCCTCATCATCCGCTCTTAAACAGCAAAGCTGAACGTGCCAAGGTGCGATTGACATAGGCCATATCGGGCCGTATTCATCGTGATGTGCTTCACAAACCGATGCCGCAAGTCTACCAACGCCGATACCGTAGCAACCCATAATTGGGTAGTGAAGGTTTCCTTCACTGTCAATATATTGCATACCCATTGATTTTGTGTATTTTGTGCCGAGCTGAAAGATATTGCCGACTTCAATACCTCTTGAAATTCCGATAGAATGCTTTCCGCATTTGGGACAGATTCCGCCCTCCTTGATTTTTGCAAGGTCAATGTATTCAACATCGCCGATATCTCTGCTGATTTTAAGACCTTTATAGTGATAATTGAGCTGATTTGCACCGCAAGAAAGATTATGGGTGTTTTCAAGAGATTTATCAAAAAGTACAGTGAATTTTTCAGTGTCGAGATTATAGGGACCGATAAAGCCTGCGAAAAGACCGCAATCATCGGTAATAACGGCAGGATGAACGTTTTCACAGAGATAGTTTGTGAGCTTTGTTTCGTTAACATCAAGGTCACCCCTGACAAAAACGACAACATATTCATCTGTCATATTTTTCTGATAAACAACAGCTTTGCAGGATTCTTCAAGAGGAGTTTTGAGAAATTCGCAAATATCCTCAATTGTATGTATATCGGGCGTGTAAACAAGCTCAAGCTCGTTTGATGTGCCCTCGATTTTGTTTTCTATAATGCTTTCGGCAGCTTCCATATTTGCTCTGTAATCGCATTCGGAGCAAACGGCAATAGAATCCTCGCCAATGGGGGAGAGGAGCATATATTCGTGTGATATACTTCCGCCCATCATACCGGAATCGGATGCAACCGTAATAACCTCGGGTATTCCGGCTCTTGCAAAGATTCTTTCATATGCCTTGTAGCAGATATCATAGTATCTTTCAAGATCTTCTTGAGAAGTGTGGAAAGAATAGGCGTCTTTCATTGTAAATTCACGAACTCTGATAAGACCGCCTCTCGGTCTTGCCTCGTCACGAAACTTTGTTTGAATCTGATAGATCATAAAGGGGTATTTGGTGTAGCTGTTTGCATATTCTCTGACAAGCTGAACGGCTGCTTCTTCGTGAGTCATACCGAGAACCATCGGAGCATCGTTTCTGTCTTTAAAACGCATAAGCTCACTGCCGATGCTGTCATATCTTCCGGATTCAGCCCAAAGCGAGGCGGGCATAACAACGGGAAATTGAACCTCCTGACCGTCAATCGCATCCATTTCCTCTCGGATAATGTTTTCGATTTTTCTTGTAATTCTTCTCAAGGGCATAAACGAAGAATAAATACCGTTTGCAACGCCCTTCATATATCCGCCTCTGAGCATAAGCGCATGGCTGTCAATAACGCAATCAGAGGGCTTCTCCTTAAAACGTTCTCCACAAAGTTTGTCAATTTTCATATATTTTAACCTCCAATAAAAAAATCCCGAAGCCGTTAGGCTCGGGACAAACAAATACAGTCTGCGGTACCACCCGAGTTCGGATAAAAATCCGCTCTCATTATCCGATAACGGTGGATTTCCGGCATAGCTTACTGAAATTTCGGTATGCGGCTCCAAGATGGGTTCAACAATCGAATAATAAGAGCTTTCACCGACCGCTCTCTCTCTGAAAATACCGATTGAATACTGCTTCTTTTCCTTGCCTTTTGAATATCATAGTATATCTTACATTAAAAAAATTAAATTGTCAACATTTATTTTATTATGATTCCTCGGAATAAAAAATAAGTCAAAAATCAGACAATTAAGATGATTTATTTAAAAAAACGTTGCATAATCGGTTGATATGTTTTTGAAGTTTGGTATATAATGACATTAAGTAATAATGATATGGAAATGGGGTGTATTTATGAGTAAAGCATTAAATGTTGTAACGGGCGGTAAAGGTCACGTTGGCTTCGCATTGGTAAAGGAGCTTGCGGACAGAGGAGAAAAAATTCGTCTTTTGCTTCGTTCTGACAGTGATGTGTTTGACGATATCGAGTGTGAGAAGGTTATGGGTGATGTTTGCGACCTTGAAATTCTCGAAAAAGCATTTGAGGGTGCCGAGACCGTTTACCATATTGCCGGTGTGGTTGATATTACCGGAACAAAAGATAAGCAGGTTTGGGCGGTGAATTTCGAGGGAACAAAAAATGTTGTTGCGGCGTGTAAAAAATGCGGCGTAAAGAATCTTATTTATGTTTCATCGGTTGATGCAATCAAGGTTGATGATAGCATGGAGGTCATTACGGAAACCGATGAATTTAATCCCGACTTGCTTGAGGGTGCATACGCAAAATCCAAAGCCTGTGCAACAAGATACGTTCTTGACAGTGCCGATGATAATCTTAAAGTTTGTGTTGTTCATCCGAGTGCCTGTATCGGCCCTTATGATAATAACAGAACATCAAGCACAATCACGGCAATTAATCTTTATTCCAAAGGATTTTTCTCGCTTACATTTGATTTCGGGGGATACAATTTTGTTGATGTTCGTGACGTTGCAAAGGGAATGGTTCTTGCGGCGGAAAAGGGCGGCAACGGTGAATGCTATTTGCTTTGCGGAAAAGCATATACTCTTGATGAGTTTATGTGCACAATGGCAGATGTTTGCGGAAAAAAACATCCCAAAGTTGTTTTGAAGAAAAAATACATAGACAAAATCATTCCGCTTTTTGAAAAAATATCTAATGCTGCAAAGATACCTCCCGTTGTTAACGAATATGCAATTCGTAAGCTTTGCGAAAATTGCAATTTTACATATGCAAAAGCAGAAAAGGAGCTTGGTTATTCGCCTCGTCCACTTGCCGATTCGTTAAGAGACACTATACATTGGCTCAGAACGAACGATAAATAATTCCTCAAATTTTAAAACCGACCTATCGAGTGTTTGATACCACGATAGGTCGGTTTTTGTTAAAATATAAATCCGGTTATAAGTGCTGAAACACAGGCACCTATGGCAACAACGGTCAGAGGTAATTTGAAATATGCAAGAATAATTGCAACAACGGTTCCTACGGCTGCTGTTGCGGTGTTATCCGTTGAATAGAAAATCGATGGAAAGGTCATTGCACTTAACACTGCATAAGGAATATAGTAGAGGACGCTTTGAAGAAATTTTGATTTTATTTTCTTCTTGAAAACCGTAAAGGGAATCATTCTTATAAGATATGTTATTCCTGCCATTACAGCTATATAAATTACTATCGTCATCGGTCGTCCTCCTCATTATCCGCAATATTTATCGGGAAGAGCAAGGCACCGATAACCGATGCCGCAACGGAGCTGATAATAATAGCAAATCCGAATGATAAATCTGGGAGTAAATATTTAAAAAAAACGCTTAAAGCAGCCGCAATTATAATAACAACAAAATCCTTTCTGCTGTTTCTTGCTGCCGGTATAATAATCGCAATGAACATTCCGTAAAGCATTATTCCCATTGCGGCAGTGATTTCGGCGGGAAGTGCGGTACCCGCAAAAGCTCCTGCGGCAGTACCTCCCGTCCATCCGATGCAGGCAATTAGAATCATACCGTACATATAAGAGGGGACAAGCTTTTCTTTTTGCGAGGCGGCAACGGCAAATATTTCATCGGTAATGCCGAAGGAGGCAATCATTCGATGAAATGTATTGAACGATTTATCAAGCTTTTGGGATAAAGAAAGTCCCATAAGAGAATATCTCAGATTGATAACAAATTGGGTAGCCGCCATTTCGAGAAATGTTCCGCCTGCGGCAATGATACCGACTCCTGCTGCTTGACCGGCAGAGGTCATATTGGTTAGTGAAATAATAATTGAATTAATTGCGGAAATGCCTGATTTTACCGCCATAATTCCGAATCCGAATGAAACTGAAAAATAGCCGAGTGCAATGGGCAGACCGTGAGACATGCCCTTCATAAATGGTGATTTCAAAATGTAAACGTCCTTTCGTACAGGAAAAATCCCGACCGTTTAAGACAGTCGGGAAAGAGTTGCTTTATTTTACCTCTGCGGCAATTTCGGCAAAGCCTTTCATAATTGTCGAAGCGGCATATCTTCCAAGAGAAATCATTTCCTGATAATGGTCATCAATGAGTGCCATAGCATAGTCATTATCGGGAACAACATAACCGATAGCATCGTTCATAAGTCCGAAGCAAACCGTGTCATCTCCGAAAAGCTCGTAAATCGTCGCATATCCGAAGTCCTTGCCTGAATATGAACGTTCGGCAGTAAGCGAAGTACCGCCCGCAACAAGATCCTGAACTATTTCACCGGGCATAAAGACAACTTCAACATCGCCCATTTCCATATAACCGATTTCGGCAAAAATATAGTAATCAAGCTTATCCTTGCATACTGTATAATTTACAAGATTAAGCTTTCCGACAAGCTGAATAAGGGGATTTGTAACTTTGATTTGAACTTCTTTAATCAATATGTTAAGCTTTGGCTCAAGCTCACGCTCGGTTACGGCTTCCCAATCCTCAAACCAAAGAGTATAGTTTTCTCCGCCTTCCTCCATTTCCTTGTGAATGGTATTCCAGTCGGCTTTAGCACTGATTTCTTCTTCGGTATTTGTGAGATTAAGAGCGATTTGAGCAATCTCTCTGCCGTAACGTTCTGTTTCCTGATATCTTCTTTCGATGGAAACGCCGTCACGTGCAAGACCTCTGCCTTCGTAAATGCCGGCAATAGGTCCGTTGAAGAACATAAAGTTAAAACCGCCCTTGGTTTCGATTTCTTCACCCATATAATAAATATAGTCGCCGGAAAGGTCTCTGCCATTGTCAACATCGTTAACGGGAAGACCTGCAACATCGGGGTGAGCGGCAATGTTAACAATCATTGTTGCTTTTTTGTTTGTGTCAAAAGGAGTGAAAACGAATCTCGAAAGGTCATTGATAATTGTGTCGGATGACTTTCTGTTTTTGTTGTTAAAGTATTCTTCGTTGATTTTTTTAACGGCATATGTCATCTTGCCTTCGGTCATATTTTTAACGGCAGACTCCATAGCATCTGCAACCTTTTGATAAAGAAATTCCATAAATTCGGCATCAACACCCGGCTCCTTATCGACAAAGGGAAGGTAAGAAAGAGCCAAATTCTTGAAAAGCTTTGAGAAAAGGTTTGTCCAAAGTCCCTGCGTATCAATGCAACTGTGAACGTGCGTTGATGAAACGTTGATGCTGTTAATGGTAACTCCGAGATTCTTGTTTGCAACAAGCTTACGAATTTCTTTGATATCACCGTTAGAAATACCGATGCAATCGATGTTTGCAAAAAGAGCAACACCGCTTCCCGAACCATCGGAAACGGCAATTATTCTTGCCTGCATATCATCGATTATTTCCTCAACATTATTTGACATTCCGTTGTTTAAGTCAATAAATCCGCCGAGATAATAATCTTTTTCCTGCCAATCGTCGGGAACAAGAGAAGTTTTGGCGTATCCGAGACTCCATACCGCATTATCGGCAGGCTTATCGAGAATTTTACCGGTTCCTTCATAAAAGTTTTCGGTGTTGCGGTCGGCAACATTAACAAACTCTTTGCTATCCGGAACTATAAAGTTAAGTCCGCCGACAATCGTTGAAAGCAAAGCTTGAAATACCGAAACGCCCGCATTGATGAATGTTTGACCGAGATCTGCTGCCGAAGCACTCATTGCAGCGGATGAGCCGCCGATAATGAGAGCGAAAGCAAGCATGATGCTGACAATTTTTTTGCCGAAATTCTTCATGTTTGATTTCTCCTTACTAAAGCATATTTTTTAATATAATAACACTAATTTTCGGCGGTGTAAAGTGTTTTTTGAGCTTGCTTCAAAATTTATTCTGTGTTGTAAACGTATACGGCTCAATTTCAGCAAAAATACAGCATAATTATTAAAGCTTTTCGGCAAATTATAAAATATAGAAAAATGTTGTTTTTTCCTTATTTTATACTTTCTACTCAACTGCAAGCTCTACGGATTCAACGAAATTAAAAAACTGAAATGCAGAATCAGAACATTAATGCAATCGTATCAAAGATGCATTCGATTTCTTCACTCAAGGTTAATCTTTTAAGAAATTCAAATACTTCATCTTTTAAAAAGGCTTTAAGCATAGTTTCTCTGTTGTTATCAACAGTTTTATTTGAATACTTCGGTGCTGGGCCGTTGTTAATCATTATTTCAAAGGTTTTTGAACAAAGTCCGCTTGAAGTACCGACCTTAATATAGTTAACTGTGATTTCAGCCGCCGTTGCACCTACTTCGGGAATATTTCCGCTGAACGGAATATTGATTTTATTATCGGGAAGAAGTATACCCGTAGCCGAAGTATCAAATTCAATATCAATTCCGTTTGCGGCAACCGATACGATTTTTATCGCACTTCTGTCATAAACATTTCTTACCGTAAGGGCAGTATCGGCAGATGAAACATATCCGCTCAAGCTGTTGTTGAATTTTGCGTGAACACCTTGATGGGGATTGTCGGAATATTCAAACTGAGGATATGCTTTGTTTGAATGAACATCTTTAAGCTCATCGGTAAAAACAAGCTTTGCGGAAAGCGAAAGCGCGTAATCTTCAAGCTCAAACATTGCGTGATATGAATCCTCGATAAACCAAGTTTTTTCAGGAAGAAACGCACTCGAAGCGTCAATCTCCATAGACGGTGAAATGTGGTTGTGCTTAGGATTTGAACAAGATGTTTTAACTCCGGTATATCCGTCCGCAAAACGCTCTCCGACTTTTGTTACGGTAGCTCCTGTTGCACTGTAAGCGGGAACAAGGATATCTCCGTTAAGGTCGCCGCCAAGGCAAATTTTGCTTCCCGTACAAGCAATGATAGAAACATCAATTCCTTTTTCAGCACATTTTTTAAATGTATTTTTCATTGATGGCATTATTTCGTAATGAATAATGTCGTTATTTTTAATGATTTTTTCACTTGCAACAGGATCAAGGAAATCCTTTTTCATTCCGGTGTAAATTTCGGGAGAGGTGAGGGTGTAAATTGAGCTCCAGTTGCGGACAACATCAAGCATACCTCCGCTTGCACCGTTCATTGTTTCGTTAAGAAAATCTCCATCGCTTGATTCAAAAAATTCGGCAAGCTCACTGCCCGTTCCGAGAACGCTTTCAACAAAGTCAACAAGCGTGGAAAGAGGAAGGTCAACGTTTTGTCTGAAAAGTCTGTCGGGGAAGTCTGTTCCCTCAAGAGGAGGAACATTAAGAACCGCTTTATCAATATCCTTTTCGTTCATATAATAATAAAGGTAGGTTGCGGAAATTAAGCCTCCGTAGCTTATTGTGAAAAGATTAACCTTATCGGAGCCGGTATATTGCTTAACATCTTTTATGAATTGCCTTAATTCTTCGGCAAGAGTTATTGAATCAAATCTTGAATCGTACTCAAAAATAAAGATATTTTCAAGAGAGGAGTAACCGTTGTATACCGCATAATCAACGAAATCTTCAAAAAGAAAATTCTTTCTTTCTCCCTCTTTGTCAACAATCTTTTTAAGATTTGCGGCATTGGATTCGGCGGGATCGTTTTTGTAATGAACAACGGGATAGATGGAGGAGCCGTCGGGGTTACATCTCATTTTTTCGGCAATCGCATAGGCTCCGCCGCCGAGCGTTTCACCGAAGTATTCAACATCACCGAAAAACAGCCTGAAAATCGAATATAGAAAGTTAGGCATATCATCGATTATTCTGTCAAATAACTTTTCTCTTTTCATAAGCCAAAGATAATCATCTTCTGCACCGTTTTCGCCCTCTATATACATATACGACTGAAGAAATCCGGGAACAAGAATAACAGGTGTTTGTTCTTTTTGCTTTGCGGAAGCAAAAATCCCACAGCCGGAAACGAGCAATACGATACACATAAAAACGCTGATAAATCTTTTCATAACAAAACCCCTTTTTGAATTACTTATAAGAATTATAACAGTTTTTATCCGATAAATCAACAAATTTTTAACATTATTTTAAAATATTTTCATAAAATGTCTGATTTTTCTATAGAAAAGGACGGCAGTACATCCATTTGACATACTGCCGTCCGCCGCTTATTCGTTTATTCGGAAAATCTGTTCGGGTAGTTTAGTCTTTGGTTTATACGGAAAGCTCTTGTCAAATTCTTCCGCATCTTCTTCATTTACAAAATAACCCTGCGGTGTTGAATATTCTCCGGTAACATTTTGAAGATAATCGGGTATAAGCTCCTTGCAGAGAAAAAACGATGAATCCGCCCCATCGGGTAAGCCGTGATATCTTATTCCGAAAGAGCTTGCATAGTTAAAGCCGCTTTTTCCGTAAAAATCAATGTTACCTTCAAAGCAAACCGCTCCGCATCCGAGCTGTTTTGCCTTTTCAAGAGAATAATCCAAAAGTATTTTTCCGTAACCTTTTCTTTTAAATTCGGGAGCAATTGATATCGGTCCCATTGTCATAATCGGAATATTATCGCCGTCATCGACTTTGATAATCGCCCTCATAAAAATGTTTTGACCTATTATCCGACCTTCTTTTTCCATAACGAAATTAAGTTCGGGAACAAAATCCTTATCATTTCTTAGCATATGAAGCACATAATGCTCCAAACAGCCGGGACGGTAAACATTCCAAAATGAGTTTCTTACAAGATTTTCAACTTCTTTTTGTTCTTCTTTTCTTTCTAAACGAATTATGTAATTGTTTGTTTCCATTTTTTTCACTCCGTAATATTGTTAATTTTCAATATAGGGAGGAATGGTTGAGATTGAATTACGCAAACCTCCCGGTTAGCATACAATCTCCGATTTTTTGAGCATTTTTTTCAAAAAGCAATCTCCTAATATAAAATTATAATCAAGCACGATGGCAGATTATTTGGAAAGTTTAATTGTATAGAGCCAGTTGCTGTCAACTGTGTCGGGATTAATTGCAGGGAAAACAATTTCCGCTTTGCCGTTGTTATCCTTGACCTCGACTTTAGCATCGCATCCGAGAATTTCGGCACGGAGCTTAGGATCGTAATCCACAAGCTCAAGCACCTTTGAACCAAATGGGAAGCAGTTGATTATTGCGTAAATATTTTCGCCCTTTTTGGTATAGTAAACGCCATTCTGCTTTGTTTTTGAATAAACTCTTGTGCCGTAAATCGCATCGCCGTTGGTTTTAAGCCATTCGCCGATTTGCAAGAGTCTTTCTTCCATAATAACGGGAATTGTTCCGTCAGCGGCGGGACCGATATTGAGAAGGAAATTACCGCCCATGGAAACGAGCTCGCACATCATTTCAATAAGCTCTTTTGCACTCAAATAGTCAACAAGATCTTCGTTTCTGTTAAAACCAAAGGATTTGCCGATACCTCTGCATTCTTCAAAGGGACGGTCAAACTCAACATCTTCAATTCTCTTATCAGCTTCGATGAAGCCGTATTCGGTCGTAAAATTGCCTCCGACATGACCTCTTGTTTCTTTTCCCCAACGGTCATTGGGTACTATATAGTCTTTAACGCTCGATTCATTATAGAGCCACTGAAGAAATTCGGTTGAATGCCATACGGATGACGGGTGCTCCCATTCTCCGTCGGTAAAAAGCGTGTTAGGCTGATATTTTTCAACAAGCTCCTTGAGCATCGGTATAAGATGCTCTACGGCATACTGTTCGGGATTTTTAAGGTATGTGGGATGAAACCATTCATATACGGAATGGTAAACGCCGAATCTTACGTCGGTTCCTTCAAGTGCATCCTTCATTTCCTGAAGAAAATCTCTGTGAGGGCCAACATCAACGCTGTTCCAATTCCAGGCGTAATCGGATTTGTAAAGGCAGAAGCCGTCATGGTGCTTTGAGACGAAATTAATATATTTTGCACCGCTCTTAACGAAAAGGTCAGCCCATTTTTTCGCATCAAAAAGCTCTGCGGTAAAGCCCTTAACAAAATCTTCGTATTTGGCATTTTCACCGTAAACTCTTTTATGGAAGGCATAAGCTTCGGTTTCTTTATCCTCCAGTTGCTTCATATACCATTCCGCATAATCGCCCTTTCTTGTAAAAGCGGGAACAGAATATAAGCCCCAGTGGATAAAAATACCGAATTTTGCATCGCTGAACCATTCGGGAACAGGACGGGAATTGAGTGATTCCCAATTATTTTCATACATATTGGTTTCCTCCGAAATCATTTTTTATCAGTATAGCACAGTGTTAATGATGTTGTCAACGATGAAGCTCGAAGGTATTCGTAATTTAATGCTTGCAATGTATGGAGAAATATAGTAATATAAATATGTTTAAAAATGCTAAAGGGAATGTTTTGATGCAGTTTGTTGTAATGGATTTGGAATGGAATAATACATATGCGAAAAAGGCAAACGGTTACATTAATGAGATAATAGAAATCGGAGCCGTTAAGCTTGATAATGAGAGAGAAACCGTGGATACTTTTTCTTGCATAATTCGTTCTCAAATCGGCAAAAAGCTTCGAGGTACCGTTAAGCGTTTGACACATCTTACAAACGATGATATTAACGCCGGAATGCCGTTTACCAAAGCTTTTTCGCTTTTCAGAAAATGGATCGGAAACGAAGATACCGTTATTATCACTTGGGGCGACAGTGATATCAGAGTTCTGCTTGATAATTACAAATATTTAAACGGAATTAAGGTTATTCCGTTTTTGGATTATTACTGCGATTTGCAAAAATGCTTTCAAAAATATGCAAAAACCGGCAGGGGACATCAAACCGGCTTACTTGCTGCGGCGAAGATGGTGGATATTGATCCAGAAATGTATATTCACCATCGTGCCTTGGGTGACAGTATGCTTACCGCCGACATACTAAAAATAATATATAATTTGGGCTTTGTTGAGCCTGAAATCGTTAGCTGCGGTGATGAATTTTATTCAAGATTGCTTTACAAATCTAAAATTATCAAAAACATAGATAATCCGCTTGTAGATAAAAAGAGACTCAATCATACCTGCGAATCCTGCGGAAAACCTTGCGAGCAGATATCCAATTGGAAATTTCACTGTCAGTTTTTCAGGGCGAATTTCTATTGCGACAATTGCGATTTAACGTATTCCGTCGGAGTTCGTTTTAAAAGACTTTATGATCAGGTGGAATTCAGAAAAATTGTTTCGGTAATTGAACCTGAGCCAATAATCGAATCGGAGGAATTTGAAGAATGAAGATATTAGTCACCGGCGGAGCGGGCTTTATCGGATGTAATTTTGTCTACTATATGCTTGAGAAATATAAGGATTACAGCATAGTCTGTCTTGACGCATTGACTTATGCCGGAAATCTCAAGAGTCTTGATGCGGCTTTGAAAAATCCTAATTTTAAATTTATTAAGGGCAGTATTTCCGATAAAGTGCTTGTCAATGAAATTTTCAAAGAAGAAAAATTCGACGTTGTTGTTAATTTTGCGGCGGAAAGTCATGTTGACCGTTCAATCGAAAATCCGTTTATTTTTCTTGAAACGAATGTTGTCGGAACCGCATGTCTGCTTGATGCAAGCAAAAAATACGGTGTTAAAAGATTTCATCAGGTGTCAACCGATGAGGTTTACGGAGATTTGCCGCTTGATAGGCCCGATTTATTTTTTACCGAGGATTTGCCTCTTGCAACATCGAGCCCTTATTCGGCATCGAAGGCGTCTGCCGACTTATTATGCCTTGCATTTTGTCGTACCTATGGCTTGCCGGTAACAATTTCAAGATGCTCAAACAATTACGGCCCGTATCAGTTCCCCGAAAAGCTGATTCCGCTTATGATTGTCAGAGCACAGGAAAATCAAAATCTTCCCGTTTACGGAGAGGGACTTAATGTGCGTGATTGGCTTTACGTTAAAGATCATTGCAAAGCGATTGATATGATAATTCACGGCGGAAGAATCGGAGAGATTTACAATGTCGGAGGTCACAATGAACGCAGAAATATAGATGTTGTAAAAACGATTCTCAAGCAGCTCGGAAAGTCCGAATCCCTTATTACTTTTGTTAAGGACAGAGCCGGACACGATTTGCGATATGCAATTGATCCTTCTAAAATTTCCGGTGAGCTTGGCTGGCTTCCCGAAACCTCATTTGATGAGGGAATGGAAATGACCGTTCAATGGTATCTCGATAACACTGATTGGATAGATGATATAAAAAGCGGAGAATACGCAGAATACAGTAAAAGAATTTACGGATAAAAAATTTTAAAGGCTTGAATGGGAAATTCTCATTCAAGCCTTTATGATTAGGGCATCCATATAAATAGAATTTTTAATAAAGATGCAATCAGCTTGTTAAACCATGGCGATGCCATACTTTCAAACTGAATCCTCGTAAAGATAACAGAACCGTCGTGGTTTGTTATAACAGCGTTGATATTGGCTTTTCCGTTGCCGATACAGCGGACAACGCCTCTTTTTGAAACCACAAATGCGTCGGGATTATCGGAGCTCCATTCGATTTTTTTATAAACCGAGTTGTTCGGATGGGTAATAACCCTTACGGTTGCTTTTTCGAGAATCGATAGCCTTGTATTGTTAGCCGTAAGCGATGCAGAGGTTACTTTGTTATATTTAAGCTTTAGAATTGCGGCACGAATAGCGGCTGTTTGAATGTCAACCTCTTTCTGTTCGCAGGAACGCTTGCCGCTGACATCAACCGAAAGAGCCTCTGTAACAATTTCAAAATTTGTATAATATTCGGGATTTAACTTGTTTGCTTCCTTTACCGCTATATTGTAAAATGTATAATCCGCAGGCTTCGGATCCTTAATAACGGTATTGGTTGAATATTCGGAAACAGTTCCGAAATCATTTTGCGTAACAACACAGTAATAATAGTATGCCGTATCGTCTTTTGTGAAAGTATATGTTTCGGATGTTGCACCTTCAATCGGAGTGCCGCCCTCGTTTGAGTTGATTTTATTTGAATACCATTGATAAGTTAAATCAAATCCAACGGCTTTAACCGTAACCGAGCCGCAAATTTCGGTTATATACTTCGGCATTTCGGAATAAACATAAGGAGTTCGGCAGAATGTATATCCGTTATCGTTTGCAAAAGCTTCGGCGTTACTTCCCGATGAACCGTAAACCGTTAGGTTTGAGGCAGCGGAAGCGGCAGAGGCAAAATTATTTGAAAGCATTATTCCGCTGTTATCCGGAAAGGAAGCGGCAGTTTTAAGGCTTCTTGCATCGATAAAATCGATTTTGCTGTCAGCTAAGGCAAGCTCAGAAAGATCGGTTACACTTTGAATGTTAAGATACATCATTTTTGTGCAACCCGAAAAAGTATAATCGGCAACAGATGTTAAGTTTTTGAACGAAACCGAGAGCAGATTAGGTGCCGAACCGAACATATAAGCCGAAGTTTTTTCGAGGTTCGGTGCGATAAAAGCTTCAAGTGCATTGGAAAACTTGGGATATGTTGTTGAATCGGTTTTATAAACAGCCGATTCAAAGCTTGTCATTTTCGGAACTACAATAATACGCAGAGAAGTACATCCCGTAAATGCACTTGAATAAACGGTTGTTGCATTTGAAAGCGTGATAGTACTTAATGCGGTGCAGTTTTCAAACGCTCTTGCAAGAACACTTGAAACATTTGGAAGTGAAATATGAGTTAATGAGGTGCAACCGCTGAACGTTCCAACCGCAATAGAGGACAAGCCGCAAAGCTCAACATCGGTGAGAGCGGTACAGTTTTTAAATGCTTCGTTTGAAACCATTGACAGATTTTTTGCTTTAACACTTATTAAAGCGGGGCATTCGAGAAATGCACTTTTGGCTATTGAATGTGCGTTTGTCAGCTCAGCATTGGAAATAGCGGAATTTTGAAATGCAAATTGGGAAATGGTTGTTGTGTTATCAAAGTTCAAAGAAAATGATGTGCCGGTAAGCTGATATGGTTGACTGCATACATTATAGAATGCGTACTGACCGATTGTTTGAACTTGATCAATATAAATATTCTTCAGCCAATCACAGTCATAGAAAGCCCTGTTGCCGATTGAAGTGGCATTTCTTACGGAAACGGTTATAAGCGAACCGCATCCTTCAAACGCACCTGTTCCGATTGATGTAACCGTAAGAGGGAAAACAATTTCGGAAACGCCGGTATTTGCAAACGCATTGTCGCCGATTCCCGTAACGGTGATTCCGTTAATTGAGTCGGGGACGGTAAAGCTTGATTGGGTGCCGGTGTATGCAGTGATTATTCCCGCAGAGTCAATTTCAAAAAATTCTTCCGAAAGAACAGGAACAATAATCGATGCAAAGTTAACGACAGATGAACGGAATTTGCCTTCGCAATAGGCAACTGCGGTTATAACGGAAGTTTGAGAAAGATGAATCGGTTTTCCGTCATAAATTATAGATGACGGATTTGTTTTTGAAGGAACAGTCCTGTCTGTTGTATAATAAATCGTTGAGTTTGGAGTATCGCAAAAAATTTCAAGATCTATTTCTTCTTTTAAAATTGCCGTTTGATGAGAAAAATAAGGAGAATCGGTTTTTTCAATGTTGTTTGATGAGTTGCTGTATTCCGGTGCATTTATAATGCCGTTTCCGTATTTTATTTTAGCATCGTTATACTGAACTGAAATTGCGTTTTCCTCCATAACCTCATAAATATCTACAGGAGAAACTCTGGGCTTAGAGGTTAGCATTGCTGCGGCGAGAGCTGCGACAAGGGGAGCGGCAAATGAAGTACCGCTGACTGTTTTGTATTTATTTCCAATGTTTGTTGTTGTGATATTAACTCCGGGAGCGGCAAAATCAACGTCATCACCGCCGGTACTGAAATTGGCAATAACTCCCGAATCGTTTATTGCACCGACTTTTATAACGCAATCGTAGGATGCGGGATAATAAACGGTATTTGATGAATCGTTGCCCGATGCGGCAATCAGAACGATGTTGTTTCTTCCCGCAAGCTGAACCGCTTCTTTAAGTATTTCGGAGCTTTCGGAAAAAGCAATGCTCATATTGATAATGTCAACTCCGTCATTGACTGCACAGATAATACCTGCGGCAAGGGATATGAGAGTTCCCTGTCCCCATTTATCAAGAACCTTGTAAGGTCTAACCGTAACATTATCAAGAGTGCCGTCAATTATGACTCCGGCAACCTGAGTACCGTGTCCGTTATCGTCGGAGCTGTCGTTTCTGTTACCGGTTGTGCTTGTATTAACATTTGTCGGCACAACTCTGCCGTTAAACGCAGTGTGCGTGGAATCCGTTCCTGTATCGAGAACGGCAACAACAACTTCTTCAAGCTTTGCTATATTTTCTTTAATACTGTTATTATATACGTCAAGTCCGATATATTTCGGTCCCCAGGATTCATATGCTTTTTCTGTTACCTCAACGGTTTCTTCTTCGGATAAAGCATAAATCGGTCTGTCGGCCTCAACATATTCAATGTTATCACTTGCTTTATAGTATTGAAATGCTTTAGCCGCTTCCGCAGGCGAGTTGTATTTGAGAATCCATAAATCATTATAGCCGCTAACAACTGCCGATGCACCTTGGGTATCGATTTTATTCTTGGATTTAACTATCAGTCTGCAAGATGAAAAATCGGAATAATCGTTTTCATCGTCAAATGTTACGGATTTAGTATAATCGGAAATTTCCGTTTCGTTTTCAATCATTAAGCTTTCAATGCCGTTGACAAATTCCTCGGCATTACCGATTTCCTCCGTTTCCGCTGCATTGGAAAACACAAATATCAACGGAGCGGATATTATTATTAAAGATAAAAATATACAGAGCAATTTTTTCATAACTCACTGACCTCCAAATACGCAATGTATATAGCATTATTCCTTATTTTAAATTATAAAACTTTATTATTCTTCTTGTCAATATCTTTTAAAGAAAAAATTTCGTTTTTTGTTTTTTTATTTATAAAAAGCAAATGTAATTATACAAATTGTATAATCAAAGCTGTTGCTAATAAAAAATTATCGGAATTATTGCATTTTTTGAAAAGAGCATATATAATTAAATTGAAAGGGGAGATATCCATATGCTTAAAGATATCGTTTTAAAAACACGTTCATACAGGAGATTTTATCAGGAACATATTATTTCAACCGAGGTTCTTAGAGAGCTTGTTGACCTTGCAAGAAATACCGCATCAACCGTTAACTCGCAGGCATTAAAATTTAAGCTTGTAAATTCATATGACGAAAATGAAAAAGTTTACAATAATCTTACTTGGGCAGGTTTGCTGAAGGATTGGCACGGACCGAGCGAAGGTGAAAAGCCTTCTGCCTATATCATAATTATGTGTGATTTGTCTCTGGGGTGCAACAAGTTTATCGATGACGGAATTGCCGCACAAACAATTCTTCTCGGAGCAACCGAAAAGGGACTTGGCGGATGCATATTCGGCAGCATCAACAGAAAAAAGCTTGCCGAAGAATTATCCGTTGATCTTGAAAAATATTCCATTGATCTTGTTATCGCTCTCGGAAAGCCAAAAGAAATCGTTAAAATCGTTGATTTGCCCGAAAATAAAAGTACGGCATATTTCAGAGATGAGAACGGTGTGCATTATGTACCGAAACGTTCGCTTGATGATTTGATACTTTAAAACTTTGATTTGATTTGCTTTACTTGACAAATTGCACTTTTAATGCTAATATCAATTCAATCAATGCACCTGTGGCGGAATTGGCAGACGCGCCAGATTTAGGATCTGGTATCTTCGATGTGCAGGTTCAAGCCCTGTCAGGTGCACCAAAAATCTCGTTCTGAACAGAACGGGATTTTTATGTTTTTTATGTTAAATCAAACTGAGTTGAAAGTGAAATATGTTGAAACAATATTGGTATCATAAAATTTCAAGCAATTAAAAAATGAAATCTCGATTTGAAGTTATAGATGTTGGTGTAATATATGTTTGATAACGAATCAGAGAAATACAATTAAAAATATGTATTGATTTTTTTACTGTTATAGTGTAAAATATAGTCACCGAAGCGATGCTTCGGTTAATTTTTGTGTGTTGTATTAATTTGCGGATGAAAAAGCAAACGATACTATATAATATATCAAAAATTATACAAGGAGAAATTTTTTTGGAAAAATCAGCGAATACACTCGCAGTAAATCCCCGTATTCAAAAATGGGATATTCTGAAATTTACTATGATTTTTTTAGTTGTTTTAGGACATTTTGCAGACTATTATGTAGACAGCTCGGTGCAAATGAAAGGTATATTTCTTTTTATTTACACGTTTCATATGCCTGTTTTTATATTTGTTTGCGGTCTTTTTTCAAAAAGGGCTATAAATGAAAAGGATAAAAGCAGAATTTTCGGATATCTTTTCTTGTATGTTTTTCTGAAATTCTTTATTTTTTTGATTAAAGTATTTATAGGACAAAAACCCGCAATCAGCATTTTTACGGAAGGGGGACTTCCGTGGTTTATGCTTGCACTTTCAGCTTTCATTGTTATTACAATTTTTGTTAAAGATTTTTCACCTGTGTATGTATTGTCGTTCTCTGTTTTACTCGCTTGCATTTCCGGCTATGATTCGCAAATCGATTCTTTTCTGTCCTTATCAAGAATAATTGTTTTTTATCCTTTTTTCTATTTGGGATATATTTCCGATCATAAAAAGGTTGAAGATTTTTGTGATGGAAAAACGCAAAAGATTTGTGCTTCGATAATTTTAGCGGTATTTGCGGTTGTTGTTTTCTGCTTTGCAGATAACTTATATTGGTTAAGACCTCTCATTACGGGCGTTAATCCTTTTTCCGCTTTAGGCGAACAAAAGCAAAACGGGTTAATTATAAGGTTGATTTATTATATTGTTTCGGGACTTGTGAGTTGCAGCGTAATTGTTTTAGCTCCCAATAAATGTAAATCTGATTTTATTGTAAAATCAGGTCAAAGAACACTTGCCGTTTACTCTTTCCATTATGTGTTTATTTATGTTTTGTATTCTTGTTTCGATTGTAAATCCTATTTTGATAGAATTTTCGGGGATTTTTCGATTATAGTACCGATTGTTTTATCTGTGGTTGTTACTTTGTTTTTATCGCTCAAAATTTTTTCCGTGTTATTGAATTATATCGTTAATCCTCCCATTAAAAAAATAAAATCAACAGAATGAGTGTGATTGAATTGTACAAATACAAAATTTCGGTAATAGTTCCTATTTACAATGTTGAAAAATATATTGTGAATTGCTTGGAATCCCTTATTAAACAAAGCATAGATAAAAATGATTTGGAAGTTTTACTTATTGTTGACGGTTCTCCCGATAACAGTGAGTCAATATGCAAGCGTTATGTGGACAAGTACCCGTTTTTTAAACTTTTTTCAAAAGAAAATGAGGGACTTTCAAAAACAAGAAATTTCGGAATTAATAAGGCTCAAGGAAAATATTTTGTTTTTCTCGATCCGGACGATGAATTAACACCGAATTCGCTTGAAAACCTTGTTAAATTTTTTGATAAATATGAAGACGAGGTTGATTTAGTCACCTATAAAATTGTTCCCGTATATAACGGAAAACCAATCGGTTCTCTCCATTTCAGATATAAGTATATGCCATATGAAGGCATTTACGATCTTACTCTGCCCGAAAATGTTTATATCAGTCAAACAAATGTTAATGTTTGTGTAAAAAATAAAGGCAAGGACAATATTCTGTTTGACGTTACCGAAAATTTCCGCCACGAAGACCAAAAATATAACATTGATGTCTTGCGTGATAAAATGAAAATCGGATACTGCACCGGTGCACAGTATCTTTATACCAAAAATCCTTCGAGTATTACCAATACAATCTTTTATTCTTATTATATTTTTGAAACAACAATGGCTTTCTGGGAGAAGCTTTTTGATTCATATGGAGACAAAGTTCCTCCTTATATACAGGCATTATATGTTAACGATGTTAATTGGAAAACCCGTTCGGATATACTCTTACCGTATCACTATGATACCGAAGAATTTAACCTTGCAAAAGAAAGAATATGCAAACTGCTAAAAAGAATTGACGATGAGGTTATTCTTAAACACCCTACGGTTGAGACACCTCATAAATTTTTTATGATCGGTCTTAAAAATCACGATGCTTTGACCGTAAAATCAAGCTGTGCGGGTGTTTCCCTGATAAAGGACGATGCCCCGTTGTTTTTTGAGGGTAATATTCCGCTCACGGTTTGCAGATTTAAAGTTGATAACGAAAAAACATATATTGATGCTTTTTTAAGGTCGCCTGTTTTTTCTTTCTGTGATAAGCCCAAGATTTATGCTCATTTTATTGGTAAGAACGAGACGAAAGTTGTTGAGCTTAACGCAGAAAACTCATCGTGGGATTATTATCATGTTAAAATCAAAACCAATAAATTCTGGCGTATTCGCTTTGATTGGAATTACAAAAAATATTCGTGTGTATTTTTTACGGTTATTCTCGGTGAAAACAGAATCCCCGTACGTTTGGAATTTATTTTTAATACTCCTTTCGGAAACGGTTCCGGCAGAAGTGTAATATTCCGCAACGGCTATAAATTTGTTTCAAAGCAAAACGGATTTAACAGCTTTATTTCTTCTGCTGCGGAAGAAAAATCCGAAACATTAAAATATGAAAAATGGCTTCTGCTTCGCAAACCGAGAACTGTTGCATGGCGTATGCTTTGTAAAAATCACTACTCAAACAGCAGAGTGTGGCTTTATTACGATTGCAAAAATGTTTACAAAGACAACGGCTATTATCAGTTCATTCATGACTTCGATATTGATGACGGTGTTGAAAGATATTATATCGTCAATGATGATATGGACAGAAAAGAGCTTTTCACTTCAAAACAAAGAAAAAATATTGTTAAATTCGGTTCTTTAAAGCATAAGCGACTTTTTCTTGCAAGCGAAAAAATTATTACCGCTTTTGCCGAATACGGAAACTTCTGTCCGTTTCTTGCTCCGTTATGGAAATACTATGTCGATTTATTCAAAGCGGAAATTATTTATCTCCAGCACGGTGTGCTTCACGCCTTCTTGCCGTGGAAATATTCAAATGACCGGTTGAATTTTGTTGACAGAGAAGTTATTTCAACCGGTTTTGAAGCAAAAAATATGGTCGAAAATTATGGCTTTCGTGAATGTGATTTGATTCCTGCCGGAATGCCAAGATACGACTTTATGGATTTTGAGTCAATTCAATCCGAAAATAAGATTCTCTTTGCTCCCACTTGGAGAAAATATCTTGTAGGTGTTGATGCAACCGGTTCTTTTTTTGCAACACCCGACAAGTTTACAAAAAGTCTGTTTTTCAAAGAAACATATGATTTTCTTCACAGCAAAGAGCTTGAAGAATGCCTTGAGAAAAATGATTGGTATCTTGATTTTAAGCTTCATCCGATTTTTGCCGATTATATTCCTCTTTATGAACTCAATGGTAAAAGAATAAGAATTGCCGATAAATCCGTTGATGAAAAGAGCTACAAAATATTTATTACCGATTTTTCATCTTTCTGTTTTGATTTTGTTTATCTTAACAAAACAATGATGTATTTTGTTCCCGATAATGATATGTTTAAAGCCGGTATGAATGATTACAGAAAGCTTGATTTGCCATTGGAGGAAGGCTTTGGACCTCTTGCCGTTGATGCCGAAAGTGCAGTTTCCAATCTTTGCAATATGATTAACAGGAGAGGGGAGCCGGAAGAAAAATATTCGAAAAAAATGAACGGCTTTTTCCTTCATAATGACAAAAACTGTCGTGACAGAATATTTGAAGCGATCAAATAAGGTTTAAAAACACAATAAACTTGAAAACGAGCAACTGCATTATTTGCAATTGCTCGTTTTCGATATTCAGAAAAATTATTTTGATTTTTTCTCACTTATAATGCCTATGGAGCATATGCAGGCAGCGGCAACGCATACACAAAGCATTATCATAAAAACAGCATTCCAGCCGTTTTTTTGCGATACCGCACCAAGTGTGTATGATGTTATCGTACTGCCGACATAGCAAAATGTGTTGAGCAGTCCTGCCGCAAATCCGGCATTGAGCATCCTGCGGTAATCAAGTGCAAACATACTTGTAATAACATTATTTATCATTGACATACCGCAAGCAACACAGATAAAACAAATCATTATAAATACAATACTGCGAAGCTTTAATGAAATCAAGATTCCCGCACAAAGCAACGCCGAAAATGTATAAAAAATAAAATTCATTACAGCGTGAGATTTAATTTTTTCGTGAATTTTTTTTGCTATAGCGGCACCCATTGTTGAAACCATAGGTAAGAGCAGTGTTAAGAGAATAGAAAAAGATTGTGATACATCAAATTCTTCATAAAGCACGGACGGTACCCAGGTATTAATACCGTCTTTTATAAATCCGTTTGCGATTCCGGCAAATGCCGCAAGAAAAAGAGAAATCAAAACAGGCTTTGCAATATGGATTTTTTGTTCGTTTGCTTCCGATGCTTGAGATACTTTCTTCGGTACATTTCCGAATAGTGATAACCAAATCAAGGAGCTGATAACAAGTACAGTGGAGGCGATAAAAAATACCGTTCTCCAATTACCTGCTTTAACGGATAAAGAAGATAATCCGTATGCGGCGAATGTTCCGACCGCAACAGTCGTGCTCATTGCAAGTATCGCTTTCGGGAGCTTTTTATCCGAAACATATTCCGAAATAGTTTTTATCAGTGTACTCCAAAGAACCGATTGAACTATTCCGTTACCCATCCATATGAATTTCATTATTGAAATATCATTACAAATCGGCATTAAAATATTTAACGCAGCAGAAAAAATCAGGGACAAAAATATCATTATTTTTGCATTGTATTTTTTTGACAAAATACCGTTTATCAATTGTCCCGCACCGTAAGCAAAGAAAAAGAACGAGCTGACCAGCCCTGCTTGAGCTTTTGTGGCACCGAGATCTGAAATGACAGCCACGATCGATGCATTAAAATTCAGTCTTCCGACATATGCCGCCGTGTATGCAAGCCAGCAGATGAATATAATTTTGTTTTCTCTTTTTTCCTGTGAAGCAACCGACATTTTAAACCTTCTCGCAAAATTTACATAGAAAATTTTGAATAATTATTTTTTCTTAAAAAGAGTAAGGATGTTTTTTGAATCCTTGTAATCATATTCAATTGTATCCATACTTTTTTTGACCATAAAAATTCCGAGTCCTCCGATTTCACGTTCCTGAGCACTGAGTGTGATATCCGTATCCTCTTTTTCCAACGGATTATAACGGATTCCGTCATCTTCAAAACGGATATATGCATTGCCATCTTTTACTCCGCAGAAAATCTTGGCATAGGATGCACCGGAAAACTTAACAATATTTGAATATATTTCATCAAGAGCAATATTCATCTTAATAATTGTTGACGGAGATACTTCATAAGTTTTTAAAGTATCCTCAACAAAGCTTGTGAGATTGGAAATATTCGACAATGACAAATCAACCGATTTGAAAGCTTCGGGTTCTCCTAAGTATTCCAAACAAAGCATTGTAATATCATCGAATTGCTCCGCATCTCCTACGAATTTATCAACATCGTTTTTTACGCCTTTAAGTATTTCGCTCGGTGTTTTGTCAGACAGTTTTCCGAGAGTCTTTTCAAGTTCATCCATACCGAATAATTCGTTGTTTTCGTTCATTGCTTCGGTAACACCATCGGTATATTGGAAAATTTTATCACCGGGTTCAATCTGCAATTCACCCGCTTTATACTTGATTCCGTCCATACCCGCAAGGACAAATGCCGCACGAATTTTATAAGGCTTAAATTTTTCGTTTTTCTTGGCAATGAAAGGAATTTCGTGTCCGGCGTTAACATAGCGGAAAACACCTGTTTTAAGATTTAATACGCCGACAAATGCGGTGATAAAAAGCTCTTCGCTGTTTGCTTCACAAAGTAGCTGATTAACCTCTGTGAATACATCTCCCAAATCCTTGCCGGAGGTTGTATGGTCTTTGATGAGTGTTTTTCCGATGACCATAAACAATGCCGCAGGAACACCTTTTCCCGAAACATCAGCCATTACTATTGCAAGATTATCTTCGTCAACCATAAAGAAATCGTAAAAATCACCGCCGACTTCTTTTGCAGGAGTCATTGTTGCGTAAATATCAAATTCTTTTCTTTCGGGAAATGCAGGGAAGATACAGGGCAGCATCGATGCCTGAATACGATTTGCAACATCAAGCTCTGCACCGATTCTCTCTTTTTCGGCTGTAGCGGAAGTCAATTCCTCGATATATGTATTGATATCCTCTTCCATCTTTTTAACGGATTCGGAAAGCATTTGAATTTCATCACCTGTTTTAATATTCAGTTTTTGAATTTCGGTTGCAGTAGCGTTGGAGCCGTCTTTTTTGTTTGTTACAAAAGAGCTTGCCGCAGTGCTTAAAATGTTAATAGGCTTAAGCATGGATTTGTTTACCAAAAGCGAAACAAGCAAAACAACAATCAGTGCCGCTATTGCGGTTATAAGAATAAGACTTAAAAGAAAGCCTTGCCTGTCTTGCATTATTTTGTTCATTGAGATATCAACCAAAGCAACGCCTATAACACTTCCGTCCGAATCTGTAATCGGAGCAGATGCCGAGCACAGCCAACCGTATTCCGGATAATTGGTTATAAAAGCGGGGAACTCATAATCACCGGCTTTTATTTTTTCGATATGCTCCGGTCTGACATCATCGCACGTTCCGGGATAGCACGACATTTCAGCACTCGAATCAACAAGGTAAACATCCCTCATAGTTTCGATATCGGTATATCCCAAATACAGCGATTCGGCATCGTTATCCAATCTCAGCTTAGTGAGAATGTCGAGCAGCTCATTATATTCCGGCAACTCCGTAACATATTCAAAGCGAGCGAAATATTTTTCAAAATCATCCTCGGAAAAGCTGTCAAAATCAATGCTTCCTCCGTTTTCGTCAAGAATCGAATTGTATGTTTTTTCAACTTCATCGGCGATGGTTTTAACTTTTTTTGAATCTATAACAGTTGCGGTTGATTTTGAAATCGAGAGTGCAAGAGAACTGTAATGCTTTTCAAAACTGTCTGTATAAGTTTTATAGCTGATAAAAACAATACACGATGAAAGAATAACTGTAAATATAAGTATAACGGCTATTGCTTTTACTTTAAGTGACATTTTCAACCGATATTCCTCCTTAAATTTGTATCACAAGTGAGTTGAAGCCGCTACATTTGCGATACATAAATTTCTTTGCTTTGTTTTTTATCATAGTCATACTGATTTCGTCTATGTCAAAATCATTTTCGCTGTTTATTTTATTTGTTTTGAATGAAAACGGATTAAATTCAACGGCATTATCAAGAATATTAAGAACAAAATCGCCGTTTTCAAGTGCAAGCAGTGTTATACGGATTTTACCGTTGGAAATATCTTTCATTGCATTACGCATAATCGACATACATATTTCCTCGATTACCAATAAAACCGCATATTCCTGCTTTGCATCCGAGTTCCATTTCTTGCAAAATTCGCTGCTGTCGCTTAACACTGTTTCCATATTGCTTTCCGAATTTTCGAGTGTTATACGGAGAATCCTGTTTTCGTCAAATTCGTTATTGCTTTTTTTCGTCAGATGATAGAATATTTTAAATAGGATGTATGTTACCAGCTCGGTTACGGGATACATAAACCATATTGCCGAAAAGTTCAGCTTTGAAAATAAAACGGCACAGGCAATAAGTACGACAAACTCTCGCATCAATACGATAAAAAACGACGGTGCAAATTCATCTTTGGACTGATAATATTTTTCACCGATAACATTTAATGCGGAAAAAGCAAATCCGAGAAAGTATATTCTGATCGCCATACCGCTTTCGGGCATAAGATTTTCCGAAATTCCGAAAAATGCGGAAACAGACTCGGCATTAAACATAATAAGAACGGTAACCAATGTGCCGGAAATCAATGCAGATATCTTTGAAAGCTTAAAAACATATTTGCAATCGCTTTCGTTGTTTTCTCCCGTAAATGTGCTGATGAGTGGTTGAGCGGCTTCGGAAATGCCATTGTAAATATAAATAATAAAAAACGAAACATTGAAAACAACATCGAAAATCGCAACACCGTTTTCACCGGAATTTTCCATAAGAAGCCTGTTGATAATCAAAAAGAAAATCAATTGAAAAATATTACGAACGGATGTTGAAAAGCCGGTTTTAAAATATCCGAAAGTTTCTGCCAAATTAATTGAGAAGCTTTTGATTTTGAGTGTATCGGCTTTTTTACCGACTATACCAAACGAATAAATCGCAATTGCAACAGCGGAACCGATTACGGTCGAGAGTGCCGCACCTTTTGTTCCGAAATTAAAAAACAAAACAAAAAGTATATTCAATATAATATCTGTTGCATTTCCGATTAAAAAACCTGCCGATGCAAGCTTTGCATTGTTATCATTTCTCAAAAAATTTGAAAACACAACGTTGAGCATCAAAAGGGGAGCACCGGCGGATATTATTCTTACATACTCTTTGCAAGCAAAATATACTTCACCGTCCGACTGCTTTGTTCCGAGAAGATTAAGGCAAGGCTCGATGAATAAATTTACTCCAACGGCAATAAAAATACCGAATAAAAGAGTTACCGTCCATGTGCGGTTAAAGCAATCGCGAGCCTTATCAATGTTTCCTTCACCGAGCTTTTGCGAAAACATAACGCTTCCGCCGATTCCGAAGCCGTCCATAAAAAGGTTGATGAGCATAAAAATCGGCAAACAAAGACTGATAGCGGCAAGTCCGACTTCACCGAGCTTTTGACCGACAACAAGAGCATCTGCCATATCTGCCAAAGCAAATCCCAATGACGAAACAACGGACGGAACAAGCAAGCGATAAAACATTCTCGGTATAAAATAATCCTTTTTTGTCACTTTAAAACAGCCTCCCACATCTCATTTTTTTTGCAGGGAAAAAGGCTACTTTTCATTTGTCTTATGCCTTCGATTCCCAAATCTTCCTCGTGATTGCAAAAAATATATTTGCCGTTTAAACTATGAAGATACTCTCGAAGTGCATAGTATGCCGTTCCTTTCGGTGCATCCGATGTGCATTTTCCGATTAACACATCTACCGTATCATCGCTCAAGGGAAAACCTGCGAAAACGCTGATAGGAACACAATCGGAATAGACTATTATGCCGTTAATATCAAGGCTTTTTCTTTCATTCAATGCAAATTCCGCAACGTTCGAATCCGTCACTCCGTTTTCTCCGATGCTGTGTTCTGCCGTATTCCAATTATTTACAACATAAATCGCATCAGATAAAGTTTCCTCGGATATCTCGCGAATCGTAATATTGCATTCCCTGTTGATTTTCCTGATTTTTCTTCGTATTTCGGAAAATTTACTTCCGCATAATGAGGTATACTCCGAAACATTGCATATGTATTCATCCGAACCGTCTGTTCTGTAAAAATCCCATTTATCGGGAAATTTTTTTTCCAACCAATTTTTATCACTTTCTCTGAGGTAACACATAGAAAATGAAGAATCGGAAATATTTTCGGATATAAAATCATATGCTTCTTGCTGATTTCCACACGGAAAAAACCACATATTGGGTTTCGCAGCTTCACATTTTACGGTAAAAAAATCTTCACCGCACAGTAAAGAAAGCCTCATTGCGTGTTGCCAAAGATGCAGAGATGCAAACGCATGGGAAGAAAGCGTATGATTATATTTGTAACGAATTTTCTCAATAAAATTCTTATAATCAGAATTAATACTCCGTATTTCAGCGGATAATTCCATATAATGCCTCCATAGCGGAATTTTATTCGATAGTAAGAATTTCGGAGAAACCCGTTACCTCAAATATGTCCATAATTGTGCTGTTAACATTCTTGATTACCATTTTGCCCTGTGTATTCATTGTCTTTTGCGAAGAAAGAAGCACACGCAGTCCCGCAGAAGAGAGATATTCGAGCTTGGAAAAATCAAGTACAAGAAAATCAATACCGTCAAGATTCTTTTTAAGCTCCGATTCAAGCTGCGGTGCGGTAGTGGTATCCAAACGTCCTTCAAGCTCAAAGGTAAGATTCTTTTCGTTTCTGATAATGTTGATATTCATATGATTACCTCCAAAAAATAATTTAATTTTTATCTATAATTTTAAATGAAAGATTGTTGCTTTCTTCGTAGGTATACGAAGCGTCCGATGTCATTTGTCTTACAATGAGCATGGAGAGTATGTCTTCGTTATCGTTTTCAAAAGGATTATATTTTTCGCCGCCATATCGAATGTTAAGTTCAGCCGTTTTATCGACCTCATAGAACCGAAGTCCGATTGAAATGTTTTCGGTGTGCGAAAGCAAATTGTTCAATATCAATTCTTCGAGGATAAGCTGAATAATGTTTAACCGGCGTAAATCCATATAATTATTTTTGGCGAATTGCGCAATATGAGAATTAAGCTCATAAAGATCAAAATCTTTTGAGTTAATTACATATTCAAAGGTTTTCAGCCGTTTAACAAAAGCACGGGTTTTTTCTTTTAACGGATGCTCGAAAATTTGCTCCGGAGTACCGTCTTCATAGATAATACCGTCATCCATATAAAACACACGGTTTGCGATTTCCTTTGAAAACTTCATATCGTGAGTTACTATCATCATAGTGAGACCTTCTTCGGCAAGCTTGCGTATAACGCCTTGAACTTCTCCGACCATTGTGGGATCAAGTGCCGATGTAGGTTCATCAAATAAAATGATTTCAGGCTTCATCGCAAGGCAACGGGCAATTGCAACTCTTTGCTTTTGTCCGCCCGACAGCTCATCGGGATATGAGTACAGCTTTTCACCGAGGCCAACCATTTTAAGATACTTTACGCCCTCATCAAACGCTTCCTGTTTGGATGCACCGAATAAATCCATCTGTGCCATCATAACATTTTCAATAACCATTTTATGAGAAAACAGATTAAAAGATTGAAAAACCATACCGAGCTTACGTCTTATCTTTTTTAAGTCGGTCTTTTTATCGGTAACATCAATATTATCTATAAATATTTGCCCTTTTGTGGGAGGATCAAGCATATTTATGCACCTGAGCAACGTGCTTTTTCCGGTTCCCGACGGACCGATAACGGAAATAACATCTCCTTTTTTTATGTCGGCATTTATATCTTTAAGAGGGGTAATATCATCATATGCTTTTTCCAAATGACGAATACTAATCATTAGTTTTTACCCCCTTAATTTGTCTTTTGCGATGTTTGGGATTGATTTTCTTTGATATCGCTTTAAGAATCGAAACGATTAATTTTGAAAATATAAAATATATAACTGCGGTTGTAATCAGCGGGAAAAACGCTTCGTAAGTATGACTGCGAATAATATCGCCCGCTTTTGTTAAATCAACAACCGTAATATATCCGATAATCGATGTACCCTTTACCATACCGATAACCGAACCGGTATATTGTGAAAACATTCTGATTGCCGCCTGCGGAAAAATAATTTTTATAAAAGCTTTCCATCGAGGATAGCCCATAGCTTCCGCCGCTTCGGATTGACCTTTTTCAATTCCCTCAATGCCGGTATTAAGTATTCCCGCAACAGTATTTGCAAAGTCAAGCGATAAACCTATAACGCCGATTGTTATTGCGGATGTTGTTGTTTTGGCAAATATGATATAGTAGAAAACCATTAGTGTTATCAAAAGGGGAATAGTATCAATAACGGTACTTATCGCATTTGAAATTTTTCTTACTATTATATTTTTACTGCGGAGCAAAAAGCTGAACACAAAACCTGCAAGCGAACCGAAAATCAGCGTCAATACAGAAAGCTCAATTGTTACAAGAAAGCCCTCCGCAATTAATTTCCATCGATTTTCTCTGATAAATGTTTTTTCAAAGCTGCTGTAAAGCTTATTCCAAAATCCTGCGGAAGAATCGGCTTCGTTTATTACAACGGCAACCGTACCGCTGTCATATGTACTGTCGGTAAAAAGTACACTTTCTGCACGTTCGGGGGTGTAAGAAATGCAACCTATTGCAATGTCTTCATTGCCCAAGGAGATACTTGCAATCAAAGAGGAAAAATCGTACTGGGTAATTTCCAAACCGTAACCCAGCTTTTCCGCAATCATATAAAGCAATTCCACATCGTAACCGACAATGTTATTATCTTGCAAATAAGCAAACGGAACGGAATCCACCGCAAGTCCGACCTTTAAGGTGCCGTTCGGTTTATCCCAAGGCTGCGAAACATCGAAGCTCGGAGTTTCTTGAGATATAACCCATTTTTTATGCAGCTCTTCAAGAACTCCTTGATTTCTCAATGCATTGATTTCGGTATTTACAGCATTGCATAAATCGGTTTTATCGGGATTCAGAATAAAACCGTATCGGTCGGTTGTTATCAATTCATCGATAACTGCCATACCTCCGGTTTCTCGAATTTGATAATACGACATCGGTTCGTCGATTATGTATGAATCGATGCGTCCGCTTTTCAGAGCGATAATCAAATCGGCAATTGTACTGTATTCGACAATTGTGCAATTTTTGATTTTTTCTTTAACCTTATCAATATAAATAGCATCCGAAGTACAGCCGATTCTTTTTCCGTTCAACTGTTCTAATTCAGTAATAGAGTCGGCATTTGTTTCCGTTGCGGCATTTCCGGTTGAATTATTTACACAGCCGGAAAAAATAACACATATTAATATCAGCAGCGAAAGAAACGTTGATAGGGCTGTAACCCGCTTGTTTTGGCTCATACGATAGTCCTCGATTTTTAAAAGTCTTTAAAATTCCAAAGTGTCAATTTTTGAAAGAAGATTGCCAAGATGATTTTTACAATTGTCGATTGTTGCTTTTCCCTCGGCATCATCGTAACCTATTCTTTTGATTGTACGGCGCATCAGGCGTGCATATCCGATTATCATCGCTTTTTCGGCAACTTCGTTAATACGATTTTCATCTTCCGTTTCAAGATATAATGACAATGCTTTATGCCATATGTATTTTGTGGTTTCATAAGGTAACTTCATGAATTTTTCCGTATTTGACGGGTTGATTTGACCGAAACCGACAAATCCCAAAAACATTGATGCCAATTCAAATATCGGATGTCCGAATGAAAGGGTATCCATATCAATAAGAAGAATCTCTCCGTTTTGCATTTCAACGTTATTGGTATGATAATCGCCGTGTATCATTGTATGTCTTTCCGGAACAGCTTTAATAAGAGAAATTAATTTGTCAGCTTGTTCATCGGGTAAATGACCGACCAAATATTCCGCCCAACCTATCGCAACGGCTTTCATATCCTCCATCTCGTCGGGATTAACCTGCGTAGAATGAATCCTTTTTAAAAGATTAACAAATTCAACAATATACTTATCTTTGTTTTCCGGCTCCGAAGCGATGAGCTTTGAAAAAGATTTTGCATTGAGAAGCTCAAAAACAGAGCCGTATGAATTTCCGACCTTAACAACATCAAACGGAATTGCTGTCGGGATTCCCAAAATCAAAGCTCTGCGAGCAAGCGATCTTTCACGGTGGATTTCGTTGAGAGCATCGGAATTTCGATAAACCTTAACAACAATTTCCGGATTATAGCGATAAACAATACCGTTGGAGCCTTCACCCAAAATTTCACATCCGTCAACCGAAAGTACACGATATGCCTTTTTTACCTTTATCATCTCGGTGAAACCCGTCATTTCAAGAATCTCGTAAACCTCAGGAGAAACGCCGGTTATTTCAATGCTTTCACATTCTTTACGAAGCTTCAAAATAACGCGAAGTCCGGCACTTGAAATGTATTCGAGATTTTCGGCATCAATGGTTATTTTTTCACATCCGACATTAAGTCCGTCGAAAATTTGTTTTTCGATTTCGGGAGCATTTGCCGAATCAATTCGTCCCGACAAAATTATTTTTGCCGAATTGCCTTCATTGACTACAGTCACCATAGGTTATATCCCTCCGAATAATTTATTAAGAAGTGAAATGTACTCCTTATATGCCGCTGTTTCCGAGAAACAAGACAGCATTTCTGCAATATTAGTGTAATACCATTTATGCTCGGCAGGATCTTTTTGATTAAAATGCTGCCACAGCATATTTCCGTAGACATCAAAAGAACGATTGAGTGATCTGAGGTTTGACAGCTTGTCGCCGAGATATAATGCACGAATCCCGACATCATTTGTTTGCCTTAAAACGGCAATGGATTCTTCTTTACGCATTCTCCAAGTGTCAGACGGAGCTTGCTTTATTCTCTTATTTTCGGTTTCGGATAAAACAAGCTCGGCAACTCTATCGCCGAAACGGTCAATGATTTCTCCGATTTTTACTCCGGCATCCTCAACTGTATCGTGAAGAACCGCAGCCACAACGGCTTCCTTTTCATCGGTAAGAGTTTGTGTAATTACGGCAGCTTCGAGAGAATGAAGAATGGCGGGGGATCGGTCAACCTTTCGTTCCATTCCGTCAAAAGCGGTTGCTGCAAAAATTATTGCTTCCGATAATTTCTCCAATTCAAATTCCTCCGATTTTTTTTCATCAAATAATTGCTACGTTATATTTATAGTATATCATTTTATGGCATAAAGCAATAAAAATTTTAATTTTTTTGAAATTTTTTTCAAATTATGCACAGCTTTTGTGCTCGGAAATTAATGTTGGCGTAAGTCAGTACTTTCACATATGTTTTTTCTGCATTGGCTCTGTATTCAGATGATTTAAGATAATTTTCTGCGTGTTTAGAATTAAATTGATAAATATTGGAATAAAAAAACCGAGTATTCATAAAGTCAAATCCTTTAAGAATACTCGGTTGTGGTCGGAGTGGCGGGATTTGAACCCACGGCCTCTTGGTCCCGAACCAAGCGCGCTACCATCTGCGCTACACCCCGATAATATGTGGTTTTGTACTTGAAAGATTATATTACATCTCAGAGTAAAAATCAAGAGTTTTTTCTAAGTTTTTTAAAAAGATATGATTTTAACGAGATTTTACCTATTCGTTTGGCATCACCGAACAAGATGAAGCTTACAAATTTACACGGCAAACAATAACACGAAAGAAGGTTGATGTCATTATGAGTATAGCATACAAGGAATAAAGCATAAGTTGATAAAACCCGAAATGCCTTGGCATAACGGCAAAGCGGAGAGAAGTCACAGAACATACGATAAATTCTTTTGCTCACGGCTGAATTATTACAGCTTGGATGATTTGAAAGAACAGGGGAGGATACAGCTTAGAAAATATGTATCAAAAAGTATAACTATATTCCGACAAATAAAGAAATGAAATCGAAAAATATTTACAAACGAAAAGGCTTGTGCGGGTTTTGCCCATACAAGCCCTTGATGTATTTGTTGAGTGAAAATTATCACTCGGAAAAACCTTTCATTTCTTTTATTTTTATCTGCCCCGTTAAAATGTCCGAATATTGCAGCGTATGACATTTTGCAACACCGCTGCTTTTTTCTTCAATGCGAAAAACGTGTGGATAAACGCCCTTGATTGTAACCGGATCATTCGTAAAAATAATTTTCGGGTGAGAAAATGAAATGCTGATATGAATATCGGGGCTTGCTTCGTAAAGTTGTTTTATTTGATTCTTAATCAAATCCAGTGCGTTCATTGTTTTACTCCTGTTCTATATTCTATATCTGATTATAGCACAATTTTTTTGAGATTTCACGCGAAAATTTTCAAAAAAATTTTGGCAATTTATATTTAATCTATTGACAAAGTCATTCTAATGAGTTAGAATATAGTCGTACTAATGCATTAGAATAACGATTAAAACGGGAGGAAAATAAATGCAAACACCTAAAATTTTTGAAAGTGAATATCGTTTTTGCTTGATTTTGTGGGAAAACGAACCGATAAGCAGCAGGGAGCTTTCCGAATTGTGCAGAGAAAAGCTCGGCTGGTCAAAAACAACAACCTATACGGTTATCAAGCGTCTTTCCGATAGGGGTGTGCTGAAAAATGAAAACACAATCGTAACTTCTCTTATATCAAAAGGAGAAGTGCAGGTTGCCGAAATCGATGAGCTTATGGAAAAAAAGTTTGAAGGCTCTATTCCCGCATTTATCGCCGCTTTTGCACGCAGCCGCAAGCTGTCCGAAAAGGACATAGCGGAGATAAGTCGAATAATCGAGCAAGGGGGCAAGTAAGATGGGAGATATATTTGTTGATTTTTTAAACATAAGCATAACGGCAAGCTATATTATTCTTGCGGTGCTGTTAATCAGGCTCATTTTTCCGAAAATACCGAGAAAATTCGTGTGTATTCTTTGGATGATAGCCGGAATAAGGCTTGTTCTGCCCATTTCGATTGAAAGCATCTTCAGCCTTGTACCGAGCACCGAAACCTTTGAATCCGTTTCGGACAGCGGCAGAGATTTTCAAATTTCTTCCGGAATTTCGGCGATAGATGTGCCTGTTAACGACTATTTGGGCGACCGTTATTTTGAGGGCGTGAGTGTTCCGCAAGATTTTAAATTAACCGTTAGCTCGATTGTTGCCGCATTGTGGCTTGTGGGAATTGTCGGAATTTTCATTTACGGCGTTTTCGGATATATCCGTGTAAAGCATATGGTAAAATGCTCGGTTTTGCTGAAAGAGAGTATTTTTGAATGTGAAAAGGTGGTTTCTCCTTTTATTCTCGGATTTTTTAAGCCGAAAATATATGTTCCGTTCGGTATGGATAATGAAACGCTTGATTATGTTGCCGCACACGAGAACGCACATATCAAACGCCGGGACTATTTGATAAAGCCTATTGGTTTTATTGTTCTTGCGGTGTATTGGTTTAATCCTCTGGTTTGGGTAGCTTATATAATGCTTTGCCGTGATATTGAGGCGGCGTGTGATGAAAAGGTTATTGCCGAAATGGACGGTGAAACACGAAAGAAATACGCATCATCACTTTTGGAATGTGCCGTTAATCGCCGAAAAATTGCCGCTTGTCCGCTTGCTTTCGGTGAAGTCAGCGTAAAGAGCCGAATCAAAAATGTTATGAGCTATAAAAAACCTGCTTTTTGGGTTGTTGTCGTTGCCGCAGTTACTTGTCTGATTGCCGCAGTATGCTTTTTGACAAACCCTCCGACAAAAGATGATTATATCGATAACGGTTTCCAAATAAAAATAGCGGTTCAAGAGGACGGCAAAACAAAAGAAACCAAAACAATAATTGCACAGAATGGCAATTATGTCATTCTTTCAAACGGAACAAGGATTAAAATCAAGAAAACCGATTTTGAGAAGAATGAAGTTGAAGCGAAGCTTAGCGGTACTCCGTTATACAGCGAAAAAGAGGGGAAAAAACCGGACGGATTCGTGCTGAATATGGATTCATATTTAAGCTTTGTTTCTCAGGACGGCAAAGAAAAAATAACCGTTGAATACATTAAAGCTCAAAGCCTTGGAGAAGCGATTGATGCGGCAATAAAAGCCGTGCTCGGTGAAAATTTTAATGACGATAACGGTTATGAAGTCGCAGCACATACACTTTATTCAACCGAAGTGAAATCGCTTGCTAAAACAAATGAAACACAGGAAGTTACCGCATATGTAACTGCGGCATACGGAGAATATATATATGACGGCAGTAAGGCGGTTATTCTTTGCGGAGAAAGCACGCCTGCCGCCATAACATTCAAGGTCGATAACGGAACATATATTCTTTCCGGCTTTTGGACGGCGGAGCTTGGACACAGATATGCCGAATCCGTAAAGGAAAAATTTCCGCAGGGTACTGCCGAAAGAGCTATCAACGATACAGAAACTTTAAAAGTGTGTCAAGCCAAAGCGGAGGCTTATTTTAAATCGCTTGAATCGGAAAATTCCGAAGCATCGCAGGAAGATTCGGCTTCTGTTGCAAAATCGATTTATAAAATTTATTCCGATGCCGTCGGCAGCAAAAAGAGCGGTGCCGAAAAGTATTTCGGTCAAATGCCTTTGGTTGAATACGAGAAAGGTGTTGAACCGATTCCGAGCAGATTAATAAAAGACAAAGCCGAGCTTGATGACTTTATAAGCTCAATGAGTGAATATTTTGACTTTGACGGAAATACTAATTTAACCTTTGGAAAAACCGCAAAAAGTTTTGATGAAAAGTTCTTTGAAGAAAACGGAATAATAATATTGTATGTTACCGAATACAGTCAAACAAACTATACGGTTGATGAATTTCATAAATATCAACAGTCGAATGAGGGCTATGCCTTGTCGTTAAAAATCAAAAGAGACAGTCCGAAAGAAATCGGTGATGCCGTTTATGAACGATTTATAACGCTTGCGGTTGATAAAACTGTGCTTGAAGGAGTTAATGCGGTATATTCAATATATGCCGAACAGGACGATGAAGCCGAAAAAATTTACGGCTTTTCGGACGGAGGACTTCACTGCAATGCAAAGCTTATACTGTATGATGAAAACAGAATTGAATTTTGTTATTCGTTGCTTTCAAGCTATATTCCAACGGGAACATATACGCTTGACGATGAAAAGCTTGTAATGAAAACCGATGACGGTAAATTCGGTTATACATTTCTTGTTGATGGCGACAGCTTGATTTTTGATTCTTCCGCATCTTCCGAACTTCCGGATTTTACGTTGGGTGACGGAACAAAATATAAACCCGTTCCCGACCGAGCGGTTTTTACCGAAATAATCGATGACTAATGGAATATAAGCAGAAGCAGTAAAGCTCTCAAATCGGGAGTCTTACTGCTTTCTGCTTTTTGCGGTACGATAAATATATTTTATACAAGAGGGCTTGCATTTAAAAATTACATTAGCTTGCACGAACAATTTTGTTCCGTGCAAGCTTTGTTTGTCGGTTTCGGATAGTCAAAGCAATAATATTTACGTAAAAATCTTATATAGCCTTGAAAAACTAACAATATTCTGATAAAATTAAAACAAACAGAAACAAATATATTTTGAAAGGTGAAATACATATGGCGTGCAAAGTTATTTCTCACAGAGGTGCAAATAAGCGAGCACCGCAGAATACTCTCCCCGCATTTGAAAATTCGATAAAAATCGGCGTTGACGGATTTGAAACCGATATACACCTTACCTCGGACGGCGTTCCGGTTGTATGCCATAATTATACAATCGATGAAACCTCTAACGGTACGGGTGAAATCCGCAATATGACGCTTGCCGAGCTTCGTTCTTACGATTTCGGTTCGTATTTTCACGAAAAATACAAAGGAACAACCTTGCCTACACTCGAAGAATTTCTTTCCCTTTGCGAAACCGCCGATATTGAGATAATGAATATTGAAATTAAGCATCCTCTTGACGGCAATATGGAGATAGTGAAGAAAACAATTGATGCCGTAAAAGCACATAATCTTTTCGACAAGCTTTTGATTTCAAGCTTTGATGCCGATGTCCTTGTTGAATGCAAAAGAATTGATCCGAATTGCAAAACAGGCTATCTTTATTGCCCGAAACAGACTGTTTTTTATACAAAGCTTCTTTTTGGATATGTTAAATTTGCAAAAGAAATTAAAGCCGATTATTTCCATCCTCATTTTTCAACGGTTAATAAACGATTTGTCAGAAGACTTCATAAAAACGGCGTAAAGGTTAATGTTTGGACGGTAAATGATAAGAGCGTTGCAAAATATCTTCTTGCTTGCGGCGTTGACGGTCTTATTACCGATGTTCCGGATGTTATGAATGAATTGGTATAAATGTGAAAATTCCAAAAAAGGAGGCGTTATTTTATGTTCAAAAAAATTATTTCCGTCTTGATTTCCGCTGTAATTCTTGTTTCCTTTGCATCTGTTTCGGCTTTTGCCGACGAAGAAAAGGGCAACGATTACCCGTTTGTTTTTGTTCACGGACTTATGGGCTGGGGTGAATATCAAGGAATTGATAAATTTATGCCTTATTGGGGCACGACCTCGGGCGATATTCCCGCGTATCTTGAAAAGCATGGATATGATGTTTATACAGCCTGCGTAGGCGGAGCTTCTTCGGCGTGGGACAGAGCGTGCGAGCTTTACGCTCAACTTGTCGGAACTACCGTTGATTACGGCGAAGCTCATTCAAAGGAGCATGGACATTCACGCTACGGCAGAACATACAATGAGCCTCTTTGTCCAACCTTCGGTAAGCGTGATGAAAACGGCGATATAATTAAAATTAATCTTTTCGGTCATAGTATGGGCGGTGTTACCGTCAGACTTTTTGCATCGATTCTCGAATACGGAGATTCGGCTGAAATTGCGGCAGGGGAAAATGTATCCGACTTTTTCAAAGGCGGAAAAGGGAATTATATTCATTCTATTACAGCACTTTCCGCACCTCACAACGGTTCGCTTGCCGCCGATAAGGATTCGATTTTAACGATAAATATAATGCTTCATTCTTTCTATTACATTTGGGGTATTCTCGATAATACACCGCTCCGTCCGATTTGGGATATTCAGCTTGAGCATTTTGGCTTTACCGATTATCCGGATGACGGCTTTGATGGTAGCTTTGATACCGAAATTATAAACGAAATGCTTAATTCAAAGGATTCCGCATATTATGATTTGACGGTAAAAGGTGCGGCAGAAGCAAATGAAAAGATAAAAATGCTTGACGATGTTTACTATTTTTCATATTCATCGGAATGCGTTTTTGAAGGCCCGATAACCGGTAATCTTTATCCCGAACCGACTATGAATCCGCTGTTTTTGCTGACTTCCCCCTCAATTTGCAAATACGATAAGGATGAGCTTTTCGGAATAGCAATCGATGAAAGCTGGAGAATCAATGACGGAATAGTCAGTACGGTTTCGGCTCATCATCCGGAGGGAGAACCGTATAAGGATTTTGACGAGAACAATATCGAAACGGGAATTTGGAATGTAATGCCTACATTGGAATCAATGGATCATACCGATTATATGGGAGTTTTCACGAATCCCGTTGAAATCAGAAGATTTTACAAAGAAGCTTGCGAGCTTGTTGCTTCGCTTCCCGCATAAAACGCAATTATAATCGTAATCGAGCTTGTGGACGGCAATAAGTACCGCAAGCTCAATTTTTATTCCAAAATTAAAAATAAAAAACCGATTTGCAAAAAAATTTGAGAAAATAAAAAAAGTACTTGATTTTTTGCTGACTGTAATATATAATATACAAGCATTGAATTGCATATATGGAGAGTTGTCCGAGCTGGTCGAAGGAGCACGATTGGAAATCGTGTAACCGCCTAAAACGGTTCGAGGGTTCGAATCCCTTGCTCTCCGCCAAGAAAAGGCTGATACCAATATGGTGTCAGCTAATTTTATTTTTAAGGGATTCGAAGGACGAGCGGTACAGAGCAAATGTCCGGTTGCTTAATATTTTATAAAAAGGA
>CAZNAC010000002.1:0-155930 GCA_964571095.1 uncultured Clostridium sp. | reverse complement strand
TAATCGCCCCTTGAAGGGGCAGTGCAAACCCCCGGCTTAGCCGGGGGTTTTGATTGCTTATATATTCATCATTATTCAAACAAGTAAACACGTGTTTCATACGGCTTTGTCATAAACGTATTAAGCGTATTATCAACAGTATCGTAATTTGAGAGAACAAGCTTACCCTTGTTAAGATCAAAGCCCGACGGTGCGGAAAAATTGACCGCTTCCTCAACAAACGAATTAATTACGAGCATTCGTTTTCCTTCATAATTACGTTCATATACAAAAAGCTTTCTGCTGTTTCTGTAATGCTGCTTAAAATCTCCGTAAACGCAGATTTCATTTTCCTTACGGAATTTAAGAAGCTTACGATAATAATTGAGAATTGAGTTTTCATCTTTTTCCGCCGCCTCAACATTGATTGCGGTGTAATTCGGGTTAACCTTAAACCATGCCTTATCCGCCGTTGTGAATCCCGCATTCTTTTGTGCGTTCCACTGAACCGGAGTTCTCGCATTATCTCTCGAAGCACGGTTTGCGATTTTCAGGAACAGTTTATCCGGCACTCCGAGCTTCTTAAACAGCTGATATGTGCTCTTAACCTGCGTATCCGTATATTCATCAACACTATCCATTTTAATGTTGAGCATACCGATTTCCTGTCCTTGATAAATAAACGGTGTTCCACTTTGACAAATATACATTGTTGCAAGCATTTTTCCGCTTTCGACTCTGTATTTTTCATTTCCGTAGCGGCTTATTATTCTCGGCTGATCGTGGTTTTCGATATAATTTGCATTCCACGCAACGCCGTAAAGCTTTGTTTGCCACCTGTTATAAGCATTTTTTAATTTTTTTAAATTAAACGGCATAGGAACCCAACCGACCATAAAGCAGTCAGCTTCCATATGCTGAAAATGGAACATCATATTAAGCGTCTGTGCCGCTCCCTCTTTTATAAAACGCAGTGCAAGCTTCGGTGTCATCATTGGTGCTTCGCCGACAGTCATACAGTCGTAATTATCCGTTACCTTTCTAAATTCACCGAGATATTCATCAAGATGCGGTCCGCACTTATAATGCTCCATTCCGCAGGCAACAGGAATCGGAAAGCCGTTCGGAAGCCCCTCTTTCTTTGAAATAAATGTAATAACATCCTCTCGGAAGCCGTCAACGCCCATATCAAGCCAAAAACGAATTATATCCTTGATTTCCTCACGAACCTTGGGGTTATCCATATTCAAATCCGGCTGCTCTTTTGCAAACAGCGTCAAATACCATTCGTCAAGGCTCTCATTATAATGCCAGCCGGGACCGGAAAAGGTTGAAAGCCAATTGTTTGGCGGCTTTTTACCGCCCGATTTTTTTCCTTTACGCCAAAAATAATAATCGTGATAAGGATTATCATGACCTTTTTGACTCTCCTTGAACCATTCATGCTCATCGGAGGTATGGTTGATAACCAAATCCATAATAACCTTTAGTCCCCTGCTGTGTGCAGCATCAAGAAGCTCTTTAAATTCTTCAAGAGTTCCGTATTCGGGAGCTATTGATTTATAATCCGCAATATCATATCCGTAGTCATGCTGGGGTGACTTGTAGAGCGGTGAAAACCAGATTGCATCAACACCGATGCTTTTGATATAATCAAGCTTTTCCATAATGCCTTTAAGATCGCCTATACCGTCTCCGTTGCCGTCTTTAAAGCTTCTCGGCCAAATTTGGTAAACCGACATTTCCTTGTACCAATGCTTTTTGATTTCCGCCATTAATATCCCTACCTTTTTATTTAATGTTTTGCGTCCGTTTCGGTTGCAAAATCAATACGATTGGAAATAATATTATCTGCAACCGTTGTTTTGCCCTCGACAACCGTAACATATACCTTGCCGAGCGACTCTCCCTTTGCATTAAATGCCTCAATTTCACCTGTGCCTGCCGGTACAACAAACGAATAATTTCCATTGGAGAATGCGGTATATGAAGTACCGTTATATCTGATTTCGCATACATTACCGTCAACAAAGCCGCTAACCGTGCCGTAATTCGGATATGTTCTTCTTATTGCTTCTTCAACGGCAAGCTTTGCATTAACGAGAGGATATTCCTTGTAAACAGCATCATATTCATAGAGAATATCCGTGCTTATCTTTGCAACCGAATCATAAGAGCTAACAACAATTTTTTTAACTTCATCACCGGTAAAATCCGAATTGACCGACCATACAAGCGATGCAACGCCCGTTACAATCGGAGCCGCCATAGATGTACCCGACATAAATTTGTATCCACCGTCTGTCGAAAGGCTGTATATATCCGTGCCGGGAGCGGAAATATCAACTCTTTCTCCTACATTGGAAAAACACGATTGAGTGAAATTTCCGTCGCCGTCATTATCGGCACTTCCTACGATTATAATCCTGTCAACAATGCTTTGAGGCGAAATATTATACAAGCCGGTAAAAGCATTGTATTTATTAATATTTGAAAAAAGTCCGTTATTGCGTGCATCAATGGGTACGCCGTAGACATCTCCGTTTCCTGCAGATTGAACAACAACAAAATCATATCCCTTTGCAAGAAGCGAGCTCATCATATAAGAATAAACAACAGGAGTTATTAAGCTTTCGGTCAGAGTTGAATAATTGCCGTATTTTGAGGACGACGAGCCGAGAGAAAAATTAATCACCTTTGCGCCCGACTTAACAGCCTTTGAAAATCCGAAATAAATTGCAGCATCAATATACCAATTCTGTGAAACCTCCGGTATACAATCGATACAGCAAATCTCGGAACGGTCAACGATTCCGGTGATTCCGGTATCATTATGATACGCTCCGATGATTCCTGAAACGTGAGTACCGTGCGAATCAGGGTAGTTTCTGCTTTCCGATTCGCTGTCGGGGAAATAAATCTTACCTTTAAGCTCGGGATGCTCAATATCAACGCCGCCGTCAACAATTCCGGCTTTTATATTATTAAACTTATCCGAATAATCCCACGCCTGCCTTGCATCGATTGCTTCAAGCCACCAGTTTCTTCCTTCGGGATTAATCTCATCCCAAACAAATTCGGTATCGACAATGCCGAAATCATCCGTTGGAGTCCCGTCAAATGAATATTTAGATGCCGTTAAAGGTACCGCAAGTTCAACGCAATTATTCTTCTTAAGGATATTGCACTTTTTTTCAATTGCGGAATACGTCATTTCATCATAATCCAAAACATACAAATCAACGGGTGTGCTCCAGCCAATCACCTTTCCGCCGCTTTTTTTGAAAAAGGAGAGCTTCTCGAAAAAAGAAACATCAGCCCTTAAAAAAACGGCAATTTTATCGTTTATATAACCGGATTCTTCATCGAACGATTCAACCTCGGCATCACCGATACCGTTAAGAAAACCGTCCTTTATCGCCTGTGTCGAATACGGCAAACCGAAAACCAACTCGCTCATTGAATCAATCATTCCGTTAAATGAGGTATACACATAGCCGGTCATAGAAATCAAAATCGACATAATAAGCGAAACAATTTTATTAAACATCATCATACAAACTCCTCATATACAATATATTAATTCTGCTTATTCTCAACAGACTTATCCGAGTCTGTCTTAATTGATTTGTTTTTCATTGGCAATTGAGTAAGAATAATGGCAATAAACATAATTACACAGCCGATTGCCTCACGGCTGTTTAGCCTATCTCCAAGAATTATAAATCCGAATATTACGGCAAAGACCGACTCCAGACAGAGCAAAATCGATGCAACAGTCGGATCGGTATATTTTTGCCCGAAAATTTGAACCGTAAATGCAACTCCGCTGCTCATAATGCCTGCGTAAAGAATAGGCACTGCCGCATCCATAATATCGGTAATTTTCGGCTCTTCAAAAACGAACATACATATTATCGAAAGAATACCGGCAACAAAAAACTGTGAACAGGAAAGAGCAATGTTATTAACTCTGCGGCAAAAATAATCGATAACAAGAATATGTGCGGCAAACGCCACAGCACCGCCGATAGCGATGATTTCACCCTTACCGATTGAAAATCCGCCGGCAGGAACACTAAGTAAATATAAGCCTGTTATTCCGAGCAAAACGCCGAGCCAAATATTAATTTTAAGCTTTCTTTTCATAAACAAACCCGCAAGCGGAACAAGAACCATATAAAGTGCCGTAATAAAGCCGACCTTACCCGGTCCGAGGTCAAGATAAAAAGCGTGCTGTTGGAGGTTTCCGCCGAGAAAAAGAGGAATACCACAGCATACGCCACCTATAAACACATCTTTAATCGGAAATTTTTTCTTTTCGCTTGCAGAAAGCTTTTTATTCTCATTATGAAATTCGATAGCAACAAGAGGGATAAGAACGAGAGCACCTATAATCGTTCTGATTCCGTTAAAAGTAAAGGTTCCGACATCGGCACCCTCACTCTGTGCAACAAAAGCAAGTCCCCAAATAACAGCGGCAAGAATACAATAAAAAGGACCGAGAAATTTTGCGTTTTTGATAAAGTATCACTCCAAACGAAAAAATTGCAAAAGCCGCCCACAGATAGCTTCTGCGGGCGGTAATAATCTTATATTATTCTGCGGCTTCTTCTGCCACAGCTTCTTCTGCCGCAGCTTCAGTTTCTTCTGCAACATCTTCCGCCGCTTCCTCTGTAGGCTCAATAAGAGCACGAATCGAAAGGCTTACGCGTTTCTTATCAAAATCAATTGCGGTAATCTTTACGGTAACGGTTTCGCCGACTTTAAGAACATCCTGCGGCTTGCTGATACGGCGATCGGCAATCTGCGAAATGTGAATAAGGCCGTCGATACCGGGAATAACTCTTGCGAATGCACCGAAGGTGGTCATACCGACAACTTCAGCCTCAACAACGCTTCCTTCGGGATAGTTCTTTCTGAGAATCTCCCAAGGATTGTCTTCGTCTTTTCTGTAGCCGAGAGAAATCTTTCTGTTTTCGGCATCGAGTGACTTAATATAAACATCAACCTCTTGACCGATTTCAAAAATTTCTGAAGGATTCTTAATACGCTTCCAAGACATCTCGGAAATATGAACCATACCGTCAACTCCGCCGATATCAACAAATGCACCATAGTTTGTCATTGATTTAACAACACCGTGATACTGCTGGCCTTCGGCAACCTGTGCCCAGAATGCATCGGCTGCGACCTTCTTTTGCTCCTTAATGATAGCACGGATTGAGCCGACAGCTCTTCTGCGATGCTTATCAACTTCGATAACTCTGAACTGAACGGTTTTCTTGAGAAGGTCATCAAGTGACTCATCACGACGCTCTGTTGCAAGCGATGCGGGAATGAATACACGGGCACCGTTTGTTACAACACGGATACCGCCCTTAACAACTTCGGCAACAACGCCTTCGAGGATTCTGCCATCTTCAGCAGCATCGATGATGTCAGTCCATGACTTCTGAGCATCGAAGCGTCTTTTTGAGAGCATAACAGTTCCTTCAGCATCGTTTGTCTTCATTATAATAAGATCGATTTCATCGCCGATTTTAAGCTCCTTTGCCGCATTTGCGGTAGGATCGGCGCTGTATTCGTCCATAGGAACAAAGCCTGCATGCTTTCTGCCGATATCAACCTGAATCTCTGTAGGTGTTATACCCATAACAACGCCCTTAACTTTCTGATCTGTGCTCATATTGCTAAGGGAAGCTTCAAGTGCTTCGGAGAAATTCATCTCATCTGTGATCGCTGCTTCAGAAGGCACCTCCTCTACCTGCATATTTGTGGTTTCCTTTACGATTTCGGACATTTCTAAAAGTACCTCCTTAATTATTGCGGAAGGGGTTGATGCCCCCGCCGTAACGCCGACTTCGGCGTGATTGAAAAAATCTATGGTTTTGAGTTCTTCGACTCTTTCCACCAAATATGTTTCACAGTTTCTCTCGCATACGGATTTGAGCTTTACCGTATTTGAGCTGTGACGACCGCCTATGATAATCATAAGGTCGCATCGACGTGAAAGCGTTTGTGCTTCATCTTGCCTTTCACGTGTCGCAAAGCATATTGTATCAAAAATTTTTGCGTTTGTACAGTATATTTTTATTTTTTCTTTACAAATTTTCCAAACATTTTGAGAAAAAGTTGTTTGTGACACAACTATTATTCCGCTTTCGCATAAATCCGTGCTTTTCGAAAGAATTTTCTCAAGTTCTTCGGCACTGTTGAAAACAATGACCTTTCCCTTACAATAGCCTTTTATTCCGACAACCTCCGGATGATTCGGATCGCCGGCGATTAAAACAGGTATATCCGGTGCGGAATTTTCTTCAACGATATTATGTATTTTTTTAACAAACGGACAGGTTGCATCACATATCACGGCACCCTTTGCAGCAAGCACATCATATACGCTTTTTCCGACACCGTGTGCTCTGATAATAACCTTTTCTCCGAACAAAGCCTGTTCGGGAGATTCTATTGTTCGTACTCCTTTTTCTTCAAGCTCGGTTGTTACTCTCGTGTTATGGATAAGCTGACCGAGAGCCGCAACCCGATCGCCGCCGAGTGCAAGCTCATATGCCATATTTACCGCTCTGTCAACACCAAAGCAAAAACCTGCCGTTTTGGCAAGAGTTATTCGCAATGTCCCATCTCCCAAAGCCGTGAGATTTCCGCCATAACATTTTGAGCACAAGCTCTGATATCTTCTCTTGAGCTTTCATCGCAGAGTCCAAGCTTTTCATAGGGAATTACCTCGCCGAAACGAATTGTAAGCTTTGTATGCTTTTTCATATCATCCGAAGTATAAATTGAAACGGGAAGAATATCCGCCTTTGCTTCCTTTGCGATAACCGCAACTCCGGATTTTGCTCTTGCGGGTTTAAAATCCTTTGAGCGTGTTCCCTCCGGAAATATGCCGAGAACATATCCCTCTTTAACGATTCTGATTGCATAGTTGAGTGCTTCCGAATCCGCACCGCCTCTGACAATGGGAAAGCCGTTAAGCTTTGAAAGGAAAAATTTTATTATAGGATTTTCAAAAAGCTCTTTCTTTCCCATAAAATGAAGCTGTCTTTTTTTCATTCCGAGTGCGATAAAAACGGGATCGAGAGCGTTAACATGGTTGGATGCAAGAATAAAGCCTCCGCTTTCGGGAATATTTTCCGTTCCGACATACTCTATTTTATACAACATTTTTTCAAGCGCAATACCCACGGGACGCATATTGTCATACAGTGCACCCTCGGTAATTTTTGAATAATCAAACCCCTTCATCACATTGCCTCCTTAACGATTCTTATTATTTCATTTATTGATTCTTCAAGATTCAGCTCCGTTGTGTCAACAACAACACCGTCATCGGCAGGCTTTAACGGAGCAATTTCTCTGTGCGAATCATTATAATCTCTCTTTATTAAATCATCGAGAACATCTTTATATTCAACCTGTGTGCCTTTTCGGATAAGCTCCTTATATCTTCTCATTGCCCGTTCCTCTGCGGAGGCGGTAAGAAAAATTTTAATTTTCGCATCGGGAAGAACGACGGTTCCTATATCTCTGCCGTCCATAATGCAATTATTCTTTTTTGCTATATCCCTTTGCAAATCAAAAAGAAAGGCTCTTACCTCGGGAACAGCCGAAACATCCGAAGCCGCCATTGAAGCGGCGGGAGTTCTGATTTCATCGGAAACATCTTCGCCGTTAAGAAGCACCTTCTGCTCGCCGTTTTCAAACACAAGTTCAACACTTATATCTTTAAGTGTTGCGGCAACCGCACACTTGTCCTTTGTGTCTATGCCGTTTCTCAATGCATTAACGCCAACCGTTCTGTACAGTGCACCCGTATCAACGTAAATAAATCCTATCGCCCTTGCCGCAGCTCTTGAAATACTGCTTTTACCTGCACCGGCAGGGCCGTCAACGGCAACGTTTATAATATTTTTATCCATCTTATTCGGTTCCTCGCTCATTTAATATTTCTTCGGCAGCGGCAATACCCGCAAGTCTGCCGGTTGAAAACGCTATTTGCAGATTAAATCCGCCGGTATATGCATCAACGTCAATAACCTCGCCTGCAAAATACAAGCCGCCGAGAAGCTTTGATTCCATAGTTTTGGGATTTATCTGTGAAATATCGACTCCGCCCGATGTTATGATTGCCTCGGCAACCGGACGGAAACCGGTAACCGTGACACTCAAGCCTTTGAGAAGCTGTGCAAGCGTACTCCTTTGTTCCCTTGTTATCTGATTAACCTTAGTGGATAATGGGATTTTACTTAGCCTCACTATCACGGGAACAAGCTTTTTCGGAAGAAGCGAATTAAGTGCATTAATAAAATTTTTATTGGTATTCTCGGAAAAATCTCTTAAAATTCTCGCATCAAGCTGTTCAACGGTAAGTGCCGGCTTCAAATCAATATAAATTTTATATTTTCCGCTTTTCATATTACGCATATGAGCAGAAGCACTGAGTATCATCGGTCCGGAAACACCGAAATGAGTAAAAAGCATCTCGCCGAAATCCGTATAGATAACCTTTTCGGTTTCGGTATCAACAACCTTTATTGCCGTATTCCGCAGTGAAAGTCCCATAAGCTCACTGCAAAAGCCTTCGTGTATTTCAAGCGGAACAAGTGACGGAAGCAAATCCGTTATTTTATGCCCCACCTGCCTTGCAAGCTCATAGCCGTCGCCGGTCGAGCCTGTTCCGGGATAAGAAAGACCGCCTGTCGCAATGATAATCTTATCGGCAAAAATTTCTTCTCCGCTTTCGGTTCTGACACCTCTCACATTATTCCCGTTATGAATAAGCTCCGTTGCTCTGCCGTGCATAAATCTTGCTCTCTTTTTGGCATAAGCCACAAGCGAATCGACTATATCGGCGGCATTATCCGAAACCGGAAAAACTCTGTTTCCTCTTTCCGTTTTAAGCTCAACACCGTTATTTTCAAAAAAGTCGATTACATCCGACGGCATATATCGTGAGAACGCACCATATAAAAATCTTCCGTTTCTCGGCACATTGGAAATAAGCTCCTGCAAGGAGGTGCAGTTATTGGTAACATTGCATCTGCCCTTACCTGTTATCATTAGCTTTCTGGCAGGGCGTTCGTTGCGTTCGAGAACAATTGTTTCAACGCCCATATTTGCAGCCATTCCCGCTGCCATTAAGCCGGCAGCACCGCCGCCGACTACAAGCAAAGAGGTTTTCATTTATGGTTTTCCCCTCCCGTGCGGTAAACATGGTATTCATCCCAAATTTTTTCAAGCTCTCTGAAATCATTATAAACATCATCACGCTTTTTGCTTGCCGCTGCGGCAACAAGTGCATTTATCAAGCTTAACGGTGCAACAAGTGAATCAACAAACGAAACCATACTGCTTTTCGCAACAAGAAGATGCGTTGCAAGCTCGGCAATCGGTGACATTTCGCCATCGGTAATGGATATTATCGTTGCTCCTCTGTCTTTTGCAAAATTGATAGCCTTAACAGTCTGTGAAGAATATCTCGGAAAGCTTATGGCAATGCACACATCATTTGAATTTATGTGAAAAAGCTGCTCGAATATTTCACTCGAAGCCGAAGTATCGATAAGCACAACATTCTCATAAAGAAATCTGAAATAGAACGCCGCAAAGCTTGCAAGTGCCGCCGAGCTGCGTATGCCTAAAATATAAATCTTTTTCGCATCGTTTATTGCCTGTGCGCTGTTTTCAAAAGCCTCACGGGAAATGCCGTCTCTTGTTGCCTTTATCATTTCTATATCGGAAGCAAAAGCTTTATCAAGCATATCATAATTTTCAAAGCGGCTTGCGGCAACATCCATTCGCTGAACGCTTGTAAGGTGACTTTTAACCATTTCCTGAAGATATTTCTGAAGTTCGGGATAACCGTCAAATCCGATATGCGATGCAAAACGAACAACCGTTGATTCGCTCACGCCAACCGCCTTTCCGAGACTTGCGGCAGTCATAAACGAAGCTTTTTCATAGTTGTTTTTTATGTAATCGGCAATTTTTTTATGTCCTTTTGAAAGAGTTCCGTAAACATCATCGATTTTTTTGCTGAAATTTTCCGACATATTGATACCTCATTTCATACGGAAATCATTTTACACCAACGGCAATAAAAATGCAAGAAAAATTTATAATCCTGCAAGATTTCTTTCACTTTGTTTGTTGACTGTTAAAAATAAATATAGTATACTTTTTATCATCGAATATGTTAAAGGTGGAAATCGGTATGCTTTCATCAACTGTTTTATGGTATAATTCCGCAGCGGAGGCTTGGACTCAATGTCTGCCCATAGGCAACGGCACCCTCGGTGCGATGATTTACGGCGGAGCCTCAAAGGAGCTTTTAAGTCTTAACCACGATGAGCTGTGGACCGGTATACCAAAGGATACTGTTAAACAAGGTGCTCCCGAAGCCTTCAAAAAATCCCGTAAGCTTGCTTTACAGGGCAAGCTCAATGAAGCGGAGCAAGAAATAATCGATAATTTTGAAAGCGTTTGGAGTCAGGCATATATGCCTCTCGGTGATCTTGATATCGATTTTTTCTTAAAGGGCAGAATTAAAAATTACAAACGCACACTCGATTTGCGTAACGCAACCTCAACCGTTGAATTTTCATGTGCAAACACACACTATAAAAGAGAATACTTTGCCTCATATCCTGCAAAGGCAATTGCGGCTAAATTCACGGCAGTCGGAGGAAAAATGAGCTTTTCGTTAGGTCTTTCCTCAAAGCTTCGCAGCAGCAGTTATGCCGACGGAGACTGCATCATTCTCGACGGCGAATGCCCCGGCGAAAATAATGTTGACAATATTTCAAGCAAGTTGGCATATTATGAAGAACCGGAGAAAAAGGGCATCCATTTCAGAGCCGCCGTTAAAATCATTACCGACGGCAAAAAAACGCTTTTGGAAAACAGAATTGTTGTTGCCGATGCAACGGAGGCAATTCTTTTCTTTACCGCAGAAACAAGCTTCAACGGCTTTAACAGACATCCATATCTTGAGGGTAAGGAATATAAAGCTCCCTGCTTAGACCGCATATCACGGCTTGAAGATTACGATTCCGTTAAAGCGGCACATATCGACGACTACAAAAAGCTCTATGACAGGGTATATCTTGAGCTTGGCGAGGGCAGATGCGATATTCCGACCGACAAACGCCTTGTTGCTTTTAAAAAGAGCAAAGACGATATTTCACTTATAACTCTTGTTTATAATTTCGGCAGATATCTTGCAATATCATCATCCAGAGAAGACTCCCAGCCCTCAACACTTCAAGGAATTTGGAATGATAAAATTATGCCGCCGTGGCATTCCAATTATACGGTTAATATCAACACCGAAATGAATTATTGGCACGTTTTGATGTGTCGAACTCCGGAGCTTAATCTTCCGCTCATTAAAATGGTTGAGGAGCTTAGTGTCAGCGGTGAAAAAGCCGCTATGGGGCAATACGGTGCAAAGGGTTGGACTTCGCACCATAACGTTGACCTTTGGCGACTTGCAACGCCGGTTTCGGGCAATCCTCAATGGGCATTTTGGCACGGCTCGTCCGGCTGGCTTTGCGAGCATCTTTTTGAGCATTATGAATACACAAAAGACATTGAATATTTAAAAAATACGGCATACCCCATTATGAAAAAAGCCGCAGAATTTTATCTTGACATTATGGTAGAACATGAAGGAAAGCTTATTTTATCACCCGGAACATCGCCGGAAAATTCGTTTTGGTACGAAGGCAAAAAATGCGATGTTGCAAAATACAGCACAATGTCAATGACAATTGCAAGAGAATTATTTGAAAATTGCGTAAAATGCTGTGATATTCTCAATATTGACAGCGATTTTTCCGTTCAGCTTCAAAATACTCTTTCAAAGATGGCGGGATTCAAAATCGGAAGCAAAGGTCAGCTTCTTGAATTTGACGACGATTATCCCGAAACCGAACAGCACCACAGACACTGCTCCCACCTTTATGCTCTTCACCCTGCCCACATAATTACCGTTGACGGCACTCCCGAACTTGCTCGTGCTTGCCGCAAAACTCTCGAACGTCGTGGCGATAACGGAACAGGCTGGAGTCTCGGCTGGAAAATCAACTTTTGGGCAAGGCTTTTTGACGGCAACCACGCATTGAAGCTTATTGAAATGCAGCTCCGTCCCGTAAAAAGCACGGGATTAAACCGTATGAAGGGCGGAGGTACATACGAAAATCTTTTTGATGCCCATCCCCCGTTCCAAATCGATGGCAACTTCGGCTTTGTCAGCGGAATAACGGAAATGCTTATGCAGAGCAGAGAAAATAAGATTTATATTCTTCCGGCTCTTCCCGAAAAGTGGAAAAACGGAAAAATTCAAGGCCTTTGGGCAAAGGGCGGTGCGGTTGTTGATATTGAATGGAAGGACGGAAAGCTTCTGAATTGCTCCATTGAGGGTAACGGAAAATACTGCGTTATCATCAACGGCAACGAAACGGAAATTGAGCTTACCGGCAAAAGGGTAACATTAAATGCCTAATATGAAATATGACCTTTACGACTTTGACAAAACGGTTTATCCTTGGGACAGTGAAACAATTTTTCTTTTTTACTGTCTTCTTCGCAGACCTTATCTTCTTTTCATTACTCCTTGGTTACTTCTGAATCTGATTTTGTTTTTTCTCGGATTCGGCGACAAGTTTAAAGGACGTTGCTTTTCGTTTTTGAGATTTATCAACGGCGAAAAAATGGCAGAAAAATTTTGGGAAAAGCATCAAAAAAATATTTATCCCTTATTCAACCCCGATAACCGCAAAAGACCTATTGTTGTTTGCTCGGCATCACCCGAATTTTTTCTAAAGCCGATATGCGAAAAATATAAAGTTGATATTTTGATTGCAACAAGAATGAACCCGAAAAGCGGCAAAATCGAAGGCTTTAACTGCAAGGATAAGCAAAAGCCCCTGCGTATTGCAGAGGCTTTACCGAAAGCGGAATTTGTTAATGTTTACTCGGATTCGCTGAAAAACGATATTCATATTTTTGAATTGGGTAAAAAATGCTTCCACGCTCAAAAAGGAACACTCACCGAAATGAGTATCGAAGAAATCCGCAAAAAAATCAACAATTAAGCATCAATTATAACGGGATCTGCACCGACAGAGGGTAAAAATCTTTCGGTCAGATCCTGCGTTTTTATTTTCAACGTTGCAGTATTACAGCTCGGATGACAGCAGAAATATTCTTCTTCAAGCAAATCCTTGTCAATCGCAACACGAACTCTTTTTTCGCTGTCGAAGATAAGACTTGTTACGCTCAACGAGCCGGGAGAGGTATTGAGCATTTCACGCATATTATCAGCCGAAGCAAACGAAAGGCGTGACGTTCCGAGTTTTTTTGAAATTTCTTTCGTAACAAATCGTTTTTCGCCCGACAGCATCAAAAGATAAAAAACGCTGTGTGTTTCTGTTGTTAAAAACAGATTTTTACATACTTTGCCGCAAATCAGCTTTTCGATTTCTCTGCATTCTTCAATGGTGAATGCGGGATTATGAAAAACAATTTCATATTCTATTTTCTCATTTTCAAGATATCCGCAGACTCTCTCTGTTATGTTTTGCATAGTTTTCACCTAAAAAAATACCGCATCCTGAGATGCGGCAATGCTTGGTTCGATTAAAAAAGTCCTTCAATCGTTGCAACAAGATTGATGATTGCTTCGCATACGCTTTCCATAAAGCCGTCAACTCTTGCAAGAAAATCATTGATTCCGGAATCAAATATGATTTTATCCGCAATGGAATTGCAGTCATCGGTAATGGGAGCAACAAACTCCGCAAAAGCAGCGGTAATTTCATCAAAAGCCCCATTAACCGAGCTTATCGCCTCGGCATCCGTTGCAAATCCGCAAACGGACATAAGCGATGCCATAGCCGCAAACACAAGTAAAATCGAAACAATTTTTTTCATAGTCATAAACTCCTTTTCAATTCGTTCATTTGTGATTATATAATAATTTACTTCCACTGTCAACAACTTTATTTTTGGGCATAAAACGCCGATTTGTAATCGTCCTCTTTTATTTTTATCGATTTCCACGGGCCGCTGCTGCAATCCTCGTGAGTCAAAACGCCGTCGGAATAGGTGTGAATGTTGATATAATTCATCTTTCCTCTTGCGAGAGCCCAAAATTCAGTGGGATTACGGCTTTCGGCATCGTAAATACTTTCGTCAAGCGAAAAAGTACCGCCGTTAAGCTCTCCGCAGCAGAAATACACAATTTCATCCTCATCGTTAAATTTTATCACACATCTGCCGTTTGTGCTCTGAATCAAATACACGCCGTCTTGCTCCTTGATAAACTCAAGAAACTCCGACTGCGAAGTACCGCTTGAATTCTCGGTATTAAATACAAATCTGAAGCCGTCAAGCTTTTTATTATATTCGACAGCGTATTCTTTAAACATTTCTTCGGATGTCATTCGTAGGGTGAAATAAGAGCTGTCATCAGTATCGAAAGTAATTTCCATACCATTTGCTTCAAGCTCAAAAAGCTTTTTTGCACTCTCGGCGGTAAAGCCGGAATCAAAGCTGCGTGCAGCATTAAACGTTGAAATCAAAAACGGTTCAAAGGAAGTCAAAATATAATCCTTTTCAAGAAAATACTCATTTTCGAATTCGGATTTAACCGTCATATTATGTGCATTTTCGAGAATCGAAACCTTTGCTTTCATTGCCGAAAGAACCGCATCGTATCTACTCACACAGCCCTGAAAAGTTAAATCTGTATTCGTTATGTCAAGCATATCCGCCGTTTTTATTCTTTCAACATCACCGTTTCGGGTGCACGAAGAAAAAACCAATACGATTACAGCTAAAAGCAAAAAAATCTTCTTCATCTTATTTTTCACTTAGAAGCTTTGCAAGCTCATCCATAAAAGTATTGATATCCTTGAACTGACGGTATACCGATGCAAAACGAACATACGCCACCTCGTCAAGCTCTTTGAGCTTATCCATAGCAAGCTCACCGATATGAACCGATGTGACCTCTCTGTCAAACGAATTTTGAAGCGTTGACTCGATTTCGTTAACGGCAGACTCGATTTTTTCAAGAGATACCGGTCTTTTTTCGCACGCTCTGAGCATACCGTTGAAAAGCTTATTGCGATTGAAAACCTCTCTCGATTTATCCTTTTTAACAACGATAACCGGAACACTTTCTATTATTTCATATGTAGTAAATCTTTTTTGGCAGCTTATGCACTCTCTGCGACGGCGAATACGCTCGCCCTCATCGGTCGGTCTTGAATCTATAACCTTGCTTTCTTCGCAACCGCAAAACGGACATTTCATAGGCTTTTCTCCTTAAATAATCTACAATATTATGTGTTTGATAATTTCAGTATAACATAACTTTGTTTTTTTTCAAGTAAAATTTACATCTTCCGGTACAGTCATCATACAAAAACTCGGTAAGATATGATAAAAAATCCTCAAATAACATTATTTTCAGTTTGAAACTCGGTGAAAATTACTGTATAATTGTTTTGTAAGGGGGATAAGGATGAAAAGAATACTTAATCAAATTCACCGATGCTCAAAAAGATTTTTTACACTTGGAAGCATAGCGGTTATTGCCGTTCTTCTGATTTCATTTGTACTCCACATCGGTGCCGGAAGATTTTTCGACTATTATTTCGCAACGGATATCAGTGAAAAGCTTCTTGCAAGTGCCAGACCTCTTTCTGTTACGGTATGTGCCGGCTCGATAGCTATGGAATATTTCTTCAAAAGAAAAGCCTCCGAGTAAATCATAACATAATTTCGTTAAAAACTCAACAAAAAACGTCGGGAAAAATTAACTTTTTCTCGACTTTTTTATTTATATATGCTATTATATCTTCATAATGTATAAACTGTTATATTACATTTACAGGAGGAAATTATTATGCTCAGAGTTGCAATGCTTTCAAAATGGCACGTTCACGCCGCAGGATACGCAAGAGAATTTCTCGCAAGCGGCAAGGCACAGATAACCGCCGTATGGGATGAGAAACCCGAAAGAGGCGAAGAATGGGCAAAAGAGCTTGGATGTGATTTTGAATCAAATCTTGACAAGCTTCTTGCAAGAGATGACATTGATGCCGTTTGCTGCTGTACGCCGACAACAATGCACACCGATGTTTTAACCCGTGCCGCCAAAGCGGGAAAACACATTTTCACCGAAAAAACACTTGCCTGCACGGTTAAGGAATGTCGTGAAATCGCAAAAGTGATTGAAGAAAACGGTGTAACCTTCGTTATTTCATTCCCGCACAAGGCTTGGCCCATTGTCAAATTCGCAAAAGAGCACATTGAAAACGGCGATTTCGGCAAGGTAACAAATGTCAGAATCCGCAACGCTCACAACGGTGTCAGCGGAAAATGGCTTCCCGAATATTGGTTCGTAAAGGACGATTGTGCAGGCGGTGCAATGATGGACCTCGGCTGTCACCCAATGTATCTTCTTGCTTATCTTTGCGGTAAGCCCAAAGCGATAACGGGTATTGCAAACTCCGTTTTGGGAACACCGGTTGATGAAAATGCAATTTCCGTAATCGAATTTGAGAGCGGTGCTATCGGCGTTTCGGAAACCTCATTCCTTGCGTATTCCTCTCCGTATACAATCGAAGTTCACGGTACAGATGGGATTCTCATTTGGCAAAACGGAGATATCAAATACAAAACAGTTGAAACAGCCAAGCTCAACAAAGGCTTCATAGTACCCGACAATCTTCCCAAAGAGGACGAAAAGCCTGTTTTACGCTTTATTGATGCCTGCATTAACGGTACCGGATCGCCCGACGGTCTCGGAATAAATGATGCAATAGACCTTGCGGTGCTTCTTGAAAACTCTTACCTTTCATATGAAAGCGGCAAAACAATTGAAATAAAGGAGTAAATCCAAATGAAAACAGAGCTTCATAATTATGATATCTTTCCAAAGGTTTTTCCTGCGGGAAAAGAGATATCCATAACAATAAAGCCTCTCGGTTCACATGCGGAATTTAAAAATCCGGATAACATTGTCCTTAAAATTTTCGGCCTTGATGACGGAAATCCAAGAGATTATCCTGCAAGAGAAAACGGTCGGACTGTTCCGTTTGAATTTGACGGATGCATCAAATTTACATATGTATTTCCACGTGAGCAGCAGTATTTTATCCGCTTGTTTGACAAGGAAACCGACAAGCGTATACTTCAGCTCTGCGTTTACGCTCTTGAGCAAGACCTTTGCGGCAGATATCCTCTTGTGGGCGACCTTCATATGCACACCTGCCGTTCAGACGGAAAGCAATCGCCCGCCATCGTTTGTGCAAACTACAGAAAGCATGGCTATGATTTCTTTGCAATAACCGACCACCATCGTTATTATCCGTCACTCGAAGCGATTGATGCTTATAAGGATGTTCCGATTGAATTTAAAATCTATCCCGGAGAGGAGGTTCATCTACCTTCTCTCGCACCCGACCACATAAACGATGTTCACATTGTTAATTTCGGAGGAAAATACTCGGTTAACGGACTTATCAAAGACGAATTTTCCGATGAATTTAACAATGACATTGAAAAACGCCGCTATGAATGCTTTCCTTGCCCCGATGCAATAACAAAAGACGAATACCGTACACAGGTTGACGAGCTTGCGGCAACTCTCGATATTCCCGACGGAATCGAGCCTTTCACCTATGCAAGCTGCGTTTGGATTTTCAATCACATAAAAAAAGCCGAGGGACTCGGTATTTTCTGCCATCCGTACTGGATTTCAAATGTGTATCAAGTTCCGGAGAACCTTACAAACTATATGCTCAAAACTCATCCGTTTGATGCCTTTGAGGTTCTCGGCGGCGAAAACTATTATGAACAGAACGGTTTTCAAACACATAAATACTATGAAATGAAAGCACAAGGCTATAATTTCCCAATTGTAGGCAGCACCGACAGCCACAGCTCATTTAACAACGACAACGCTTTTGTTGCCTCAACAATGGTATTCTCACCCAAAAACGAAAGAGCCGATATTATCGATTCAATCAAAAATTATTATTCGGTTGCAATCGACGGAATAAGTAAGGAATTCAGACTTGTAGGAGATTTCAGGCTTGCACGCTATGCGACTTTTCTTCTTAAAGAATATTTTCCGCTTCACGATGACCTTTGCTACGAAGAAGGCAGAGCGATGAAAGATTATGTCTGCGGAATTGACGGTGCAAAAGAAACTCTCGAATTTTTAAGCGGCAGAATCCAAAAGCAAAGAGAAAAATATTTTGCGTTTGACTGATACGGTTTCTTTAAAAAAGGAGGCAGTAATAATGACAAAGGAACGCTCGCTTGAAGCCGCCGAGTTTCAGCATCCGAATAAAATCGGAATTAAAGAGGGCATAGGCTATATGCTCGGCGATGCCGGCAATCTTTTTATTTTAACCTATGTTTCCTCATTCCTTAAAGTTTTTTATACAGACGTTTTAAAAATTGCGGAGAGCAAGGTTGCAACCCTATTTCTTATAACAAGACTTTGGGATGCTGTCAACGATCCGATGTGGGGAGCGATTGTTGCAAAAAAGAAACCCAATAAGGACGGAAAATTCAGACCGTACCTTAAATGGCTTGCAATACCGCTTAGCATATCGGCAATGCTCTGCTTCATTGATTTCAGAGCATTCACAACAAGCGATGCCATGGTGCTTATGTTTGCATATATAACCTACATTGCGTTCGGTATGCTCTACACGGGAATGAATATTCCGTTTGGCTCGCTCGCCTCGGTTATTACCGACGATCCCGACGGCAGAACGCTTCTTTCAACCTTCCGCTCTATTGGCGGCGGTATCGGCGGTGCAGCTCCCCTTTTGATCGCACCGTTCATCATCTACAAAACAGTCGGCACAAACAGTGAGGGAGCAGCCGTCAAGGCAGCCGATGCAAACGGAATGCTGATTTTCGGCATCGTTATGGGTGTGCTTTCGATTGTATTTTATCTTGCTTGCTTCAAAAGCACAAGAGAGCGAATCCCCTCCGAAGCCGATCCCAAGGTTGATATAAAGAAAACATACCTCGGTATGCTTAAAAGCAGACCTTTTGTAACCTGTGCTCTTGCCGGTGTTCTTATCAGCGGTCAGCTTCAGTTTGCTTCGCTCAATCAATATCTTTATAAGAATTATTTTGAGAACACAAACCTTTCCGTTGTCGGCACAATCGCAAACTATCTTCCTATGGTAATAATGATTCTTATTATGCCGAAGCTTGTTAAGAAATACGGTAAAAAGGAGCTTTGCGGAATCGGAACATTTTTTGCCGCAGCCGCATCGATTCTTATGTTCTTTATTGTTCCCAAGTGTGACAGGTTGACCTCCGCACCGATAGTATTTATGATATTCCTCTTTATCATCGGCTTCGGATATTCGTTTGTCAGCATCACTAACTGGGCAGTTGTTGCAGATGTTATTGATTATCAGGAATATAAAACCGGTATCAGAAGCGAAAGTGCCATATATGCAGTCTACACGTTCTGCCGCAAGCTCGGTCAGACCGCCGCAGATACGGGCGGACTTCTGCTTCTTAACAAGGTTGCGGGCTACGACGGTGCGACTATGGGTGACAAGGGTTATATACCCGAAGTCGGCGAAGGTATACTTTTCGTTTGCACGGTTATACCGGCAATTGTTTATACTCTTGTTTTCGTTCTTATGCAGTTCGGATATCCTCTTAACAAATCCAATCTCGAACCCGTTTATTCGTATGTAAGAAAAGCCAGAGGAGCAACCGATAACGGTTAAGCCATTATAGATGTTGAATATTCCAAAAAGGAGCTTTGAATTATGTCAAAAAGAATAATCTCCGTATTTCTCGCATTACTGATGCTCATTCCCCCCGTTGCTTTTGCATCCGCTCAAAGCGATTCCGATTGCGGTTTTGCGGTTGCAACCGACCTTCACTATGTTCACCCGCTTTCGGATGCAGACGCTCGCTGGAGCGATACAATGGAAATGACTTTTAATTCCTCCGGAAGTATGCAAAATGAAAGCGGCTTTATCATTGATGAATTTCTTCGTCAATGTGCAAACAACAAGGATTGCGACTATGTTTTTATTTGCGGCGATATTGTTACCTACGGCAGAGATCGTGTAACAGACCACGAAGATGTTGCGGCTAAGTTCAGAAAATTTGAAAAAGAAACAGGCAAACAGGTTTATGTTATCAACGGAAACCACGATAACGGTGTCGGTTCACAGACCGACAGTGCAAAGTTCAGAGAAATCTACAACGAGTTTGGCTACGACAATGCTTTTTCGGTTGATGAAACCTGCTGTTCATATGCAACGGAGCTTAACGATAAATATGTGCTTATCGCTCTTGACAGCTTTGACGAGCAATATATGCTTGCAAACGGCGTTGATACCGCACGCTTAAAATGGGTTAAAGAGCAAACGGATTATGCAAAAAAAGTCGGCAAATATCCGATAGTAATTATGCACCACAATCTTCTTGAGCACCAGCCTCTTGAAGCGTTAATCAACGATAAATATATCGTATCAATGCCTCACACGGTTGCAACTCTTTTTGCACAATGGGGTATCAAGCTTGTTTTTTCCGGCCATACCCATATGAATGATACTGCCTCATTAACAACTGCTTCCGGCAAGGTTATTTACGATTTTTGCAATGCCGCTCTCAATTCTTATCCCCTTAACTACAAAACCTTTACTCTTACCGATGAGAAGATAACCTATGAAACAAAAAGCATTGAGAATATTGATTTTAATGCACTTACGAGCGTTGTTAAAACAGGCTACGATGAGCACGAGCTTTATCTTCTCAAGAACAATTTCAAAGAATTTGCAAAAGAATACAACACCGGCAGAGGTCTTTCCTTTATCGATAACGGTATAACTCCCGATTTTATCGGCATAGAAAAAGACAGCATTATTTACGAACCGGTTAAAAAAATCACCGATGAGCTTTCCGTACTTCTCAAAAAGCCCCTTTACGGCGAAAACGGAATTTCGGCAATTGCGGCAGAATATTCGGTAAATATTCCTCAAACCGATTACGAATATCCGAGGGATCTTATTACGGAGCTTTACAGCGATGTTGTTACCGGCGGATGCAGCTATGAATATAACAGTGCGGAGATACAGATTGTAACCGGTATCATCGAAACGGCAATTCATCTTGCATTATCCGATGCAAGCGAAAAAGAGCTATTGGCATTGGCAAAAGAAATAAATCCGAAAACCACAGTTGCTTCAAGGTCGTTAGCCGCCGCAGAATATCTTGCACTTGCCATAGCATATCCCTTTATCCATGAATATATTAATCAAACCGATGGAATCGATAATATTCAAGGTACGCTTGACGGATACGGTACTGCCGACAGCTTAGGATTATCAAATCTCGGCACCGCCGCAGAAAACAACGTAAACAGAATATCTTTATACTTTGAAATGTTCATTCATTTCATTAAAAAGAGCTTTTCCGTGCTGATTGGAATTGCGTAAAACCAACAAAAGCAATTGCCGCCGTGCAAAGATTATTTCTTTGCACGGCGGCAGTTTTAATTATTTCTTTTTTAAGAGTACACTTGCCGTTCCCGCAACCGCAGTTGCCGCAGCACCGGCAATAACAGCAAGCTTTTGCTTTTCTTTTTCATCGGCATCCCAAAAATAACGCACTTTTGCAGCGGCACCTCTGCCGCAAATATCATCATAGTTAAACAGATACGTTATATATTCTTCGGGTGCTCTTTCATCAAATTCAAAGATTCTGACTCCGCGTGTTTTGTTGCCGTAGCAACGGAAAGAGGCACAAGAGGTTTGAATAAATTCAATGCCCTTATACTTTCCCTCAAAGCAGTTTCTGTGGTCGTGACCGGAAACAATTCCCTTAACATCGCCGCACTCCAAAGCCGCATCGAACATTCCGCCGTCATCATCAATTACATTGGGATATTCGCCCATTGAACCTCTTGTGATATCGGGGCGAAGTCTGTACCAGCCTCGAACGGTTTCAACCGCACCCGCATCGTTTCGTCCGCATTTTTCAATAAGATTTTTTATCTGCGGCAACGGAATATGAGCAAACATAAGCGAGGGAACGGGTACTCCGCCGTTCTTTTCTTTAAGCTGTGCAGAGGTCTTTTTGTACCACTCAACCGTTTCGGGTTTTATCGCCTGATAGCATTTATCCTCTTTTTGGTCATACCAAGCCGTATCTAACATCCAGAAATTAAACAGAACCTTAGTGCCATCAGATGATAATATGGGAATATTATATGTATCACAATCAAGGTTTTTGTTTTCCGTGTTCATCGGCAAGCAAGTGGGACTTTTACGGTATATCTCCGCCTGTTCATCCTTTGAAACAAGATTCATATCATCGTGGTTTCCGTAAATCATCGCAAACGGAATTTTTCTTTCATCAAGCGGCTTTATGATGTGGCGAAGCGATTCTTCCATAATTCGTTTTGTTGCCGCCTTACCCGAAGCCACTTGACGAGTACCGAAGCGTGAATCGAGAAGATGGTTGCCGAGAATATTATCACCCGTAAAAAGCACAAGGTCGGGTTTAAGCTTATCATACGCCTTATCAAGCATATAGACCATTGCTTTACGAACAAATTTTAAATCCTGAGTATCGCTGACCTGCATCACAATCAGCTTTCCGTCCGGTCTGAATCTGATTTCATTTGTGTTTTTCATTCTGTTACCTCAAAAAGACACAGTACACCAAGGTGCACCGAGATATTATTTTAATATTCTGAATCTGCCGATTAAAGGAAGCTCTTTTGCTTTTCCTTTGTACGCATTTACAATTCCGATAATTGCCAAAACCAATGTAAAAACATTGATAACCGAACCAATAAACGGGCCTGCATAAGGAATCTGCGTTGCCGCAGTACCTATCAACTGAACAATAAACAAAACTATGCCCTGATTAGCGTGATATCTGGCAAAGGGCGAATCCTTTGCTGCAAGAAGCGGCACAAGGAAAAGCAAGCCGATATAAGAAAGAATTGCCATTACCTTATTTTTTGCAATATCATCATCGGTATACTGTGCGGTTGTTTCTGCGGTATTGTTAAACTCATTAACAAAATCGTCGATTTTCGTTTTTGCCGATGAAGTTTCCGAATGATTTTCGTTTTTTGCTCCGCAAGCAGGGCAAAACTTTGCATTATCATCAATGTGATTTCCGCAAGAATAACAAATTTTCATTTTTCAACCTCCGTTTATTTGCTTTGAGCAAGTCTTTTTTCTCTGTCTTTAAGGAATTTGGATTTTGCCGGAACAACATAAACCATTCCTTTTTCAACAATTTCAAACGATGTATCGTTTACATACTTTATTTCTCCGTCAACATTAACCGCCGCAGGCACATCGCTGTGTATAACCAGCTTTTTGCCTCTCTTGAAATCGGTGATATCCCAATCAAGATGTTCGCCTCTTTTATATTTATTGAGAAGCGTTGCAAGCTTCAGTCTGCTGACACCCGCTTCAACAACAACAAAATCAAGAAGCCCGTCATCGGGTTGAGCAAGCGGAGCTGCCATAAATCCGCCGCCGTACCATCTTGAATTTCCGCAGAAACAGAAAAGACAGTTTCTCGTAAATTCCTCGTTATCATCGATTTTAATCGTAAACTTGTTATGAAATTTTCGCATAAGTGCATAAAGGCAGCCGATATAATACGCTCCTTCACCTGTTACAAGCGGGAATTTTTTGATTTTGCTCTGCATTGCACAAACCTCGGCATCCATACCCATCGAGCATTGGTTAATCGCAATTTCATCATCGCATTTAATCAAATCAAATTCAACCGGCACGCCGTTGATAACATTGTCAAGCTCCATATATTCTTCTTTAGTTCCGAAAAGTCTTATAAAATCATTACCCGAACCGAGAGGAATAACCGCAACCTGAACATTCTTGTTGCCGTAAGCACCGTTAACAACCTCATAAAGAGTACCGTCGCCTCCGCAAGCATAGAATCTAAGCTCCTCACCGGTTTTGGCTCTTTCTTTTACGTAATTTAAACCGTCATTTCTTTCTTTGGTAATATAAAATTCATAATCAAGCGAATACTTTTGGCACACTTCTTCGATTTTAGGTTTAATAAAATCAAGAACCTTACCCTGACCAGCCAAAGGATTAATAACAAAAATATGTTTCATAACTTTTTCAACTCCACCCTTTTATTTATAATACATAAATAACTGACATTTTATCATACCGTTATAAAGCTTTCTTCTTTTATCCGCTTTTCTGCCAAACGCATTTTCAAACTCCTCATCCGGACTTATTATGCTGTACGACCAGCCTTTTTTCCGAATGAAAACCTTACCGAGAGTTTTATATAACTTTTCACATTCGGAAATATCAAGTAATCTTTCGCCGTAGGGAGGATTGCAAATCAATGTTCCTCTTTCCGTTATCGGCATAAAATCGGCAACATCACCAACCGAAAATTTGATTTTTGAAGCAACGCCGGCACGCTGTGCATTGAGCTTTGCAATTTCAATCGCTTTTGAATCTATATCGGAGCCGAACGCTTCAAAATCATTCGGTTCACGCTCAAGCGACCGTGCCCTTTCTCTTTCATCGTCCCAAATTTTTCTGTCAATAAAATCGAAACGCTCTGCCGAAAATCTGCGATTGATTCCCGGAGCGATATTGGCTGCAATCATTGCTCCCTCGATAAGAATGGTTCCGGAGCCGCACATCGGATCGTAAAATTTATGATACGGTTTGAGATGTGACAGGCTGCAAAGTGCCGCAGCAAGCGTTTCTTTTATCGGAGCATCGTTGGCAACAGGTCTGTACCCTCTTTTATGCAGTCCGTAACCGGAGGTATCAATCAAAAGAGAAACCTTGTTCTTCATTATCGAAAACTGTATTTGATGAATCGGGCCTGTTTCTTCAAACCATTCGATTTTATACTTCGATTTCAGCCTTTCAACTACCGCTTTTTTGATTATAGCCTGACAGTCACGAGTGCTGAAAAGATCGGAATTAATCGAATATCCCTTAACGGGAAACGCATCGAGCGATCCTATCCATTTTTCCCATTCAAGAGCCTTCGTGCCTTGGAACAATTCCTCAAAGCTTCTTGCTTCAAATGAACCAACAAGAATCTGTACTCTTTCGGCAAATCGGGAGCAAATATTGACTCTCGCAAGAATGTTCTCATCGCCGCTGAAAAGGACTCTGCCGTTTTCAGCCGAAACATTCTGTGCTCCCATATCTTTTAACTCGCCCGCAATAAGCGACTCCATACCCAGCAGGCAAGGAATAACAAAATCAATATTCATTTATTTCTCCCGTTCATTTATTATTATCAAAAAACAGGCGGGAACCGCAAGATTCCCGCCGATATTCAGAGTGCTGCTAAATTCGACAAAATTTATTCAATCTCAGGCGTGATAAGACCGTAGCCTCCGTCATTTCGTTTGTAAACAACGCAAACCTCGCCTATGCTTTCTTCAATAAAAACATAGAAATTATGGTCAACAAGATTCATCTGAAGAATCGCTTCTTCAACGCTCTGAGGCTTGAGATTAATCGATTTTTTTCTGACAAGGTCATAATCGACTTCTTCAACAACCGAATCTGTTTCATCCTCAAAAGCATCAAAGCTTCCCGCACGCATTCTCTTTTCTATACGGGTTTTGTTTTTTCTTATCTGCCTGATAAGAGTGTCAACACACTTGTCGAGAGCATCATTCATATTTTCCGCTCTCTCCTGAGCTCTGAAAATCATTCCGTTATTGTTAACGGTGATTTCTACCGATTGTGATGACTTTTCAACAGTTACCGTAATTTTCGCCTCCACATCGGAGCCGAAAAAACGCTCAATTTTGGCAAGCTTTTTTTCTGCGTGTTCCTTAAAGGATTCTCTCGGTGAGCACTTACGTCCTGTGATTGTGATTTTCATACAGTCATCCCCTTTTTTGCTATTGAAGTATCATATCTTTACTTCGACTTCAGTATAGCATATATAAACAAAAAAATAAAGGGGTTTTAAAAATTTTTATAAAAAAACTACATATTATTTACAATTTATATATATTCTTCCGCGTGACGAGTAACGTGGCATCCAACATTAAGTGCAACCGGAAGTCCGGCAATATGAGTCGGTGCAGCTTCTATTGCAACCGACAGTGCCGTCGTTTTGCCTCCGAAGCCCTGCGGGCCGATACCGAGTGCATTAACCCTTTCGAGAATTTCCGTTTCCATTGCCGCATAATACTCATCGGCATTTTTTTCACTTACACTTCTGCATAAAGCGGTTTTGGCAAGCAAAGCACACTGCTCAAAGGTTCCTCCGATGCCGATACCGAGCACCATCGGCGGGCACGGATTGCTTCCGGCTCTTTTTACCGATTCAACAATGTAGTCGATTATTGTTTCTCTTGTTGCCGATGGTGTAAACATTTTCAAGCAGCTCATATTTTCACTGCCGAAGCCCTTGGGCGCAACAACAATTTTTATTTTATCTCCGCCGACTATCCTTGTGTGGATAACGGCGGGAGTATTATCACCGGTATTAACTCGTCTGAGCGGATCTTTAACAACGGAGCATCGCAAAAAGCCTTCGGTATATCCCTTTGCAACCCCTCGGTTTATCGCATCTTCAAAATTGCCTCCGACAATATGTACATCCTGACCGAGCTCGACAAAAACAACCGCCATTCCCGTATCTTGACAAATGGGAACATCAAGCTCCTTTGCCGCTTCAATATTGTCTTCAAGAGATTTCATTATGCTTTTCGGCAACGGTTCGCATTCACACTCGCCACACAGCGAAATTATTTCCCGAAGGTCATCGGGAAGGATTTTATTTGCCTTAATGCAAAGGCGTGAAATCGTTTGTTCAATTAAACTGACATCAATATCTCGCATATAGCTTTCTCCACAAAAAAACGGAGGCATCGCCCCCGTTTGAGTCAAAATTATTTTGCACCTCTGCGGGAATATCCGCCGCTGCCTCTTTTTGAATCACTGGCTCTTTTAAGATCCGTCATTTTTTCATCACTGACCTGCTTAAATCTTGCCATCATATCCTCAAAGGACTGCTTTTCGCCATCGGCAGGAGCATTGTTCTTCTGACCGTTCCATACATTCGGAGCAGAACGTCTTTCTCCTCTCGGCTTCTGAAACCTTTGGGAACGTTGCTCTTTCGGCTGTTCCTCAAGTCTTTTGATGGAAAGACTGATTTTGCCTTCGGCAGAAACGGAAATTACCTTAACCTTAACCTCTTGACCGAGAGCAAGATGCTCTTTGATGTCTTTGACATAATTGGAGGCAACCTCCGAAATATGTACCATTCCCGTTTTACCGCTTTCAAGCTCAACAAAAGCTCCGAAATCCGTTAAACCCGTAACCTTACCTGTAACAATTGCGCCTTCTTCAATCTGCATAAAAAATGTTGATCCTTCCGTTTATAAAATTAATCTATATAAAAACAGTTTTATGATGCAGAGGAATCGTAATAAACTCTTTCATCGGGTTTAGCGTAGCCATATTGCTCACGGGCAACCTTTTCTAAATAGTCCGACTCGTTGCCGTTTTCGATTATCATTTCAAGCTCGGCATTCTCATTAAGCTGCTGCTGATATGATGTTTTTAAATCCTCAAGCGATTTTTCTTCTGCGCTTACTGTTGTTCTCAGGCTGATAAGGATTGCAACAAAATAACACACCACGGCAAAAAATAAAACGCCGAGTATGACACTGTTTTTTCTTCTTTTTCTTTTTGTTGCAGCCATCAGTCATTTCCTTTTATCTTAAAAATCATTTTCTGTTTGTACTTAACAAATTATACACTATACCTCTATACTTTTGCAAGTCAAATTTTTGTTTTTTATCAATTTTTCTCATATTTTTTTTACAAATTTTTCTGTGTTTACCTAATTTTAACTTAATTTTATCTGTTAATGTTCCGAAAAGCTTAACAATCGGTGAAATCAGTCTTTTAATTAGTGAAACAACGGCACCGCTGACACGCATAGCAATTGCTCCAAACGAAAAATAATAAACAAACCAGCCGAGTATCCCCCCTGCGGCGGCATAGATTCGTATTCTTCCGCTGTCAACCGCAAGCACGAAGCAAAACGAAAAAAATGTGCACACGGCAAAATACAGCAGATCCATAAACAAAACAAATCCCTTTGAATTTGAGATTATCATACGAATCGTTCTGAAGACATCATAAAGAATGCCAAGCAAAAATCCGAAGCCGAATGCATAAAGAAAAATTTCCGTTTGAGCCGCAATTCCCTGAATATAATCCATTTATCTGAAAACCCTGCTGAAAAATCCGCTGTTTTTCGGCGTTTCGTCGGAATATATTAAAGCTGCAATCTCGCCCTCGACCGAAAGTTCCCCCACCTCAACGCTGAGTCTGTTGATATGAAGGTTTTTTCCTCTCACCGTCAACTCGCCCAAATCGGTAAAAACAATAACCGTTTCTTCATCAAAGCTGTCAACATCGGAAACGCCCGACACCGTCAGCATCCGCCTATCCTCCAAAACAAGATTATGCGGCATTGCATTTGTTTTCTTTTCATCTGCCATAAGTTTAAGCCTCCCTTTCATTTCATTCAATGATATGCTTAGGGAAGCATGTTTATTACATTTGTCTGAACATCAATGCGGCATTCTCTTTTGTTGCGTGTTCGGAAACGTTGAGCACCTCGAATCTGCTCGTGTTTGAGCCGAATGTTATTTCGATTATATCTCCTACCTTAACATCATACGATGCTCTTGCAACCTTGCCGTTAACCGTTACGTGCTTTGCATCGCACGCATCGTTTGCAACCGTTCTTCTTTTGATAATGCGTGAAACCTTCAGATATTTGTCAAGTCGCATCGGTCTTTTCCTCCCCTCCTGTAAAAAATTTCAAGGGCCGCAGTTAAGCAGCCCTTATATGAAAACATAATTATTTTGCAACCTTTGCCTTGAGAGCTGCACCTGCTTTGAAAGCGGGAACCTTTGTTGCGGCAACCTTAATTGTTTCGCCTGTTCTGGGGTTACGAGCTTCTTTTTCGGCACGCTCACGAACCTCAAAAGTACCGAAACCGATGAGCTGAACCTTATCGCCTGCTGCAAGAGCATCGGAGATAGCGGCAACAACAGCGTTAACAGCCTTTTCCGCACACTTCTTTTCAATGCCTTCATTTTTTGCAATTGCATTTACGAGTTCTGTCTTATTCATTTTTCTTACTCCAATCTTTTTTCTTTTTCTATTTATGAAATACCTTGCGGTATTCATATTCAAAAATTATTGTTCCGAGGATTTGGCTTCATTCCAAAGCAAGTCAAGCTCTTCAAGGCTCAACAGCTTCATATCCATACCTCTTTTGGCGGCGGTGTCTTCAACCTTTGAAAATCTTGCGAGAAATTTGTCGCTTGCCGCCGTTAAAGCTTCTTCCGCATCAAGCTTAATGAATCTTGAAACATTTACGGCAGAGAAAAGCACATCGCCAAGTTCCTCACTCATATTTAAGCTGTCGGAATTTCTTATTGCCTGTTTAAGCTCTGCAATTTCTTCTTCAAGCTTATCAAGAGCACCCGAAACATCGTTCCAATCAAAGCCGACATCAGCCGCCTTTTTTTGAAGCTTTGCGGCACGCATAAGAGCGGGAAGCTCTCTCGGAACGCTGTTCATTGACTGCGTTGTTGTTTTTTGACCCTTGGATTTTCTTTTGATAGCATCCCAATTGGTCAAAACATCGTCAACTCCGGAAACATCAACCTGACCGAAAACGTGAGGATGACGTTCAATAAGCTTTTTGCAAATGCCATCTGTAATATCATCAAAAGTGAAGCTGCCGTTTTCGACTTCTATTTGAGCGTGAAATACAACCTGCATAAGCAAGTCGCCAAGCTCCTCGCACATAAGCTCCTTATCGTCTTTATTTATCGCCTCGATAACCTCATAGGTTTCTTCAATAAGGTTTTTCTTTATGCTTTCGTGAGTTTGCTCCGCATCCCACGGACATCCGCCGGGTTCTCTGAGGATTCGCATTATTTCAATCAAATCCGACATATCATAGCTTGTTTTAAAATTAAAATCAACCATTTTTTACACTCCAAATGAACGCAAACTCTATTTTAACCTAAAAGTCCGTATTTTTCAAGGGTTTTTGCAATTTTTTCTCCTTTTGGCAAAACAACAACATCTTCACGTGCAATTCCTTTTATAAGGAGAAGCGAAACGGCATAAACAATAACCGCAAGACCGATTGAAATAACAGCGGAAATCGTTCCCATATTTACAATGCTCTGTGAGGGATCGTAGGGGAAAATAATTGTCAAAATTCCGTTTGCCGCATATGCGGTTATTCCGCAAAGCACTGCACAAACAAACGGTTTAAGAAAAACGGATTTCCAATTAACCTTAACGCCCGAAATTTTGAGAAGCGAAGTAAGGTTGCAGGTAACGATTACAACGTAGAAAAGAATAGTGCCGACTACCGCTCCGTAAATATTGATTTTGGGATTGCCGACAAGCACAAAATTACAAATGATTTTTACAACAGCACCGACTACAACAGATTTAACCGGAATATCCGTTCTTCCGATTGCCTGAAGCATATTTGTGGTAGGTGTTGAAATTGCCATAACGGGAGTTGCAAGGCCGTAAGCCGCAAGAATCGGAGTAATGCTCGGAATTGCATCGGAGCTGAGTCCTCTTGCATAGGCAACCTCAAGTATCGGCTTTGCAAGTGCCGCCATACCGATACCCGCCGGCAAGGCAACAAGCATACCTATTCTGATAACGGTTTCTATTGTTGACTTTGTTGCTTTTTTATCTTTAACCGCCCAAGCCGCCGCAAGAGCTGGGAGAGCACTTACACCAAGCTGAATGGTTATTGTGGGAACAAGATTTTTAAAGTCGAGAGCTGTTCCGTAGACGCCCCAAAGATAGTTTTTAACTTCCTTAATATCGTTGAGGTTCAATCTCGAAAGCCGAACCGCTTCATTAAAAGACTCGGAATGCATCTGCATTACAGCATTAAAATCCGTTTCGAGTGCCGTTATTATTCTTGACTGAATGGTCATCGTATCTACCAAATTGGTTATGTTAAGAACAAGGGCACTGATAACCATAGGTATGGCAATTGTTACCATATTCTTTGCAAGAACCTCAGACGGTGCCGATTTCGGAGAATTAACAAGCTGTGTACGTGTGAATCCGTCTCCCTTGATTTTGTGGCAAATCATAAGGAAAAGTGTACTTGCAACGGAACCGACCGTAACGCCGAGAACAGCACCTGCCGCCGCCCACGGAATTATCACGCTGTTTGCCTCCGTATCGCTTGTTACCTCAGTACCGAAAACAACGGCGGAGACATTGCCCGATGCAAGCATTCCGGCATCATATTGATTCATTCCGATTGAAATGATTATTTTTGAAAGTGCAAGACCGATAACAAGCTTTCCGAGAGCCTCTATAACCTGCGAAATCGCAGTAGGCGTCATATTGCGAAGTCCCTCATAATATCCTCTGTATGCCGACATATAGCAGCAGAAAAATATTGACGGAACAACGCACAAAACAGCGGGAAGGCTCTTGCTGCCCGCAACAAAATGAGTATACGGGTAAGCCGCAATAAGCAAAACAAGCGTTCCCAAAATACCAACAATAACAAAAATTCTTTGCGAAACCCTGAATACCATCCGAGCTTCTCTGAACTTATTGAGTGCAACATTTTCCGCCACCATTCTCGAAACGGCAACCGGTAAACCTGCCATTGAAATGGCAAAAATAGGCGTATAGACCTCATAAGCGGAATTAAAATAACCTCTGCCGGTTGCACCGAGCATATCCGTCAGCGGAATTTTAAACAATGCACCGATGAGTTTAACAAGCACAACGGCAAACATCAGCATCATTGCACCGTTCAGCACCGATTGTTTTTTTTCAGAAGCCAAATGGCTCACACTCCTTTTCACAGCGTTAAAATTTATCACTTCGTCATAATATATCCGTGAATCAGCCGGTAAATTCCCTTAAAAGCGAATCGGCGGGAAGCAAAGAATAAGCCGTCTGTTTAAACAATTCGAGCTTATCGATAAGCAAAGCCGCTTTTTCATTGAAATTTTCTTCGGGAACCGTGTTCAAAAGCTCAATCGCCCTTTTTGAAAATACGCACGGCTCACACAGATGGAACGAATCGATTTTTATATCCGCCCGTTCTTCAAAAGGAAAAAGATATTTTTCCTCTCCCCTTGTTACGCTGCTCCATATCTCAAAAGTGCGTTCAACGGGGGTTGAACGGAATTTATAATCACGCACCATTCTTCTGATAAAACGCAGGTCACGCTTTGACAAAAGAACCTCTCCCTCATTATCGTAAACCCTTGATGAAACGCTGATATAAATCTTCATCAGCTTTGATTCATCGAGAGTATCGGTTATGACGGGATTCAGGGCGTGAAGTCCTTCAACAATTATAACATCATTTTTTTGCAATTCAATGCTTTTCGCATTATTTATTCTGTCGCCTATTTTAAAATCAAAAATCGGAAGCAGTGCCTTTCCGTTTTCCGAAAGACCGCGGAGCGATTTATGCAAAAGCTCAATATCGAGTGCTTCAACACATTCAAAATCAGGTTTGCCGTTTTCGTCTATCGGATATTTTGCCCCTCTCGGCATATAAAAATCATCAAGAGAAACGGTATACGCTTTGCCTCCGAGCCTGTTTATTTCTTCCGAAACGAATTTTGCCGTTGTTGTTTTTCCGGAAGAACTGGGACCTGCAAGCAAAACGATTTTAACGCTTTTATCGTCATAAATTTTATCCGCAACATCAAAAGCTTTGGTGCGATAGTCCTTTGAACAGCCTTCGATAAATTCTTTTTCATTAAAGGCAAGATTGTTTATTTCCGCATAGGTTATATTCTTATAGCTGCTATTCATACTTTAATCACCCTATAAGATTTAGTATGACGCATAAAAGCTCTTTATTCCGTTTTTACGCTCACTGATTTTGTCAAATCCGGAAATATATTCATAAGGATATTTATAATTGAAAATGCGTTCAACATTTGCCGTATTCGGTTCGCACAGCTTTGTTACCGCTCCGGCACCGACGGCAAGAACGGTATGGCATTCTTCCATCATAAACACATTGTAAAGGCATTCCTTTCCTTTTTTGCACCAGCCGACATTTTCAAGATTTCCCACGCACTTGCTTTGGCGGTACATATAGTATGGCTCATAGCCGCTCTTTTCAAGGCGTTCCGAAGCATATTCAAGCATTTTTTTGGCAGTATTGCCGTCCTGAACCTCCGCACCGGAGGCATTCAAATTCGACGAACGCTTTAATGCAAGAGTATGAACCGTTATATTTTCGGGAGAAAGAGAAACGGCGGTATCAACGCTTGAGCAAAAGTCATCAAAGCTTTCCTCCGGCAAGCCCGCTATCAAATCCATATTAACACACTCAAAGCCGTATGTTTTTGAAAGACGATACGCTTTAAGCGATTGCTCAACGGAATGCTTTCTTCCGATAAGCTCAAGCGTTTTTTGATTAAAGGTTTGCGGATTGATGCTTATTCTGCCGACATTATGTAATTTTAATATTCTGAGCTTTTCGGGAGTCACCGTATCCGGTCTGCCTATTTCCACCGTATATTCTCTGACGGTTGACAAATCGAATGAATTTTCAACCGCACAAAGAAGCCTGTCCAATTGCGGTGCTTCAAGCACACCCGGAGTTCCGCCTCCGAAATAAACGCTTTCAAGCCTTAATCCGAGATTTGATGCGATTTTTCCCGTCAGTTCTATTTCATCGGCAAGCCTTTCGAGATATTCGGGAAGTATTCTTTTTGCGTTCGCATTATCTATTGAATGCGAAACGAAGGAACAATAGCTGCACCTTGACGGACAAAACGGAATCGAAACATAAAGACTGAACGACTCTCTGCGTGAAAGCTCTATGATTTTTTGTTCTGCCGCCGCAACCGTATAAGCAAGAGAAGTTTTTTCGTTGCTGACAAATAAATTATCTTTAAAATACTTAACAGCCGCATCAACGCCCATTTCATCGATGAGACGAAGCATAAGCTTTGAGGGGCGAACTCCGGTTTGAATGCCCCACGGCGGTCTGTATCCGGTTATATCCGAGAGGGCATCGAAAATAAGCTGGCAGATTCGCAGCTCGCTTTTAACGGCAAGCTGTATTTCCTCGGCAACAACATCGGAAGATAAAAAGCGTTTTTCCGCCCCGATAATCGCTTCAACCTCAACACGGCTTCCGCAGTCGGTCGTTATGTATCGAGTAATAACCGTTTTTTCGTCTTCGCCGCTGTTATCATATACTATATTAATTTTTTCGTTTGGGAAAAACACCCTGCACAGACTTTCACATTCATAATGAAAATCATGACCGAAAATTCTTAATATCACTTATTTAACCATCCTTCTGATATACCAATTGCGGTTTCTTTCTCTTTCGAGCGTTGTTTCTCTGTTGTGTCCCGGAAGCACCTTGTAATCTCCGTCAAGAGCAATAAGCCTTTTCAGCGATTTAATCATAAGCTCATCGCTTCCGTCGGCAAAATCCGTTCTTCCCGCCGTCATACAAAACAAAGTGTCACCGCTGATGATAACCCTGTCTTTCTCAATAATATAGCAAACGCTGCCCATGGTATGCCCCGGTGTATGCATAACCTTGATTTCACTTTCTCCGAGAGTTATAGCATCTCCGTCTTCCAAAATAATATCGGCGTTAACCGGCTGTTGAGGATAAGGCATATTGTTTTTCGCGAGGCTTTTATTTTCATCGAGAAGGTGCATAGCATCGTTTGAATGTATCGCAACCTTTGCTCCGGTCGCCTCTTTAAGCCCATATACTCCGAAAATATGGTCAAAATGACCGTGAGTTAAAAGAATATATTTTAAATTCGCATTATTTTCGAAAAGAGTTTTTTTAAAATCATCGGTATACCAAGCGGGATCAACAACTGCGGCATCGCCCGTTTTTTCGTCAACAAGCAAATAGCAGTTTGCAAACGTTTCGTGACCGAGATAAAGCTTTGTTATTTTCATTGTATCACCTTTTATCCCAAATATCGGTATCCATAACTATAGTCACCGGGCCGTCGTTTTCTATTTCAACTTTCATATCCGCCGCAAAAACGCCGGTTTCAACCTTTGAAATTCCGTTTTCACGCAGCTTTGAGCAAAAAAGCTCATAAAGACGGTTTGCTTCGGCAGGCGGTGCCGAGTCTGTAAATGAGGGACGATTGCCCTTTTTGATATCGGCACACAGCGTAAACTGCGAAACAACAAGAATTTCACCGCCGATATCGATAACGCTTTTATTCATTTTTCCCGCATCGTCCTCAAAAACACGAAGCTTTGCAACCTTTGCCGCAAGCAGCTCCGCTTGAGAATCGGTATCTCCATTCATAACGCCGAGAAGAATATTATATCCCTTACCCACGCTGCCCCTAACCGTTCCGTCAACACTTACGGAGGAGCTGTTAACTCTTTGAATAACTGCTTTCATCTTTATACACCGCTTCTTTCAATACTCAATACGCCGTCTATTTTGCCGATTTTTGCAACAAGAGAATTAAGGTGCTCAACACCGTTTACAGACACCGTAACCATTACAATAACTCTGCCGTCAGTTGTATTTCTTGTACTGATATCATTTATCATAATTCTCATATTTGCGAGGAGGCTCGAAACATCGGCGAAAAGACCGATTCTGTTAAGACAGAAAAGCTGAAGAGTACATTTGAAATCTTCTTTAACATTCGCATCCCAATATGCGGTAATCCACCTTTCCGGCTCACCTGCCTTGCCGATATCCGCCGGAACATTGGTACATTTTCTTGTGTGAATCGAAACACCGTGTCCCCTCGTTATAAATCCGATTATATCATCACCCGGAAGCGGATTGCAGCAGCGTGAAAATTTGATAAGGCAATTATCGATTCCCTCAACAATAACGCCCTCTTTGCTTTTGGTTTTCTTCTTAACGGGTGCGGTTATGATAACCGGATCATCCGACTTGCGAAGCTTATTGTAATCCTCTTTGATTTTGGGCATAAGCCTGATAAGAGAGATACCGCCGTAGCCGATCGCCGCATAAAAATCTTCAATGGTTTTGCAATGCTGTCTTTCGGCAATTTTGAAAATAAACTCCTCGTAATCCTCCTCGGAAAGACGAATAAAATTACGTTTAAACTCTCTCTCAAGCTGTGCCTTGCCCTCGATAATATTTTCATCACGCCGTTCTTTCTTGAACCACTGGCGTATTTTGCTTTTTGCCTGACTTGTTTTAACAATATTAAGCCAATCTCTGCTCGGCCCTTTACCCTGTTGAGATGAGGTCATTATCTCGATAATTTCACCGGTTTTAACATTATAATCGAGCGGAACGATTCTTCCGTCAACCTTTGCTCCGACCATTTTATTGCCGACTGCGGAATGAATGGCATAAGCAAAGTCAACCACTGTTGCACCCATCGGAAGACTGAACACGTCGCCCTTGGGAGTGAAAACAAAAACTTCTTCCGGAACAAGATCGCTCTTTATGGTTGAAACAATATCCTCAACATTTTCATCTTCACTTTGATTTTCTAAAAGCTGTCTTATCCAAGCAAGCCTCTCCTCAAACTTTTGGGTGCCGTTGATTCCGAGCTTATATTTCCAGTGTGCCGCAATACCGAATTCGGCGGTATGATGCATTTCCCATGTTCTTATCTGAACCTCAAAAGGAATGCCTTCCTTGCCGAGAACGGTTGTATGAAGCGACTGATACATATTCGGTTTGGGAGTTGAAATATAATCCTTAAATCTGCCGGGTATCGGCTTGAACATATCGTGGATAACGCCCAAGCAGTTATAACAATCGATAACGGTATCAACAATGATTCTGACCGCATAGATATCGTAAATCTGGTCAAAATTCTTGTTTTGCATATACATTTTTCTGTAAATACCATGAACGGATTTTATTCTGCCGCTTACCTGAGCACCGCTGACTATATTTTTTATTCTTTCCTCGATTTTCGCTTTCGTTTCTTCAAGAAATTCATTTCTCGTCTTACTTTGATTTTCAAGCGATTCTTCAATCTCATGGTAGGCAACGTGGTCAAGATAGCTGATCGAAAGGTCTTCAAGCTCCTCTTTAATCGGTCTGATACCGAGCCTATGAGCAATCGGTGCATAGATTTCAATAGTTTCAAGTGCGATTTCTCTACGCCTTTGCTCCGGCTTAAACATAAGAGTTCTCATATTATGAAGTCGGTCGGCAAGCTTTATGATTATAACTCGAATATCTCTCGACATTGCAATAAGCATTTTTCTGATATTCTCCGCCTGCTGTTCCTCTTTTGTTTGGAGAGGAACTCTGCCGATTTTGGTAACACCGTCAACAAGCTCTGCAATCGTTTCGCCGAATTCCTTTTTTACCTCGGCATTGGTAAGCTTCGTGTCTTCAACGGTATCGTGAAGAATTGCCGCTATAATCGAAGCTTCGTCCATACCGAGACTTGCAAGAATAATCGCAACACTCAGCGGATGAATAATATATGGTTCTCCGGAAAGTCGCTTTTGTCCTTCGTGTGCCTCACTTGCGATTTTATATGCCTTTCTTACATCGTTCAATTCTTGCTCTGTGCAATTGTTTCCGATAAGCTTCAAAAGCAAATTCATACACTCATCGGGTTCGGAGCTGCTGCATACACTTGTTTTTTTGAAATCCATAATAATTTTTCCTCAATTCAAAGAAAGCTTCTAAGCCGTTTCATAATATTGGAATCCTCAAGGTTCACCTTGGGAGGATTTTCGGGTACATATATCATATCTTCTGCGGTTTGTGCAAGAATACCCATTTCAAGCATTATATCTATGACCGCATTTATCTTTGCCAGCATTTCGCCGTCATCATTCAGTCTTACGCAAAGCACTTCACATTCTTTATCTTTAAGCGGCTTTGCTTTTATCGATTTGAAAACTTCAACCTGAAGCTGTCTGTCGGGGAGAATCCTTGCCGCTTCTTCGGCGGTTAAGCTTTCCCGTCTTGAAAATTTATCGTAAAGCTCTATGGCGGAAAGAACTTTTTCCTCATCGGTATGAGACGGTCTTATTCCTCTCACTATAACCGAAACACGAGCTTCGCCGTTATAGACATTCCTGTCAAGATTAACGGCAAGGTCAACAACATCCCCTTTTTCGTAAGGAAACTTTTTTTCCGGCATTCCAAAGAAAACCACGCCCGTTTTCGCACCGTTTTTTGAAACGATCATTCGCATATGCTTTCCGTCCGAAACGGATGCCAGCTCCTCAATTCTGACTCCGAAAAGTCCAAAGGACGGCTGATGATTTCCCGCACCGAAGGGTTCAAGCAAGCTCATAGCCGAAAGTATATCAAGACTTATCGAATTGGGAAGAAGTCGGCAATCGATTTTTTGTTGAGCAAACGGCATTGATTTTTCTGCGGCATATTCGTTGATTCTTTTTCTGAATTCCCCTATTCTCGAAGATTTAAGTCCCAAACCTGCGGCAAGCGTATGTCCTCCGTAATGGTCAAGGCAATCCGAAACAGCTTCTATCGCATCGTAAATCGAAAAGCCCTCAACGCTGCGGCACGAACCCTTTGCCGTTTCGCCGTCACGTGAAATAACAATGCAAGGTCTGCCGAATCTTTCGGTGATTCGTGCGGCAACAATTCCGATTACTCCTTGATGCCAACCCTCTCCGTCAACAACGATAATTTTATCATTTATTATTCCCGTTTCATCATTAACCATTGAAACCGCACTTGAAAAAATAGATACTTCGGTTTGCTGGCGTTGAATATTCATATCGTTTATTACTTGAGCTATTTGCTCTGCAGCTTGATCATCTTCGCACAAAAGCAGGTCAAGTGCCTTGGATGCCGAACCCATTCTTCCCGCCGCATTGATTCTCGGACACACGGTAAACGCCGCCGTGGAAGCGGAAAACACTTTTTCGCCGACTCCCGCAATCTCCATAAGGGCATTGATTCCCGGTCTCGGACACTCATTGATAAGCTTCAATCCACGCCTAACCATAACTCTGTTTTCTCCCGTTAAGGTTACAACATCGCCGATAGTTCCGAGTGCAACAAGATCGCCGTATTCCTCGATGAGTATATCGCCGTTATCCCCCTCAAGAGCACAAACAAGCTTGAACGCAACGCCGACTCCCGACATTTCTTTAAAGCTGCTGGGACAGTCCTTGCGATGCGGATCAACAACGGCAACGGCATCGGGAAGAACATCTCCGACCTTATGATGATCCGTGACAATCAAATCGATTCCAAGCTCTTTCGCTCTGACCGCCTCATCTATGGCGGAAACGCCGTTATCAACCGTTACAATCAGCTTTACACCCATTTCGGAAAGCTTTTCAACCGCTCCGATATTCAATCCGTAGCCTTCGGTAAGCCTGTCGGGAATATAGCGGATAACATTCGCTCCTCTTGTTTCGAGATATGAATAAAGCAAAGCGGTAGCCGTAACTCCATCGGCATCATAATCGCCGAAAACGCAAATCATTTCGAATTCGTCAATGGCTTTGTTGATTCTCTCGGCTGCCTTACCCATATCGGCAATTGACAGTGGAGATAAACATAGGGGAGCGTCCGGATCAAAAAAATCGGCAATTTCATCTATATTATCAAAACCTCTTGAGGTAACGAGTAACGCCGCAAAAGGATCAATGCTCAACTCCTGTGCGATTTGAGCAGCCAAATCCTTATTGCCTTTGGTCACCACCCATTTTTTGCGTCTCAAAAGCAATCAGTCCTTTCAATATTTTGTTATTATAACAGTTATAATAGAATATTTCAAGGGATTTACATAATTTTGAGAAGATAAGAACGCAAAAAGACCGTGCTCCTGCACGGTCCGACTATGTAAATTTACAATATTCAGTTTTAATTGTTCCGCTCACAACCGCCTATGCCGTTATTAAACATTCAATTTGTTTCAACTGCGGTTTAAACGGTTCATTGCAGATTTGAAATATTAATCTGATTTCGCCTTTAATTCCGCACACAATTATCTTACGGCTTCAGCGGCTGCGAGCTGATGTTCTGCGTTGTACATCGGGTATCGCCGCCTTTCTATTCTGTTGAACGGATTTTTGTGACCTATGACTTATGATCTATGGTCAGAGGAGGAATCAATGTAATTTCATACTTTAATTTTTCATTTCTTGTTTTTTGTTTTTTGTTTTTACCACTGTTCCTTTCCTCGACTTTAATATAGCACAACTTTTGGAAGATGTCAATAGTTTTTTTAAAAAAAGTTGAAAAGTTTTAGAAATTTTGCCTTGAATAACGTTTGCTTTGCAAATTCGGTGAAAGTTAGGATTTTCTCTTGACTAAAAGCGTTTTTAGCGTTAAAATATAAATGCAACTTCGTGAAAGGAACTTGAATCCCTATGAATAATGAAGAATATACACCTGATATTGTCAGCATTGTTGACGAAGACGGAAAAGAGCACATTTTTGAGGAGCTTGACAGAATCGAAACCGATACAGGCAGATATGTTGCTCTGCTCCCTCTCCCCGAAACACCCGACAAAATAACGGAGGACGACAACGAGCTTATCATTCTTAAAGTTGAAGAAGATAACGGTGAAACTTTCCTTTGCCCCATCGAGGATGACGATGAATTTAACGAAGTCGGTCAAGCATTTGAAGAAAGACTTTCCGAAATGTTTGATTTTGAAGAAGACGAAGAATAATTTGTTGCAAAACTATTAAATATATAGTATATAGCACCCTGCCTTGTGCGATATTTGCAGTCTATATGTAACCCAACACTCATTAATAGGGAGCCTCGCTCCGGTGGCGGATTGCAGACCTCCCGATCGGATTCGTTCCGATTGGACGAAGGGAGCGTGAAAGCATCGGGCGGCACCCACCTGCTAAAAAGCAGGTTACAATCGGCTGCATCCGGCTTGGCGGGGTTTGCTTTTATGGAGGAAACCAAAGATTGCAAAAGCTTTTTAACGCCGATTTACTTGATATATTTCCGGTTGAACGAGGCTTCGTTTATGCCTGTAGGGAAAAGCATCCCGACGGCGGCGAAGCTGCGGCTTTTTATATTTATAATCAGGAAATCGATATCTTTGAAAAGATTCCCGTATTGACTTACATAAACGCAAAATTCGGCGAAAACGGCGTTGAAATTGCAAAAAGCTTAGGCGATTTTGTTACTTGTGACGTTGTTAATCTTACCGCTAACACAAAGGCGGTCAGCTATTCCGACGGAACATTAAAGGTTATCGGCGGTATTGGCGAAGCTGTTTCAAGCTGTAGGGTTGAATACCTTAATAATCCCGCATGTTCACCCTCGGCTAACGGCTCCGATCTTTGGTTTGTTGTTCCCGATTCAAACGCCATAATCAATTATTCGATCAAGCACAATCGAATTGAATTTCGTATAGGCAGTCCTAAGGAAAAAGCATTTTGCCACCCTACGGATGTTGCGGTTTACGATAACAAGCTCTTTATCTGCAATGCCTATTCTTATAAAATAAGAACAATAAGCCTTGACAGCTATAACGTTACGGATTATTGCGTTTTCAACGAACCCGTTTCAAAATATTTCAGAGTAAAAGACATTGAATATGCCGTTATGCGTTCCGGCGTATACAGTCTGTAATCATTTAAAACAGTGGCTTGCATTCCGTGCAAGTCATTTTTATTTTTTTGTAACTTTTCTGTCGGTTGTCTGTAATTCCGCTGCCGTAAAATCACATTGATAAATCAAAAAAGGCGGTACAGATATGAAAAATTTCAAAAAATTCGCAACTATTTTATTAAGCTTGGTAATCGTTTCTTTCATTGCGGTATTTTTTACCCGTCCCGATGTTAAATATGTTATCAAATCATTGGTAAACGGCAACTCAAGCTCCTGCGAGCTGACCGAAATCAGCATCGACGATGCAGAATACAAATATATTCCGCTTAAGAATCTCGAATACGGCAGAAATTGCAGCTTTGATCAATCACTTATGCTTGTTAACAAAGCTCATCCCCTCCCCACCGAATTTGAACCGAGCCTCGAACAATACGAGGATACCGATGCTTCTATTAATAAGTGTGCGATTGACTCTTTTGTTAAAATGAGGGAGCATATCGGCGAAAGGTTTTCAAAGCGACTGCTTATCATAAGCTCATACAGAAGCTCGGAGGAACAGCTTCAAATATATAACAATGACACAGACGGCACCGCCGCAAAGCCCGGTTGCAGCGAGCACGAAACGGGACTCGGTCTTGATGTTTACATTAAATATTACGCAGGCAAGGGTTTTATCAAATCGGAAATCGGACAGTATGTCAACGAGAACTGCGATGATTTCGGATTTATCATTCGCTATCCGCTCGGCAAGAAAAGTACAACAGGTTTTTCCTATGAGCCGTGGCATATAAGATATACCGGATTGCCCCATTCAAAAATCATTATGCAAAATTCGCTCACTCTTGAAGAATATCTTGAAAATCTGAAAACGGATTGTTATTATTCCTTCGGCGATTACATAATATCAAAGCAGGACGGCGATGGAATCATCATTCCCGAAAAATATGATTCAATCGTTATTTCGCCGGACAATTGCGGCAGTTATATTGTCACTATAAAATTAAAATAAATTTTCAGCATTTTTTGTGGCAAAGTTACAAAAAATCATTGATTTTAGTTTTAAAGTGTGCTATTTTATTTGTGTTATACTGAATTGTCGGAGGAATAAACGCAATGAAAACAGCACTCGAATACAGCAGCAAATTTGACATTAAAAAGCTTTCACGCTTTGCCGTCAAAAACATAACAAGAATCTGCAACGAAATCGGTCCCAGAAAGCCCGGCTCACCGGAGGAACTTAAAGCTCAAAAGCTCATGGCAAAAGAGCTTGAAAAATATTGCGATGAGGTTAATATCGAAGAATTTAAGGTTCACCGTCAGGCATTTATGGGCTTTATTCCGTTTACGGTCGCCTGTGCGATTGCAAGCGTATTTACATATGCATTTGCAAATCCCGTAATATCTCTTATCCTTGTTATTCTCGGATTTATTCCGCTTGTTCTTGAGTTTTTGATGTACAAAAGGTTCATCGATCCTCTTTTCATCGCTCACCCCAGCCACAATGTTATCGCAAAGAGAAAGGCTAAGGGAAAGGCAGAAAAAAGAATGATTATAGTCGGTCACTCCGACAGCCAATTTGAATGGACTCTCAACTATCTTCTCGGCGGTGTCGGAATGAAGCTTGTGCTTATTCCCGCTGTTGTAGGTCTTGTTGCAGACCTTATCATTGCCGTTATCGGAATAATTTTTGCGGGTACGGGCGGTGCTCTTAACGCCGTTGAACCGAGATGGCTTATGATTCTCGGCTTTGTTATCGGCTGCGTTTTTATTCCCTTCCAGCTCGGATTCCTTTTCTTCCAAAACCCGATAAAAAGCGTTCCCGGTGCAAACGATAATCTTTCCGGCTGCTTTACCGCAATTTCCGTTGCCAAGGCTATGGCAGATACCGACACAAGATTTGACAACACCGAGCTTGTTGTTATTTGCTCCGGTTCCGAAGAAGCAGGCTTGAGAGGTGCAAAGGCATATGTTGAAGCTCATCTTGACGAGCTCAAAGAAATCGAAACCTGCGTTGTTGCCTGCGACACCTTCCGTGATCTTGAAACAATGGCTGTTTACGACAGAGATATGAGCGGAACCGTTAAGCACGACAGCGGTGTTAAGCACCTTGTTAAAAATGCCGGTAAGAATTGCGGATTCGACCTCAAATTCGAGTCAATTTATATAGGAGCTTCGGATGCCGCCGCATTCACTCAAAAGGGAATTAAGGCAACCGGCTTTGCCGCTATGGATCCCACTCCGCCCCGTTATTATCACACAAGGCTCGATAACGTTGATATGCTCCGTGAGGATGCGATTGCCGCAGGTGTTGAAATAATGATTGAAGCCGCCTGTATGTATGATAAAGACGGTCTTCCCAACGAATAAAAAAATCGTGAAAAGCTTGCACAAACCGATTCGTTCTGTGCAAGCTTTTTTTGATATGCTTTTATGCAAAATCCCATATTGTTATAGATTTTTAATAATTATGTATATTAGTTTTTATTTAAAGGCTCTAATATAGATAGCAAGGAGGGATTCCCTATGAAAAACAAAATCAAGCAAGAATTTTTCGTATTAAAAAAAGAGATCGGCATCATTGAATACATATTCTGGTGGCTGTGCAGATTGTGTATGATTTACGTTGTCATTTTAACATTTATCGATGAGGGCAGCGGTCATTTTGCACTTCAGATGCGTGCAAATCTTATCTTTCTTTTCATTCTGCCGCCTCTGCATCTGCTTCCGAGAAAATATTTCTTTCTTGCAAGGCTTAACTACAGAGTTCATACCATAGTTTGTTTTATGGTTATCGCAACAAGCTTTGCGGGTAACTTTCTTGACTTTTACGGCGTTTGGACTTACTACGACACTTTTATACATTTTGTGGCGGGAGTTATCTGCGTTCCGGTCGGATATTACATACTGCTTGCCCTTTCGCCTAAATGTGAAAGCTATTCACCGCTCATGAAAACCGTTGCGGGTTTCGGACTTTCCTGCTTTGCATCACTTTTTTGGGAATGCTATGAATTTTCATTTGATTGGATTGCCGATGCTTCAACGCAAGGCTGGTCGGAAACTCCGAGCCAAAAAATCATTTTAAAGTTCCCGACAGATCCTTTAAGATACCCCCTTTTTGACACCATGACCGATGAGCTTGCAGGTGTTGCAGGAGCTGTCATCGCAGGCTGTTTAATGCGATTACTGTTAGAAATCAAAGAAAAAAGAATCGATTCCGATTCCATATAGTAATTATAAAAAAGCTGCTTTTATTTTACGATTTTTGTTGATTTTGGCAGTGCTATCTGTTATTATTATATTATCTTGAAGAATCAGGGAGTGAATACAATGCATACGGTCAAACCGCATATACTTAAAGATGATATGTATAAACAGTTGAAAAATTACTGTATCCTCTATAAAAAGAACATTGAAAATTGGGAATATACAAAAGGAATGTTTTACGGCGACAGATATGAAATGGACGATTTCAAGTCGGAAATCCGAAACGGAGATATTTGGTATGCCGCATACGATTCCGCACATTTTTTCAAGGCAAGCGTAACCGTACCGGATGAAATGGACGGTCTTGAAATTCGTGCAAAGCTTGCCGTCGGCGGTGAAGCTCTTGTTAAATGCAACGGCAGTTATGTTTCCGGCTGCACATCAAGAGATACAATTCCCGACAGAACCGAGGTTATGCTCGGCATTCACAAGGCAGGAGAAATTCTTAATTTTGAAATAGAAGCAACCGTTGATTCAATGTCCTTTTGCGATGATGCAATGGATGGTGCGGAATATGCCGAATGCCGTTTCGGTGAAACCTGCATCTTCGTTGCCGACAAAGAATGTGAGGGTTATTATACCGACCTTGAGGTTGCTTTTCAAGCTCTCGATTTTATTAAGGACGAACACATTTCCGCCAAGGTTTATGCCGCTGTAGATGACAGTATGCATATGGTTGACTATGACTTTGACGAAGCGAGAGTCAGAAAATCGATTGTTGAGGCAAGAAAATATTATCTTTCAAAAATCGCTTCCATAGATTGGGCTGCACAAAGCAAGGTTATTTTAACCGGTCACAGCCATATCGACGTTGCGTGGCTTTGGAGGATTCAGGAAAGCATAAGAAAGAGTGCAAGAACCTTCACCAATGTCACCTCTCTTATGGACTTCTATCCCGAAATGACATTCGGACAAAGTCAAGCGGTGCTTTATCAGATGATGAAGGATCACTATCCCGATATTTATGAAAAAATTAAAGAAAAGGTTGCTGCCGGTCAGTGGGATATCTGCGGAAATGTTTGGGTTGAAGCCGACACAAACATCGCTTCCGGCGAAGCACTTATAAGGCAGGTTCTTTACGGCACTGAATTTTTCAAAAAGGAATTCGGCAAGGTTTCAAAAACCTATTGGCTCCCCGATTGCTTCGGCTTCACTTGGGCACTTCCCCAGATTATCAAGGGCTGCGGTATGGAAAACTTCATTACCTCAAAGCTCAGCTATAACGATACAAATAAATTCCCTTACAATATGTTTATGTGGCAGGGAAACAACGGCGACAGAGTTCGTGCACACCTTATGCGTCCATCATATAACTGCTGTTATGATGTTTGGGAAATAATGACAGTTGACAACGAATGCAACAATAAAAATGAGCTTAATACATCGATGAGTATGTACGGCTACGGTGACGGCGGCGGCGGACCGACAAGAAATATGCTTGAAAGAGGCAGACGACTTCAAAACTTCCCCGGACTTCCCAAAACCGAAATCGGTCACGTTGATGACTTTTTTGAGACCTACAGTGGTCACGAAAACGATTTGCCCGTATGGAATAATGAAATGTACTACGAAAATCACAGAGGTACTTTTACAAGTCAGGCATTCGTTAAAAAGAATAACAGAAAGGGAGAATATCTTTTCACAAGAGGCGAAATGCTGAGTGCATTTGCCGAAAAGCTTCTCGGAAAGGAATATCCCAAAGATGAAATCGAAAAGGGCTGGAGAATTTTGATGACAAACCAGTTCCACGATATTCTTCCCGGTTCATCGATTCACGCCGTTTTTGAAGATGCCCGCAAGGACTATGCCGTAATGAATAAAATCGGCAACGATATTTATAACGGTGCGTTAAAATCACTTTCGGGTGCTGTTACAGCCGATAAAAACAGTATCACCGTATGGAATCTTACAAACGCAAGAAGCTATGAGGCAATAGAGGTTGAAGGTGTGCCCACCGGAATGTATGTTGCAACACAGGACGGCTTATCACTCCCGTGTGCATACATCGGCGATAAATTCATCTTCCTCCCCGATGAGCTTGAACCTATGAGCTGTAAAACCTTTGTGCTCAAAGAGGGCGAGTGCATCTATTCACCGGTTGAGGCGGAAGAAAACCGCCTTGAAAACGCTGTTCTCTGTGTGAAGCTTGATGAAAACGGAATCATAACAAGTGTTTACGATAAGCTCAATGAGCGTGAATGTCTTGACGGCAGAGGAAATTTGCTTACCGTTTCGCTCGATAAATGCGTTCACGAAACCGCTTGGAATCTTGAGCTGAACTATCAGAAAAAGATGTGGGAGCTTATTGAAGCCGACAGCATTGAGGTTGTTGAATGCAATGCCGTCAGAGGTGTTATCAAGATTGTCCGTTCATTCAACAAATCAACAATAACTCAAAATATTATTCTTTATCAGAACGGTGAGAGCGTTGTGTTTGATACAACGGTTGACTGGCACGAAAGCGACAAAGTGCTTAAAGCCGGATTCGATGTTGCGGTAATCGATACAGATGCAACATACGACATTGCTCACGGTGCAATAAAGCGTCCGACACATTGGAACACAAGCTTTGACCAAACCCGCTTTGAGGTTGCCGCTCACAAATGGGCAGATCTCTCGGAGGGTGACTACGGTTGCAGTATCATCAACGATTGCAAATACGGCTATGACATTCACAACAGTCATATGAGAATAACTCTCTTGCGTGCTCCAACCTGTCCCGACAGAACCGGTGACCACGGAATCAACACCTTCAAATATGCTTTCCATCCTCATCAGGGCGATTGGAGATACGATACCGTTCAGCAAGCTATTGCATTTAATGTTCCTCCCGTTGCTGTTTATAATGCCGAAAAGGTTGACGGCACGATCAACGGAGAAACAAAATTTATCTCTCTGCCCGATGAAAGCATTGCAATTGATGCTTTTAAAAAGGCTCAAGACGGCAGAGGCTATATCCTCAGAATCGTTGAAGAAGAACAAAAAAGAGGAACGCATTCTATTCATTTCGGCTTTGATTTTGAAAAAATTATCGAATGCAATATGATTGAGGAGGATAAATCCGAAATTCCCTGCTCAGACAACGGATTTGAATTTTACCTTAAACCGTTTGAGGTAAAAACATTCAGAATTATTTGACATTTCCCTTTTCATATCTTTAAAACTTCTCTTAGAAAAAGCGGCTTGCGTGGGTATTAAACCACGTAAGCCGCTTTTTCGTTTTAAATCAACCGTTTTTTATAAATCGGTTCAAAACAAATCTTCTTCTTTAAGAATTTTAATGCCTGCTCCGGCAAGTGCCGCAGCCGCTACCTTATTATCATCAACACGGAAAACAAAGAGAATGTTTTCGCTGACAGTCGGAAACTCATACACATATTCAACCGAAACATCGGCTTCGCTGAGTGCTTCCGTAATTGACGCAAGTGCACCCGGAACATTCTTTATCGATGTAACAAGAACATCGGTTATTACGGTAAGATAGCCTCCGTCTTTGAGAATTTTCTCAACATCATCAACATTCTCGCAAATCAAGCGAAGAATGCCGAAATCCTGAGTATCTGCGATTGAAAGAGCTTTTAAATCAATATTATTATCTGCAAGATAGCGTGAAACCTGTGCAAGCATTCCTTTTTTGTTCGGAAGAAAAACGGAAATCTGTTTTACAGCCATAATGACACTCCTTTCAAATCAATCGTGAAGCTTTCTTTTATCAACAACTCTTACCGCCTTACCCTCACTTCTTGTTATGCTTTTCGGGGCAACAAGATGCACTTTGGGATTTATGCCGAGCATAGTTTTGATAGCGTTGGCAAGTGCTTTCTCATTTGCGGAAATCGCTTTAACGGTATCGGAAAACTGCTCCGAGGTAAGCTCAACATAAACATCGAGCGTATCGGTATTATGTTCTCTGTCAACCTCAATAAGATAATTTGAAGAATAGCCTTCTTTAAGAAGAACAGTTTCAATCTGTGAGGGGAACACATTTACTCCTCTGATAATAAGCATATCATCGCTTCTGCCCATCGGCTTGCTCATTTTAATGAGGGTACGGCCGCAGGAACACTTTTCTCTTGAGAGAACGCAAATATCTCTTGTGCGATATCTGAGAAGCGGAAACGCCTCTTTATCAAGGCTTGTGAAAACAAGCTCGCCCTTTGAACCCTCCGGAAGAACCTCGCCCGTTTCCGGATCGATTATCTCGGCAAGGAAATGGTCCTCATTAATATGCATTCCCGCTTGAGCCTCGCACTCAAACGCAACGCCCGGTCCGCTTGTTTCGGTAAGTCCGTAAATATCGTATGCCTTTATTCCGAGAGAACTTTCGATATCACGACGCATTTCCTCCGTCCAAGGCTCCGCTCCGAAAATACCGGCTTTAAGGTCAATATCATCGGGTGTAAGTCCCATTTCTTTTAATGTTTCACCTATGTAAGCCGCATACGAAGGGGTACAGCATATAATCGTAGAATGTAAATCTCTCATAAACTGAATCTGACGCTCGGTATTACCGGAGGACATCGGGAGAGTTAAGCAGCCAACCTTATGAGAGCCGCCGTTAAGACCTGCACCGCCGGTAAAAAGTCCGTAGCCGTAAGCAACCTGACAAACATCGCCGTCATTTCCGCCTGCGGCAACAATTGCTCTTGCACAGCAATCCTCCCAAAGGTCGATATCCTTTTGAGTATAAAACGCAACAACTCGTCTGCCGGTCGTTCCGCTGGTGGATTGGATTCTCACGCAATTTTTAAGGTCGGTTCCGAGAAGTCCGTAAGGATACGCATCTCTCAAATCCGCCTTGGTAAGAAACGGAAGCTTATGCAAATCATCAACGGACTTGATGTCATCGGGTGAAATGCCCTTTTCATCCATCATATCACGGTAATATTTAACGTTATCATAAACGTGCTTAACTTGTTTAACAAGCTTTTCGTTTTGAATTGCCCTCAATTCCTCCGTCGATGCGGTTTCGATTTCGGGCTGAAAATATCTGCTCATTGGCAACACTTCCTTTTTTAAATACTGTATCCCATCTCAAAAGCCTTGAGATTAAGCTCAAGGAACTTTGCCGGAACACTCGCCTTGAGTGCATCAATCCATTTTTCTTTTGATACAGCCGTCATATTTTTTGCCATTGCCCCGATAAGGACAACATTAACCGCCTTTGCCGTACCGGCTTCAACAGCCATTGGCAAGGCATCGATTTCTTCAACGTCGGCACCCGAAGCTTTAAGTGCATCAATAATTCCATCGGGATATTCCGTTGCACCCATAACCACGGGCATAGGATCTATCTGCTGACTGTTAACGATAATTTTTCCGTCGGGCTTCAAAAATTCAAGCCATCTTGCCGCTTCAAGCTGTTCAAAAGCAAGAATAATATCCGCTTCGCCTTTTTCGATTATGGGAGAAGCAACCTTTTCACCATAACGCACATATGTTACAACCGAGCCGCCACGCTGACTCATTCCGTGAACCTCCGACACCTTAACATCGTATCCGCAATCAAGAAGTGCCGCACCGAGAATACGGCTTGCAAGCAAGGTTCCCTGTCCTCCGACGCCGACTATCATAATTGATTTATTCATATTAATCTGTTCCCCCCTCTTATTCAATCGCATCAAATTTACACAACTGACTGCAAACATTGCAGCCGAGACACTGAGTAAAATCGATATGTGCTTTGCCGTCCTTCAAGCTGATAGCGGGGCAACCGATTTTCATACACATCTTGCAGGATTTGCATTTTTCGGTATTAACCTTGAGAGGAGGATTATGCTTAACTGTTTTGAGCAGAGCACAAGGTCTTCTTGAAATAACAACCGCCGGTCCGTCCGCTTCAAGAGCATTTTTGATTCCCTCTTTGGTCTGTGTCAAATTATAGGGATCAACAACAATAACATTTTGGATTCCGACTGCGTTTGCAAGCTTTTCGAGGCTAACGGCATTTGCGGGTTCACCCTTAATATTCTTGCCGGTTGTGGGATTCTGCTGATGACCGGTCATACCGGTAATAGAGTTATCGAGAATAATAACAACAGAATCCGTCGCGTTATATGCAATATCTATAAGTCCCGTTATGCCGGAATGAATAAATGTTGAATCACCGATAACCGCAACGCTTTTCTTGGCATTTGCGGAATTTGCGGCATTTCTTCCGTGAAGTGCCGAAACAGATGCACCCATACACAAAACGGTATCCATCATTCCGAGCGGCTGTGCCGTTCCAAGAGAATAGCAGCCGATATCGCCGCTTACGGTTACATTAAGCTGCTTGAGAGCATAGAAAAGCCCCCTGTGAGGACAGCCGGCACAAAGAACGGGAGGTCTGGGAACAACATTAACATCCGATGTAAGCCACTCGTTTTCTCTGCCGAGAATAACCTTTGAAATAAGGCTCTGCGAATATTCGCCCTGAAGCGTGAATGCCTCCTTGCCTATAACGGAAATTCCGTTTTTACGGCAATGAGTTTCTATATAATCATCAAGCTCTTCAAGAACATAAACCGTTTCGCATTCAGCCGCAAAATCCTTTATGAGCTGAACGGGGAGCGGATAAACACAACCGAGTTTAAGGTATGAAGCGTTTTCACCGAGAGCTTCTTTTGCATACTGATAGCAAATACCCGATGTGATAACGCCGATTTTTTTGCTGTTATACTCAACCTTGTTAAGTCCGTTTTCAACCGCTTCTTTCTCGCAATATGCGGTTTGGTCAATAATTCTCTGCTCAACAACAATATGCTTACGCTTTGCGTTTGCGGGAACCATAACATACTTTTCAGGCTGCTTTATATACTCTTTAAGTCCGTTATCAACTCTGTCCGAAACGGGAGCAACACTTCTCGAATGAGCAACCCTCGTTGTAAGTCTGATTATGACGGGAGTATCGAATTTTTCGGAAAGCTCAAAAGCTCTCTTGGTATAATCAAGACATTCCGCAGAATCCGAAGGCTCAAGCATCATAATCTTTGAACCGAGAGCGTAATGGCGTGAATCCTGCTCATTCTGCGAAGAATGCATACCGGGATCATCGGCAACAAGTATAACCATACCTGCATTAACGCCCGTATACGATGCGGTGAAAAGAGGATCCGCCGCAACATTAAGTCCAACGTGCTTCATAGCACAAAACGAACGTGCACCGGCAACCGAAGCTCCGAATGCAACCTCGCAGGCAACCTTTTCATTGGGTGCCCACTCCGAAAATATTTCATCATATGTTGCCGCAAACTCCGTTACCTCGGTGCTCGGAGTTCCCGGATAGCTCGAAACAACACGGCAGCCTGCTTCATAAAGACCTCTGGCGACCGCTTCATTACCTAAAAATAATTTCAATTCATTTCCTCCTAAAACACTGAAAACAAATATATTATAAAGTTTAAGATATATTATAATATTTTATCAGACAAAAAACAAGCAGAAAAACATAAATTCCGCTGAAAATTTAATTCGATAATGTCTGTTTATTTCTTAATATTGATTTCAACCTGCTTTGCAACAACACTGTCACCGCAGTAAATTTTGCGAAGCTTGGGCTTTTCGATTTTTCCCGTGGGATTTCTCGGAACCTGTGCGAAAATCAGCTTGTGAGGACGCTTATATCTCGGAAGATCACGGCAAAATTCCTTGATATCTTCCTCATTTGCACTTGCCCCCTCTTTCAGCTCGATAACCGCTGCGGCAATTTCACCGAGTCTTGCATCGGGCAAGCCGATAACAGCAACATCTTTTATTGCCTCATGCTTACGAAGGAAGTCCTCAATTTGAACCGGATAAAGATTTTCGCCGCCCGAAATAATAACATCCTTCTTACGGTCAACAAGATAAATAAAGCCGTCCTCGTCCTCCTGTGCCATATCGCCGGTGAAAAGCCAATCTCCGTGAAGCACTTCATTCGTTGCCTTTTCATCATTAAAATAGCAAAGCATAACTCCGGGACCTTTTACGGCAAGCTCGCCTACCTCGCCTCTTGAAACCTCATCTCCGTTTTCATCAACGATTTTTGTTTCCCAGCCGTAGCCCGCCTTACCTATTGCTCCGACCTTATCAACATTATCCACTCCGAGATGAACGCATCCCGGGCCTATAGACTCACTCAAACCGTAATTGGTATCATATTTATGATGCGGAAATTTTTCGAGCCATCTTTTAATAAGGCTGGGCGGAACAGGCTGTGCACCGATGTGCATAAGTCTCCATTGAGAAAGATCGTATTTATCGATATCGATGTCGCCTCTGTCGATAGCATCGAGAATATCCTGTGCCCACGGCACAAGAAGCCAAACTATCGAGCAATGCTCATCCGATACTGTTTTTAAAATCCACTCCGGCTTTGCACCCTTCAAAAGAACGGCTTTTCCTCCGACAAGCAGCGAACCGAACCAATGCATTTTTGCACCCGTATGATAAAGGGGCGGAATGCAAAGAAAAACATCATCCTTAGTTTGAGAATGATGATTCTGCTCAACTCTACAGGAATGCACAAGTGCTCTGTGTGCGTGAAGAATCGCCTTGGGGAAACCGGTCGTACCCGATGAAAAATAAATCGCCGCATGGTCATCATCGGTAATCTCAACCTGAGGCTTCTTCGAGGTGCAGTATGTAACAAGCTTATTATAGCTTTCCGCAAATGTCGGGCAATCCTCTCCGAGATAAAGCTTGAGCTTAACATCGGGGATTCGATCACATATCTGCTCCATTCTGCCGGTAAATTCCGGTCCGAAAACAATAGCATCGCTTTCGGAAAGCTTTAAACAATATTTTATTTCATCCGCCGTGTATCTGTAGTTAAGCGGAACAACAAGTGCACCTGTTTTAAGAATACCGAAATAAATCGGAAGATAGTCGATGCAGTTCATAAGAAGAATCGCAACTCTGTCGCCTTTCTCTATGCCTCTTGAAAGAAGAAGATTTGCAAAACGATTTGCCCGTCTGTCAAAATCCTCCCACGAAATTTCGCTTCTGCCATCGCTGTTTGAGCCTTGCTCGATGAGCGAATACTCTCTCCAGGTTATATGGCTTTTTTCCTGAAGCTCAGGATTAATTTCCACAAGCGAAACATCATCGGGATAAAGCTTTGCATTCTGTTCGAGAAAATCTGTAATAGGCATAATTTCAATCCTTTTCTTTAAATTATTGTTAAACAGGCGTAAACGGATGCCTTTTTACGACAATCCGTTTACTTTATTTCTTATTCAGCTTCGACTTCTCCATTATAGAAGAAATCCGTTTCCTTTGCATTATCCGACTTTGTTACGGCACTGACTGCAAAACAAAGAGCAAGAGAAATCAGCATTGCGGCACACGCAAATACGGGACCTTTACCGGCAAGCATTACAACCGTTTCATTCGAGGTGAAGCTTGTAAGAATTTTTGCCGCCGCAGGAATAATCGCAACGATGAAGCCACCCAAAATTCCTGCCCACGCACCCTTGGTATTAATCTTTTTCCAATAGAGTGCAACAACATAGGGGGCGAGGAACGAGCCGGAAATAATGCCCCACGAATAGCTCATCATATCGAGAATCGCCGTGTCGGTATTCGCAATCACATAAGAACATATAACAAATATAACACATAAAGCCTTAATTGTAAATGATGTTTTTTTGTCCGACAAATCTTTTTTAAAGCTCTTGATAAAATCAATCGTCAATGTTGAGCTTGCCGTTAAAGTTACGGAGCAAAGAGTTGATACCGAAGCCGCTATAAGCAAAACAAGAACGATGCCGAGAAGAACGGAAGAAAGATTTGAATCCTTGAGCATATTCGGCACGATGTAATCCTGGGAAATATATCCGTCTGCGGCAGGATCGTTAAGCTGTTCAAACGAAAAATATCTATAGCAGAGCGAACCGATAAAATATCCGCCGCCCGCAACAAGAAAAGCAAAAAATGTTGAAATCGTTATTCCTTTTTTTGCCTGCTTGTCGTCTTTGATTCCGAAATATTTTTGCACCATTTGAGGCAATCCCCAGGTTCCGAAGCTTGTCATAAGAACGGTTGACCAAAGAGAAATCCATTGGGAAGCGTTGAGCTTTGGAAGCCCGTTCGTTGCCGACGGAACGATTCCGGCAGATTTCGCATATTCCGCAAGCCCGCCGATTCCGCCAACGGCATCGCATCTGATAACGCAGAAAATAAGAAGTGCAACGCCGAACATCATAACAATTCCCTGCATAAAATCAGCTCTTGCCTGAACAAGATATCCGCCGAAAACAAGGAGCAAAGCCGCAACAACGGCAATAATTATCATACAAACATCAACATTTACTCCGAGAAGAACCTCCGCAACCGAGGCAAGGCCTTTATATACCGATGCGGAATAAGGGATAAGAAAAATAAATATTACAATGCACGAAAAAAGCTTCATATTTTTGCTTGTATAACGTGCATCGAGAAATTGAGGCATAGTTTTAAGCTTTAATCTTGCAGAAGCATCTCTCGTTTTTCTCGCAAGAACCTTCCACGCAAGCCACGAACCGAAAACAGCATTACCTATGCCGGCAAGAATGCCCCAAAGAGCATAGGATTTGCCCGTTCCTCCCGCATAGCCGACAAACATAACCGCCGAAAAATATGCCGTTCCGTAAGAAAGTGCCGAAAGCCACGCACCGGCATTTCTGCCACCGACTGTAATATCGGCAATACTTTTTGCCTTTCTTCCCTGTGTGATTCCGATAACCGCCATAAGCACTATATATATGCCCATAGTTATCCAAATTGCAAGCTTATCCAACTTACTTCATTCCTTTCTGGATTTAAAGCTTTAAAGCTTTTATTCGCTAAAGTGTACAGCCATAATACTATACTTTTCGTGCTTTGTCAATAGTTTTTTACAGCTAATCTGTAACACAGCCAACCTTTGCAGATTTGATTCACTTCTTCGTCCGCATATTTTCGTAAAAAAAGAACACAGTGCAATTCATTTTTCAATGAATCGCACCGTGATTTTCGTCTTATCGCAATAATCTTATATAAGTCCCTGAGCCATCATGGCATCGGCAACCTTAACAAAACCTGCAATGTTTGCACCGGCAACAAGGTCGTAGCCGAGACCGTACTGCTCTGCCGCCTTCGCTGAATTATCGTGAATATTTTTCATAATAACTCTGAGCTTACCGTCAACTTCTTCTGAAGTCCAATTGTAACGCATTGAGTTCTGGCTCATTTCAAGAGCGGAAACTGCTACACCACCGGCATTAACAGCCTTTGAAGGAGCAACCGCCTTACAATTTTCTTTAAGATATGCAAGTGCATCGTTTGTTGTGGGCATATTGGCAACCTCTATATAATAAGGAACACCGTTTGCAACAAGCTTCTTTGCTTCGTTCATATTAATTTCGTTCTGCGTTGCACAGGGCATTGCAACATCAACCTTAACGCCCCAGGGCTTTTCGCCCGCATGAAATTCTGCACCGAATTTATCCGCATAATCCTGAACTCTGTCTCTGCCGGATTCACGCATTTCAAGCATATAATCAATCTTTTCGGGTGTACTGATACCGTCGGCATCATAAACATATCCATCAGGGCCGGAAATCGTTACAACCTTGCCGCCAAGCTCTGTAATCTTCTTGACCGCACCCCACGCAACATTGCCGAAGCCGGAAACCGCAAAGGTTTTACCCTTGATTTCCTCACCGAAATGCTTGAGCATCTCAACCGCATAGTAAGTTGCACCGTAGCCTGTAGCCTCCGGTCTGATAAGCGAACCGCCGTACGAAAGTCCCTTGCCGGTAAGAACACCGTTCTCGAAAACTCCCTTAATACGCTTATACTGACCGTAAAGATAACCGATTTCTCTGCCGCCGACACCGATATCACCGGCGGGAACGTCAACATCGGGGCCGATGTGTCTGTAAAGCTCGGTCATAAAAGCCTGACAAAAACGCATAATTTCAGCATCGCTCTTGCCTCTGGGATCAAAATCGGAGCCACCCTTTGCACCGCCGATAGGCAATCCCGTAAGGCTGTTTTTGAAGGTCTGCTCGAAGCCGAGGAACTTCATTATGCCAATATATACGGAGGGATGAAAACGCAAGCCTCCCTTATAAGGGCCGATCGCACCGTTAAACTGCACTCTGTAGCCTGTATTAACATTTACCTTATTATTATCATCAACCCAAGTAACACGGAATGTAATCTGTCTTTCGGGCTCTACCATTCTTTCAAGCAAAGCCGCATCCTCATATTCCGGATGCTGATCTATAACGGGGGCGATTGATTCAAGAACCTCTGTCACGGTCTGAACAAATTCAGGCTCATTGGCATATTTCTTTGAAACCGCATCGATTGTTCTTTGAATATAACTCATTGCAAAACACTCCTTTACAGCACTTTTCGGCTGTTTTTGAACACGGATTTTCCGCTTCATTAATATTGTATGTTTGATTTGTGAAATATTTTATACCATTCAAGCTCAAAATGCAACAAAAAAGATTGCAACTTTCATTATTTTGTTAGTTTTCATAAAAAATCTCCCCATAATAATTGATATTTGCAACGATTGACGGTAAAACTTTCAGTTTTTTTCACATTTTCGCCGTATAAGCATTGCATAAAGTTGCAAAAAGCACAAAAATAACTTTTATTTTTATTTTCTTTTTTCACTTGATTTGAATCGAAGTGTGTTATATAATAATAGATAGTTTTGTAATATGCCTTTCTTGAGGCAGGCGAAAGGGTGTTTTTGAATTGAAGAAAATCGGTTTTGACAACGATGCGTATATCAGCAGACAATCCGAACAAATCAGAAAACGCATCAACGAATTCGGCGGCAAGCTTTATCTTGAATTCGGCGGCAAGCTTTTTGATGATTTTCACGCTTCAAGGGTTCTTCCCGGCTTTGCTCCCGACAGTAAGCTTCAAATGCTTAAAAGCATTTCCGATAATGTTGAGGTTGTTATTGTTATTAATTCCGGAGATATCGAAAGCAACAAAATACGCCGTGACCTCGGAATAACCTATGATGCCGACGTTTTGAGACTTATAGATGCTTACAGAGCCTCCGGACTTTATGTCGGAAGCGTTGTTCTTTCACAGTTTAAAGGACAGCTTGCGGCACAGGCATTCAAAGAAAAGCTCGAACAGCTCGGAATTAAAGTATTTATACATTATACTATAGACGGATATCCTTATAATGTTTCTCACATAGTAAGCGACGAGGGCTTCGGCAAAAATGAATTTATTGAAACAACACGTCCTCTTGTTGTTATAACCGCTCCCGGTCCGGGCAGCGGAAAAATGGCAACCTGCCTCTCTCAGCTTTATCATGAAAACCAAAGAGGCAGTAAGGCGGGTTATGCGAAATTTGAAACATTCCCCGTTTGGAATCTTCCCTTAAAGCATCCGGTCAATCTTGCATACGAAGCCGCAACCGCAGACCTTAACGATGTTAATATGATTGATCCGTATCATCTTGAAGCATACGGCGTAACAACCGTCAACTATAACCGTGATGTTGAGGTTTTTCCCGTGCTTAATGCGATTTTTGAAAAAATCGAAGGAAAGAGTCCTTATAAGTCACCCACCGATATGGGCGTTAATATGGCAGGATATGCAATTTGCGATGACGAAGCGGTAAAAGCCGCCTCAAAAGAAGAAATCATTCGTCGTTATTTTGCCGCTCTTTGCGACTGTGCAATGGGCAGAGGGAAAAAAGAAGCGGTTGATAAAATAGTAAGCCTTATGAATCAGGCGGGAGTCAGCGTTGAAGACAGAAAGGTAATCAAACCGGCTCTTGACAAAAGCGAAGCAACCAACGGTCAGCCGGCAGTTGCAATTGAGCTTCCCGACGGAAGAATCGTCACGGGCAAAACTTCAAATCTTCTCGGCGCATCAAGTGCCGCACTTCTCAATGCCGCAAAAGCCATTGCGGGACTGCCCGATGATCTTCTAATGATTGCACCCTCTATTATTGAACCGATTCAGGCACTTAAAACGGGAATATTGAAAGGTCACAATCCCCGACTTCATTCAGATGAAACGCTCATTGCACTTTCAATGAGTGCAAACACAAATCCCGTTGCCAAAAAAGCTCTTGAAGCTATTGAGCTTCTCAAAGACTGCGAAGCACATTCAACTGTTATTCTTTCGCAGGTTGATTCGGATGTATACAGAAAAATCGGAATTAATCTCACCTGCGAGCCGAGATACCAAACCAAAAAGCTTTACCATAAATAAATATCTTTCGGAGGTTATGAAATGGGGAAAAAAATCATTGTTGCGGGACTTGGCCACGGCGGTATTGCCGCCGCCGCACTCATTGCTAAGCAGGGGTACGATGTTACCGTTTACGAAAAGAAAAGTGAAGGTACTTTAGGCTATGACTGGACTGACATTTTTGCTCCCAAGGCTCTTGAAATCGTCGGAATGTCAATGCCTCCCGAAAGCAAATACGAATATAAGCAGGATATGACCTTTTTTAATCCTTCGCAAACCAAAAGATTGCAGCAGCACGTACCCAAAGAGCAGCTTGAAATCAAAATGGAACGCCGAGATATTTACGAGCATTTTATCAATTACGCTCTTGAATGCGGTGTAAAAATAGTATATGATTGTGAAGTTGAAGCTGCCATTGTTCTCGGCAACAGAGTTGTCGGAATAAAAACATCACAGGGTGATGTTTACGGAGATTTGGTAATTGATGCCTGCGGAATGGATTCTCCCGTCAGATGCAATTTACCCGATTCATTCGGTATTGAAAAAAAAGTCGGAAACGGCGATAAAATTTACATTTACCGTGCATTTTTCGATGTAGCAAGCAACAAAGAAGTTGATGCAAAATTTAAGGTTATGCTTTTTCCTGAAGGAATAAAGGGGATTAGCTGGGTTGCATCGGAGGACGATCATACCGACCTTCTTATCGGCAGATTTGAAAAATTTGATATGGACGAGGTTGAACGTTTTGCGGAATATCTTCGTAAAACAAATCCGAGACTCGGAAAAAAAGTTATCCGCGGCGGTCAATTTGTTGAAATACCCGTTCGTCAGCCGTCTGCGATTATGGTTGCAAACGGATACGCTTCCATCGGCGACAGTGCGTTTATGACGGTTCCTCTAATCGGTTCCGGCATAGCAAACAGCCTTAAAGCGGCAAAAATTCTTTCGGACACCGTTGCATCAGATAAAGACGGAATTTTCAGTGCCGAAACCCTTTGGAAATATCAGCTCGGATATTATAAAAATCTCGGTTCGAGCCTTGCCCCTCTTGCCTGCATTAAGCTTATGCTTCTCTCTCTCACGCCGGAAGAAATAGACTATGTTTTTGAAAAAGAGATTCTTACCGATGATTTAATAACCATCGGTGCGGATTTTACCGGAATAGGTAATGTTATGAAGCTTGATCCGAAAGACCTTATCAATAAGGCAAAGCAGGTTTGCAACGATACCGAGCTTCTCAAAAAGATTATCAACTGCGGTGTGCGTATGGGTAAAGCCTCTACTGCCTGCACTATGATGCCGAAAAAATGGAACGAAAACAGAGTTAAAGCCTGGGAAAAGGTTTATAATTTTTCATTCAGATAATACAAAAGCTTGCATGGAAAACCCGTGCAAGCTTTTATATTTATGCTATTGAATTTAATTAAACCGTTTAAGTCTTCATAAGCCTCAAGTCAAGTGCTTTTGCCGGTTTTGGATATTTTTTTGAGATTATATATTGCGAATTATGGTCAGCCACAACCGACAATAAACAAGGCTCGTATGGAAATAACCATACAAGCCTTTAGTGTCGGTATATAAACTTTACGTATATTATTTGATGTTATCTTTAAGCTCTTCAAGCTCTGCTTTGAGAGTTGAGGGAAGTCTGTCAAACTTGCCGTAAAATTCTTCGATTCCGGCAACCTCATCCTTCCAAAGTGAAACATCAACGCTGAGAAGCTCTTTGAGCTGAGCCTCGCTGACCTCATCCTCTATGCCCTCAAGGTTAATATCCGCAGCCTTAGGAACAAAGCCGATAGCCGTTTCATCGGCATCTACCTTGCCCTCACAGCGATCGATAATCCAATCGAGAACACGAAGGTTATCACCGAAGCCGGGCCACATAAAGTTGCCCTCGTCATCCTTACGGAACCAGTTAACATTGAAAATTTTGGGTGCTTTTTCGGGATCAAGACCTGCACCGATATCAATCCAATGCTGCCAATAATCAGCCATATTGTAGCCGCAGAACGGAAGCATAGCCATAGGATCTCGGCGAACAACACCTACCGCACCCGAAGCCGCCGCAGTTGTTTCGGAAGCCATAATGGAACCGACAAACACACCGTGATTCCAGTCTCTTGACTGATATACAAGCGGAGCAAGCTTTGCACGTCTGCCGCCGAAAACGATAGCCGAAATGGGTACACCGTCGGGATTCTCAAATTCCGAGCTGATGCAGGGGCAGTTTACTGCGGGAGCGGTGAAACGGCTGTTGGGGTGTGCACCCTTTTCGGTGCTCTCCTGACCGTTCCAAGGATTGCCTTTCCATTCAACTGCGTTTGCGGGAGGATTCTTGTCAAGGCCTTCCCACCATACGGTATTATTATCAAGATTATGAGCAACGTTTGTAAAAATAGTTCCCTTTCTTGTTGAAGCAAGAGCATTGGGATTTGATTTTTCGTTTGTACCGGGAGCAACACCGAAAAATCCGTTTTCGGGGTTTATGGCATAAAGTCTGCCGTCCTCACCCTTGCGTATCCACGAAATATCATCGCCTACGCACCATACACGGTATCCCTTCTTATAATATCCCTCGGGAGGAATAAGCATTGCAAGATTGGTTTTGCCGCAAGCCGAGGGGAAAGCTGCACAGATATATTTGATTTCGCCGTTGGGCTTTTGAAGACCGAGAATAAGCATATGCTCTGCCTGCCAGCCTTCGTTTTTGCCCTGATACGAAGCGATTCTGAGAGCAAAGCATTTTTTACCGAGAAGAACATTTCCGCCGTAACCGGAGTTAACGGAGATAATTGTATTATCCTGCGGGAACTGACAGATATATCTCTTTTCTTCATCGATATCACATTTGCAATGAAGACCGCGAACCCAATCCTCACTGTCACCGAGAGCTTTAAGAACATCGGAGCCTACTCTTGTCATTATAACCATATTGAGTACAACATAGATTGAATCCGTAAGCTCGATACCGATTTTGGAGAACTTAGAGCCTACAGGTCCCATCGAATAAGGGATAACATACATAGTTCTGCCCTTATAGCTGTCCTTTGCAATAGAATAAAGCATTTCATATGCTTCGGCAGGATCCATCCAATTGTTGGTTGGGCCTGCTTCTTCCTTTGTGGGAGCGCAGATAAAGGTTCTGCCTTCAACACGGGCAACATCGTTAACTGCGGTTCTGTGAAGATAGCAATCGGGAAGAAGCTCCTGATTAAGCTTTATCATTTCTCCTGTTGAGCAAGCTTCCGCACGGAGAGCTTCAATCTGCTCCTGTGAACCGTCAATCCAAACAACCTTTTCGGGTTTAACAAGCTCGATTTTTTCGTTAATCCACGAAAGCACACTCTTATTTGAAGTCATATTTTCCATATCTTTTCTCCTTTCTTACGGAAAAACAACAATTTTTAACAAGTTTTTGAAAATTTAACAGTATGGTTTTGTGATAAATGTCATAACCGTTCTTTATCATTTCTAACCTTACCCATTATAATTATAACACACTTTTTTGTAAAGTCAATATAAACGGTAAATTTTGCATATCAAAAATTTGAATTATCGGCTTTTTAAAAATTCATTTTTTCGATATTTTTTATCGATTTTGCCCGTCAATCGGCATCGTTGCGAAAGCGTTAAGCTCCAATCCTGCAATATTACCGTTTTGATACTCATAGTATGCCTGTGCTCCGACCATTGCGGCATTATCGCCGCAAAGAGAAAGCTCCGGCATATAGACCTCCCAACCTCTTTGAACACACACATCGGTAATTCTTTTTCTTAATCGAGAATTTGCGGAAACTCCGCCGGCAAGAACAATCTTATCAAAGCCGTAGTCCTCGGCAGCCTTGACTGTATTATTAACAAGGCAATCCGTAACGGTTTCGATACAGCTTGCACCGAGGTCGGGTATACTTACCTCAATCCCTTTTTGATTTGAATTATGAATAATATTGACAACAGCGGTTTTAAGTCCCGAAAAGCTGAAGTCATATTTGCTTCCTTCAACCTTGGGGTGCGGCAGCTTATAAACGTCGGGATTTCCGTTAACGCTTATCTTATCGAGATTAACTCCCCCCGGATAAGGCAAGCCCATCGCTCTTGCGGATTTGTCCATACACTCGCCCGCCGCATCGTCTCTTGTTCTGCCGATAACCGAAAATTCCGTATAATCATTAACCGCTACAATGTGGCTGTGTCCGCCCGAAACAACAAGGCAGAGAAACGGCGGTTTTAATTCGGAATGAGATATATAATTTGCGGCAATATGTGAACGAAGATGATGAACGGGTATCAAGGGAAGTCCCGTTGAATACGACAATCCCTTTGCAAAATTAACTCCGACCAGCAACGCACCGATAAGTCCGGGAGCATAGGTAACGGCTATCGCATCAATATCGGAATACCCGACGGCTGCATCCGACATTGCTTTTGAAACAACACCGGTGACTGCCTGTGCGTGCATTCTCGATGCGATTTCGGGCACAACTCCTCCGTATATAATATGCTCTGAAACCTGTGAGGCTATAACATTCGATAAAACTTTTCTTCCGTCCTCAACAACAGCCGCCGCAGTTTCATCACACGAGGATTCAATGGCAAGTATTTTCATAGCTGTACTTCTCCTGTTTTAAAATTCTTTGTGTATATTATTCCGTTTTCCGTGGGTGAGGAATAAAAATTTTTTCTCACTCCAACCATTTTAAAATTTTCCGATTCGTAAAGAGCTATTGCGGAATGATTACTCTCTCTCACTTCAAGCGTTATAAACTCGCATTTTCTTTGCTCTGCTCCAAAACAAGCGGCTTTTAAAAGCTTTCTTCCGATACCCGTTTTTCTGTATTTTTCAAAAACAGCAATATTCGTTATGTACGCTTCACCGCATATTTCCTGAACACCGATATATCCCACAGCCGTATTTTCCGATTCGGCAACGATAAAATGCGAATTTTCATTTTCAAGCTCTTCCTTTAACGAGCTTTCGCTCCAAGGCTCCGAAAAGCATTCCCTTTCAAGAAGAGCAAGCTGCGGAATATGTTCTTCGTTCATTGGCTTCAGAATACAATCCATTTATGCCTCCGATATTATATCGTCAAACTGCAAATCAAGAGCCGTTTTGATATAATTTGCGGTTTTGATATAGGTTTCAAGGTCGCCGCCGTAAGGGTCGGGAACACCTTCGCCGAGCACCGTTATTTTTTCACCGGACACATACATAGAAAGACTTGCGGCGTGTTCGGCTGTCATACAAACAAATTTATCCGTTTCATCAAGAATATAAGCGGTTATTCTTCTTGCTCTGTGTGCGGAAATATCAACCTCAAAGCGTTCGCACGCCTTAATTGCATTCCGTGCAGCTTCATCGCCTGTCATAGCGAAAAGCCCCGCACTTGCACATTCCACATTATCGATTTTTTTATCGGCAACCATTTTTCTGAAAATTCCCTCTGCCATAGGGCTGCGGCAGGTATTGCCCGTGCATACAAATAATATTTTCATACCGTCATCCTTTATTTTGATTCATACCACGTTTTTCCGATTCCGACATCGGCCTGCATGGTAACACGCATTTTAACCGCATTTTCCATTTCACGCTTAACAATACCCGCAACGGTTTTCGCCTCGTGCTCCGGAGCTTCGATTATAAGCTCGTCGTGCACCTGCATAATAAGCTTCGCTTCAAGACACTGCTCCTTGAGGCATTTCCATACCCTTATCATCGCTATTTTGATTATATCGGCAGCCGTGCCCTGAATGGGCATATTCAGAGCTACCCTCTCGCCGAACGCTCGCATCATTGCATTTGATGAAGTAAGCTCCGGAAGATATCTTCTTCTGGCAAAAACAGTTTCAACATAGCCCTTTTCCTTTGCCGATTCAACAACATCCTTCATATACTGTCTAACGCCGCTGAAATGAGCAAGATAGCCTTTGATGTAGCTGTCCGCCTCGGCACGGGTTACTCCGATATCCTTCGCAAGCGAAAACGCACCTATTCCGTAAACTATGCCGAAGTTAACCGCCTTTGCCCTGCTTCGCATAAGAGGCGTAACAAGCATCAGGGGCATATTGAAAACCTGCGATGCCGTTATTGCGTGGATATCGTCACCACTGTTGAATGCGTCAATCATATTTTTATCATTTGCCATATGAGCAAGAACACGCAGCTCAATCTGCGAATAGTCGGCATCGATAAGAGTGAAGCCTTCCTTTGCAGTGAAAAATTTTCGCATTTCTCTGCCAAGCTCGGAACGCACGGGGATATTTTGAAGATTCGGCTCGGTTGAAGAAATTCTTCCTGTTCGGGTTTCGGTTTGATTAAGACTTGAATGGATTCTTCCGTCCTTTCCGATAACCTTTAAAAGTCCGTCACAATAAGTGGATTTAAGCTTTGCAAGGGTTCTGTATTCAAGAATTTTGGCAACAACGGGATAATCCGCCGCCAATCCCTCAAGCACCTCGGCATTGGTCGAATACCCGCTTTTCGTTTTTTTCTTTGCGGGAAGTCCCATTTTTTCAAACAACGCTTCACCAAGCTGCTTCGGAGAATTAAGATTAAATTCATATCCCGCCGATGTATATATTTCTTCAACGATTTCGGATATTCTCTTTTGAAGCTCCGCTCCGAATTTTTCTATGCCCTGTGCATCGACAAGAAAGCCCTCACGCTCCATCGATGCAAGAACTCTCGCAAGCGGCAATTCGATTTCATCGAGCAATCTTTTTTGATTGTTTTCATCCGTCATTCGGTTCATTTTTTCAAACGCTTTTCTCAAATAAACAGTCAAAAATGCCGCTTCATCGGTATCTTCCGGCTGCTCTACGCCGGCATATTCAGCAATAATTCTTTTAAGGTCATATGCACCGGAGGACGGATTGATGATATATGCCGAAAGCATAGCATCGCCGACAATTGAATTGATTTCGATGTCGTTATCGTAATCATAAAAGAACGAATAAATCTGTTTTGAATTATAGGTATATTTTTTAATGCTTTTTTCAAAAAGGAAATCCGAACAAAATTCGGCATAACCGCTGTTTTCGGGATTAACCTCGGCAGCTCCGTTTTCAACGGCAAAAACAAAAATTCCGCTGTCAAAAGTAAAATAAGCCTCTCCCGCTTTTTTCAAAATATTAAACAGAAGCTTCAAATCCTCTTGAACATATTTTTCGCAATTGATTTTTTCCGTTTCGATTTGCTCCGTCTTTTCGGGAGCTTTCAAATCAAGACGTTCAATCATTTTAAACATTTCAAGCTCTGCAAGGATTCCCGTAACCTTAAAAGCATCCGCCGAAGCGGGAACATATGCGGAATAGTCGCCGTTTATCGGTGCATCGGTTCTGATTGTTCCAAGCTCACGGCTGAGATAAGCCATTTCCTTATCGTTAACAAGCTTATCGTGAACACCCTTTTTAATATCCAACGTGTCTATATTATTGTATATTTTATCGATTGAGCCGAAACGGCTTATTAAATCTTGAGCTGTTTTTTGACCTATGCCCGAAACGCCCGGTATACAGTCGGAGCTGTCACCCATAAGAGCCTTTATATCAATCATCTGTTCGGGAGAAACCGTATATTCCTCCTCTATTTTGCTGCGGTCATAACGTAAGCTTTGCGGTTTACCCATTTTGGTTGAGGCAAGGATAACGTTAACATTATCACGCACAAGCTGAAGCGAATCTCTGTCGCCTGTTGCAATATAGCAAAAATCATCTTTTCCGCAATTCGCCGCAAGAGTTCCGAGAATATCGTCCGCCTCCCATCCCGCAGCTTCGAGAATTGTATATCCCATTGCCGAAAGCAGCTCCTTGAGTGTTGGCATCTGTTGAGCCAATTCCGGAGGCATTCCCTTTCTGTTTGCTTTGTAGCCGGAATACATCTCGTGACGGAAGGTGGGTGCTTTAACGTCAAAAGCTATTGCAACCGCATCGGGAGAAATCTCATCTTGCAGCTTTAAAAGTATATTCAAAAATCCGAATATTCCGTTTGTGAATTTAGTACCGTCCTTTGTTGTTAAAAGCTTTATGCCGTAAAAAGCACGGTTAAGAATGCTGTTACCGTCGAGAGCCAAAAGCTTCATACCGAATCACCTCAAATTATATTATAACATAATATCAAAACGAAATCCGCTTTGCAAATCGATTATGCTTCGATGTTCTCCGAGATATTATAACATATAATTTCCGTTTTTCAGCATAATTTTAAAATTTTTTTAAATTACAAAGCAAAAATATTCAAATTGCGAAATTTAACAAATAATCTTAAATTAACCCTTGAAAAAATCGAAATTATATGTTAAACTGTAAAAAACATTTAAACGCAGTGATCGGGAGAGTAAGCGTTTCTTAACACACCAAAGAGAAAATCCGTCACCGGCTGAAAGCGGATTGTGTGCAAAATCGCCGAAGTTCACCCGTTAGCGGTGCATCTGAAAACAGCAGTAGGATGCAACGGCTTATCCCCGTTACGGATATCAAAGTGCACGGAGTTTCCGTGAATGCAGGGTGGTACCGCGGATTTATTCGTCCCTCGTCATCTTTTGATGATGAGGGATTTTTTATTTGTAAATGATGAAAGGATGATATAAAAATGTTTGAAAAGCCCGCAGAATTAAAATCGCTGTTTGAAAAAAAGCTTTCGGATGTTTCCGCAACCTCAGACATCGAACAGCTCAGAATTGAATTTCTCGGCAAAAAGGGTTCTGTTGCAGCCTTAATGCAGGAGCTTCGCAACATTCCCAATGAGCTTAAAAAGGATGCAGGTCAAAAAATCAACGAAACAAAGCAGTTTATTGAAGCTTCAATCGCCGCAAAGCTTGAGGAGCTTAAAGCACTTGAAGAAAAACGACTCATTGACAAAGCGGAAAGCTATGATGAATCTATGCCGACCGATGCCGACCTCGGCTCATATCACCCCATAACTCTTGTTGCCCGCGATGTTGAAAACATATTCCTCAGTATGGGATTTGCGGTTGAGGATTATTCCGAGATAACCGATGATTACAATTGCTTTGAGGCACTTAACATTCCCAAGCACCACCCCGCAAGAGATATGCAGGACACTTATTATTTGAGCACCGGTCAGCTTCTCAAAACCCACACCTCAGCCGCTCAAAATACAATTTTGCGTAAATACGCTTCAAATCTCGAAAACGGAAATCCGATTCGGGCAATATTCCCCGGCAGATGCTTCAGAAACGAAAAAATCGATGCCTGCCACGAAAACACCTTCTTCCAAATGGAAGGAATTATGGTTGATAAGGATATTTCCATTTCAAACCTTATTTACTTTATGAAAACAATGCTTTCGGAGGTCTTCCAGAAAGATATTACCGTTAGACTTCGTCCCGGATTTTTCCCCTTTGTTGAGCCCGGCTTTGAGCTTGACATTCAGTGCACCATCTGCCACGGTGCCGGCTGCCCCTCCTGCAAGGATTCGGGTTGGCTTGAGCTTTGCCCCTGCGGTATGATTCACCCCAATGTGCTTACCGCCGCCGGTATCGATCCCGAAAAATACACCGGCTTTGCTTTCGGTTTGGGAATGACACGTCTTGCAATGATGACCTACGGCGTTAAGGACATTCGTGTTTTCAACAGCGGCAATCTTAAATCTCTCTCGCAGTTTAACGAAAAACCGTTTACCAGACCGGAGAAATAATCAAGGAGGACATAAGAAATGTTTGTATCGATAAATTGGATTAAAGACTATGTTGACCTTGACGGTCTGGACATAAGAAAGCTTATTGAAAGCTTCACCCTCGCAACGGCGGAGGTTGAAGATATAATCGAAAAAGGTGCCGATATTCAAAATGTTGTCGTCGGCGAAATCCTTTCGGTGGAGGCTCACCCCAACTCAAAAAAGCTTCATCTTCTCAAGGTTGATGCGGGCGAAAAAATTTGCAACATTGTTTGCGGTGCACCCAATGTTGCCGTTGGACAAAAGGTTGCTCTCGCTCTTGCGGGCGGCAGAGTTTGCGGCGGTGAAATCAGCGTTGCAAGCGTTGCGGGATACGAATCCGAGGGAATGTGCTGTTCCGAAAAAGAGCTTGGCATAAGTGATGACCATTCCGGAATTATGGAGCTTGATTCGTCGCTCAAAAACGGCACGAATATCAAGGATATTTTTCCGATTGATGATATCATTTTTGAAGTTGATAACAAGTCTCTCACCAACCGCCCCGACCTTTGGGGACATTACGGAATTGCAAGAGAGTTTGCCGCTCTTGCAGGCAGGGAGCTTAAACCTCTTGAGCTTGGCGACCTTTCATACGACGGCGACGAAGAAATCAGCGTTGAAATCGGCAGAGAAGACCTTGTTTACAGATATTCCTGCATTAAAATGGACAACATAACAAAGAACAAGAGTCCTCTTGATATGAGAATCCGTCTTTATTACTGCGGAATGAGAGGAATCAATCTTCTTGCGGACGTTACCAACTATATTATGCTTGAAATCGGTCAGCCTACCCACGCATTTGCAGGCAGCTCGATTAACAATATTGTTGTAACAACCCCGAAAGAAAAGATAAAATTCACTACTCTTGACGGAGTTGAAAGAGATATCGATGAAGAAACCCTTATGATATGCAACGGTGATACTCCCGTTGGCATTGCGGGAATTATGGGCGGTCTTGAATCTGAAATAGAGGATGATACAGGCTCCGTTGTGCTCGAATCGGCAAACTTCGATGGCGTAAGCATCAGAAAATCGTCTTCAAGACTCGGACACAGAACAGATGCAAGTGCAAGATACGAAAAAATGCTTGATCCGGAGCTTACGGCGGAAGCGGTCGGCAGATTCGTTAAGCTTGTTAAGGATATTGACGGCGGTGCAAGAGTTGCATCGAAGCTCACCGATAAATATGTTAAAAAGTACCCCGAAATTTCTCTTTCGTTTAACAAACAATATGTTGACAGATATACAGGCATAGACATCAGCGAGGAGCAGATTGAAAAAACACTCACCTCTCTCGGCTTCGGCGTTGATTATTCCAACGGAGAATATACCGTCAAGGTTCCTTCGTGGCGTGCGACAAAGGACGTTACAATAAAAGCCGATATAATCGAAGAAATAACAAGAATTTACGGCTACGATAACTTTGAGATAACCACAACAAACAGTCCTCTCAAGCCCGTTCCCAACGATTACGCACGTATGGAAGACAGCGAAATCAAGGACATGCTTGTTAAAAAATACGGCTTCCACGAGGTTCACTCCTATGTTTGGTGTGACGGCAGAAAATTCAAGAAGCTCGGCATTGAGGTTGAGGATAATGTTAAGGTTCTTAACATTGAAAATTCCGAAAACGGTGTGCTTCGCAATTCAATGCTTCCCACCCTCCTCTGTATGGCACAGGAAAACAAGGATTTTGCCGATAAATACGGCATTTTTGAGATAGGCAGAGTTGTTGACGGCGTAAAATCCGACGGCACAAGCAATGAAAGAAAGCACCTCGGAGTTGTTCTTTATGATAAGAGCGGAAACGAAAAGGCTCTCTATTTTAAAGCTGTTGAAATTATCAACTGCCTTATCGGCACAATTAAGCAGAAAAAAGCAGGCTACAATAAAATTGCACCGGAGCATAAATGGCAGCATCCGAAAAACACTTCCGAAATTCTTATTGACGGAAAGAAGGTCGGTGTTCTCTGTGCAATGCATCCCGCAAACAGATCAAAGCTTGATAAAACCGCTTGTGCGGTATGCTTTGAAATCGATATGAACAGCTTCAGCTCAATTGATGCAAACGCAATCAAGTTCCGTGAACCGAGTACACAGCAGTCAACCTGGTACGACCTTTCGCTCGTTCTCACGGAAAGCACCAAATATTCCGAGCTTGCCGCCTGCTGGGAATCGCTTAATCTTAATGAGCTTGACAGCGTTAAGGTTATAGACACTTATGAAAAAGAAGGAATAAAGAGCATCACCGTTCGCCTTGTTTTCGCTTCGATGGACAGAACTCTCGAAATGGAAGAAGTTCAAGGCTGGATTGACGAAATTCTTGCGAATTTTGCAAAAATCGGTATCTCTCTCAGAGCATAATTTTTTCATAATTGTAAACAAAAAATAATATTTTCATAAAAAACCTTGTATTATTTTCAAATGTGTTATATAATAACGGGTAACGGAGGTGACCGAAATGACTGATAAAACAATCAAATTTTCAATTAAGGACGAAAACGAAATAGAGATGAAAAAAAATCTCCTTGCCGTTTATGAAGCTTTAAACGAAAAAGGTTATAATTCAATCAGCCAGATCGTCGGCTATATCCTCTCCGAGGACCCGACCTATATTACAACACACAATAATGCACGCAGCCTTGTCAGAAGACTTGACAGAGATGAGCTTCTTCAGGCCATGGTAAAGTGCTATCTCGGAATTAAGTAAGGAGTAACAGCATGGCAAAGAAAAAGTTTCTTATGTATAAAGGCAAGCCTCTTGTCAGAAGCGGCAAAACCATATATTACGGTTTTATGAGTGACCCGTACGTTGTTATTATGCAAATAACAAGTACCCGTGAAGTCAAAGGCATTGAAGTTGCAGACAGAGTTGTTGTTCAGCTCGTCAATACCGATCCCGAAGTCAGAATGAAAGACAAAATCGTTAAAAAGGCAGAACGCAGAGGCCTTTACAGTGCAATGGATATCGGTTGCATTTGGCTCGAAAGAGAGCTTAAAGAAACTGCGTAAGCGATTCAATCGCCATACTATAGGCAGCCAAAGGCTTGTGTGGTTTTCCACGCAAGCCTTTTGATTTTGACCTGCATTCATTTTACCTTTCTTTTCAAAAAATTTACACAAAAGTTATTTACATTCAATAAGCTTTTATAGTATTATACTTATATATAAAACACATCGGCAAGGAGAAGCATATGGAGCATTCGCAGTTTCTCCGTTCCGAAATGCTGCTCGGAGCGGATTCAACCAAAAAGCTTAAAAGCAAAAGCGTTATTCTTTTCGGATTGGGAGGAGTCGGTTCTTACACAGCCGAAGCTCTTGCAAGAGCCGGTATCGGCAGAATCACCGTTGTTGACAATGATTGCGTATCGGTCACAAACCTAAACCGTCAGCTTTGTGCACTTCATTCAACAATCGGAAAGCCGAAAGTCGAGGTAGTTAAAGAACGGATTCTCGATATCAATCCCGAATGCGAGGTTACGGCACTTAAAAATTTTTATCTTCCCGAAAATTCAGATGAATTTGAGCTTGAAAAATACGATTACATTGCAGATGCCATTGATACCGTCAGTGCCAAAATCAACCTTGCTCAAAAATCGCAAGAGCTGAATATCCCTATGATTTCTTGTATGGGAACGGGAAACAAGCTCGATGCCTCCCGCTTTATGATATCGGATATTTTCAAAACAGCCGGTTGTCCCCTGTGCAGAGTTATGAGAACAGAGCTTCGCAAAAGAGCCGTTAAGCATCTGTGCGTTGTTTGGTCGCCCGAAGAACCGCTCAAACCCGCAAAAACCGATGAGGAATCAAACAAGCGTCAAACTCCCGGCAGCCTTCCGTTTGTTCCGGGTGTCGCCGGACTTATTATGGCAGGAAAAATAATAACTGATTTAGGATGATTATTAATGAAAAAAGTAGCGGCATTAATTCTTATAATATCGCTCATTTTTACTGTTTTTTGCAGTTGTGACGGTAAAACCGTTGCCGAGTCGGATCCCGCAATCGTTTCAAATCTTAACAACAACAAAGACGGCGTTTTAAAGCTTGCCTATTCAAAAGCCGATATGCTCGATCCGTTTTCGGCAACTATGACCGCAAATATACAAATTCTCGGCCTTGTTTACGACGGATTATTTAAACTCGACAAAAGCTATGAGCCTATTCCCGTTATTGCAAAAAGCGGAGTTACAGGCGGCACCTCGGTTAATGTTAACCTTGACACCTGCTCTTTTTCCGATGGCTCCGCAATCACGGCACAGGACATTGTTTATTCCTTTGACAGAGCTAAATTTTCTCCGGCATACAGCGAAAAACTCAAAAATTTCAGCGGTGCGAATGCAGCCGCTTCCAACATGATTGTTTTCACCCTCAAAGCCCCCGATCCATATGCTGTTTCCTGCTTAACCTTTCCGATAGTAAAAAACGGTTCAAGCGGAAATCTGCCTGTCGGTTCCGGAAGATATACACCGGAAATTTCAGGCGAAACGACCTATCTTGTTGTTAACAAAAACAAAACCGGCTTTAATCCGGCAATTAAAACCATAATGCTTGTTCCGGTTCGTGACAGCAGCTCACTTGAAAGCAGCCTCGAAATCGGTAATACGGGATTCCATTTTAACGACCTTAGCGGCGGAGTTTTTTCAAGAATAAACGCAAAAACCGTTGAAATGGGAATCAATAATCTTGTTTACCTTGCATTCAACAGCGAAAGTGAATTTTTCTCAAACCGGCTTCTTCGTCAGGCTGTCGGCTTTGCGATAAACCGCAAAGAGATAACCTCAACCGCCTTTCAGGGACACGCAAGAGAAACCTATTCGCCTTTCAACCCCGATTGGTATGCACTTGCTTCAAAGGATTTGTTCCTATCAACAGATATTCAAAAAGCAACTGCTCTCATTGAAGAATCCGAAATCGATATAGCCGAAAAAGAAATTTCAATTCTCGTTAACAAGGAAAATCAATTCAAGCTTGAAACCGCAAGATTTATCCGTGATTACCTTGTTTCTCTCGGCTTTGTTGTTAACCTTAAAGAATATGAGCTGAAGTATTACAGTGAAGCACTTGAATTGGGTTCATACGATATGTATATAGGAGAGGTCAAGCTTTCTCCGAATATGGACTTAAACTCACTTCTCGGCGGAGGTGCTTTAAGCTTCGGAATCAACTCCGAAAGCACTGTATGCACACGATATTCTCAGCTCCTTTCGGGCAATTGCGAGCTTATGGACTTTATCAACACCTTTAACGATGAGCTGCCTTTTATTCCGCTTTGCTACAGAAACGCCGCAGTTTCTTATTCAAATGAGCTTCAAAACGACGCAAACTGCTGTGACGGCGATGTATTTTTCGATATAGAAGCGTGGAATTTTAAATAAAAATCGTTTAATATTCACAGGATTTGCCATAATATATTCATACTGAAATATGAGGAATGATATATTATGATAAACGGTGAAGTAATAAAAAATTCAATTATTTCCGCATCGGAGCATATTAGCTCTTGTGCAGAAGGAATCAATAAAATCAACATTTTTCCGGTCCCCGACGGAGACACCGGCACAAATCTTGCTTTAACCGTATCCGGTTGTGCGAAAGCTATGAAAAGCTGTCCCTACAGCGGAGCCGGAAAGGTTGCCGATTATGCCGCAGGAGAATTGTTGAGATGTGCAAGAGGTAACTCCGGAGTCATTTTTTCTTTGATTTTCAAAGGCTTTGCCAAAAGTGTTGACGGTCTTGACTATATCGATGCCGTTTCTCTTGCAAACGCACTTGAAGCCGGTTGCAATGAAGCCTACGCTGCCGTTGAAAAGCCCACCGAAGGAACGATGCTGACCGTTATCCGTCTTGCCGCTTCAAAGGCAACCTCCGCCGCCAAAAACGGCGCAAACGCAAAAGAAACCTTTGCCGCCGCCGTTTCGGGTGCAAGAGCTTCTCTTAAATCAACGCCAAATCTTCTGCCGATACTTAAAAAGCACGGTGTAGTCGATGCGGGAGGGCAAGGCTTGGTTTGCATTATGGAGGGGATGCTGAATTTCTCCGGCAAAAGCACAGAGCCGTATTTTTCATACGAACCGAAAATACGTAATGAAACGGAGCTTACGGAATTTACCTACTGCACGGAATTTTTAATCAATAACGCTAAGAAAATCGACATAAAAGAATTTCGTAGCTTTCTTTCCGAAATCGGAAACTGTTCGGCTGCGGCGGAGCATTCCGGAATTATTAAGGTTCACGTTCACACAAACAGGCCCGATATAGCCATTGAAAAGGCTCTCAAGATCGGTGAACTGAGCAACATCAAAATCGACAATATGCGTTTTCAATCGGCGGAGATGGGCCGCTGATACGATTCGACATTTTACGGAGCACAATATGAAGCTTGATGATAATATTAAATATCTTAAAGGGGTTGGCGAAAAACGTTCCGCACAGCTTGCAAAGCTCGGAATTTTTACGCTCCGAGATTTGTTAACCTTTTACCCCCGACACTATGAAGATTGGACTGAAATAGTTTCAATTAAAGATGCACCGTTCGGCAAAAATGTTTGCATAAAAGCTTTCGCCGGTACTCCTTGCAGAGAACACATAATACGTAAAGGAATGACACTATATAAAACTGAAGTCAGCGACGGAGAAAGTATTCTCGACATTACCTTTTTTAACAATAAATATGCGGCTTTAAAAATCGAGCAGGGCAAGGAATATCTTTTCTTTGGCAAAATTTCGGGCAAAGGCTATTACCGCCAAATGACTTCACCTCAATTTGAAGAAGTGAGCGAAACCGACAGGCTTCGTCCCATTTATCCCCAGACAGCCGGAATCAATTCGAGAATGATTGAAAAACTCGTTAAAACAGCTTTCGAGGCTTGCGATAAAATCGAAGATCCTATTCCCAAAGAAATCCGCAATGCTTACTGTTTGCTCAATCTTGAGGGAGCACTTAAAAATATCCATTTTCCCGAAAATGCCGATATGGTTTCCGAGGCACGCAGAAGATTGATTTTTGAAGAGCTTTTTTTGCTTGAGCTTGGAATGATGCGTCTTAAAGAAAAAAATCGAAGCTCTACCGCCTTTAATATGGCAAAGGATTATACAAAAGATTTTTTCTCGCTCCTGCCGTTTGAACTGACAAACGCTCAAAAGCTTGCAATTGCCGAAGGAACGGCGGATATGATGAAAAATATTCCTATGAACCGTCTGCTTCAAGGCGACGTCGGTTCGGGAAAAACCGCAGTTTGTGCCGCATTGATTTATAATTGCATCAAAAACGGCTGTCAAAGTGCACTTATGGCACCAACCGAGGTGCTTGCCGTTCAGCATTTCAAAACGCTTTCCAAAATGTATGAAAACAGCGGAATCCGTATTTCGCTTCTTACCGGCTCAACCCCCGCCGCCGAAAAAAGACGAATAAAAGCAGAGCTGAAAGAGGGTAAAATTGACCTTGTTGTCGGTACTCACGCAATAATTCAAAAAGATGTTAAATTTAAAAATCTTGCACTTGCCGTCACCGATGAACAGCATCGCTTCGGCGTTAATCAGAGGGGTACACTAACCTCAAAAGGCAGCAATCCTCACACTCTTGTTATGTCTGCAACGCCGATACCTCGAACACTCTCGCTTATCATTTACGGCGATCTCGATCTGAGTATACTTGATGAAATGCCGAAGGGCAGGCAAAAAATCGAAACCTTTCTTGTTGATTCGGAAAAAAGAGAGCGTGCCTACGGCTACATAAAAAAGCATCTTTGCGAGGGAATGCAGGGGTATATAGTTTGCCCTATGGTTGAGGAAAACGAAGAAACGGAGCTTGCAGCGGCAACGAGGCTCTTTGATGAACTTTCGGACGGATTTTTTAAAGGCTTCAAGCTCGGATTACTTCACGGAAAAATGAAATCGGCGGAAAAGAAAGCGGTTATGGATTCATTTGCCGACGGCGAAACTCAGCTTCTTGTTTCAACAACCGTTATCGAGGTTGGAATTGATGTTCCGAATGCGGTTATAATGGTTATCGAAAATGCCGAAAGATTCGGTCTTTCTCAGCTTCATCAGCTTAGAGGAAGAATCGGCAGAGGAGCAAAGAAATCAACCTGCATAATGATTTCCGATGCTCAAAACGATGATACGGTTCACCGCCTTAAAACGCTTGCTTCAACTGCCGATGGCTTTAAAATCGCAGATGAAGACTTAAAGCTGAGAGGTCCCGGTGACTTTTTCGGTTCTCGCCAGCACGGTTTACCCGAAATGAAAATCGCAAATATGATGACAGACGGAGAAGCCATAAGAGAAACTCATACTGCGGCGGTAAAACTGCTCAAAAAAAACCCCGCCCTTGAGGGCGAGGAATATGCTTTATTGAGAAATTCGGTCAACCGCCTTTTCTCTCACGGTATTTCAATGAACTGAGCTTAAAGCGGATTTTTTTGCTATTTCTATTTCTTCATTATTTACGGGAATTATTTTATATTCGTTGGAATCGCCGTCAACCATTGTTATCGGCAAATCGGGTACAAACTCGTGAATCCTTGCAATAAAACCACTGCTACCCTCTGCCGGAAAACCGGTAACAAGAGTTGAGGCGTTCAGCTTTTTTGAAACCGCCGCAACAACAATTGCGGGACTGTCGTTGAAAAATATGTTCATACTTGCATTGAATTTTTTGGCATATTCAAAAAGATTTTCAAGAACGTTATTTTCATTTGCATTAAGTCCACTGCTCTGTTTAAAAACGCTGATAACTTCAAGCTGTAAGTTTTCTTCCTTGGCCATTCTTGCTCCCGCTTCAATCAGCCTTGAGCAAGACTGCTGAGGAGTTACGCACACCATAATACAAGGATGCTTTTTTGTCATTGCTATCATTCCTTTCGCAAAAACTATATATAATCGATTAATCTGCGGTTATCATTTATTGCAGCTTCATAGTATCATCCATATGTTGACAGGATAATAAAAATAAATGTCCAATCTGTAAATTCGGAGGTTGTTATGGAAAACTCAAAATTATTTCTCGGCATTGACGGCGGCGGAAGTAAAACAACGGCGGTTGTATTTAACGACAAGGGCGATTTTATCTGCAAAGCGTGCGGTGAGAGCATCAATTATTACTCTGTCGGAACTGAAAACGCACAAAAGGCGTTGAACGATATTATCGAAAAGCTCAACCAAAAAAAATTTGACTGTGCAGTAATCGGTATGTCCGCCTTGAACGAAAGAGCCTCAGACGAAGAAACTCAAAATTTTTGTTCCGGAATAATAAACAGTAAAAAAATAATTATGGATTCCGACCTCTTTATTGCACTTGAAGCTATGAATGTCAACGGTGAATGCGGCGTTGTTATCAGCGGTACAGGCTCTATGGCAATACGCAGAAACGAAGACGGAAAAATCACTCACGCCGGCGGTTGGGGATATATTCTCGGCGATGAGGGAAGCGGATATTCAATCGGACTTTCGGGAATAAAAGCTGCCATCAGAGCTGCGGAGGGAAGCACCGAAAAAACCGCATTGACAGATGAATGCTTAAAATATTTCAAAATCGATAATATTTATGATTTGATAGATTTGTACTATTCCAAAACAGTCAGCCGAAAAATCACCGCTGCATTCGCCGAATATGTTATCGCTCTTGCCGAAAACGGCGATGCTGTTGCGTTAAAAATAATAAATAATGAAGCGAAAATGCTTTCGGAAACTGTTTCGGCTCTTATGAAAAACGCAAATTGCAATACTCCGATAGGTCTTTGGGGCGGAATTTTTCAACATAATGAGCTTTATCGCAGAATTTTTACCGAATCACTCCGAAGTTGCGGATTTATCAATGTAAAGCTAATGAGCTTTACGCCTGAAATCGGTGCAATCTTTGCCTGCTTCAACGAGGAAGGCTTGGAATGTGTTGATATTATTAAGGATAAGATATCATCAACATATGAAGTTTAATATCTGTAAAGCCGATTAACTTTACAAGTCAAAAAGTAACAATCACAATCATACACTGTTAAAACATATATTAGGGGCAACAAATAATTATGATAGGAGAAACAAATATGGAAATCATCAGAAAAGAATACTCCGTTCCTTCAAAGTCGGGTGTTGCAAATGTATTTGCAAGATGCTGGGTACCCGCAAACGGTCCGAAAGCTGTTTTTCAAATCGTCCACGGTATGGCAGAGCACGGTGAACGCTACGAAGAATTTGCCGCATATCTTTGTGAAAAAGGGTTTGCGGTTCTTGTTGACGACCATATCGGTCACGGAAAATCCGTTAACTCGGATGACGATCTCGGATATTTCGGTGAAAACAACGGTTGGGATTCTTTTGTTGAAGATGAAAGAAGCCTTACCGAGCTTATAAAATCGGAATATCCCGATATCCCGATCGTCTTTTTCGGTCACAGTATGGGCTCGTTTATCGCCCGTGAATATATTCGACGTTATGGTAATGATGAAAGAATCAAGGCCGCCATTTTCTGCGGAACAAGCGGCAAAAATCCCGCCGCCCCGATTGCGATCGGTCTTGCCGGAGCGGTTGCAAAGCTAAAGGGAAGCCGCTATAAGAGCAAATTTATAGATAAGCTTGCATTCGGTACATATAACAAAAAAATTTCTAATGCCAAAACATCATTTGATTGGCTTACCTCCGATAATTCCATTGTCGAAAGATATATTAACGATAAATATTGCGGTTTTCTTTTCACCGCCGCAGGATATAAAGACCTTTTTACTGTTCTTAACCGTGTTTCCGGCAAGGATTGGTTTGCTTCACTTAACAAAAATCTTCCCGTTTTGCTTACTGCCGGTGAGGATGATCCCGTTGGTGCATACGGCAAGGGAATTAAACAGATTTACAATGATTTAAAGCTTGCCGATGTAAAAGACGTAACCTTAAAGCTTTATCCTGCAATGCGTCACGAAATCTTGAACGAATTAAACCGTGCTCGGGTTTATGAGGATATTGCCGCTTGGTCACTGTCAAAAATCAATTAACTTTTCCGCAATTTCCTTAAAAACAGGTGCACAGCTTATCGCACCCTCGCCGCCGTCCTCTTTAAGCACGGCAACCGCATATTTGGGAGCATCAGAGGGAAAATATCCCGCAAACCACGCATTGTATATTTCTTCCCCGTTTTTTGTTTTTCCTGTTTGGGCGGTGGCGGTTTTACCTGCCAAAGAAACATATTCGCTCTTGGCTCTGCTTCCGCTACCGTATTCAATAACCTTTTCAAGAAAGCCCTGCAGTCTTTCGGCTGTGGGGCCGCTTATTATTTTATGACCTTTTTCGTATCTGTAATACCGAGTAAAATAACCGTTTTCGTCTGTTTCGCCTTCAACAAGATACGGTTCAACATATTCACCATCGTTTGCGATTGTTGCCATCATTGAGCAAATTTGAATCGGAGTTGCAAGCAATGAGCCTTGACCGAAAGAAATATTTGCTATTGCAGCCTTCGAATCAAGCTCCTCCACGGACGGAAGATTTCCTTTTTCGGACTCCATATCTTGAGCAAAATTTATCTTTTTTCCAAACCCAAAATCCGAAGCCGTATTAATAATATTTTCCGCACCCGTTTTGTGTGCAAGTGCAATAAAATAAGTGTTGCAGGAATAAGCAACGGCACTTTCCATATCAAGCACTCCGTGTCCCTCTTTTTTATGGCAATGGAACGTTACTCCGTTAAAAGTAACACTGCCTGTGCAGTTATATTCAAAATTTTCACTTATATTATTTTGAAGTGCTGCCGCAGCAACCACGGGTTTAAACACGGAGCCCACGCTAAAAGGCAAAAAAGCTCTGTTTATCAGCGGTGAATTTTCCTCTTTAAGGCTGACGGATATATTGTTTTGATTATACAGCGGTCGTGAAACACAGGCTTTTATCGCTCCACTGTCAATTTCGATAACAACGGCAGAACCGCATTTCACACCCGACGCATCAAGCACCGCTTCGGTTATTCTTTGGATATCCCTGTCAAGAGTCAGCACGACTCCGTTTTTCGGTGCCGAATTTCCCAAAACTGTTATCCCCTCTCCGAGCATAACTTTACCGAGGGCATTTGCCGAAAAGCGAAAACTTACAGTTGAATTATTCTTTGATAAAATCTCATTGAATGATTTTTCAACGCCGCTCACGCCCTGCATTTCGGAGTTTATACTGCCGATAATATGGCACGCGGTTGAAGCTGCGGAATAGCGTTTCGGAACCTTAACCGCAATAATATTTTCTGTTGATTCAAGCTCCGAGCTGACTTTAATTGCAACCGGATTACCCTTGTGCATTCTCTGCATAATCGATTCGTAAGCATCCGGCATCACTCTCCCTTTCAGTGCCGCAAGTGCTTCATTTGAAGGCTTTGCGGCAGCATATATTTCGTATTCCGAATTTGTAAGGCTACGCATATTGCAATCATAAACCGTTCCCCTAAGCGTTGCAACATCAATTGTTTTTGTACTCGAACCGCCGGATGCCATCATTTCACTTGCAGATAAATCGTAAAGCCTTACTCCGGTTACCGAAAAAATAATCACAATAAGCAAAAACATAACCGCTGCCCGTTTTTTCAAATCATCATCTCCGAATAAAAAAATAAAAAGCTCCCCGTGGTATCATTCCACGAGAAGCCGAAAAACATTCATTTAAACATTGAATCTGAAAAGGACAACGTCTCCGTCCTTCATAACATATTCCTTACCTTCACTTCTGACCAGTCCTTTTTCCTTTGCGGCGGCAATCGAACCGAGTGCAATCAGATCATCATAGGAAATAACCTCGGCTCTGATAAAGCCTCTTTCAAAGTCACTGTGTATCTTGCCTGCTGCCTGCGGTGCCTTTGTGCCTTTGGTAATAGTCCACGCTCTAACCTCCGGCTGTCCTGCCGTAAGATATGAAATCAAGCCGAGCAGGGCATAGCTTTTCTTAACGAGAAGGTCAAGTCCGCCCGATTCAACTCCGAGTTCTTCAAGAAACATTTCTTTTTCTTCGGGTTCAAGCGATGCAATCTGTGCCTCAAGCTCCGCACATATCGGAAGAACCTCGCTGCCCTCGGCTTGTGCAATAGTGCAAACCGTTTTATAATGTGGATTATTTTCAAGTCCGCCGGCAAAATCGCTTTCACTCATATTGCAAGCGTAAATAACGGGTTTTGCGGTAAGAAGTGCGATTTCCGAAAGCCAAGCCTTTTCGTTTTCATCGCATTCAAGATTTCTTGCGGGAATATTATCCTCAAGACTTTGCAGAAGTCTTTTAAGAAATTCAAGCTCGGAAGCAAGCGTTTTATCGCCTTTCATCGCCTTTGTAACTCTGTCGATACGGCGTTCAACCATTTCTATATCCGAAAGAATAAGCTCAAGATTAATCGTTTCGATATCTCTTTCGGGATCGATGCTTGCATCAACGTGAATTATATCATCATCCTCAAAGCAGCGAACAACGTGAATAATCGCATCAACTTCACGAATATGAGAAAGAAACTTATTGCCGAGACCTTCTCCCTTTGAAGCTCCTCTGACAAGTCCCGCAATGTCAACAAATTCAATAAAAGCGGGTGTGATTTTAACGGGATTATAAAGCTCTGCAAGCTTATCAAGCCTTTCATCGGGAACGGCAACAACGCCGACATTCGGCTCAATCGTACAAAAAGCATAGTTTGCAGATTGTGCACCGGCATTGGTTATTGCATTAAAAAGTGTACTCTTGCCGACATTCGGCAGTCCAACAATTCCTAATTTCATATATTTCAAAGCTCCTTTGTTTTCAATGACTTTTCGGGTTATGGGGGTGCATTTCGCACCTATTCCGCACCGATTTTTCGGCAACGCACCAAATTTAACTTGCCTTGCTTGAAGTGTTCATTGTGTTACTTTAACACAAAACCACATTTTTTTCAATACCTTTTGACTTTTTGATATGTGTTTTCGCATAAAAGTTAATTTTTAAAGTAAATTCCACCATATCCGCTTATGAAAAGTTCGACACACTGTCGTTCCAATCATATTCAAATGGCAGCACATCAACGAGTTCACGCATTTTTCTTTATATCGCTGAAAATATAGAGCAAAAGTTGTGACAGCAAAACAAAAATTTTCTATTAAAGCTAAGGCGGCAATTAGAATATAACTGAAATTTATTGACAAGGTGATATTGCTGCATTATAATAGTTAATGCAGATTAACTTAAAAGGACGGAAATATCGAATGAACAGAAATGACCGTTCGTGGAACCCATGGCACGGCTGCCGCAAATGCTCCGAAGGGTGTCAGAATTGCTATATGTTTTTTCTTGACAGCAAACGAGACAGAGACGGCAGCCAAATCCATAAAAACAAGACCGATGCGAACTTACCCATAAAAAAAGACCGTCAAGGAAATTATAAAATCAGATCGGGAGAGTTTGTCCGTGTTTGTATGACGAGCGACTTCTTTTTGGAAGATGCAGACGAGTGGCGTGATGAAGCGTGGGATATGATACGTCGACGCCCCGATGTGACCTTCTCGCTCCTTACTAAAAGAGCATACAGAATAAAAGAGTGCTTGCCGCACGATTGGGGTGACGGCTGGGACAATGTGTATCTTGCCGTTTCCTGTGAAAATCAAAAACGGGCAGACGAACGCATTCCTATACTGCTGGATATTCCCGCAAAGCATAAATGGGTAAGCCTAAAACCGTTTATCGATGAAATTGACCTTGATAAATACCTGCAAACAGGTCAGCTTGAAACCGTTCTTGCAGGTGGTGAAAACTATGCCGGCGAACGACCGCTTCATTATGATTGGGTAAAACGAATATATGATCAATGTATTAAATATCAGGTAGAGTTTATTTTCGGGCAGACCGGAAACAGTTTTATAAAAGACGGCAAAACCTACTATATTAAAGACCATAAAACGCAAATAGAGCAGGCGTTGGCGTCGGGGCTTCAAAACAGAAACAAGGAGAATACTACTATGACCAAAGAAGGCATTTACGAATTTATCGCACGACAGAAAACATCTGTAATTTCATCTGTCGGTGAAGACGGTTATCCTGCAACACGGGCTTTAATTCAGCCTCTGTTGACAGACGGCAACGATATCTATTTCGCCACATACACATCATCAAGAAAGGTTGCACATTACCGTGCCAATTCAAAGGCGTGTGTATACTTTTACGAAAAAGGCAGAAGCTTTTCGGGCGTTGAAATCAAAGGCGATATGGTCGTACTTACAGACCAACCTACAAAGCAACGCTTTTGGAAACCGTTTTTTTCAAGATTTTATAAAAAAGGTGTTACCGACCCCGATTACTGTATTTTAAAATTTACCGGCTTTGAAGCACAGTGGTTTACAAATCAGCGTACCGAAACCGTTAAGCTATAAGGGGGATTAAATTGGATAAATATATGAATGCCAATATAGTTTTTTCAAAATTTGCAAGAAGCTATATGGAACTAAAAAAAGACTTGCCCATAAGACCGAGTGAAATGGCAGTACTGAATATCATTATACAGCACAAGGGCAAATTTACGCCGATTATGATTGCGGAATTGCTCGGCGTTTCAAAGCCGATGATTACAGCCCATATCCGCGTACTTTTAAAAAAAGGCTATATTTCAAAAGAACTGTCCGAGAACGATAAACGCAGTTTTTACATTTTGCCGACAGACAAGGCGGTTGCCCTTGCCGATAAATTCAATGGAAAGCAAACAGAGTATATTAAAGCGATTGAAACGGCACTCGGAAAATCAGAATTTGAGCAGTTGGTCAATTCATTAGGCAAAGCCGTGCAAACACTCGAAACCCAAACTCACCTCTAAGGAGAAGCATATGTGTACCGAAAAACTTGAATTTTATCCAAAGCACCCTTCCAACTTAAAAACCGCAAAAATAGAAACAAGACCTATGCCGATGCTTTCACAAAATGAGCCTTTTGATGTAAAGACACTTTTTGAAGAATTTTGCGAGAATTCCGATAAATTTTTTGCCCGCTATGTCGATATGCGTTTTTGTGTTACGGGTGTTGCCAAAAAAGTAGGCCCCGATATTCATAACAAACCGTCGATTGAACTGTCCGATACGGCAAGCGGTAAAACCTATGCACTTGTGATATTTCCGACCGATGAGCATTACAGCAGGGTGCAAGTCGGCAACACCGTTACCGTTTGTGCGAATTACCTTGTTATGAGCAATCTTTTCGGCACGGTTATGAAATACAGTGAACTTGTTTCGGTTAAAAAATGAAAATTCTTAAAATTATAATTTCCGTGTTGCTATGCATTACACTTGTCGCTTGCGGTACGGAAAAGGCAAAGCAAAGCGAGGAAAACAATTTGGAATATAGAGGAGATTTTACATTAAATTATCCGCTGTTTGACGGAGAAAAAGTTATAGAAAATGCTTTGGTTAGCCGCAGCTTAAATTCTGCGTCGAGGTATTGGGTGCCGAACGCATTATACATTCGGTAGACTGCCCGTTTATAAGCAATGAGGGTGCAGTACCGTTTATAGAAAATGCACCGCTTAGTGACACCGACAAAGAATTGATTGCATATAAAAACGCAGAAAAATTATTTAAACTTTAAAAAAGGAGAACTATTATGAACACTTTAGACACCATTTACAGCAGAAGAACTATCCGCAATTTTAACGGTAAAGCCGTCAGCGAGCAAGAGCTTTCGGAAATACTTAAATCGGCTTATGCCGCACCCGTGGGCAGAGCCATGTATGACAGCTTAAGCATGACTGTTGTGACAAGCAAAGATTTACTTCAAAAATGGGAGCAGCATATGGCAACGGTTGTCGGCAACCCCGATATGCACCCGTTTTACAACGCACCCACCGTTATTTTGGTTTCGTCTGCAGGTGACGGTAATGTAAATTATTCAAATGCCGCAATACTTGTGCAAAATATGGCACTTGCCGCAACCGATATGGGTATCGGTGCTTGTCACATTTGGGGTGCTGTCGGTGTTTTAAACGGCAATGTCGAACTTATAAAGAAACTGAAAGTGCCCGATGGTATGACACCCTGTTGTGCGATAGCACTCGGATATTTTGACGACAAATATGAAATTCGTGATATACCCGAAAACCGCATAAGAACGGAATATGTGAAATAACTGTTTTACAGGGGGAAATATTATGATAAGCATTAACCGACTGGGTATTGGTTGTATGGGAATGTCCAACCGCCGAAATCCGGAAAATTCAACAAAAACAATACATAAAGCACTTGATTGCGGTATTACACTGTTTAATACCGGCGAATTTTACAGTGCGGGCGAAAGTGAAATGATTGTGGGCGAGGCTCTTAAAAATGTGCCGAGAGATAAATTTTTCCTTTCGGTAAAATTTGGTGTGCTACCTCAAACCGGCGGCGGAATTTACGGACTTGATAACAACCCATTTAACATTAAAGGTCATCTTGCGTATTCGCTTTCCCGTCTGGGTATGGATTATGTTGATTTATATCAGCCTGCCCGTCAGGATACTGAAATTCCCGTTGAAGATGTTGTAGGCGAAATATCAAGGTTAGTGGAATCGGGTTATGTTCGCCATATAGGGCTTTCAATGGTAGATGCCGAAACACTTCGCCGTGCTTACAAGGTACACCCAATTCACACAGTTGAAATGTCATATTCACTTATTGACCGCAATATTGAAAACGAACTTATTGCTACTGCTAAGGAGCTCGGCGTAAAAGTGCTTGCGTTCGGTACAATAGGACACGGACTTTTTGCCGACAATGTCCTTGAAAATATAAAAAACAATCCCGCTACAGCACGCGGAATGCTATCTGCAGAACACCGTGATACAAATCTGCCGATGATAAAAGCACTAAAAGAAATTGCCGATAAAAAAGGTATAGGACTTTCACAACTTGCACTTGCATGGTCGCTTGCAAAGTACGACAATGTGCAAAGTCTTGTAGGTACTACAAACCCTGAGCATTTACAAAGTGCGGTTGATGCTTTGAATATTACTCTTACCAATGAAGATATAGAAGCGATTCAAAAAGCAATTCCCGCAGATAAAATAGGTGGCAGAGGCATGAGAAACTTCCACTTCACAAACGGAAAAATGTCGTTAGCGTAGAGATTATCAAAAAGTTTATATAAAAGCAGGGGCAAGCTGCCTCTGTTTTTTTATATCGGCAAATATCAAGCGTTGATTTTTTTACATAAAATTCACAATTTCACTATTGACCTTGATATTTGTAAATGATACAATCTAACCCGGTTAGTTTTTTAAGGAGGCGAGTATATGGCTACAAAAGAGCAGATAGAGACTTTAATGGAACAGCTTAAAAAAGCACCGCCTGCAGAATGCTTTCATAATTTTGATATGAGCACCGCCGGTATTCGTGCAATTTTAAAAATTTTGAATGAAACCGACGGCAAAGTAACTGCCGGTGATTTGAGCGAACATATGAAAGTCAGCACCGCAAGAATTGCCGTTTTGCTAAAAAAAATGGAGGCAAAAGGTCTTATTGAAAAAGGTCACGATTCGGCTGACGGTCGTGTTGTTGTGGTAAAACTTTCAAATCAGGGAAAAGAACTTGCCGACAAATTCAAGGCGAATTTGTATGCACATATCGGAGAAATGATTGACAAAATCGGTATGAGCAGAATGCTTGAATTTGCCGCCGTTTCTAATGAAATTCAGTCCTTGATGAAAAAGTCTCATCCTGAACTTGATATTTAAAAGAGGGCAGATATCGCTTTAATATCTGCTCTGTCTTTTGAATAAATATCTAACCGAGTTAGAAATCTTAAAAAGGGAGAAATTATATGTTTAAAGTATTAAAAAAAATGAAGTGGCACGATTGGTGCTATGCTTTAATCTGTGTTGCGTTTATTGTAGTACAGGTTTGGCTTGATATGACAATGCCGCAGTATATGAACGAAATTACCGTTCTTATCGAAACACCGGGAAGTGTAATGAGCGAGGTTTGGAAAGCAGGCGGTATGATGCTTTTGTGTTCGCTCGGCAGCGTTGCCGCATCTGTTATAACCGCAATTTTTGCGGCAAGAATAGGCAGTAATTTAAGCTTTACCTTGCGTGAATGTTTGTTTAAAAAGGTACAAACCTTTTCTATGGAGGAAATCGGAAAGTTTTCAACCGCAAGTCTTATCACCCGTTCCACCAACGATATTCAACAGGTGCTTATGTTTATTGTAATGGGCTTGCAAATGCTTATTAAGGCACCTATAACTGCAGTTTGGGCTATCTGCAAAATTGCCGATCAACAATGGCAATGGTCACTTTCAACTGCCGTTGGCGTTGTGGTAGTTCTTGCCATTGTAGGAATTTGTATTACACTTGTTTTACCCAAGGTTAAAAGAATGCAAAAGCTCACCGATGACATTAATCGTGTCACCCGTGAAAACTTAAACGGCTTGCGAGTTGTAAGAGCCTATAACGCAGAAAATTATCAGGAAGAAAAATTTGAAAAAGCCAATGAAGAACTGACCAAAACACAACTTTTCCAGCAAAGAACAATGGCGTTTATGATGCCGTCAATGCAGTTAGTCCAAAGCGGACTTATGCTTGCGGTTTATTGGATAGGTGCCGTACTTATGAGCAGCACCGCAGACAGAATAGGTCTATTCGGAAATATGATGGTATTCAGCCAATACGGAATAATGATTGTTATGTCATTTATGATGCTTGTAATGCCGTTTATGATGTTGCCTCGTGCCTCGGTTGCCGCAAAGCGTATTAACGAAGTGCTCGACACCGAGCTCGCCATTCACAATGGCAACTTAACTTCAGGCAAAGAAGGTATCGTTGGCGAAGTTGAATTTAAAAATGTTTCGTTCCGCTACCCCGATGCCGAAGAATACGTAATTCATGACATTTCGTTTACTGCCAAAAAGGGCGAAACTGTTGCCTTTATAGGCTCTACAGGTTGCGGTAAAAGTACCGTCATAAACCTTGTTCCCCGTTTTTATGATGTCACCGATGGCGAGGTACTTGTAGACGGAGTTAATGTTAAGGATTATGATGAGCACGCACTTCGCAATAAAATTGCTTATGTTTCGCAAAGAGCAACCTTGTTTTCGGGCAGTATAAGCTCAAATATCGGTTACGGTGATAATGGCAAAGAAACCGCCACCGTTGAAGAAATTGCCGAAGCGGTAGAAATTTCACAGTCAAAGGATTTTGTTGAAAAAATACCCGAAAAATATGACGGCTATGTAGCACAAGGCGGTGCAAACTTCTCAGGCGGTCAAAAGCAAAGACTCTCCATTGCCCGTGCTATTGCAAGAAAAGCCGAAATTCTGATTTTTGACGATTCGTTCTCGGCTCTTGACTACAAAACCGACCGTGTACTCAGAAAAGCACTTGATGAAAAATGCAAAGATACTACACGCCTTATTGTAGCACAACGCATTGGTACAATTCGTGATGCTGACAGAATTATTGTCTTAGATGACGGTAAAATGGTTGGCAACGGCACTCATAACGAACTTATGCAAAATTGCGAGGTTTACAAGCAAATTGCCCTGTCACAACTTTCAAAGGAGGAATTGGCGTAATGGAAAAGAAAGAATATGAATTCGGTCAGGCTAATCGCCGCCCTATGCGTCGAGGTCCCGGCGGTCCGGGTGGCAGAATGGGTGCGGGTGAAAAGCCTAAAGACCTTATCGGCACTTGGAAAAAACTTCTCGTCTACTGTAAAAAATATATTGCATTTATCGTTATTGCTCTGCTTTGTGCCGTAGGCGGTACTGTGCTTACTCTTGTAGGTCCCGATAAATTATCGGAAATTACAAAGTACATTCAAGCGGGGCTTATAAGCGGTAATGTTGATTTAGATGCCGTAGCCAAAGTGGCAATAACCCTCGTTTGCTTCTATGCGACAAGCTGGTTGCTTTCAGCTATGCAAAGCTTTATTATGGCAACAATTACGCAAAAGGTTTCAAAATCCATGCGTCGTGATATTTCACGCAAAATAAACAGACTTCCCATGTGGTATTACAACCGCACTTCCACAGGTGATGTGCTTTCGCGTGTCACCAATGATGTTGACACCATAGGTCAGTCGCTTAACCAAAGCATAGGCTCTTTGATAACACAGATTGTACTGTTTTTCGGCAGTCTTATTATGATGCTTAAAACCAACCGGTTAATGGCACTTACCGCCGTTGCCGCAACAATTATCGGTCTTGCTTTAATGCTTGCCATTATGAGCCGAAGCCAGAAATACTTTACACGTCAGCAAAAGAATTTAGGTTTACTTAACGGTCATGTTGAAGAAATTTATGCCGGACACACCATTGTTAAAGCCTATAACGGTGAAGCACAGGCAGAAAAAGAATTTGACCGCCTTAACGGTAATTTGCGTCAAAGCGGTTTTAAAGCTCATTGCCTTTCGGGACTTATGATGCCGCTTATGACCTTTATCGGAAACTTTGCCTATGTTGCTGTTTGCATTGTCGGCGGAACACTTGCCATTAACGGCACTATCGGTATTGAAGTTATCGTTGCGTTTATGCTTTATGTTCGCTACTTTACACAACCGCTTTCACAAATTTCACAGTCGATGCAGTCATTACAGTCTGCCGCCGCCGCAGGAGAACGAGTGTTTGAGTTCCTGGAAGCCGAAGAAATGGAAGATGAAAGTGAAAAAACCACTAAGCTTCAAAATGTTAAAGGCACTGTTGAGTTTAAAAATGTAAAATTCGGATATGAAGATTCCGACAAAACCGTTATCAATAATTTTTCCGCCACCGCAAAGGCAGGACAAAAAATTGCTATTGTAGGCCCTACAGGTGCCGGTAAAACCACAATGGTAAATCTGCTTATGCGTTTTCACGAGATACAAAGCGGCGAAATTCTTATTGACGGCGTTTCTACCAAAGAGATCAGCCGTGAAAATGTACACGATCAATTTTGTATGGTGCTGCAAGACACTTGGCTTTTTGAAGGCACGGTAAAAGAAAATCTTATTTATTCAACCCCCAATGTCTCTGACGAAAAAATCCGTGAGGCTTGCAAAGCGGTAGGGCTTGATCATTTTATCAGAACACTGCCTCAAGGCTATGACACGGTTTTATCCGACCAAGTAAATCTTTCACAAGGTCAAAAACAACAATTAACCATTGCCCGTGCAATGATTGCCGACAAACCAATGCTGATTTTGGATGAAGCAACCTCCAGCGTTGATACCAGAACCGAAATTCAAATTCAAAACGCAATGGATCAACTTATGCACGGCAGAACATCGTTTGTTATCGCCCACCGCCTTTCTACCATTAAAAACTCCGACCTTATATTAGTTATGAAAGACGGCGACATTATCGAAAGCGGCAAACACGAAGAATTGCTTGAAAAAGGCGGCTTTTATGCCGAGCTTTACAACAGCCAGTTTGAACAGGCATCATAAAAACGCAAAGGAGTATCGCTATGTGTCAAAGTTTGAGTTTTAGTCAAGAAATCTATTGTTTGCGTAATTTTCTCGATCACTATATGGCAAAAGAGCTGAAAGACTTAAATATTTCTTATACACAGGCCTTAATCCTTTGCAAGCTTGCCGAAATGCCTGATAAAACTGCAACTCAAAAAGAACTTAAAGAATTTTTGCAGGTCACCTCCGCCTCAATAAGTACCGTTATCAAAAGAATGATTAAAAACGGACTTTTGTCACAAAAGGCAGATGTTAAGGATAATCGAGTTAATCTCATTTCCTTAACACCCAAGGCGGTGGATTTGGTTTCAAGTGTTTCTGCTTGTCTTAAGACGGCTGACAAAAAAATCGGTTCTAACTTTTCGGTAGCAGAAAAAGAGTGTTTATCTTCGTTGCTACACACAATGCAAAATAAGCTAAGTGACAAGTCAGATAGTTCAAATTGGTGAAGTTTGCTTGCTGATGCAAAGAAAAAAGCTTTTATAAATAGCAACATAAATATTCTGCAAAATCAATTCCGCCTTCCTGCAAAATTAACCTATACACACCGGCGGAACAACATCGAGTAATTCGTAAAAAGTGCGTTCGGATTTTGTCAGCGGTGTCAGGCGAAGCTAAACCGTGATCTATGGCAATATCTATAAGCACTTCATTTTGTAATCTACGTTGTAAATAGATGTGACTCATTTTTGAAAAAAATCAAAAGTATAGTATAATGATTGAACTGTTCGTTATGCTACTCTAACACAAAACGCAATTTTTCAATACCTTTTGGCTTTTTGATATGTATTTTCGCGTAAAAACAAATATCAGAGCTTTATTCGACCATCACATCGGGTACGGAGCCGACAACAACAGTTTGTGCAACGCAAAACGAGGTTTCGACCGTTTGGCGAATACGTCTGCCGGAAAAAGAAAGCATAACGGTTGTTTCAACATTCAGCATAACGCTGTAGCGTGTTTGATTTATGCCGGCACTCTCAAAAACATTTTCAAAATCGGTATGAGTTGACGAAACGAAACCCACATCAACATTTATTTGAGGTCCAAACCCCGAAAAAAGCACTATTCCGGAAGCCGTTCCGAGAGATACGGGGATTGTTGCGTTTGGATTTTCTCCGAGTCCGTTATCAATGGCATTGCTCACACGGGATTTAAACAGATTCATTTTAACTATGTCGGCAGTTATTCCGGTTATTTCTCCGCTTGCATTATAATTTATATTCACAAGCTCGGAATATTCACGCACGGAATTTAACAAAAGCTTCTCAACCGCAGAATTAATTCGTTCGGACAAAACCGTATTTGCTTCCACAGCGGCAAGCTCATATACTGCCGGTCGGAGCTTTGCATCAAGAAGCAAAATAAAAATCAAAGCTGCAATAATTATGCAAACAACAGCAAAAACCGCAGGTCTCCCGTGTCGATAATAACGCCTGTATCTCAAATGAACCACCCTGTATTAAATATATGCCGGAATATTTTTTTGTGGCTGTTTTTTTATAAAAAACCTTAACTATAGACTTTTTTCATACAATGATAATCCCAAAAATCGAAAGCGGCTTGCAAAGAGAAACTCAATGCAAACCGCTTGATTTATATTCGATTATCAGTCTTCAATTGCAGCCTTGCGGGAATTGATTTTTCTGAATATTTCCGTATCGAATTTGGGTGTACGGTCGTAATAATAAAGTCCGTTTTGCTCCTGCTCGATATCATAAAGCTGAGTATAACAGAAACCGAACATTCTGTAGTTATCAAGAAGTGCGTTGGTAAGACCTGCATATCTCTCAACAAGCTCCTCCTCTGTTTTGGGAGCGTTGCCGTAACCCCACGCATCGCCTCTGTCGCCTCTTGACCACTGAAGTCCGCCGTATTCGCTGATCCAAGCACAGCCCTTGCCGCTGTACATCTGTCTGTTGGGGAACTTTTCATAAAGAGTACCCTCGGTCATAAGCTTATCATAATTTTCTTTAAGAACGTTATAATCCTGCTCATAATCGTGAACATCATAAATATCGGTTATTGTATGGAAATTTCCGCTTGTATCAATGCAGGGACGGGTTTTGTCCATATGCTTTGTAACCTTATAGATAGTTGAAATAACCTCATCATACTGCTTTCTGCCTCTGATATCCCACGTTTCGTTAAACGGACACCAGCCGATAATTGAGGGATGGTTGAAATCTCTTTCAACGCATTCGCACCATTCGGGAAGCATCGCTCCGAGAGCGGCTTTTTCCGACCAATCAAGTCCCCAGTTTGCAAACTCGCCCCAAACGATATAACCGAGTCTGTCACAATGATAAAGGAATCTCGGTTCAAAAACCTTCTGATGAAGTCTTGCACCGTTAAAGCCTACTGCAACGGAGATTCTGATATCATTTTCAAGAGCTTCATCGCTCGGTGCGGTATAAATTCCATCGGGATAGAAGCCCTGGTCAAGCACAAGTCTTTGGAAAACGGACTTGCCGTTGATAAGGAATTTATAATCATCAAGTCTGATATTTCTAAGTCCGAAATATGTTTTAACCTCATCATCACCGAAGGTAAGGGTAAGGTCATAAAGTCTGCCGCAGCCTACCTCCCAAAGATGAATTTCCGAAAGGTCAATTTCGCCCGTAACGGTTGCGGAAGCTGTTTTTTCAAAGCTTCCCATCGGCTTGCCGTTAAAGAATGCTTCTGCCGAAAATTCGCCTTCGCCTTCAACAACAGCCGAAATCGCAAGCGTACCGTTGAGATAATCGGGGAAAAGCTTAAAGCTCTTTATGTATGCTTTGGGAACAAATTCAAGCCAAACCGTCTGCCAAATTCCTGTTGTTCTTGTGTAGTCACAGTTGTGCGATTTAAGCTCCTCACTCTGCTTTCCTCTTGCAACAAGCGGATCTCTGACATCATCAACAGCATTTACGATAACGGTATTTTCTCCCTCGTTAACAAATTCGGTGATATCAAACTCAAACGATGCATATCCGCCCTTGTGCGTACCTGCAAGCTTTCCGTTAATATAAACCTTTGCTTCGTGATCAACCGCACCAAAATGCATAAGGATTCTTCCCTCAAGCTGAGAAGCGGTGATGTTGAAGGTTCTTCTGTACCAAACAGCGGGAATAAAATCGGTATATTCTATACCGGAAAGCTTACTTTCGGGGCAGAAAGGTACAATAATTTTCTTTTCCCATTCTGCTCTCTCAATAATTCCCGCATCATATTTGCTGTTGCCGAAATCAAATTCAAAATCCCATTCGCCGTTAAGATTAAGCCATGCGGCACGCTCAAACTGCGGATTGGGATGTTCCGGTCTGGGTATGTTGTTCATATTAATATCTCCTGTCTTTCTTTTTTATTCACTGAAAAATCTATCCTCAATCATCGCCGCAAGGCAATGATATACAGGCAAGGTAAGCTCCTGCACCTTAAATGTTTCGTTTTCCGGAAGCTTGATGCAAACGTCCGAAAATCTTGAAAGAGCACTTTCGTTTTCTCCGGTTATCGAAATAACCTTTAAATTCGCTGCAATTGCGGTTTCCGCCGCATATACAACATTTTCGGAATTTCCGGAGGTACTCAGGCACAAAAGAACATCACCGCTTTTTGCATATGCATAAACCTGTTGTGCAAAAGCAAGTGTCGGAACAGCATCATTTGAAAATGCCGTTATAAGTGCCGTATGTGCACAAAGGGAAATAACCGGCAAGCCTTTTTGAAGATTATCGGCAATAAAGGTATCGCCGAATTTCTTTTTTTCATTATCGGAAAGAGGTCTTTTTTTCAAAAACCCCTTTAACAGCTCTCCGGCAAAATGGTCGCAATCGGCAGCAGAGCCGCCGTTGCCGCAGCAGAGAATCTTTCCTCCGTTTGCAAGGCATTCAGCCATTATTTCATATGATTTACAAATATTTTCTCTGCATCTTTGCAAAGACGGATATCTTTCGATAAGCTCATTGGGAATTATATCGGTCATTTTCTGCCCTCCGCATAATCCTTTGCAACTCCTATCGCCGCAAAATCACCGATATCATCTCCGAGCATTGCGGGAACAATTTCACAATGCTTTGCGGAAATTTCAAGAGCTTCTTTTTTTATTGTTTCATTCATCGCATCGGCAAGCAAAAATCCGGAACGCTGATAAATACTTCCGATAACAATTTTTTCCGGATTGAGAATATCAATCAAAATAGAAATTCCCAAGCCGAGCTTTTCTCCGCAGCGGCGATAGATTGAATTTGCAAGCTTATCACCATTTGCAGCGGCATCGGCGACCGTTTTTGCGGTAACATTATCTTTCGGAATAATGGTTTGAACATTATAAATTGAAAGCATTTTTTTAGCGGTAATCGCAATTCCCGTGCCACTGCAAAAGCCCTCAAAAGAGCCTGCTTTACCGTAAGCGGCAGGGCCGTTGGCATCGAGCCTGATATGTCCCACCTCACCCGCAGTACCACACGAGCCGGAATACAGTCTGCCGTTGAGAATCAATCCCGCACCCATACCGGTACCGAAAGTCAGAAAAATCATATTTTCCGTACCCTTGCCCGCTCCGAACTGCCATTCGGCAAGTGCACAGGCATCGGCATCATTTCTGACCTTGCAGGGAATACCGAGGGATTGGGAAACCATATCCGCAAGAGGAACATTATTCCAATCCGAAAGATTCGGAGGACACATTATAATTCCTGTGTCACTGTCAAGCGGTCCGCCGCAGCTAATACCGCAAGCAATAACATCGTCGGTATTAATATTATTTCTGTTGAGAATTATATGTGCGGAGTCGATTAACTCAGCAATAATTTCATTATAGCCTCTCTCAACTCTTGTTTCAAATTTAAGCTTATCCTTTATACTTGCAGCGTTTTTTTCGCTGAGCACAACGGAACATTTTGTACCGCCGATATCCATACCGAGATAATATTTCATAAAGCACCACCAAATCGTTTAATATGGAATAACGCTCATTTGTTATGCCGTAAACTATAATACAACAAAAATATTTTTAAGTCAATAAATTACAGCATAATGAAACATAATAATTAAGAAATGCAGATAATAATTCTAAGATGGTGATTTAATGGCGGTAACGCTGATAAGAGCAACCGTGCTCTACCTCGCAATAATATTTCTTATGCGTCTTATGGGAAAAAGGCAAATCGGTGAGCTTCAACCGTCGGAGCTGGTAGTCACGATTCTGCTCAGTGAAATTGCTTCGATTCCGATGCAGGATAACCGTGTGCCTATTTTGCACTCCATTGTTGCACTTTTTGCCCTTGTTGCATATGAAATTTTTTCCTCCGTACTTTGTCTTAAAAGCAGCAAAACCCGTTCGCTTATACAAGGCAATTCGGTCATTGTTATTCGAGACGGAAAAATCGATATAAAGGCTTTGCGAAAGCTGAGAATGTCAATCGGAGATCTTATGTCGCTGCTAAGGCAAAAAGATGTTTTCGATATTTCGGTTGTTTCATATGCGATTTTTGAAACAAACGGAAAATTAAGCGTACTTCTAAAACCCGAAAGCAGAAATTCAACCGCAAAAGACCTCGGAATTTTTCCTGCCGATGACGGTATGCCGTTTACGGTTGTTTGCGATGGTAAAATCGTTAAGGAAACGCTTGAACAATCACAAATCGAACCCGACAAAATCAAAAAGCTGATACTTTCAAGCAAAATTCCCCTTGAAGACATTATGGTAATGACCGTCGGCAAGGACGGTATAACTTTTCTCGCAAGAAAGGACGACACAAATTGAAAAGAGCGTTAACCGCATTTTTTCTTTTAACCGTTGCGATTTTGCTTTCAATATGGTCAAGCCATATTTTCAAACGTGAAATGAGCGGCCTTTTGTATTCGATTAATGAAATCATAGATAAAGTTGACACCGATTCCGATGAAGCATTACGTAAAAGAACCGATTTGCTCCTTGCCGAATGGAAAAAATCATCGGTTTTTTTGCATTCGCTTGTTATGCACGACGGTATGGACGAGCTTGAGGAAAACATCACAGCCCTTCCTATGATAATTGAACATTCGGAGCGTGATGATTTTAAGAAAAAATGCATTGAGGCAGTCAATCAAATTGAAAATCTTATGAATGCCGAAAAAATCAAAATTGAAAACATCCTTTAGCAATAATATATAAACCTGAATATGCCGTTGGCAAACAGTGTTCACCAACGGCATTGCCGATTTATGATTTAGGTTTATTCAACCGTAACGGTTCCGTCCTGTGCAACGGTAATCTTCATTCCGTCCTTAACATAATCAAGAAATTCTTGACCAAGGCAGTCAATTGTTACCATAGGTTCATCCGTCCAAACCGCACCGAGAACCGCACCTGCACAAGCAAGCGAATCTATATGCTCGGAGAAAAGCATACATTTGGGATTTCTTTTCATAACATTGGCACAGTAGAGAACCATGCCGCCGGTTGTTGAGCCTATTGTTTGAGGAAGGCAGAGAGCCGTTCCGACCATAGGCTTACCATAGATATCCGCATTGTTCTGGTCACCGCACTTTGCCTCCTTATCGCCGAACTGAAGTGCGTTTTGGAAAGAGGCAAGAGTATTGAATCCACCGTGCGAAACAAGTGCCGTTGCAGTGCATTCGCCCGCAACAACGGGGCGTCCTTTAAACTGTTTCATCTTACTTGACCTCCTTTGTGATTATATCGAGAATTTCTTCGCTTCTGTAATAGCGAGAGGTTGTGTATGTTCTGAGCTTATTGGAGTTTGTTATAACCGGCATTGTTTTGCAAAGAGGGTTATTCATATACATAAGCGGACAAATATAGCTGAGGATAACGCCTGTTTCCTTGAGCTTTGCGGCATAGGGAGTTTTGTTGAATGCTTCAACAACTGCGGGTGCTGCCGTAAACACCGTCGGAACAGAAACCTTTTTAAGACCGTTCTTTTTAAGGCCGTTAACAACATTATCGGTCCACTCGATAAGCTGTGCATGAGAAAGATGCGGACAACCGACAAAGCAAAGCTTGGGCTTGGCGTTCTTATTTTTCCACATAACGGGATAATTTTTCTGAACTCTCTCAAGCTCGGCATCGTCGATAACATAGGTCTTTGCGCCCTCAACGATAAGGCTTTCACCGGATTCGACGGCTTCGGGAGTAAGGTTTGCCACATGATAAAGTCCGACTGCACCGTTTGATGCGGTTGCGGCACCGAAATCTTTAAGATAAGCTTTAGTATCACCGTCAAGCTCTGTTCCGAGCCACTTATCAAGACCTTTGATATACGGAACATCTTCCATAACTTTCATACCGATTGCCGAACCGAGAATCTGTGCTTCGGGCTTCTTTGTTGTTTTAACTTCAACAATCCACGTTGCCTTTCTGCCCTCATCGGTAACAAGTCCGAAATAGGGAACTCTGCCGACTATAGAGCCGAAAAGCTCGATAATACCGGAGTTTCTGTTGCAACGTGCACCGAGAACCGAGTTTGCGTAAACAACCGCCGATGATTCCGCCCACGAAAGGACTTCGCCCTTTTTGGGAACATTGCCTACCTCATCCATATAGCAGGTGCAGGTATACGATTTGCTGTCAATAAGTCCGAGCTTTTCAAGCTGTGCATCATAGCTGTCTTGCATAGTGTACATAAACTTATTGAAAATAAGCTTCTGAAGAAAATTTGCAGGAACATTGGGATCGAGAGGCTTGGGATCAACGGAGAATTTCTGCTGTGAAAGAGCACCGCCGGCAATAAGCTGATCCATAAGACCGTAAACAGGCTTCATTACTTTAAGTCCGAAGCTTGTTACAAGATGTCCCATCTTGCTCTCAACGGGAACCATTTTGGTTGCTCCGAATGCATCACCGTAAAGAACAAGGGTTTTCATAACCTTTGCCATTGCTTCGCCCTTGGAGCCGTTGAGTATATCCTGCTCCTCGGGAGTGAGAATCATTTTGTATTCCATAATGAACTGTCCTTTCATTATATATTTCAAATTTATTGTAACATTTTGTTCATATTAAATCAACACTATTTGCAAATTAATTTCATCAAATTCAAATTAATTTTTCGTTAAATTGCGAATCCATTTTTTGCTTTTGAAACGAACAAGGCTCATAATCGTTTTCGGCAAATCCTCGCACAAGTACATTGCAATTATCAAATAGACAAAATCCACCTTAACAACAAATCCGAGAATTATTATAACGGGAACGCTTACCAGATACAGTGACAGGCAATCGTAGATTATTCCGATTTTCGTATCTCCTCCCGCACGGAAGGTTCCGACAATGAGAGTATAAGGAATATTTCTTATCGGAAGCCACATACAGTAAACCAAAATCAGGCTTGATGCAATGTCAAAAGCTCCTTGAGTTTCGATTTTCAGCAGGGAAAGCAACGGTTCACGGAAAACAGCAAGCACCGCACCCGTTGCAACACCGATAAGAGGTGTCATTATAACGAATTTTTTCGCAAGCTTATAAGCTCCTCTTTCATCGCCCTCACCGATTGTTTTGCCTGTCATAATCGAGCACGCATGGCATATTCCGACAAAGAATACAAAGGCAACCTGCTCAATGGAGCTGAAAATTGTGTAGCCGGCATATGCCTCACTGCCTTGTCTTGCATAAACCATCGAATAAATATTTGTTCCGATTGCCCACATTGCCTCATTAAGCACAACCGGTAAACAAACTACGGAAAATCTTTTGATAAATTTTGAATTAAGCTTAAAGAAATCCTTTATCGGATCATTGAAAATCTCTTTTGATTTGCGGACAACGATAAAAAGAAGCACCGACTGACATATAGTTGAAATCAGCGTTGCAAGAGCGGCTCCGCGGATTCCCATTGCCGGCATACCGAGCTTACCGTAAATTAAAATATAATTCAACACCGAATTTATCGCAACAGCCGCAATTGAAGTCAGCAAAGGCGGATTCACTCTCTCGGTTGCTCTCAATGCCGTGCAGGTTATTTGGTTAAAAGCACTGAAAACGCCCATAAACGCAACAATTCTCATATACTGTGCGGCAGTATCGATAACAGCCTGCTCCGACGAAAACACCCTTATCAGAAGCTCCGGTATAAAAAACATCAGGCAATTGAAAGCTATTGCAACGCCAACGCCGAAAATCAAAGCATTTCCGTAAGATTTTTTTATGTTTTCCTTATTTTTTGCACCCCAAAACTGTGCAATCATAGTTGCCGAGCCGGAGGAAATTCCGAAATAGAAAAGATTCATCAAAAAAATCCATCTCGATGAAACTCCGACAGATGAAACAACAACGTTTCCCAGCCTTGTTACCATTGCCGTATCAACAAGCTGAGCACACGAAACAAGAAGCTGCTGCATCGCAATCGGCAAAGCAAGCTTTATCATATTCTTATAAAATCCCGTTTTTTTGCCCATTTTCTCATTCCTTTCTCAAAAAATTTACAATACGCAAGTTTATTCAGTATATAGAAAAGAAAAAATATTGTCAATCCTTTTTTAAAAATTATTCTCTGCTATTGATTTCCGCAAACATATGCGTTATAATAATCAAAAATAAGCAAAGACTCAAATTTTTACAAGAAGGTGCTTTTTTATGTCACAGTACAATGAATATTCAGGTGTTTACTCGCTTCTTTTGACTCCCTTTAATTGGGACAAATCCATTGATTACAAATGCTACGAGGAATATGTTGCTTGGCAAGCCGCATTCAAGCCTCAGCATCTTTTCGCAAACTGCGGATCATCTGAAATGACAACACTTACCCCCGAAGAAAGAATCAAGTGTGCAGGTCTTGCGGTTAAAAATTCAAACGGTGTTCCCGTTTACGCAACCGCAAACCTCAGAGCGGAATTTTCAGAGCAGGTTGAAGAAATGAAAGCTCTTGAGCAGCAGGGCGTTTCCGGACTTGTTTTCGTAACAAAGGGTATGTGCGATAAGCCCGACTATATGTACGAATATCTTACCGAGCTTGCTTCTCACACAGAGCTTCCCATAATTCTTTACGAATTTCCCGGACTCAAGCCCCATCTTATGGATTCGATTACATACGGAAAGCTTGTTAAAACAGGTAAATTCAAGGGTATTAAGGACACAACCTGCAAAATGCCCGAAATCGAAGCAAAAATTGCCGTTCAAGGTGATTCAAACGTTCTTCAGGCAAACATTCCTTTCCTTTATGATGCATATCTTAAAGGTGCAAGGGGTGTTATCGCAACTCCCACCACCTGCGGTGCAGGTCTTTTCGTAAAGATGTGGGATGAATTTGTTAAGGGCGACCTTGAAGCCGCAAAAGTCACTCATCAGCACATCATTTCTCTTGATAACTGCATTGACTCCGGCTTCTGTGCAAGTGCAAAATATCTTGTCGGTCTTCAGGGAATCAATATGAAATGGTTCACAAGAGGTAACCACGATCTCAGCCCCGCAAGAATCCGTTCCATTGAAGTATGGTATGACTGGGCAAAAGCAGAAGGCATACTTTAATTTGTTTCTATTTTCAGAAGGCATACTTTAATTTGTTCCTATTTTCACACGAGAAACCACAAAAGGTGATATTATGAAAAAACTCAAGGCTAATGTCTGTGCCGTTACTCACGCAGGCAGAATCCGAAAAGAAAATGAAGATAACTATGATTTAAACGGCAGAATGACCTCAACGGGTGACCTGAAAAAAGGTTCGGCTTTTGTTCAAAGTATGACCGAGCCGTTTCACCTTTCGGTCTGCGACGGTATGGGTGGCGAAAGCTACGGGGAGCTTGCTTCCGGAATTGCGGTTGAAACAATTGCGGCACACGCCGCCAACGTTTATGAAAGCGGCGAGGACTTCAGCTTTGCTATTTCAAACTGTCTTGATGATGCAAACAGCAGAATTTGTGCGGAAATCAATGCAAGAGGAAAACGTATGGGAACAACTCTTGCCGCAATATATGCCATTAAAGGCAAGGTTATCTGCGTTAACATCGGAGATACCAGAGTTTACCATTACTCAAAGGGTATTCTCGAACAAATAAGCTTTGACCACACTCACGCTCAAACAATTGTCGATGCAGGCGAAGTTTCGATGGACAACATCGGTCAAATACCCGACGCAAAGCGTTTAACACGTCATCTCGGCGTTTTCCCGGAGGAAGGCGGTCTTTCGCCCAACATCAGCATTATCGATGATGTTGACGACGGCGACATAATCCTTCTTTGCAGCGACGGTCTTACCGATATGCTCGGCGATGACGAAATAACCGCTATCCTTTCAACCGGCGAAAATGCACAGGGCGTTGCAAGCAAGCTTATCCGCAAGGCTCTTGAAGTCGGAGGCAAAGACAATATAACAGTTATGACGGCATTTATGAGCGTTGAAGAAACGGCAATATTTGCTCCGATTGCGGCTGCTATGGTCGGTGACAGCGATGCGGATTATGAAGAAGAATATCGCAATTCATTCGGAGCGAATCAAGCTCCGTCCGATGAAGAAGCTGCGGTTTCGCCATACGCCAATGCCGATGCAAGAGCTTATTCTAAGCCTGTTGACAAAGCCAAAATAATGAAAATTGCAGGTGCCGTTATCGCTGTTGTTATTCTCCTCCTCGGCGGTGCTCTTGCACTCAAGGGCGTTCTCGGAGAAAAAGGACCCGATGCGGAATCAACCGCTTCAACTACATATGCGTACTTCGAGCCGGAAACATATCCCGTTTATTCTCCTCCGACAACAAGACAGATAACAACTTGGATGTTTAACAGCACAAGCGAAAGCGAAACAACGGAGGAATCGACAACCGAAGAAACGACAACCCGCAGACGCGTAACCACAACTCGCAGACGTGTGACAACAACTCGCAAAAAAGCTTCGTCAACAACCCAAAAAAGAGTTACCACCACACGCAGAGCAACAACATCAAGAGTTGCTTCCACAACTCAAAAAGCCGTTACAACAACGGAAAGAACAACCGTTCCAACCGCTACAACCGCTCCCGCAACAACGGCAAACAGCAACACTTCAACTACCCGCAGAAGCAATGTAACAACCACAAGAGGCCCATCAAGCGGAACGACCAATCCGCTCGGCGGCATCATCGGCGGAATTACTATTCCCGGAGTTGAAATCAGCAACGGCTACATCATTACCAACTAATTTTCTACAAAGCAAAATAATATTTTAAAGCGGTCTGCATTCGGAAATTTTCCTTTTGCAAACCGCTTTTGCCGTATAGCCGAGCATATTGTCTTTTCAAAATAATGTTACACTTATCCGCCTTTTTGTATTGATTTGGTAAAATTAATATGATATACTTATTATAAACAAATAAGGGAGGAAGCGGAATTGAAAAAAATAATCAGCCTTATTCTTGCCGCCTCGCTCGCTCTTTCATGCGGCGTTTGTGCAACAGCGGCAGAAAAAAATGATGACAACCCAACAATATTGATTTCAGGATTTCTTTGCTCACAGCTCTATATCAACTTCGGCAAAGAAAACGAAGAAAAGGTTTGGACTCTCAATATGGATAAGGTCACAAGCACGATAAGCGATGACCTGCCCAAGCTTTTAACCTCAATAGCCGGTCTTGCTATCGGAAGAAAGCAGGAGTTGGGCGAAACGATCGGTGACGGTGCGGCGGAAATTCTCGAATATCTTCGTTGCAACCCCGACGGAAGCTCGGCATATCCGCTTGAATTTTATCCCAACGATCCCCAAAAATCAAACCTCAAATATATGTATGAAAACGGACTTGAAGATAAGCTTTACGAAAAGAATTTTTGCGAACACTTATCTAAAACAACCGATCCGAGCCGTGTTTACTGTTTTCAATACGATTCTCGTCTTGATGCAATAACAATTGCCGAGCAGCTCAACGACTTCATAAAAGAAGTTAAGGCTTACACCGGCTGCGAAAAGGTTAACATTTTTGCCCTCAGCTTCGGCGGTCTTATCGCTTCAACCTATCTTTCACTTTACGGAGATAATAATGATGCCGCAAGAATCGTTATGAGCGTTCCCGCCATTGGAGGAACGGATATTCCCGACAGCATATTCAGAGGAAAAATCGATTTTCCCATGGACGACATTGTTATGTTTTTTGAAACAATTCTCGGCGGAGAGGGCAATATCGCACGATATTTTAACGGAAACTACGACGGATTGAGTGAGGTTATCGCCGCCGCAACAGACGGTATCAGCTCCGCCCTGCTTTACTGGGGAAGTATGTGGTCACTCGTTTCCACCGATCTTTACGATGACTTGAAGAAGGATTTTCTTGACAGTGAAGAAAGCAAAGCGATTATCGAGAAAAACGATATTCTTCATTATGAAATCAGACCGCATTTTGCGGAAACCTTTAATAAATTCAAACAAAACGGCGGCAGTATTTCAATTCTTTGCGCAACGGGAAGTCCGATTGCAACGGGAACCGCATATAACAGCGACCTTGTTCTTCCGGTCTCCTCCGTAAGCGGTGCGACTTGTGCTCCTCTCGGGAAAAGATTTACCGACGGTTACACCGGCATCGGTTCATCCTGCAACAACAGAGAGCATAACCATATTTCTCCCTCTATGGAAATAGATGCCACCTCCGCATATCTTCCCGAAAACACTTGGTTTATCGAAAAGCAGTATCACGGACAGTATTATTATGAGGAATATACACGTTCGCTTGTAACAAAGCTTCTGCTCACAGATGAAATTGAGGATGTTCATTCAAATCCGGGCTATCCGCAGTTTGAATATTCAAGCCACCAATATCGAAGCATTCACGTTAAATTCAACGCAAGTCCTACCGGCTATCTCGGGAAAGACGATACAGCAATAATCATCAAAAATCTTTCAAGCAAAAATCGTATAAAAATTCTTGCCGTTGATTTTTACGGTGCCGACCTTGATTTTGATATTTCCGATATTGAAACGCTTGAGCCCAATTCGGAAGTCACCGTAAGCTTTACCGGCAAGGTTCCGGAAAAATCCGCATCTGCCGCTCAAATCAGTATAAGCTATATCGAATTTGATTCTATGAATCCCCTTTGCATTTCCGATTTTGCCATAACCATCAATAACGGTAAAGCTCAACCCAACAAAGGCGGTACTGTTCCTATTTATTTTGAAACAAATCTCGAAAAGGCTTTACCCTCATCTTTATACGGCTTTCTCTCAAAGCTCTCAATTCAAAAAAGCGTTGAATGTATTTATAACGCAGTAAAAGCGGTTATATAATCAAAAAATCGACTTGTAACAACCAAGTGCTGTTACAAGTCGATAATTTTTATTGTTTATTTGTCGGAAAGAATTTCTTTTGCACTGGCGGCAAGTCCCGCAATCCCCTGAATATCGCTCGGAATAATCAGCTTCGTTGCCTTTCCGTCCGCTACGGTTTCCAAAGCTTCAAGGCTCTTTATTGTCAGATAACCCTGACCGGGAACGGCTGCATTGATAAGCTCAATAGCCTTTGCTCTCGCCTGCTCGACCTTGAGAATCGCTTCCGCCTCACCTTCCGCTTCGCGAATTTTCGCTTCTCTGACAGCTTCGGCTGCAAGAATAGCACTCTGCTTTTCCGCTTCGGCGGCAAGAATCAAGCTTTCCTTTTGTCCCTCCGCAACAAGAATCTTACTCGCCTTTTCACCCTCGGCAGTAAGAATCGCTTCACGACGCTGACGCTCCGCTTTCATCTGCTTTTCCATCGCATCTTGGATTTCTTTGGGAGGAAGAATGTTTTTAAGCTCCACTCTGTTGACCTTAATGCCCCACGGATCCGTCGCTTCATCAAGGATACCTCTTATCTTTGCATTGATAACATCTCTCGAAGTGAGCGTATGATCAAGCTCCATCTCACCGATTATGTTTCTAAGCGTTGTTGCCGTCAAATTTTCGATAGCCGAAAGAGGTCTTTCAACGCCATACGCAAAAAGCTTGGGATCGGTTATTTGAAAGAAAACAACCGTATCTATCTGCATTGTAACATTATCCTTGGTAATAACCGGCTGAGGCGGGAAATCGACAATCTGCTCTTTAAGAGAAACCTGTTTTGCAATTCTCTCAATGAAAGGAATTTTAATATGAAGTCCCGTTTGCCACGTTGTACTGTAGGTTCCGAGTCTTTCAATAACAAAGGCTTTCGACTGCGGTACGATTTTTATATTTAAAATCACAACCGCAATTATCAAAAGTGCAAGAAGAATAAGAATAATAAATTCCATAACAAAAATCCTCCTAATTATGAATATCGTTTTTTCCGACAATCAGCTTTACTCCGTCGATTTTTTCAACAACTACCATCTCATCCTTTTTAAACACCGAGCCGTCGGATGAACGAGCGGTCCAAACAACGCCGTTAACGCTTACCGCTCCCCTACCGTTGATATTATTGATTTCCTCAATAACAATCGCTGTTTGTCCTATACAGCGATCGGCATTGGTCGGCATCACTTTTGTTTGAGTCATCTTTTTTACAAGAGGTCTTGTTGCGATAAGTGCTATTGCAGAAACAACAACAAAGATTATCCATTGCACCCATATTTGTGCACCTAAAAATTCGGCAATCAGTGCGGCGACTGCACCTGCGGCAAACCAAATTGTTACCATTTGAGTCGTAACCGCTTCAACAACAAGCAAAATAACGAGCATTGCAACCCAAAAAATCAGCATTGTATACTCAAAATCCATTAATGCTCCTCCTTTCGTTATCATTTTATCATAATCAATGTCCGTTTTCAATACCATCAAATGAATTTTTTCAAATTTAACAAAAAATTAAGAATCACAAAAAGGACAGCCGAAGCCGTCCTTTGGATAAATATTATTTTGCAAATTCAAACGGCTTGATATTTTCGTCGAACGGTTTGAACGCAACGGAAAATTCAAAAGGCTCAAATCCCCATTTTCTCTCCGGCTCAAGCTCATCGAAAAATCCGTGTCCGCCTCTGATATCGAATCGATAATCGGTATAAACAACCGTATCCTCAAGCGGAACAAGCTCATCATTATGCTTTGTTTCTTCAAGCATAAGCGGAGTAAAATGTGAAGCGTTAAATTGGAATGTTTTTTCCGCAGTCGGTGCAAAAATCACACCGACACCCTCATCGTTTTTAACAAGACCGTATCTTGAACCGAAATGCGAACCGTTCTCAATAGGTCTGACATAGGGCACAAAATTTTCGTCCACGGTGGTTACAAATTTTCCGAATCTGCATCCTCTGTGTCTGTCTGCATAGCTTTCCTGCGGACCTTTTCCGAAATATTCCATATTTTCGTATCCGCCTTTAAGAATAAATCTGTATCCGAACCTCGGCAAATGCATATTCATATCTGCCAAAAGCTGCCTAAATTTTCCATTAAAGCATATTTCTGCTTTTCCGTCGGAATAGAATTTATAAACCATCTCTCCGTTTAAGAACGGTACCACGGCAGGGCCGCCAACCGAAACATTGCAGGCAATCTCAACGAAACCGTCTTTTGACAAAACTTGTGCCGAATATGTTTTTTGAACCGCCGCCTGCATTGCCGCAGAGCGTCTGTCCTGAGCATCGCCGAGCTGATTATAGCCGTGCGATTTCCATATTTCAAGCTTAACAGGTTCGGCAAGCATCTCATTTCCGTTATAAATCACCGATGAAATTCTTCCGTAGGCTTTATCAAATGTATAAACAGTATCGCCGCAATTGATTTTTACAAATCTCTTTTCTTCATTATACGAAGGAGCAATTGTGGCTTTTGCGGAGGTCTTATCGGTTTCAACGCTCAAATCGTGCTGATTAAAACCAACCTCATATCCCGCATCTGCCCACTTTTTGTTGTTCTTTTCACGGAAAATGAGAGTGAGATAACAACAGTCGCCTATAGGTGCCTCATCAAAAAGCTTATATGTCTTTGAAGTCTGCGGTTCAATATCCGTATCATCGATTCTGCCGCCGATAACACATTCTCCGTTGACCTCAAGCTTCCATTCAATATAAAGGTCATTCAGCGTTTCAAAATATCTGCGATTGAAAACCTTTATGCAGCCTCCGTCATATTCGGATTCAAACGGCTCATACCCTTTTTTCATATCGGCAAATCCCGGTCTGAGCTTCCTGTCGGGGAAAACAACACCGTCAATGCAACATACATTATTATTGGGATAATCGCCGAAATCTCCGCCGTATCTGTAGCCCTTGCCGCCGTTGACCTCAACTCCGTGGTCGGTAAGCTCCCAGAAGCAGCCACCCCATACAGCCGGATACTTTCTGAAAATATCGCAATGAGCGTGAATATTTCCGGTTGACATTGAACAGCAAAATTCGCAAAAATAGAAAGGCTTTTTGGAATTTTTGTTTTCCGCATATTTTTGAGTATATTCAAGCGAAGCGTACATTCGGCTTTCAACGTCCGAAATATCGCTGTAATTTTCGCCTATAGGCACTCCTTTAAATTCAAGATGAGCATTCTCATAATGGACAATCGCTTTGGGATCACGGCTCTTTATGAATTTTGCCATCTCTCTGTGATTCTTACCGCAGCCCGACTCGTTTCCGAGTGACCACATAATTACGCTGACGTGGTTCTTATCTCTCTCGTAAAGTCGCTCGGCTCTGTCAACATATGCCGCTTCCCATTCATCATCAACAGAAAGCTTTGACCAGCGTGCCCAATCCCAAGTATCACGGTATTCAAATCCCATTCCGTGGGTTTCGATATCCGCCTCATCAACAACCATTAAGCCGTATTCGTCGCAAAGCTCCATAAATCTCGGATCATTGGGATAATGAGAGGTTCTTACCGTGTTGCAATTGCCCTGCTTAATAATGCAAATATCTCGGAGCATATGCTCAACATCGCAATAATAACCCGTTTTCGGATTTGAATCGTGACGATTTATTCCGTAAAGCTTTATCGGTCGGTTATTAACATAGGCAACATTTCCTCTGAATTCAATCTTTTTGAAGCCTGTTTTAAACGGAATAACCTCGCCCTCACAGTACGCAAGAACAGTATAAAGCATCGGCTTCTCACTGCTCCAAAGCATCGGCTTTTTAATTGTTATATCGAGCGTTGAGCCTTCAAATACGATTTCGTTTTCAGGTGAAATAACTTTGAAAAGCATTTTGCTGTTTTCACAGTTACCTACAAGCTCCTTTACATAAAGTCTTCCGTTGCTCATATCATCGGAAAGCTCTGTAGCAATGCAAATATCGGTAAGGTGCTTTTCTTCTCTTTCGAGAATATAAACCTCTCTGAAAATTCCGGAAAGTCTGAACATATCCTGATCCTCAAGATAGCTTCCGTCGCACCACTTAACAACCACAACATCTATTCGGTTCTCGCCGTTTTTCAGCTTATCCGTTATATCAACCTCCGTTGTGCTGTGGCTGACCTGACTGTACGCCGAAAATTCGCCGTTAATAAAAAGATAAAAGCAAGAAGAAACCCCCTCAAAATTAATCAAGTATTTCTTATTGTTTTTCTTTTCCAAGTTAAAAAATCTGCTGTAATGACCTGCGGGATTTTCCTCCGGCACATAAGGCGGATCAAGCGGAAAAGGATAAAAAAGATTGCTGTAAAGCGGAACATCATAGCCCTTTCCGAGCACCGTCTGCCAACAACGGGGAACCTCGATTTTATCCGTAAGCTTTTCACTCAAAAAGCTGTCACTTATATCTTCAAACGAAGCGTAAAACTTAAAATCCCACTCCCCGCAAAGCGAAATAAAAAATTCGGAATCGCTTCTGTTGCCGGCAAGTGCCGATTCTTCACTCGAATAAGGAATAAAATATGCGTGGGGACGCTCACAGCCGATATGAAGACTGCTTAAATTTTTGTGATATGACGGAACATCCATTTTATGCCTCCAAAATCAATAAGTATTTTATCTATTATATACCACATAACGGCTGACATTTCAAGATAATTATTGTTAAAAAACACAACGACCTACATCTTGAAAATAATCGGAAATTGGATTATACTTTATATTATTCGCAGACACGGAGGTGTTGTTAAATTGAAAGTTGCAAAAGTCAAAACGCTTGTCATTGCCGCACTTTTCGCCTCAATAATCTGCGTTGCAACATTTGTTGTTAAAATTCCGTCACCTGCAACAAACGGCTACTTTAATTTAGGTGACTGTTTCGTTTTACTTTGCGGAATGCTGTTGAACCCGATTTACGGTGCTCTTGCCGCAGGAATCGGCTCGGCTCTTGCCGATATTCTTTCGGGATACATTCAATACGCACCGGCAACCTTTGTTATTAAAGCCGCTATGGCTCTGTCATTTTATTATATTTATCGTGCCGCTAATAAAAAATTGCCGCTGATTTCAAAGATAATTGCGGGAATCGTTGCGGAAACGATAATGGTTTTTGGCTATTTCGGATATGAAGCCTTTGTTCTCGGCTACGGAATCGGTGCGATTGGAAGCGTTTTTTCAAACACTTTGCAGGGAATTGTGGGCATTGCCGCAGCATTTGCCGTTTCGGAAGCAATCAATAAAAGTAAAACTCTTAACGAATTTTTCAGGAAAGGATAATTTATTATGACCGAGATTTACAGTGAAGCCTTTGCCGCAACGAAGGAGCTTTTTGAGCTGTCAAATATTAAAAGCGGAGATATTGTTGTTATAGGCTGTTCAACGAGCGAGGTTATCGGCAAAAAAATCGGCACAAGCGGTACTCTTGAAACAGCTTACGAAATTTTCAACGGAATAAACGATGCACTTAGCGATAAAGGAATTTTCATTGCCGCCCAATGCTGTGAGCATCTTAATCGTGCAATTATAATCGAAAAAGAAAAAGCCGAGGCTCTCGGTCTTGAAATTGTTTGTGTTGTTCCTCACCCCCACGCCGGCGGCTCCTTTGCAACGGCGGCGTGGCAAAATATGAAAAATCCCGTTGCGGTTGAAGAAATCAAAGCCGATGCAGGATTGGACATAGGAACAACCCTTATCGGTATGCACCTTAAAAGAGTTGCGGTTCCGCTTCGCCTTTCGGCAAATAAAATCGGGCAGGCAACCGTTTCCGCCGCCAAAACAAGAGCTAAATACATCGGCGGCGAAAGAGCAAAGTACGAATAATTTTTAATATTGAATTATGCCAATCGGGTAACGCCTTATGCGATACCCGATTTTTTATATAAAAAACATCCCCCTGCCGAAAGGCGAGGAGGATACATCAATTGGCAAATATCCGAATGTCAGAAATCACGAATTAATATTGAATGAATCAGCGAAAAATATTTTCGATATAATCGATTACCCATTTTATGGCATTTACAACAAACTTGATAGCCTTAACGAAGATGCTGTCTTCTTCGGCAGGTTCTTCTGTATCTGTGCCGGGCTCTTGTGTGCCTGTGCCGGGCTCTTGTGTGCCTGTGCCGGGCTCTTGTGTGCTTGTGCCGGGCTCTTGTGTGCTTGTGCCGGGAGTTACAGGTGTTGCAGATGATGCAACGTCCGAGGCTGACGGTGCGGGATTAACAGCAAAATCATCATTGTTAACAGCAGATGCAAAGAGGCAGCAAACTGTTGAAATGATTACGATAAACGCAATAATTTTAAGTGTCTTGTTTTTCATTGGTTAATTGCCCTCCAATTCTTAATTCATTCGTGGTATCGCCAAGTTGTGTCTGATTAAACGGTCTGTTCTTCGCACGGCTTACACTGTGAAAACGCAAGAAAAACGAAAAAAAGCGGTGTTGTTATCGGTTGCGTAATGTTAACAAGCGACTGTGCGAAAAAAGCAACAATCGGAAGCAGCATTGCTCTGCTAAGTGTATTTTCGGATTTAATACATTTTTTTGCGGAGAAAACAACCAGCATAACATAAGCGAGCACGCCCAACAAGCCAACGGTAATAAGATACTGCAAAACATCATTATGAGCATTGTCAAAATGAAAATCAAACAGCTCGTACATTTCACTGTTGTATCTCGAAACCATTTCATATCCGAATGTTTCGGGACCGGTACCGATCAGCTTTTGATAAAGCGGACGCTCTTTGAAAATCTCAAACAATTTAGTCCAAGCATACCCCCTGCCGTTTCCCCAATTCGGGGAAAGTCTTAAATAATTTGAAAGCTTGCCTATATCGGCGGTCGCATCAAAATAAGTGAACCATATTATCAATCCAATGCACAATGCAACAGTCGCCACGGCTGCAATTATAATAAACTTTCTGACTCCCCTGCAAAATTTTTCGGAAAAGTCAAAAGAATTTAAAACAATAATGAAAATTGCGGAAACAACGCTTCCCGTTGCAATCACCCAAGGATTTGAAATGATTTCGTTCGGAACGGAATTCGGGTGTTCGGGATTACCGAAGATTTTCCAAACAATATCAAAAATCCCCGCACTGATAAACAAAGTTATCAGGACTGCGAAAAATCTTTGAAACGTCTTTTTTTCTTTAGCTGTTAAAACAGCCAAAAATACCAATGCCACGGCAAGTCCGAGATATCCGCTGTCGCTTATCGATGTCATAAGACCGATAAACGCCGTCGAAGTAACAAAAAGCCAAAAAATCATATTCGACTTTTTCTTCGAGAAGCAAAACATATACATTGCAAGCGGAAGAACAATACATAAATAGCTTGAATATATATTGATATTTCCCATAAAGGAAATAAATCTTACGCTGTCTAACTCGGAAAGCCCTTCAAGCAAGCCTAAAGGATCAAGCCCTATAAACTGCAAAAGTCCGAAAACAGATGCAAAAGCTCCGACGGCACCGAAAAAGATAAATTCATATTCTCTCAATCGGTAAAACCTTGAAATGAAAATATATGCAAAAAACATTGCCGCCGTCATCAGCAAGCCCATTCTTCTTCCGCCGTCACCGCTAAAGGTATGAGCTATTCCGTACGGCGATGAAACAGACGAAAAAATCGAAACGAGAAAAAATAAAGCAAATGAAATATCCGCCGCAGAAAATGCAGTAAAGCTTGATTTTCCGATTTTCGGTGGAACATCAAGCGAATTTATTTTAAGTAAGCCGCAAACGGTAAAAAAAACTACCGATGTTAACGTAAAAACCAGATAACGTGTTGCGGTAATGTTAAAATATTTTTTTGTGAGAATAATCGGAAAAATTGCGAGCAAAACGAAAACACCGATTGACGCCGCTTTTTCCGCTGTAAGTCCTTTTGATTTATTCATTTTACCTTTAACTCTCCGGAGAAATATTATTGTTGAAAACAAGCTCCGGTCAAATGAAACGGAACAGCAAACAAACATATATTGCGGATACCGCCAAAAGTGCAACAGACATTATGAACTTTACTTTTCCGCTTACCGGCTTAATCTGTTCATCGTATGAACCCTCGTTAACCTGTTCAAAAGCTGCATCATTAAGCTTATCCGTTGAACCGCTATTCAAGCATTTCACCTCTCCGTATTACAAAAACAATATCTGATTTTATGGAGCAAAAATAAACATCTTATTGATTATACAATAAAAATATCTGCTAAGTCAATGAAAAAAATGTAGTTTTTTGTAACAGTAACGACCGCTTATGAAATACCGATAAAATCAGACAAAAGCCGGATATTCAAAGTGGATTTTTCCGAAAATCAACGGTGAAAATCCAACGTAGCATCGGGTTCGTCGATTCTTTCAAGCAAATAATCGAGCGATACCTGAAAATAGTCCGCAAACGCAATCAGCGTTTGATAATCCGCTTGTCGAACGCCGTTTTCATATCTGCTGATACTGTTTTGAGTCATATTAAGGTCGAGTGCGAGCTTTAGCTGAGAAACTCCTCTCGAAGTACGAATTTCTTTAAGTCTCATCTTAGTGATTTCAACTCTTTTCCGTTCAAAAGAATACCATATCGGGATTTTTATTATATCCCGATTCGGGATATTTGTCAATTGATTCAGACAACAATTTAATTTTGAATAGCATTTCAAATCATTGCCTTTTTATACAAAACAAGGTAAAATAATTTGTTGAAAATCAACATAACAATTTTCCGCAAAAAATTTTAATTTGTTGCAGTATACAATGTTTTTTTATGAGATAATTAAGATACCGATTATATATTGACTTTGACGTGTGTTTTCATTATAATATAGAGAACTTATAGTGCATAAGTATTTCAGTTAAGCATATTCCGTCAAAATATGCTGTTCGAAAGGAGAACTTTTATGAAAAAAATCACAGTCACAGACGCAACACTCAGAGAGTGTGCACGCAAGGGTAACATCGCCCTGAGCTTCAAAGAAAAAATCGAAATTGCAAAGCTTCTTGACAAGCTGAAAATCGATGTTATCGAAGCCGCCCCGATTACAGACGAAAAAATCGATACCCTTGTTTTGCGCACTATAAGTCCCCTCCTAAAGAACAGCATCCTATCCTGCCCCGCAGGCTGCACGATTGAAGAAGCAGACAGAGCGATGAAGGCGATTTCCGGAGCTTCAAAGCCCCGACTTCTCGTATCTTTGCCTGTTTCGGCAGTACAGATGGAATATTTCTATCATAAGAAACCGGCTCAAATGCTTGAAACGATCGCAGCTCTCACCTCTCATTGTGCTTCGATTTGCAACGATGTTGAGTTCTCGGCTGTTGATGCAACCAGAGCCGATAAAGCATACCTTTTCGATGCCGTAAAAATCGCAATTGAAAGCGGTGCCAAAACCGTTACCCTCTGCGATACCGCCGGTGCACTGCTTCCCGACGAATTTGCAGCTCTCATCGGCGAGATTTATCAAGCTGTTCCGTCGGCAAAAGAAATTACCGTCAGTGCGGAATGCAGCGATGCCCTCGATATGGCAAATGCCTGCGTTTTCTCCTGCATAAGCTCCGGTGCCACTCAAATTAAAACGTGCATCGGCAGTACCGCACTCCCGAACCTTGAGCACGTAATGAAAGCCTTGCAGATTAAAGGTCACACCCTTGATGTAAGCTATGGCGTAAACGCAATGTCAATAAATCACTCCGCAAGCCGGATTCTTTCAATGACAAGCGAGGGTGTAAACGGAACGGCGGCATTCGGTTCATCACGTCTGTCCGTCGGAAGCAACGTTCTTCTTGATGATACCGCCGATATCGCAAAGGTCAGCAAGGCAATCGTTTCACTCGGATATGAGCTTTCGGAGGACGACACCTCAAAGGTTTTTGAAGCATTCAAAAGCTTTTCGGCAAAAAAACAGGTTGGAAGCAAAGAGCTTGATGCAATTGTTGCTACCGTTGCACATCAGGTTCCCCCGACCTACAGACTTTCAAGCTATGTTATCAACTCCGGAAACCTTATTTCCTCAACAGCAAATATAGAGCTTGAAAAAGGCAGCAGAATACTTCGAGCAGTAGGAATGGGCGACGGTCCGATTGATGCCGCATTCCGCACGATTGAACAGATTATCGGTCATCATTATGAGCTTGATGATTTTCAGATTCAATCCGTAACCGAAGGCAGAGAAGCGATGGGCGAAGCACTTGTTAAGCTCCGTTCAAACGGCAAGCTTTATTCCGGCAAAGGCATTTCAACGGATATTATCGGTGCAAGCATAATCGCATATGTCAATGCCCTCAATAAAATCGTTTATGAGGAGGGTAACGTATGAAGCTTTCATTTTCAACCAACGGCTGGCAGGATATGAGCTGGGCTGATTTTGTCAATACGGCAAACGACCTCGGTTTTAACGGAATTGAAATTCACAACATCACCGATGAAAGATTCACCGGCAACGATGCACCGTTCGGCAAGGCTAATATTCCCGCCGCACTTCATAAGCTTGTTGAAAATTCTCTCTGCATTCCCTGCATTGATACATATTGTAATATTGCAGATGAATCCACAGCGGAAAAGAATTTTGAAGAAATCGCAACAGCGATTGAAATCGCATCGAAAATCAGATGCCCCTATGTTCGCATTCACGCTTATACCGTCAACGACAAAAAAGCCGAAGATGCGGCTGTAACATCGCTCATCGGCAGACTTATCGAAAAATCGGAGCAGGACGGTGTTACGCTTCTTGTTGAAACCGTTGGCATATATGCGGACACATCAAGACTGCGTGACCTCCTTAATATTTTCGCCTGCGACGCTCTTGCGGCTCTTTGGGATATAAACCATCCGTACAGAGATTTCGGCGAAGAACCCGACACTACCATCACGAACCTCGGTGCTTATATAAAGCACGTTCATATTAAGGATTCCGCAATTGAAAACGGTGAGCTGAAATATAAGCTTATCGGCGAGGGAAATCTTCCGATAGGAACAATGCTCCGTGCACTTGAATCCGTTAATTATGACGGCTTCCTTTCATATGAATGCCAGCCGAAAAAAATGGAGGATTTCGGTGTTGCGGAAATCGTTTTTCCTCACTTTATCAATTCCATCACCGTTTATGAACGCAAAAAGAACAATGATGAGCTTCTTTACACCAACAGAAGCGGTACCGGAAAATTTGTGTGGGAAAAATACAAGCTTATAAATAAAACCTTTTCGCAGGTTCTCGATACCATGGTCGAGAAATTCCCCGATCAAATCGCTTATAAATATACTACTCTTGACTACACAAGAACTTATTCTCAATTCCGTGACGATGTTGATAACTGTGCAAGAGCACTCATCGCTTTGGGCGTAAAGCCCGGAGATAAGGTTGCCGTGTGGTTAACAAATCTTCCCCAATGGTTCATCACTTTCTGGGCAACAACAAAAATCGGTGCTGTTCTTGTTACCGTTAACACTGCATACAAAATTCACGAAATCGAGTATCTTCTCAGGCAGTCGGATACGCATACGCTTATTACCATTGAGTCCTGCCTTGATTCAAATTATGCTCAGTCCATTGCCGAGCTTTGTCCCGAACTTGAGGTTGCCGTTCCCGGCAAGCCTCTCCATTGCAGAAAGCTTCCGTTTCTTCGCAATGTTATAACCGTCGGCTATCGCCAAAAGGGTTGTCTGACTTGGGAGGAGGCAATGGATATGGCTGTTCGTGTTCCCATAGAAGAAGTTTACCGCAGAGCGGCGGCTGTTGATTGCCACGATGTTGCCAATATGCAGTATACTTCGGGAACAACCGGCTTCCCCAAGGGCGTTATGCTCACTCACTATAACATTGTCAACAACGGCAAAACCATCGGCGACAGAATGGATATGTCAACCGCAGACCGTATGATGATTCAGGTTCCTATGTTCCATTGCTTCGGAATGGTTCTTTCAATGACATCGATGATGACTCACGGCGGCACTCTTTGTCCGCTCCCCTATTTCTCGGCAAAATCATCACTCGCCTGCATAAATCAGGAGCATATCACCTGCTTCAACGGCGTTCCGACTATGTTCATCGCAATGTTTCAACACGAAGATTTTTCAAAGACCGACTTTTCTTATATGAGAACGGGCATTATGGCAGGTGCAAACTGTCCGCCCGACCTTATGAAAAAAGCCGCAGCGGAAATGAATATGACCGAAATTCTTTCTGTTTACGGTGAAACGGAGGCTTCGCCCGGCTGCACAATGGGAGAGGTTAACGAATCACTTGAAGACAGAACCGAAACCGTCGGCAGTGCTTTTCCGAATGTTGAATGCAAAATTATCGATCCCGAAACCGGCGAGGATCTTCCCGACGGGGAAAACGGCGAATTTGTTGCGAGAGGCTACAATATAATGAAAGGTTATTATAAAATGCCCAAAGCAACGGAAGCCGCAATCGATAAGGACGGTTGGCTTCACAGCGGCGATATCGCTTGCAGAAGGCCCGACGGATATTATCTTATCACCGGCAGACTCAAAGATATGATTATCCGCGGCGGTGAGAATATTTATCCGAGAGAAATCGAAGAATTTATTTTCACTCACGAATATACGCAGGATGTTCAGGTTATCGGTGTTCCGGATAAGAGATACGGCGAAGAAATTATGGCTTGCATTATTCTCAAAGACGGCTGTTCGATGACAGAGGATGAGATGAGAGATTATATTAAATCTCATATGGCAAGACATAAGGTTCCGAAATATATTGAATTTGTTGATGATTTCCCCAAAAATGCCGCAGGCAAAATTCTCAAATACAAAATGAGAGAAGAATTTGCCGCAAAATTAGGACTTACAAAATAAACTATACTTACCGAAAGGGTGTTATAAAATGTTAAATATCAAAATCGAGAGAACAACCTCTCCCAAGCAGAAGCCCGATGAAAGCAATCTCGGCTTTGGAAAAATCTTCACTGACCATATGTTTGTTATGAACTACACCGAAGGTCAGGGCTGGCACGATCCCCGTATCATTCCTTACGGCGATCTCACCCTCTCCCCCGCTTGTATGGTTTTCCATTACGGTCAGGAAATGTTTGAAGGTCTTAAAGCATATAAGGGCGTTGACGGCGAAATTCGCCTTTTCAGACCTGATATGAACGCAAAAAGAACAAATGATACAAACAAGCGTCTTTGCATTCCCCAGCTTCCGGTTGAAGATTTTGTTCAGGCGGTCAGCGAGGTTGTAAAGATTGATAAAGATTGGATTCCCTCCGCTCCCGGAACATCGCTCTATATCCGTCCGTTTATCATCGCAACCGATGATTTTCTCGGCGTTGCTCCTTCAAAAACATATCTTTTCATAGTTATCCTTTCACCCTCCGGTGCTTACTATTCAAGCGGACTTGCTCCCGTAGGCATTTGGATTGAGGACGATTATGTCAGAGCCGTAAGAGGCGGTATGGGCTTTGCGAAAACCGGCGGTAACTATGCGGCAAGCCTTGCGGCACAGGTTAAGGCTCACGATGACGGCTATTCGCAGGTTCTTTGGCTTGACGGCGTTGAAAGAAAATATATTGAAGAAGTCGGTGCCATGAACATCTTCTTCAAAATTAACGGCACAATCGTCACTCCCATGCTTAACGGCAGCATTCTTCCCGGCATAACAAGAAACTCGGTTATTGAGCTTTGCAAGAGCTGGGGACTTCCCGTTGAAGAAAGAAAGGTTTCGGTTGATGAGCTTATAGAAGCCCAAAAGAACGGTACTCTCGAAGAATGCTTCGGAACGGGAACCGCTGCGGTTATTTCTCCCGTTGGCAAGCTTCGCTATAAGGACGAGGTTATGACCATCAACGGCGGTGAAATCGGCGAAATAAGCCAGAAGCTTTATGATACGGTTACCGGCATTCAGGGCGGCAGCTGTGAAGATAAATTCGGCTGGGTAAAAGTTCTTTAATATGAACAGCAAAAGAATAACTCTCTTTGCCGGTCATTACGGCAGCGGAAAAACAAATATCTCGGTTAACTATGCCTTGGAGCTGAAAAAAACACACGAAAAGGTTGTTATAGCCGACCTCGACATAGTTAATCCGTATTTCCGCTCAAAGGACAGTGAAAAATATCTGGAAAGCAAGGGCATTCACCTTATTTCTTCGGAATATGCCAACTCAAATGTTGATGTTCCCGCTATGCCGTCGGAAGCCTATTCGATTATAGACAACAAAAATGCGGCGGCGGTTATCGATGTCGGCGGAGACGACAGAGGTGCTCTTGCAATGGGCAGATATGCTCCCGCAATACTCGAAGAAAATAATTACGAAATGCTGTTTGTTATCAATAAATATCGTCCCCTGACACGCAACTGCTCGTCAACCCTTGCGGTTATGCGTGAAATCGAAACGGCGTGCGGAATGAAATTTACGGCAATCGTCAACAACTCCAACCTCGGAGACGAAACAGACGAAAAAACCGTGCTCGATTCCGTGAATTACGCCGAGGAGGTTTCAAAAGAAAGCGGACTGCCGATAAAAATGACAACGGTAAAATATGAGCTTTATGATACGCTCAAAGACAAAGTTGCAAATTGCATTCCGATAAAGCTTTACGTTAAGCAGTCGTGGGCAAAAGCAACAGTTGATTAAGGAGAAAGAAGAATTATGGCTAAAGTAACCTTTAATACCGACCTTTGCAAGGGCTGCGGCCTTTGCGTCGGTGCGTGCCCCAAAAAAATCGTGGCACTTCTCAAAACAGAAATAAATGCCAAGGGATATCACCCTGCCGGCATCACCGATCAGTCAGCTTGCATCGGCTGTGCGTTTTGTGCAACGATGTGTCCCGACTGCGTAATCACCGTTGAAAAGTAAGGAGAAAGAAAAATGGCTGAAAAAGTTTTGATGAAGGGTAACGAAGCTCTTGCGGAAGCTGCCATAATGGCAGGCTGCCGTCATTACTTCGGATATCCCATAACACCTCAAACGGAAATTGCCGCTTATATGGCAAAAAGAATGCCCGTTATCGGCGGAACATTTTTGCAGGCTGAAAGTGAAATTGCCGCTATCAATATGATTTACGGTGCTGCTGCGGCAGGCAAGCGTGCAATGACTTCAAGCTCAAGCCCCGGAATCGCCCTTAAAAGCGAAGGTATTTCATATCTTGCCGGTTCGGATCTTCCCGCTCTTATCATCAATGTTCAGAGAGGCGGTCCCGGTCTGGGCGGTATTCAACCCTCGCAGTCCGATTATTTCCAGTCAACAAAAAGTGCAGGTCACGGCGATTTTAAGCTTATCGTTCTCGCACCCGCTTCCGTTCAGGAAATGGTTGACCTGACATTTAAAGGCTTCGACCTTGCCGATAAATACAGAATGCCCGCAATGCTTCTTTCCGACGGCACAATGGGACAGATGATGGAACCCGTTTCGCTTGAGATGGGTGAGGTTAAGGAATATGACAAATCAAGCTGGGCAGCTTGCGGTACAAAATGCGAAAGAGAGCACAACATAGTCAACTCCCTTTTCATTAAACCCGAAGAGCTTGAAAAATATAACTTTGAGCGTTTCGAGCGTTATGCTCAAATCGAGGCGAACGAGGTTATGTATGACGAATATCGTATGGAAGATGCCGAAATCTGCATCGTAGCATACGGCGTTGCGGCAAGAGTATCCCAGAATGCAATCGACAAGGCTCGCGAAGCAGGCATCAAGGTCGGTATGATAAGACCTATAACACTTTGGCCCTTCCCCAAGGCGGTTCTCAATGCAGCGGCGGATAAGGTCAAGGCATTCATCAGCGTTGAGCTGTCAATGGGTCAGATGATTGAAGACGTTGAGCTTGCAATCCGTTGCAAAAAGCCTGTTCTTCTTTGCAACAGAGTCGGCGGTATGATACCCACAACAGAAGATGTTCTTAATTCAATTAACAAAGCAAATTCCATCGGAGGTGACAAATAATGACAGTTTTTGAGAAACCCAAGGCACTTGCCGATGTACCCCTTCACTATTGTCCCGGCTGTACTCACGGCATAATTCATCGTCTGGTTGCCGAAGTTATCGATGAACTCGGCATTGAAGGAAAAACAGTAGGCGTAGCACCCGTCGGATGCTCCGTTTTCGCATACAATTATTTTAACTGCGATATGATTGAAGCAGCACACGGCAGAGCACCCGCAGTTGCAACGGGTGTTAAACGTTCATTGCCCGACAATATTGTTTTCACATATCAGGGTGACGGCGACCTTGCTGCCATCGGTACGGCGGAAACCGTTCACTCCGCCGCAAGAGGAGAAAACATAACAATCATATTTGTTAATAACGCAATTTACGGTATGACCGGCGGTCAAATGGCACCCACTACACTCCCCGGTCAGGTTACTCAAACTTCACCTTACGGCAGAAATCCCGAACAAGTAGGCTTACCCGTAAAGGTTTGTGAGCTTCTTTCAAATGTTGACGGTGCAACATACCTTGAAAGAGTTGCTGTTAACAATGTTAAGAATGTTAAAAACGCAAAAAAAGCAATCAAAAAGGCATTTATGAACCAGCTTGAGGGCAAAGGCTTCTCTCTTGTTGAAGTTCTTTCAACCTGCCCCACAAACTGGGGACTCAAGCCCGACAAGGCTCTCGAATGGCTTGAAGAAAATATGATTCCCTATTATCCCCTCGGTGTTTATAAAGATAAAACGGCAGAAAAGGAGGGTGAATGATTTATGACACATGAGATTCTTCTTGCGGGTTTCGGCGGACAGGGCATCCTTTTCTCCGGTAAATTCCTTGCATATGACGGACTTCTTGAAGAAAAAGAGGTTAGCTGGCTTCCCTCCTACGGTCCCGAAATGAGAGGCGGTACTTGTAACTGCTCAATCATTCTCAGCGATGAAAAAATCGGTTCGCCCATTGTTTCAAACCCCAATGTTCTTGTTGCTATGAACCTCCCCTCACTTGACAAATTTGAGGCGGCGGCAGTTCCCGGAGCAAAGATTTTTGTTGACAGCTCACTTATCGACCGTAAGGTTGAAAGAGATGATGTTGATGTTTATTATATTCCCGCAACAAAGCTTGCATCGGATGAAAATCTTCCCGGCCTTGCAAATATGATAATGATAGGTCACGTTATCGCAAAGGCAGGCGTAATGCCCTACGAAAACGTTGAAGCCGCAATGAAAAAGCTTGTTCCCGCAAAAAAAGCAAATCTTATCGAGCTTAATATTAAAGCCGTTGAGCTTGGCTACAACTATTAATCTATTCTAAACAGGAGAAACCCACATGCTTGAATTAAAAGAAATTGGCCTGCGAGTTGCTTCCCTTCGTGAAACCTGCGGCTTTTCCGCATCGGAAATGGCGGAGAAGCTTGAGATTTCAGAGGATAACTACAATGCGTTTGAGCACGGCGAATATGATTTCGCCATCAGCACGCTCAACAATATTGCTCTCATTCTCGGCGTTGATATTCTTGATATTATCAGCGGTGAGTCGCCTCGCCTTACCTCTTGCACCGTAGTTAAAAAGGGCAAGGGATATGTTGTTAACAGAAATCCCGGCTATGAATTTGAGCATCTTGCTTATACATTCAGAAACAAAAAAGCCGAACCGTTTCTTGTTACAATCGATCCTTCGGGCAATCCTCCCGTAATGGATGAACACGAAGGTCAGGAATTTGACTATGTTCTTTCCGGAAATCTTCTGCTCTATATCGGCGACATTTGCTATGAGCTTAACGAAGGTGACAGCGCATATTTTGATTCCTCAATTCCCCACGCTCACAAAAACGTGAGTGACACTCAAGCAAAATTTATTGCGCTTGTGTTAAAATAATAAGGAGTCAAAATAATGCCAATCTATGAAAAATTTATCGGCAGGTCGAGAGATTCGTTCGTATCACTCAAGGACTGTCAGGAAAACTTTAAAATCACCTATGAAAACAACTTTAATTATGCTTACGATGTTGTTGATGTTCTCGGAACCGAAAAGCCGGATAAGCTTGCACTTCTTTATGTTTCAAACAAGCAAGAGGAGCTTAGGCTGACTTTCGGCGATATGAAACGTCTTTCGGATAAGGCGGCTAATTACTTTGTTTCGCAGGGTGTAAAAAAAGGAGATCCCGTTCTTCTTATTCTCAAAAGAAGCTATCTTTTCTGGGTAATCACACTTGCACTTAACAAAATCGGTGCAATTATGGTTCCCGCTTCAAATATGCTCAAGGGAAAAGATTATGTTTACCGTTGCAACAAAGCAAAAATAAAATATGCAGTCATCACGGGTGACGACTGCTGCACGGAATATTTTGATGAAAAGCAGGACGAATACGAAACCATCGAAAAGAAATTTGTTACCAAGCACAAGCAGATTGACGGTTGGATTGATTTTGAAGAAGGCTTTGAAAAGGCAAGCGAAAATTGGACAAGACCGACCGGAGATGCTGCAACAACGGTTGATGATACGATGATTATCAACTTTTCATCGGGCACAACCGGCTATCCCAAGATTATCGCCCACGACTTCAAGTACCCGCTCGGACATATTATGACCGGAGTTTTTTGGCACCGAGTTGTTGACGGCGGAATGCATTTCACCGTTTCGGATTCGGGATGGGCAAAATCCCTCTGGGGAAAATATTACGGTCAATGGATGGGCGAAAGTGCAAATCTTGTTTATGACTTTGATAAATTCGACGGTGCGGATATTCTTTCTAAACTCGAAAAATATAAAGTTACAACCTTCTGCGTTCCGCCTACAATGTATCGCCTTATGCTTCAAAACGATGTCAGCAAATATGACCTTTCGTCAATTACCCACTGCTGCACCGCCGGCGAAGCTCTTAATGCGGATATATTTAACAAATGGAAAGAGGCAACGGGACTTGAAATTCACGAAGGCTTCGGAATGAGCGAAACTCCCGTCAGCATATGCACTCTCTATCCTTGGACGAAGCCCGTACCCGGTGCAATCGGTTTCCCTGCTCCCGGTCTTAATGTTCATATTCTCGATGAAGACGGAAATCACTGTCAGCGAGGAACGATTGGAGAAATCTGTATTCAATCGGCTTCGCCGGAAGAGCATCCGTGCGGAGTTGTTGCAAGCTATAATTTCAGTGAGGAAGATACCAAAGAAGCCTATAGAGGCGGTTTCTTCCACACGGGCGACCTTGCATACAGAGATGAACGAGGAAGATTTGTTTATTTCGGCAGAAACGATGATGTTATCAAATCCTCCGGCTATAGAATCGGACCCTTTGAAATCGAAAGCGTTATGCTTGAGCATCCGTCTGTTCTTGAGGTTGCCGTTACAGGCGTACCCGATCCCGTCAGAGGCTTTGTCGTTAAGGCAACGGTTGTTCTCAGACCCGGCTATGAAGGCTCTCCGGAGCTTGTTAAGGAGCTTCAAACATATGTTAAAACCAACACCGCTCCTTATAAATATCCGAGAATCATTGAATTTGTTGATGAGCTTCCGAAAACCTTCAGCGGTAAGGTCAGACGAGTTGAAATCCGTCAAAACGATTCAAACAAATAATTTTTGACTGTATAATCAAAAGACTTGCAATGTGAACCGTCGCGTTCATTTGCAAGTCTTTTTTCGTCAAATATCATTCTTGAACATAGTCGGCATTCATTTGTGCCTTTGCGATTCTTTCAACCTCATCGGAATCTTTTGCGTTCTTAATCGCATTTTGCATCGCCTCTCTCCTTGCGAAAAGCTCCTGATACATTCTGTCACGCTCTTTGCCGTTAAGGTTGTGGAAAAATTTCGGAACTATTCCGAGAGCACCGGTTATTATGGGAATACCCGTGCACATTGCAAAAATCCACCACTTTGTTCTGTCGGATTGCGTTCCTATGCTAAGACCTTGAATATAGCCTATTCGTTTCATAATGAAGTTTTGAATTGAACTCATAGTTATGCTCTGAAGCTTTGTTACAAGTCCCCTTGCAACACCCGTCATCGCCTCGGCTCTGTAGCCGTTCTTCCATTCGCAATAGTCCATTGCTTCATTGAGGATTTCCTGCGGAATAACGTGCCTTACTCCGTAAACGCACATTTCGATGGTTTCTTCGATTGCCAAAACCGGAAGCATCACCCATTTGTTTTTGTAAAGTCCTTTTTCCGCTCCGCCGATGGAACCGATTGCAAAAACGCCGAGCCAGCACATATCCGTCCAAATATCCTCCATAATCCAAATTGCTTTGGTCGAGAATTTTCTTCTCAGCGGTGCTATAAATGCGTAGCTGAGCGTTGTAACGGGTGAAGCGGGAATACCGACAATCGTTTGATATGTTGCCGAGCCGAGAACATCGATGAAATAATTTATTTTGCTCTTGCCAACCGAGAAACCGGCAAGAAATTCCGAAAGGGTATAGAGTAAAATAGGTCGGTTATTGAATATAGCTTTCATTCCCTGCCAAAAATTCGGCTTTTCAATCGACTGCGAAACTCTTTCTTTGGTAACGCAAATGAAATAGAACGCCATAGCACAGCTTGCAACCGCCGTAACAACGCCGAATGAAATAAACAGCGTTGTTCTGTTCCATGAAACAACATTATTATTAACAAGGTCAAGCAAAAGACCGAAAAGGAGTTCGGGCAGCTTTTCGCCGACAAGACCGGAAACAAGGTTTGCCATAGTAATCAAGCTTGTTCTTTCAAGCGGATCGGGGGTTATCGTTGCCATAAATCCGGTACCCGCAATTGAAGTAAAGGTACCCGCCGTTTCGCAAATAACGGTAAATACGGCATAGAAAATAAGCTTGGGAACATAGGTTGAGCTTGTATCGGCAAAGAAAATCGGCATAAACCAATACCACAAGCCGATAATCATAAGAGGAATTTTTCCTAAAAGTATGTACGGCTTGAATTTACCCCAGCGAGTTCTTGTTCTGTCAACTATAACTCCGATAAAAGTATCATTGATAACATCCCAAATGCCGGCAAAAAATCCGAAAACAGCAAGAAAATCAAAATCAAGCTTAACAATATCATAAATAAATCTGTCGTTATACTTATTAATGTTAAAGCTTGCCGAAACATCGTTAAGCAAATAACCTATTCTTTCCTTGTTGCCGATATATCTTCTGTTTTTTAAAAGAGGATTTTTAACACCCTTTTCATAGTCAATAACTATGCCTTGACTTTGTTCATCAAAAGCAACATTTACTCTTTCTTCCACCCGATTTCCTCCTTTTGATTAACAATATATATAATGTTAACATAATAATTCAACTTTTTCAATATCTTTTATGCATTTTTTGTGGATTTTATAATTATTTGACAGAAAACCCGTTTTGTGCTTTAATTTTATGGGAGTGATTAAAATGAATTTGCTTTATTACGAAGCGGTACGTATTTATGACAGCTTATATTTTAAAATCAACAGCGGCAAACTTTCATTCGATTATGATTTACCGAATGACTTTTCGGTTACATTTCACGCCGGAGCAATGCACACAAAGCCAAACACGATTCGCTCAATTAAGGCTGCAATTGATGCAAATGCCCAAATCATTGAAATAGATGTCAGCTTTCGACCCGACGGTACTCCTGTTATAATCCACAATGCACAACCGAACGGCGATCAAGGAGTGCTGCTCGAAAAGGCTTTGGAGGCGGTTGCCGAAACCAAATCGTGCAAACTCAATCTTGATATCAAATCAACAAATAACCTCGGTGCAATTGATAAGCTTACGGAATCATTCGGACTTCGTGAAAGAGTTTTTTATACAGGTGTTTTTAAAGATTGGGTTGAAACGGTCAAAAGCAGCTCCGGAATCCCCTATTTTCTGAATCACGATATTACAGAAAGAGAATCAGCCGATTCTTCCGCTGCTCAAGCCGTTGCGGATTACGCCAAACAGCTCGGTGCAATCGGAATTAACTCAAATTACAGATATGCGGAAAAGCTTTTTGCAGATGTTATGCACCAAAACAACCTTTTACTTTCGCTTTGGACGGTCAATGAGCCTTCGGATATGCCGAAAGTACTTAAAATATCACCCGATAACATAACAACAAAAAGACCTGTTCTTCTGAGAAAAATCGCAGGGATATAAAATACAGGCTTGTATGTGCAGAATCAATTGCCAATACAAGCCTGTTTTTGTTATATTTTATTATGTTTGCCTCGAAAAGCTACTCTCCGTATGACGGATACAACCGACAATCGGCGGCATTTCTCGAAAATTATTTGTGACTTACAAAACCGTATCTATCAAGAAGTCTGTGTATTCTGTCTTTGGGATCAAGAAGACCGCTGATGGATTCATCGTGATTGAGCGTATCTATGATATACGAGCAATACTTTGACATATCAACGCTTACATACCATTCTCTTGAAAGAAGCTCCGGCGAAGAATAAATAAGGTTTGTTGTGAAAACCTTGTCAATAAGACCGTCGGCATAAGCCTGATCAAAGGTTTCAAGACCGTTGCAGAAAAGTCCGAATGAAGCACAGATAAAAATTCTGTTAACCTTAAACTCCTTAAGCTTTGTTGCAACCTCAATCATTGAGTCGCCGGAGGAAATCATATCATCGATAATGATAACGTCCTTGCCCTCAATGTTTGTACCGAGAAATTCGTGAGCAACAATCGGATTTCTGCCGTCAACAATAACCGAATAATCGCGGCGTTTATAGAACATACCGAGATCAAGTCCGAGAACATTTGAAAAGTAGATGCATCTTCCCATACCGCCCTCATCGGGTGAGATAACCATCATATGGTTGTTGTCGATATTAAGGTCGGGAATACTTTTGCACATTGCTTTTATCATTTGATAAACGGGCTGAACGTTTTCAAAGCCGCTGTGGGGAATCGCATTGTGAACTCTCGGATCATGAGCATCAAAGGTAATGATATTTTCAACTCCGTAGTTAATGCAAAGCTCACGCAGCATATCGGCACAGTCAAGGGATTCTCTGCTTGAGCGTCTGTGCTGTCTTCCTTCGTAAAGCATAGGCATAATAACGTTGATTCTTCTTGCTTTTCCGGCGATTGCACTGATGGCTCTTTTAAGATTTGAATAATGATCATCGGGACTCATGGGAACATCTAAGCCATACATTTTGTATTTAACGCTGTAATTAAAGGGATCGCAAAGGATAAACAGGTCAAAGCCTCTTACGGTTTGATTTATTACACATTTACCTTCGCCTGTTCCGAATCTGGGAAACGACGCCTTAACAATGTAAGAATCCTTTTCGTAGCCCGCAAACGGGAGCGTAAGCTTGTGTTCGCTGTCTCTTTCTCTTCTCCATTTAACAAGATAGCTGTCAATCTTTTTTGCAACTTCTTCAGTGCCGGGAAGGGGGAGAATACCGAGCTGACCGTAGGGTATTGTTGTAAAATCTGCATAATCAGGCATTTGACAAGTCCTCCGATTCATTAATATATGTTTATTGTACTATACTTTCATAAAATTTGAAAGATTATATCGAAAAAAACCAAAGAAAAAAATACACAGTATTTTGTGGCAATTTTGGCTATTTTGACGATAGAACCGCAATTTATGATAATCGGCATTATTATGTGAGGAAAAAAATAAAAAAAGCGGCAGTTGGATTCAACTGCCACGAGGTTTTTAAAAATGAACAATGAATAACAATTATCAAGTTTCAGATGCAGTTACACCTACAATTGTTTTTATGCTCTTGAAAAAAATATGTATCCGAATCTTTAAAAATCAAAAAATCATTCATTATTCATTAATTAATGCCTCTGTACGCGCAAGCAAAGGCATTCTGGTGCCGGTGACCGGACTTGAACCGGTACGGTGTTGCCACCGAGGGATTTTAAGTCCCTTGCGTCTGCCGATTTCGCCACACCGGCATAAAATATGATTACGGAAATGCTTGTATAACCCTAATCATCGAAATTATTATAGTTTATTAAATTCGTTTTGTCAACATAAAATCGCATAATTTACAGAATTTAATATTTAACATTTCCTATTGCGAAAACTGTAAAAAAAGAGTAAAATACATTTATTGAACATAATTAAGGAGATGTGAGTATGAGAATTTATCATCTTGATCTTGCACAGCTTATTCAGGGAAGGGATTATGAGGGCATTGCCGCTCTTGCTGTTTCAAAAGCTCCGCTGATTATTGCCGCAGCCGCAATTCTCATTATCGGCTTTATTATTTCAAATCTTGTCGGTAAGCTCGTTGTTAAGGCTATGCAGGCAAAGGGGGTTGATCCGTCAATTCATTCTTTTATCAAAACAATAGTAACCCTCATTCTTAAATTCACATTTGTTCTTTCCGCACTTTCAACGCTTAAAATCGATGTTAATTCTTTTGTAACCGCTCTCGGTGCGGCAGGCGTTACGGCAGGCTTGGGACTCCAATCGAGCATCAGCCAGCTTGCAAGCGGAATACAGATACTTATGAATCATCCGTTCAAAAGCGGCGATTATATCGATGTCGGAACGGTCAGCGGTAAAGTGCACGAAATAAAAATAATGTATACCGTACTTATTACGGTTGACAACAAAAGAGTTATAATTCCAAATTCATACATTACTTCAAATAATATTATCAACTACAATGCAGAGGCCAGACGACGTCTTGACCTTGTTTTCTCCGTTTCGTATGAGGCGGATATCGCAAAGGCTAAAGAGGTTATTCTTGAGGTGATTCGTGAGAATAATCTTATTCTTACCGATCCGGCACCCGTGATTGCCGTTAAAGAGCAAGCGGCAAGCTCCGTTAACCTTGCCTGCCTTATTTGGTGCTCGGCAGATGACTATTGGGATATCTTTTATTATATGCAGGAGGCTGTTAAGCTTTCGTTTGATAAAAATAATATCTCGATTCCTTACGGTCAGCTTGATGTGCATATCACAAAGGAATAATCAAAGAAAAATTATGTTAGTGGAGTGGTTTGATTGCTGACAAAGCTTCTTATGAAATTTTTGATAAAAGGGGGCGATAAATCCGATTCTATCGGGGTTATACTTGGCGAAAAGGAGAGAGTTCGCCTGGGAATGTTGAGCGGAACGGTCGGAATCGTTCTCAATGCCGTGCTTTCGGTTTTCAAAATGGTTTTCGGAGCGTTAACAAAAAGCGTTTCCATCGTTGCAGACGGAGCAAATAATATTTTCGATGCCGTTTCGTCGGTTATCAGTCTTGCGGGTTTTAAAATATCCGGCAAACCAGCAGATGACGAGCATCCGTTTGGACACGGCAGAGTTGAATATATTTCGGCATTGACACTTGCGTTTTTTATTCTTATTATGGGTGTTGAGCTGATAAAAACCTCTGTTGATAAATTTGTAAATCCCGAAACGGTTATTTTCAGTGTTCCAGCCGTTGTTGTGCTTGTATTTTCGATTATTGCAAAAATTTGGCTCGCATTTTTTAACAGAAAAGTCGGAAAGCTTATGGATTCCGTTGCCGTTGATGCTGTTGTTACCGACAGCATCGGTGATATCGCTTCAACAGCCTGTTCATTGATTGCCCTTGTTGCGGCAAAGTTTACCGATTGGCCCGTTGATGCGGTTATGGGAATAGTTGTTGCACTTGTTGTAATTTATGCCGGAATCGATATCATAAGGAGTACGCTCGGTCCTCTCCTCGGTGAACCGCCCGACAAGCAGCTTGTTGCACAGCTTGAAAAACTGGTGATGTCTTATGAGGGCGTGGTGGGAATCCACGATATGGTGCTTCACAGCTACGGTCACGGAAAAATATACGGCTCTCTCCACGCAGAGGTACCTGCGGATATTGATATTTTACACTCGCACGATACCATTGACCTTATCGAAAGACAGGTTAAAGATAAGCTCGGAATAGAAATTTCAATACATATGGATCCTATCATCAACGATGAACGAACCCATAAGCTTAAAGAAGAGGTTTCGGAGCTGGTTCGGAAAATAAACGCAGATTCATCGATTCACGATTTCAGAATCGTTGACGGTCCGACTCACACAAATCTTATTTTCGATGCGGTTTTGCCGCTCAATTCACCTATTACGGAAGATGAATTCAGAGCAGCGGTCGAAAAAGGTGTGAAACGGATAAACGCAAAGTATTTCACGGTTATCAATATTGACAGAAATTATACTTTATAGGGAGATATCACAATGAAAAGAACATTAAAAAAATATTCGGCTTTTTTATTGACACTCTGTATTCTTCTTTCACCGATAAGTGCTTTTGCTTCCGGTGCATCAAGCTCGGATAACAGTGCGATTGTGGGTGTTTCCGAAGCCATCAATACTGTTATCAACGGTGCGTTTACCGTTGCTTCATGGCTGTTTCCCAAAGCGGATTATTTGACGGTAGAAGAATATTTCGGCGGTGAAAGCAAAAATTTTTATGATGGAACTGCCGATTTTATTGACGAGCCTACCGCAAACGCAAAATGGAGTTTGGGCTTCGGTAAGGCAAGCATCGTTCCCGAAAATCTTGCCGACGGCTCAAAGGAATATTACACCGGCGGATATTTCACTCAAAAAATCAACGGCGTATATGATGACCAAAGCGTTAGTGCCATTGCTCTTAATGACGGCTCCGAAAGAGGCACGGCTGTTTTTGCCGCAGTTGACGGAATAGGTGTCGGCAACGCCGATGTTCGCAAAATCAGAGAAACAGTTGCCGATAAGCTTGCCGAAAAAAGCATAAACAACGATATTATTGCCATTAATATCAACAGCACGCATTGCCATACGGTTATTGACACTCAAGGCTTCAGTATAGAAATAATTCCGAAAATTTTTCAAAATATGTTTTCGTGGCTTCCTTTTGTTGAAGCTGAAAGAAGCATAGACGGTGAATTTCTCGATGTTATGATAGACGGTGCCTCGGATGCGATTGTTGATGCATATCTTTCAATGACTCAAGGCGAGCTGTATTACTTTGAAACCGCCGGAATCGGAAGAAACGAAGAAAAGAACCTCTATCCCGACGATGAATACTCCTATCTTACAAACAAAAGATACGGTGAGGGGTATCAGCATTTTATCGCCTGCTTTAAATTTGTTCCCGATGATTCATCGATTTCGCCTACGATTTTTGCCAATCTCGGTGCACATCCGACAACGATTGACAGATCAACCTCCCTTTTGAGTGCGGATTTTCCGAGATATATTGAAAAATACGTCAATGAAAACGGAATGAATTTTATGTTCGTTCAGGGTGCACAGTCGCCCATATCCGTTATGAAAACCAATGTTGAAAATGAGGCGGTTCTCGAAAAAGTCGCATCGGAGGCGGAAAATGATGCGAAAGCTTCCGATTATCAAAGTGCGAAATCGCTCGGCTATGAGTTTGCAAGACTTATTTTTGAAGCTTGCGAAAATGCAAAAGAGGTTGAGCCTATGCTCAATATCAATATGGAAGAATGTGCGGTACAGCTTGACAAGGGACTTTTCTATCTTGCCGCAGATGCTCAAATGCTCGGATTTACAACGGTTTTCGATTCGTCGAGCCCAAGCGGATATTCGCTCATAACCGAAGTCGGATATATTGAAATAGGAAAAAATATAACTATGCTTACCGTTCCCGGAGAGCTTGTTCCTCAGCTTGTTTACGGCAATGTTGTCGGTGCGGCAGATGCGTATCTCGGTGAAGATTGGACTTTGGAGGCTACTGCCGACATAATAAGAAAGAATAATCCCGATGAAACAGTTCTTGTTATGGGACTTTGCAACGATGCTATCGGCTACATAATTCCGGATAATGATTTTGCTCCGTTTATAGCCGATTCGATTTGGAATATGAAAATAGGCGATTGGAAGCTCGGCGAAGCTCTTTTCGGAGAATACCACCGACATTATGAGGAGCTTCTTTCCGCAGGAGGAAGCACCGCTTCAACAATTATCGGTTCTCTTAATTCCATTGCAAAAAAGCACGGATAACGATTGCATAAAAAACTTGACTTTACTTTAAATAAGTAATATATTTATTAATGTTATATTTTTTAATAGGAGAATGAGTATGAAAAGCGTTCCCGACTATTTCGGCTGTATGGTTTTTGACGATAAAGCCATGAGGTCAAGATTACCTAAAGAAACCTATAAAGCAATAAAAAAGACGATTCAGGACGGAAAGCGTCTTGATATTGCCGTTGCCAATGTTGTTGCCAACGCTATGAAGGATTGGGCTGTTGAAAACGGTGCAACTCACTATACTCATTGGTTCCAACCGATGACCGGTATTACCGCCGAAAAGCACGACAGCTTTATTTCCCCTTGCAGCGACGGAAGTGTTATAATGGAATTTTCCGGAAAGGAGCTTGTTAAGGGCGAATCCGACGCTTCAAGCTTTCCCTCCGGCGGAATCCGCACAACCTTTGAGGCAAGAGGATATACCGCATGGGATCCGACTTCTTACGCATTTATAAAAGAAGGTGTTCTTTGCATTCCGACCGTTTTTTGCTCCTACGGCGGACAAGCTCTTGATATGAAAACTCCCCTGCTTCGTTCAATGGAAGCAATCGGTAAACAGGCAAAAAGAATTTTGAGTCTTTTCGGTCAGGTTGAAACAAAGAGCGTAAAAACAACCGTCGGTGCAGAGCAGGAATACTTTCTTGTCGATGCCGACTTATACAACAAGAGAAAAGACCTTATTTTTACCGGAAGAACTCTTTTCGGCACTAAGCCACCAAAAAGCCAAGAGCTTGACGACCATTATTTCGGTTCCATAAAGCCTCGCGTAGCTGCGTATATGAAGGATCTCGATGAGGAGCTTTGGAAGCTCGGAATCCTTGCAAAAACGGAGCATAATGAAGCGGCACCGGCACAGCATGAGCTTGCTCCCGTTTTTTCAACAACAAATATGGCTATCGATCATAATCAGCTCACAATGGAGATTATGCAAAAGGTTGCCAAAAAGCATAATATGGTTTGCCTTCTTCACGAAAAGCCTTTTGACGGCGTTAACGGAAGCGGCAAACATAACAACTGGTCAATTTCAACAGGCGACGGTGTTAACCTTCTTGAGCCCGGAGAAACGCCCTATGATAATGCTCAATTTCTGCTTTTCCTCTGTGCGGTTATAAAAGCTGTTGATGACTATCAGGATTTGCTTCGTGCTTCGGTTGCAAGTGCGGGTAATGATCATCGTCTCGGTGCGGGTGAAGCACCTCCGGCAATTGTTTCGATGTTCCTCGGCGATGAGCTTAACGCAATTCTCGAATCCATAGAAAACGAAACAGCTTATGAGGCAAACGAAACGGTTCAGATGAAGGTGGGTGTTCACGTTCTTCCGAGATTCCCTAAGGATACGACCGACAGAAACAGGACTTCGCCCTTTGCATTTACCGGAAATAAATTTGAATTTCGTATGCTCGGTTCAGCAAGATCGATTTCAAGTGCGAATATTGTTCTCAACACCGCTGTTGCCGAATCGCTTAAATCTTATGCAGACAGACTTGAAAATGTTGATAATTTTGAAGATGCACTTCATTCGCTTATCAAAAAAACCATAAAAGACCACAAGAGAATTATCTTTAACGGTAACGGCTATGATGATGAATGGATTAAAGAAGCGGAAAAGAGAGGGCTTTGCAATTATCCGACAACACCGGATGCAATTCCCTGCATAATTTCCGAAAAGAACATAAAGCTCTTTGAGGATCACAAGGTTTTCACAAGAGAGGAGCTTGAAGCAAGGCACGAAATTTATCTTGAAAGCTATTGTAAAACCATAAAAATCGAAGCATTAACCATGCTTGAAATGGTCAACAGAGACATTCTTCCCGCAATGAGCAATTATTCCGGCAAGCTTTGCAAAACCGCCGCCGCAAAGAAGGAATTTAATGCAGATACAAAATACGAAGAAAGCATAATATCCAAGCTTTCGACACTTTCGACATCTGTTTTATCTAAGGTGAACGCTCTTGAAGGCGAGCTTGCAAAAATCAAAGCGGAGTCCGATATTGCCGTTGAAGCGGATTTATTCAAATCGGTTATTATTCCCGAAATGGAAAGTATTCGCAAAGATGTTGATGAAGCGGAAAAAATTACCGCCGCCGATTATTGGCCCTATCCATCATACGGAGAGCTGCTTTTCGGGGTAAACTGAATTACAAAGCGGCTCCGTAGCAACTTTGACGGAGAAGCTTCACGAAAATAAACATTATTTTGATTTGAACCGTCTGGTTTTGTGCTGTCCACACATATCGGGCGGTTCTTTGCTATTGACTTTAAAGCCTTTTTGTTTTAAAATGTTTAAAGCATAGCATTGCGGCAAATAATCAAAAACGGAGAAGCTTATGATAGAGAAAATAAGAGAATTGCTTTTTAAAATCTTCAAAAAAGAAAGCTTTATCGGTAAAATAATCGATAAGCTTTTCACAAAAGAAATAATCACCTATGTTTTTTTCGGTGTATTAACAACGGTTGTTAATCTTGCAACCTTTTATGCTTTCAAAAAGCTTTTTATCGCTATCGGCTGGGACGGCGTTTTCAACGCTGTTATTCCGGAGGACTCGCCTGTGCTGAAAATCTTCAGCAACGGCAGTGATTATCTCGATGCGAATGCCATAGCCTGGGTTGTGGGCGTTATTTTTGCATTCGTTACAAATAAGCTTTGGGTTTTTGAATCAAAAAGCCTGAAGCCATCCGTCGTCGGCAAGGAGCTGACGGGCTTTATCGGTGCGAGAGTTTTTTCGTTTGTTGTTGAAACGCTTATGATGTTTGCAATGGTTTCGCTTTTATCTTGGAATGAATTTGTTTCCAAAATAATTGTCGGCATTGTTGTTGTTATAATCAATTATGTTTTCAGCAAGCTTCTCATTTTCAAAAATAAAGGTAAAGCCGATGATTGATTTAATCAAAATTCCCTCCTCCGAAATCGATATATCACCGGAGGCTGTTGCGGTTTATCTTGGATATTATTCGGCAAAGGTTGACGATTTTACCGCAAAGCTTATTGAAGAATGCACCGACGAATTTTTGAATGCCGCAAATTTTACCGCCTGCTATTCCTCGATTCCCGTTACGGACGGCGAAATTGTTCTCAACGGTCACTCCATAGTGTGCAATTCGCTGAAAAAGAATCTCAATGGCTGTGAAAAGGCATATATTCTTGCGGCTACCACCGGCATTGAAGCTCACCGCTTGATAAAAAGAAACTCCGTTATCTCTCCTCTGAAAGGAATCATTACCGATTGCGTGGGTTCGGCGGCGATTGAAGCTTTTTGCGATAAAATCAACCTTTCGTTTGATAATCCGGATTTTCTTCGCCCGAGATTCAGCCCCGGATACGGCGATATGCCTCTTGAATGTCAGAAAACAATCGTTGATTTTCTTCAAACGAATAAAACTATCGGAATAAGTCTTACCGAAAGCCTTATGATGATACCTATAAAATCCGTTACCGCCATAATCGGAATCGGAAAAGAAAAAAGAAAATGTACCGGCTCCGACTGTATGACCTGTAGCAGAACCCGTTGTCCGTACAGATAAAGAAGGTTTTAAAATGAACATCAAAGAAAAAATCAAAAGCGGAATAACCTACTGCGACGGCGGTGCGGGTACTCTTTTGCAGTCTTGGGGATTGAAAGCCGGAGAAAAGCCGGAAAGCTGGAATCTCACTCACCCCGAAAAAATCATTGAAATGCACCGTCAATATCTTCAAGCCGGTGCACAAATCATTGCCGCCTGCACCTTCGGTGCAAATCGACTTAAATTTGATAATCTTGAAGAAATAATCACCGCCGCTGTCAACAACGCAAAAACAGCCTGTAAGGGCTTCGATGCTTTTGTTGCACTTGATGTCGGCTCAACGGGAAAAATGCTTGAGCCTCTCGGCGACCTTCCGTTTGAGGAAGCTGTTGATATATATTCCGAAGTCGTTAAGCTCGGTGCAAAAGCCGGTGCAGACCTTATTTTTATCGAAACAATGAATGACAGCCACGATGCCAAAGCGGCGTTGCTTGCCGCAAAAGAAAGCTGTGAGCTGCCTGTTTTTATCACTTGTGTTTACGACGAAAGCAAAAAACTTATGACCGGTGCCAACCCTAAAGCTATGATTGCAATGCTTGAGGGACTCGGTGCCGATGCAATAGGTATAAACTGCTCTCTCGGTCCCCGTCAGATGCTTGAAATCGTTCCCGAATTTGCGAAATATTCAAGCGTTCCCATTATTGTCAATCCCAATGCCGGTTTGCCGAGAAGCGAAAACGGAAAAACGGTTTTTGATGTTAATGCCGATGAATTTTCGGATATTATGTGCGATATTGTTGCCGCAGGAGCAACGATTATCGGCGGTTGCTGCGGAACAACACCCGAACACATAAAGAAAACCGTTGAAAAAACAAAAAATCTGCCGTTTAAGCTTCCCGAAAAGAAGCAGCACACGCTTATTTCCTCTTATACTCATGCCGTTGAAATCGGAAATGTTCCCGTCATAATCGGCGAACGAATTAACCCTACGGGCAAAAAGCGTTTTAAAGAGGCTCTGCGTAAAAACGACATCGGATATATTCTCGGAGAAGGTCTTGCACAAAGCAAAAAGGGCGTTTCCGTTCTTGATGTTAACGTCGGACTTCCCGAAATTGATGAACCTCAAATGATGGTAGATGTTATAAAAGCATTGCAGGGCGTAACCGATCTTCCGCTTCAAATCGATACCGTTAATCCGCAGGCAATGGAAAAAGCGATGCGTATTTACAACGGAAAGGCTCTTATCAATTCCGTCAGCGGAAAAGAAGAAAGTATGAACGCTGTTTTTCCGCTTGTCAAAAAATATGGCGGCACGGTCATTGCCGTGACTCTCGATGAAAACGGAATCCCCTCTACCGCAGAAGAAAGAATAAATATTGCCAAAAAAATAATTTTACGAGCAAGAGAATACGGAATCGAAGAAAAGGACATTATTGTTGATCCTCTTGCAATGGCGGTTTCAAGCGATGCCGAAAGTGCAAATACAACTCTCAAATCGGTCAAAATGCTCCACGATATGGGCATTAAAACAAGTCTCGGCGTTTCAAATATTTCATTTGGTTTGCCGGCAAGAGCGGATGTAAACTCCGTTTTTTATACTATGGCAATGCAGTGCGGTCTTGACTGTGCAATAATCAATCCGTTTTCGGATGAGATGATGAAAGCTTGGCATTGCTTCGTTGCCCTGACCGGCAAGGACGAAAATTTTACCGATTACATTGAATTTGCGGATTCGCACACATCGATTCTTCCTCAAAGCACAAACGAATCCGAAATAACGCTTGACGGCTGCATTATCAACGGTCTTAAAGAACAAGCCGGCACAATCGCCGCCGAGCTGCTGAAAACATTCTCTCCGCTTGAAATTATTGACGGAATGATTATCCCCGCTCTCAACACGGTGGGTAAAGGATTTGAAGAAAAAAAGGTTTATCTGCCCCGCCTTCTTATGAGTGCACAAGCCGCTAAAGAGGCTTTTGAAACGATAAAATCCGCCATTCCGTCGGGAGAAACCAACAAGGGAAAAATAATTATCGCAACGGTTAAAGGCGATGTGCACGACATCGGAAAAAACATAGTTAGGGTTCTTCTCGAAAACTACGGATACGATGTTTACGACCTCGGCAAAGATGTTGCACCCGAAAGGATTCTTGAGGCTGTGAAGTCAAGCGGTGCAAGGCTTGTCGGTTTAAGTGCTCTTATGACAACAACCGTTCCGGCTATGGAGGAAACAATCAAACTTCTTAAAAAAGAAGCTCCGGAATGCAGGATAATGGTCGGCGGAGCTGTAATGACGGAGGAATACGCTTCGATGATCAATGCCGATTTCTACAGCAGCGATGCAATGGCATCCGTCAGATACGCCGAAAAAATCTTGGGATAATCGAAAAAATAAATCTTTATTGAAATACAGACAAAAATATGTTATGCTTATAACAGAATTCAGAAACGGACGGTGAAATGAATGATAATGGGTGAATCAGCCGAAAACTATCTTGAAACAATACTCATACTCGGCAAAAAGAAAGGAACGGTTCGTTCGGTTGATATTGCAACAGAGCTTGGATTTTCCAAGCCCAGCGTATGCGTTGCAATGAGAAACCTTCGTGAGCACGGTTATATCGTTACCGACGGCGACGGTCTTATCACGCTTACCGACAGCGGTCTCGAAATCGCAAACAAGGTTTTTGAACGTCACGAAACCATAACCGCCTGGCTTAAAGGAATAGGCGTCAGCGGCGATCAAGCCGCAATCGATGCTTGCAGAATCGAGCACGTTATCAGTCAAGAGAGCTTTGACTGCCTGAGAAAAGCTATCGGAAACAGCAAATAAAAATGCTTCCGACGAGCCACCGCATTTAAAGCAAAAACATTTTATGCCGATATCCGAACGGCAATTTTAAAAGCAACAGTGTAGCAAGGCTTGTGTGGTTAAAATATTCCAGCAAGCCTTGCTTTTTATCATTTTACATTCAATAACCGTTAATTGTGTATTTTTCATAAACAAATCATATATTTTTTTGTTTTAGCGTAGTAAATCGCTAATTGACTAACACAATAAAGTGTGATATACTTATACCAACATAGAAGCAGCAGTCTCGTTTGCAAAGAATTTTTAAAGAAAGCGGAGAACAATATGGACGAATTTCTTTCAACGCTCTCAAAAGAGGACAGTTTAACATATGAGCTTTCAATGCTCTATAAGCAATGGGGTTACAAGGAATACCGTATGGCAAAATTTGAGGAATACAGCTTTTACAGCGACAACAGAGATTTTCTTGCCGGAAAAGGTATTCTTGCTTTTAATAATTCCGACGGAAAGCTTATGGCATTAAAGCCTGACATTACTCTTTCAATCGTCAAAAACGCAAAGCTTACCGATTCTTTGACGAAGCTTTATTATAATGAAAGCGTTTTCAGAATCGGTGACAGCTCGATGGATTACAAAGAGATTAAGCAAACCGGCGTTGAGGTTCTCGGAAGAATAGATGATTATATTCTTGCCGAAATGCTGATACTTGCCGCCAAAAGCCTTAAAACCGTTGATGATAATTTTGTTCTTTCGGTTTCACATATGGCATTTATTCCCTCCCTGCTCTCCGAACTCGGAATAAGCGAAAACTCAAAAAAAGAGATTATCGAATGCGTTAAAGGAAAAAATCTTCACGACCTTTGCGAAATCTGTTCAAAATGCGGACTTGAAAGCAATAAAACCGAGCTTATTTTAAAGCTTGCGGGTATCAATTCAAGATTCGATGAAGCGATTACCGAGCTTAAAGCCTTTGCCTGCAACGAAGAAATGAAAAAAGCCTGCAATGAGCTTGAATTTATAGCCGCCTCACTCAAAAAAAGCAAGCTTGCGGATAAACTGTTTGTTGACCTTTCCGTTGTTAACAACATGGATTACTATAACGGAATTATTTTTCAGGGATATGTTGAAAAAGCACCGTCCGCCATTCTTTCGGGCGGCAGATACGATAAGCTCGCAGGCAAGCTCAGAGAAAACACGCAGGCTGTCGGCTTTGCCGTTTATCTTGACAATCTTAACCTTTACTATAAGAGAAGCAAAGAATTTGACAGTGACATTTTAATCGTTTATAATTCCGAAAAGCCAAATGAATCACTGCTTTCACTTGTTGAAAGCTTTATCGAAAAAGGATTTTCCGTTCGTGTTGAGCAAACGATTCCGAAGGATTATAAAGCCAAAACCGTTTATTCATTTGAAAACGGCGCATTAAGGGAGGTGCCTTCATGCTGAATATTGCGTTACCCAAAGGCAGATTGGGCGATAAGGTTTATGAGCTTTTCGCATCCATCGGCTACGATTGCAGTGAAATTTACAGCGACAACAGAAAACTTGTTTTTGAAAATGAAGAAAACGGCGTTCGCTATCTTCTTGTTAAGCCGTCGGACGTTGCGATTTATATTGCACACGGTGCCGCCGACATCGGAGTTGTCGGAAAAGATATTCTCGAAGAAGGCAATTTTGATATATATGAGCTCTTGGATTTACAGCTCGGAAAATGCAATATGTGTGTTGCCGCACCTAACGATTACATTGAGGATTTTGACAGACCGCTCAGAGTGGCGACAAAATTTGTTAATATCGCAAAAAACTATTATATTTCTCTGAACCGAGAAATCGAAATAATCAAGCTTAACGGCTCAATCGAAATTGCTCCCCTGCTTGGTTTAAGCGATGTTATTGTTGATATCGTCGAATCGGGAAAAACGCTTGAAGAAAACAATCTGCGTGTTTACGAAAAAATAATGCCCATCAGTGCAAGATTGATTGCAAACAAAGCATCTTGTAAATTCAAGAACAAAGATATAGATATGCTCATTAATAAGCTCACAAAGGAGTTGGCGAAATGATTAAAATAATTAATATAAATAACGCCGAGAAAAGTGAAATCCTCACCCGTGACATTAAGCTTGAAAGCGGAGTTGAAGCAATAGTTGCCGACATAATAAAAAACGTCAGAGAAAACGGCGATGCAGCACTTAAAGAGTACAGCTTGAAATTCGATAATGCAAAAATAGATAATCTCCGTGTTACGCAGGAAGAAATCGATGCCGCTTACAGCAAAGAAGACAAGAATTTTATCGAAACACTTAAAACAGCAAAAGAAAATATACAAAAATTCCACGAACAACAGCTTCGAGACGGATTTGAAATAAATAACGGTGACGGTACGGTTTCCGGTCAAAAAGTAACGCCTATCGAAAAGGTCGGCATTTATGTTCCCGGAGGAACGGCGAGCTATCCCTCAACCGTGCTTATGAATGCCATACCCGCAAAAATCGCAGGAGTCAGCGAAATTATTATGGTCACTCCCCCGGATAAAAACGGCTGTATACCCTCTGCCATTCTTTGTGCGGCAAAAATTGCGGGTGTTGATACAATTATTAAAACAGGCGGTGCTCAGGCAGTCGCCGCTCTTGCATACGGTACTCAAAGCGTACCAAAAGCCGATAAAATCGTCGGTCCCGGCAATGTTTTCGTTGCAACAGCCAAAAGAATGCTTTTCGGTCTTGTTGATATTGATATGATAGCAGGGCCGAGTGAAATACTTGTGCTTGCCGACGAAACCTGCAATCCCGAATATGTTGCCGCCGATCTTCTTTCGCAGGCGGAGCACGATAAACTGGCAAGTGCAGTGCTTGTTACGGACAGCGAGAAGCTTGCTTATGCCGTACAAGACGAAATCGAAAAGCAGCTTCCGCTTTTGCCGAGAGAAGAAATCGCAAGAGCATCAATTGAAACAAACGGAAAAATCATCATGGCAAACAATATTGAACAGGGCGTTGAAATCGCAAACGAAATCGCACCCGAACACCTTGAGGTTTGCGTGGACGAGCCTTTTGCCCTTCTCGACAAAATTAAAAATGCCGGTTCCGTTTTTCTCGGAAAAAACACTCCCGAGGCTCTCGGCGATTATCTTGCCGGAACCAACCACACCCTCCCCACATCGGGTACCGCAAGATTCAGCTCACCTCTTTCCGTTGACGATTTTGTTAAAAAGACGCAATACATTTATTATACAAAAGAAGCTCTCGGTAATGTTAAGGATAAAATCGTTCTTTTTGCCGAGCGAGAAGGACTTCAGGCTCACGGGAAAAGTGCTGCCATAAGATTTGAAAAGTAAGGTGAACCTCATATGAGCAGATTTCTTTCAAAGAATTACGAAAAGCTTGTTCCTTATACTCCGGGCGAGCAAGTCAACGTTAAAGTTATAAAACTCAACACAAACGAATCCCCTTTCCCTCCGTCACCCAAGGTTAAGGAGGCTCTTAATGCCGAAACCATAGACAAGCTCAATTTATATTCCGATCCGGAGCTTAAAGAATTGCGTTGTGCAATCGCAAAGCAATTTGATGTTACTTCGGATATGGTTTTCTGCGGAAACGGTTCGGATGATGTTCTTGCTTTTGCGATAATGGGATTCTGCGGTGCGGGCGGAAAGCTTTGCTGTCCCGAAATATCATACGGATTTTATCCTGTTTATGCCGATATTTTCGGAGTAGAGCTTGAACAGATTCCGTTAAACGATGACTTTTCGATTAACCCCGATGATTATATCGGAAAGGGGAAAAATATCGTTATCGCAAATCCAAACGCACCGACAGGTCTTGCTCTCGGCTTTGATGAGGTTGAAAAAATCGTTGCCTCGAATCCCGATAACATTGTTATCATCGATGAAGCATATATGGCTTTTTGCGGTGAAGGCTGTACCGAGCTTGTTAAAAAATACAACAACCTGCTTGTTACCAGAACATTCTCAAAAAGTCACTCGCTGGCAGGATTGAGAGTCGGCTTCGGTATCGGTTCAAAAGAGCTTATCGATGACCTTAACAAGCTCAAATATTCCTTTAATCCGTATAATATCAACACTCTTTCGATAAAGGCGGCAGCAGCCGCAATTGCAGATAACGAATATTACAGCGATAAAATTTCCAAAATCATTGAAACGAGAGAATATACAATCAATCGGCTCAAGGCTCTCGGCTTTAAGTGTACCGACTCAAAGGCAAATTTTATTTTTGCCTCATATGACAAGCTGCCCGCCGCAGAGCTTTCCGCAGAGCTTAGAAAAAGAGGTATTCTTGTCAGGTACTTCAACAAACCCAAAATCGATAATTATCTTCGCATAACCGTTGGTTCAATGGAAGATATGCAAACGCTTATCAATGCAATAAAGGAAATAACGGAGGGATAAAATGAGAACAGCCGAAACAAAAAGAAAAACAAACGAAACCGACATTGAGCTTTCTCTCAACCTTGACGGCACGGGAAAAAGCAAAATCAGTACCGGTTGCGGATTTCTCGACCATATGCTTGAGCTTTTTGCCCGTCACGGCAGAATGGATTTAACCGTAAAATGCTGCGGTGATACCAATGTTGATTATCATCACACGGTTGAAGATATCGGAATCGTACTCGGCTTGGCGTTTGCCGAAGCCATCGGAGAAAAAAGAGGAATTTCACGCTATGGAAGCATAATTCTTCCGATGGACGAAGCCCTTATTCTCGCAAGCACGGATATCAGCGGCAGAGCATATCTCGGATATGACGTCAATATTCCCTGCCCTACCGTTGGCGATATGGACACCGAGCTTGTTGAAGAATTTTTTATTTCTTTTGTTCGCAACAGCAACATAACGCTTCATATAAAACAGCTTGAGGGCAAAAATTGCCACCACATAATTGAAGGAATTTTCAAGGCGGTTGCACGGGCACTTCACGATGCCGCATTTGAAGACGAATCACTCGGCGGAGAAATTCCGTCAACGAAAGGACTGCTGTGATGATTGCGATAATCGATTATGGTTGCGGAAATCTTTTTTCACTCTCCTCCTCACTCAAAGCTCTCGGAATCGAATGCAAGATTACCGGTGACAAAAAAGAAATAATCGCCGCCGATAAAATCATATTGCCGGGAGTGGGTGCTTTCGGAGATGCGGCAAAGAAGCTGCGTGACTGCGGCTTAGACAAGCTTATCTGCCGTCTTGCATCTGAAAACAAACCGATACTCGGTATCTGTCTCGGTATGCAGTTGCTTTTTGAAAAAAGCTTTGAATACGGCTCACATATTGGCCTCGGACTTATCAAAGGATATGTTGGGCCGCTCGATGGGCAGATTCCCGCTGACTTAAAAATTCCTCATATGGGTTGGAATAAGCTCAATTTTGCAAAAGATGATCCGATTTTCAAACATATAAAGCAGGGCGACTATATGTATTTCGTTCATTCGTTTTATGCAAAAAACTGTGTTGAAAATACTCTCGCCTTTTCGGAATACGGCGTTGCGGTTCCGGCGGTTGTTAAAAGCGGAAGCGTTTACGGTATGCAGTTTCATCCCGAAAAGAGCGGTTCACAGGGACTTGCCCTTTTAAAAGCATTTTCAGAATTATAAGGAGACCGATTATGCAGATATTTCCGGCAACAGATATTCTCGGCGGCAAGGTGGTTCGTCTTACAAAGGGAGATTACGGCAAGGTTAAGGTTTATGCCGATTCGCCCGCAATTATAGCTGCCGACTTTATGAAAGACGGTGCAAAAAACCTTCATATGGTTGACCTTGACGGTGCAAGGGACGGACTGCCGATAAATTACGAAGCGATAAAAGAAGCCGCAAGCATCGAAGGACTGTTTATTGAGGTTGGCGGCGGAATACGCAATATGCAAAGAATTGAAGATTATCTTTCACTCGGAGTTAAAAGAGTAATTCTCGGCACGGCGGCAATAAAAAATTATCCGTTCGTTGAAGAAGCGGTTAAGAAATTCGGAAAAGCCGTTGCCGTGGGTGTTGATGCAAAAAACGGGTTTGTTGCAGTCAGCGGATGGCGGGAAACAACGAGCGTTAATTCCGTTGATTTTTGCAAAAGGCTTGCAGACACAGGCGTTTCGACCGTCATTTATACCGATATTTCAAAAGACGGTATGCTTTCGGGCACAAATCTGAAAATTTACGAAGAACTTTCCGAAATAAAGGGACTTAATATAATAGCATCCGGCGGAATAACCTTTGCGGATGAAATAAGAGCACTTAAAGAAATGAATATCTACGGTGCAATAGTCGGAAAAGCTGTTTACGAGGGCAAGCTTACCCTTAAAGCTGCACTTGATGCCGCAGGAGGTCAAATATGATTACCAAAAGAATAATACCCTGCCTCGATATAAAAAACGGCAGAGTGGTTAAAGGCGTTAATTTTGAAGGGATTCAGGATGTTGCTTCACCGGTTGAGCTTGCACATTTTTATAATGACAGCGGAGCGGACGAGCTTGTCTTTTATGACATCACCGCTTCATTTGAGGGCAGAGCAATTTTTACCGATGTTTTAACTCAGGTTGCAAGTGAGGTTTTTATTCCTCTGACCGTCGGCGGCGGCATTAACACCCTTGAAGATTTCGACAGAGTTCTCAAATGCGGTGCCGATAAGGTTTCGGTAAATTCGGGTGTGATCAAAGATCCCTCGCTCATAGAAAAAGCGGCAAAAAAATACGGAGATCAATGCGTTGTTCTTTCAATGGATATCAAGCGTGTTGACGGTTCCTTTCATATATTCGGAAAGGGCGGCAGAATCGACACGGGTATTGATGCTCTCGAATGGGCACGGATGGGCGAAAGCTGCGGTGCCGGAGAGCTTGTTGTTAACAGTATCGATACCGACGGCGTGAAGCAGGGCTTCGACCTTGAAATGCTGAATAAAATCAGCGATATCGTTTCCATTCCCGTTATTGCAAGCGGTGGTGCCGGAAAAAAAGAGCATTTTTTGGAGCTTTTTAAAGCTGGCTGTGCAGATGCGGGACTTGCGGCATCGATTTTTCATTTCAAAGAGCTTTACATTAAAGATTTAAAAAATTACCTTAAAGATAACGATATAGAGATGAGGATTTAATATGGTTGAACTTAAATATAACGGCGACGGACTCATTCCGGCAATAGTGCAGGATTTTTACAGCAAAAAGGTTCTTATGCTTGCATATATGAATGCGGAAAGCCTTGAAATAACTATGAAAGAGGGCAAAACCTGCTTTTTCAGTCGAAGCAGACAAGAGCTTTGGAGAAAGGGTGAAACCTCCGGAAACACTCAACAGGTTGTTTCCATACGCACAGACTGCGACAAAGACACATTGCTTATCGAGGTTATTAAGGCAGGTCCCGCCTGCCATACCGGCAGTGAAAGCTGCTTCTTTGAAGATATTGTTACCGCCGAACAGGAGGCTTTTTCATACGAAGGACTTTATGAAATGCTTGTCGGCAGAAAAATCAACAAAAAAGAAGGCTCCTACACAACCTATCTTTTTGAAAAGGGTATAGACAAAATCCTGAAAAAAGTCGGTGAAGAATGCACAGAGGTTATTATCGGTGCAAAGGGCGGCGACAAAGCCGAAACCGTTTATGAAATTGCCGATTTGCTTTATCACATAACGGTTATGATGATAGAAATGGGCATAAGCATTGACGAGGTTACGGCGGAGCTTGCGAAGCGTCACATTGTTGACCATAAAATAAAGCAGGAAAAAATGCAGTAATGCACCACACTAAAAACGGCTTGTACGGTTAAAATCTCCGTGCAAGCCGTTTTCGCATATCAATTTTTTGCTTTTACCTGCTCATCGCATTGCTGTTCATAACAAAATTCAAAACTCTCACCGCATTGCGTTGAAGCTCTCCGAGAGTAATTCCGTCTTTCTTTCCGAGAGTTTTCAAAAGAGTGCCATCGGGCTTTCTTCTGCCTGTCCTGCTTCCTCCCGGCATTAAAACATTAACTCCCGAACGAACTCGGTATGCTTGATTGCGGATATTCGGAAATTCCGGCGATTTGGACGAACGCATCCACCAATCGGTCATCACATTGCCCTCATAGCCCCACTCTCCTCTGAGAATTCTTTCGCAAAGCTCATAATTATAGTGTCCCCAAACCCCGTTAATCTTATTATAAGAAGTCATTATATTTTGGGGATTTGAGTTTTTAACGCAAATTTCAAAGCCTTTAAGATAGATTTCACGCAAAGCACGCTCGGAAAGAACCGAGTCGGTATGGGTTCTGTTTGTCTCTTGATTATTACAGGCAAAATGCTTGGGACAAGCCGAAACTCCCGCTTTTTGAATACCTTTAACATAAGCCGATGCCATTATTCCCGTAAGATACGGATCCTCCGAAAAATATTCAAAGTTTCTGCCGCAAAGCGGATTTCGGTGAATATTCATTCCGGGTGCAAGCAAAACATCCGAACCGACCTTCTTCATTTCAAATCCCATCTGCTCACAAAGAGACTCAATAAGTGCGGGATTCCACGTGCTTGCAAGTGAAACGGCAATTGGAAGCAAAGATGCTCCCTCATTTATTCTGATTCCCGACGGCCCGTCCGTCGTTGTTACGGCGGGAATGCCCTTTTCTCTCATCGATTCGAGAACGCCTCCAAACGTTCCTGCATTGCCCGCAGCACCGAGAGGACTGTTCATAACATAATCGCCTCGGCTGACAGCTTCAAGCTCCTCATTTGAAAGACAGGAAACAAATTCTTCCATTGTTATTTTACCGTTCTTAACATCCGAAAGCTTATATTTGTTTTCGTTCTTATGCGGAAACGCTTCGGGAATACCGTCAAGGATAATTTGCTTCAAATTATATTTTGCACTCGGCGTATCCTCATAGATAAGCTCACCGTTAATATATTTCATACGCTTAAACGGCTGCTTTGGAGCTACCGTTTGAGAAAGCCGACAAACGATTTCGCTTTTTTCTTGCTCATATGTTCCGCAAAGCTGTGCCGAACGAACATCGGCACCAAGATAGATATTATAGCTTCCCTTTTCGAGAATATATGAATATTCTGCTTCATCATCATATGATGCCATATCGCCAATGTCGAATGAAAGAACAATTTCTTCGCTTTCATTTGGCTTCAACTCGGCTGTTTTTGCAAAGGATATAAGCGTTCTTGCCGGTTTTCCGAGTCTTCCGCACGGTGCTTCAAAATAAACCTGAACAACCTCTTTTCCCGCAAACGACCCGATATTTTCCACCTCTGCCAAAACAGTTATCCTGCCGTTATCGCAAGTAAAGCTTTTGCTTTTTATTGAAAATTCCGTATATCCGATACCGTAGCCGAAAGGATAAAGCACCTTTTCACGGGCAAAGGTTTCAAAAGCTCTGTAGCCCACATAAATATCCTCAGTATAGCAGTTAAGCTTCCTTTTGCCGAAATCATTGCTGCTCGGATAATCAAGATAGCTGCGTGCAATGGTATCGGTAAGCTTTCCGCTCGGATAGGTATCTCCCGAAAGAATATCGGCTATCGCATTTCCGCTCTCCATTCCCGACTGCCAAACATACAGTATTGCGGAAATCTTATCGCCGTAACCGTAAATCTCACTCATATCCATAATGCTGCCGCAATTTAAAAGAACAATCACTCTTTCAAAAGCAGATGTTACCGAATCGAAAAGCTTTTTTTCGGTCTCGGTCAAATAATAGCTACCTTCCTCAAGCTTGTTTTCTCTGTCTTCGCCGGCAGACCTGCCGATAACAATAATCGCCGTATCTGACATTGATGCCGCCGTACGTGCTACGGAAAAATCAACGGGCATTTCCTCATAGCACATAGGCCAATTCCCCCAAAAGCCATCATCAACGGGATTAAGCTCACCCCATTTTTCATAAGCCGTGGCAAGAAGCTCATTATACTTTATCTTGCCGTTATTTTTTATTCCCTGCATCAAACTGACCTTATACGGAGCTTTAACATCACCGCCGGAGCCGTAACCGACATAAAAATAATCATTCTGCACCCTGCCGAATACGGAAACAACATTTTCTTTTTTCAGTGGAAGAACATTGTTTTTGTTTTTGAGCATAACAATTCCTTCTGTACCGGCTTTTCTGCAAAGCTCAACCATTTTTTCATCGGGAACAAAGCTCTTGCCGAGTGAACCGTCGGAGGTTCCCTGTGAAGTGGTGGTTGTTATATAATTTACGACTTTTCCGACGGCTTTCAATGCTTTTTTCTTAATAACACTCATTACACCGTCCCCTTTATCAAATCACATAATCAACCGCAATGCTCGATTCTCTCACTGCGTGCATATGCTTTTTAACAACCGAGCAATGATAGGGATCGTTTTGATAGCTTTCAAGTGCGGCTTCATCGTCAAGCAACACCTCAAGAATCAAATCGTATGATCGCTCGGAATGAAGAAAATCAATGCCCACCTCAATTCCCTTGAGCTGAGGAACATTGCCTTTCATCGAAAGAAGAATATCTCTTGCCTTTCGGCATTCTTCAAAACTGTTATCCTTTAATTTAAAACAGACTATATGCTTAATCATTTTTTCACCTCAAAAAGCACAATCGGGCAGGAAAGAACCTGCCCGTAAATTTTATTTTGCCTTTGTTTCACAATATATGCATCTGTAGGTTTTGCTTGCGGCATCCGTAAGCTTAAAAATATGAGGCAGCTCCTGCTCGACGGTCGTTATGCAACGCGGATTTTTGCATTTGATAACATCCTTTATTTGAGCGGGCAAGGTCAGCTTTTTCTTTTCGCAGAGGACTTCATTCTTAATGATATTGACCGTTACATCGGGATCGATATATCCGAGAACATCAAGGTCAACCTGCATTTCGGAATCGATTTTGATAATATCTTTATATCCCATCTTCTTGCTGTGAACATTTTTAATTATCGCAACGGTGCAGTCAAGCTTATCAAGCTCAAGATAATTATAAATCTCCATACTTTTTCCCGCCTTGATATGGTCAATAACAACGCCGTTTTTTATTGAATCGATATTCATTTATTTCACCTCCAGAAGCTTGAGGATAAGAGCCATACGAATAAATTTGCCGTTGAGCACCTGTCTGAAATAGCAAGCTCTCGGATCGGAGTCAACCGATGTATGAATCTCGTTAACTCTGGGGAGCGGATGAAGAATCGCAAGATCCGATTTTGCGTTTTCAAGCTTTTTCGGCGTAAGAATATAGCTGTCTTTAAGTCTTAAATAATCTTCCTCATTAAAGAAGCGTTCACGCTGAACACGAGTCATATAAAGTATATCGAGCTGCGGCATAACCGCTTCAAGATCCGCCGTTTCAAGATATTCAAACTTTTTAGCATCAAGAAGGTCTTTTTTAAGATAATTCGGCAGCTTCAGCTCATCGGGAGAAATAAGGACAAATTTAATTCCCGTATATCTCGAAAGAGCTTCGATAAGAGAATGAACCGTTCTGCCGAATTTAAGGTCACCGCAAAATCCGACGGTCAGATTATTAAGTCTGCCCTTTTCACGCTTTATGGTAAGAAGATCGGTAAGCGTTTGAGTGGGGTGGTTGTGTCCGCCGTCACCGGCATTGATTATGGGCACGCTCGCCGCCATAGATGCAACCAGAGGAGCACCCTCCTTTGGATGACGCATTGCGATGATATCCGCATAACAGCTTACCGTTCTCGCAGTATCGGCAACGCTTTCGCCCTTTGCAGCTGATGATGAATTTGCCTCCGAAAAGCCGAGCACGGAGCCTCCGAGCTCATACATCGCCGCTTCAAAGCTGAGACGCGTTCTTGTTGAAGGCTCAAAAAAAAGAGTTGCAAGCTTTTTATATCTGCATTTTTCTCTGTAATCCTCCGGATGAGCGATTATATCCTCGGCAACGGCGATAAGCTCATCGATTTCTTCTGTTGTGAGCGAAAGAATGTCTATAAGACTTCTCATTTTGCTCCCCCTATCCAGCTTTCATCGGAGGGATTGTTTCTGAAAGCAATAAGGCGGTCAACATCATCGGGCTTAATATATCCCGTTTCCGCCGCAACCTGTGCTATTATGTCAAGATTTGTAAGGCTGACATTCTTAACCTCGGCGGCTGCAAGTCTGTCAAGTCCTTTTTTCATTCCGTAGGTAAAAATGCTTGCAATTCCGAGAACCTCGGCTCCGGCTTCACGAAGTGCTTCAACAACCTCGATAACGCTTCCGCCGGTTGAAATAAGGTCTTCGATAACAACGACCTTTTGTCCCTTTTCAAGCTTACCCTCGATTTGGTTTCCTCTGCCGTGATCCTTTGCACCCGAACGCACATAACCCATCGGCATATCAAGCATATGCGCCGTAATAGCTGCGTGAGCGATACCTGCGGTTGATGTTCCCATAAGAACCTCGGCATCGGGGTAATGTGTTTTAACGATTTCGGCAAGTCCTTTTTCAACATCCGTTCTTACTGCGGGTGCAGTCAAGGTAAGTCTGTTATCACAATAAATCGGACTTTTTATTCCGCTTGCCCATGTGAACGGCTGCTCCGGTCTGAGAAAAACCGCACCGATTGAAAGTAAATCCTTCGCAATAAGTTTCTGCATATTATTTATCCTCCAAAATAATTATTAATCAACAAATTCTCTAACGCATCTTCTGTATGCCGCAACGGGATCCTCGGCGGCGGTTATCGGTCTGCCGACAACGATATAATCCGAGCCAAGCTCCTTTGCCTTTGCGGGAGTTGTTACTCTTACCTGATCTCCGATATCGCCGTCTGCGAAACGCACACCGGGAGTAACGGTAATAAACCTTTTGCCGCATCTTTCGTGAACCTTACCGCTTTCGAGAGGCGAACAAACAACGCCGTCAAGTCCGGCTTTTTCGGCGTTCGATGCATAGTGCATAACAACCTCATCAAGGGGCTTATCAATAAGAAGCTGCTCTCTCATTCTTTCCTCGCTTGTTGAGGTAAGCTGAGTTACGGCGATAAGCAAGGGACGAGTTCCGTCCGGCTTTGTCAGTCCCTCAATCGCCGCTTGCATCATTTCTATTGTTCCGCTTGCGTGAAGATTGGTCATATCAACATCAAGACTGCTGAGAACACTCATAGCTTTTTTTACGGTATTCGGAATATCGCAAAGCTTCAAATCGAGAAAGATTTTGTGACCTCTCTCTTTGATTTCTTTAACAATTGAGGGACCTTCCGCATAAAAAAGCTCCATACCGATTTTAACATACGGCTTTTCCTCTTTAAACTTATCGAGAAAATCCATTACCGCCTGCTTACTGCTGAAATCGCAGGCTACAATTACGTCTTTACCCATTGTGTGCACATCCTTTTATATCATTCAAATTTTTAATACCGTATTTATCCATAACAGCGGGAAGCTCATCGATTATTTCCTTGCAGGCATAAGGATTAACAAGATTTGCCGCACCGACCTCAACCGCCGTTGCACCCGCCATAATATATTCGATAACATCCTCTGCACTTGAAACGCCGCCCATTCCCACTACGGGTACCTTAACGGCAGAGCTTACCTGATAAACCATTCTTATTCCAACGGGTTTAATCGCACTGCCCGAAAATCCGCCCATACGGTTCGCAATAACGGGCTTTCCCGTTTTGAGGTCTATTCTCATTCCGAGAAGCGTGTTGATAAGGCTGATTCCGTCCGCACCGGCATCCTCACAGGCCTTTGCAATTGCAACGATATCGGTAACATTGGGTGAAAGCTTAATGATAATCGGCTTGCTTGTTACTGCCTTAACCGCCTTTGTTACCTCTGCCGCCGCCTGCGGTGAAGTTCCGAAGCTCATTCCGCCGCCGTGAACATTCGGGCAGCTTATATTAACCTCAATCCAGCCAACTTGCTCCTGTTCATCGATTTTTCGGCAGGTATACGCATATTCTTCAAGAGAAAATCCGCTGACATTCGCCATTACCGGCTTTGAAAAGCATTTTTTAAGTTTCGGAAGCTCCTGTTCGATGACCTTTTCCACTCCGGGATTTTGCAGTCCGACGGCATTTATCATACCGGCATCGCATTCCGCAATTCTGGGCGTGGGATTACCGAACCGAGGTTCTTTTGTTGTTCCTTTAAATGAGAAAGTACCAAGACAGTTTATATCATAAAGCTCCGCAAATTCATAGCCGAAGCCGAAGGTTCCCGAAGCGGGAATGACCGGATTATCAAGCTCCGTTCCGCAAAGCATAACCTTTGTGTTTACCATACAATCTCCTCCCTTTCGAGAATGGGGCCGTCTCTGCAAATCCTTTTGTAGCCGTATTTTGTCTTGCAGGAGCAGCCCATACAAGCACCGAAGCCGCAACCCATTCTTTCTTCAAAGCTGAACTGTCCGCTTGTTGTTGCGATTTTTTCAATTGCTCTGAACATCGGCATAGGACCACAGGTGCAAAAATAATCATAATCGAGATTTTTGAGAACATCGGTCACAAAGCCCTTTGTACCGTAAGAACCGTCTGCGGTTGAAACATAGACCTCCGCTCCGAGTGCTTCAAACTGCTCCTTGTAAAAAATCTCGCTTTCGGTGTTGAAGCCGAGAATGACCGAAACGGATTTGCCCTCGGATATCAGCTTTTTGCAAAGTCCGTACATCGGCGGTACACCTACTCCGCCGCCTATCAAAACAGTCTTTTTGCCGCATTTTCGAGTGTCAAAGCCGTTGCCGAGACCGCAAAGAATATCAAGCTCATCGTTTTGCATAAGCTTTGACATCGCCTGCGTACCGTGTCCGACTACCTTATATATTATTGTAATGGTCTTTTCGTCAAAGCAGCATATTGATATCGGTCTGCGAAGATAGAAGCCGTCAACAAGAATATTGATAAATTGACCGGGTGCGGTTATATGGGAGGTGTCGCCCTCCAATATCATTTCATAAACGTCCTCGGTCAGAGGCTTGTTTGATAATACTTTATAAATTCCTCTGTTCATTTTTTACCCTTTCCGCCAAGCAATTTTTCCGTTGCAAACGGTCATAAGGCATTCGCCGAACACCTTGCAGCCCTCAAACGGAGTTGCTCTGCCTTTTGAAAGAAATTCATTCGGATTGATTTCATATTCCTTATCTAAATCAAAAACGGTAAACGATGCCGGCGTTACCTCACCGATACCGCTTTTAAAGCCGAAGCGTTTTGCGGGATTCACACTCATAAGCTCAATCAGCTTTTCGAGTGATATGATATTTTGTTTAACAAGATAAGTATAAAGCAGAGGAAAAGCGGTTTCTATTCCGACAATTCCCATTGCACTTTTTTCAAGTCCTCTGCCCTTTTCCTCGGCAGAATGCGGTGCGTGGTCGGTTGCAATCATATCGATTGTACCGTCGCATATACCCTCAAGCAACGCAAGTCTGTCGCTTTCATCTCTCAAAGGAGGATTCATTTTAAACCTGCCGTGTTCTTGTATATCCTTATCGCTCAAAATAAGATAATGAGGTGCGGTTTCACAGGTAACATCAACGCCCCTTGACTTTGCCTGCCTGATAAGCTCAACGCTTTCTTTTGTTGAAATATGACAAACGTGATATGCACAGCCCGTTTCCTCTGCGATTTTTAAGTCACGCTCAATCGGCTTCCATTCGCTCTCGGAGCAAATACCCCTGTGTCCGTGCGTTTTAGCGTAAACGCCGTCATGAATATATCCGCCTCGAAGCAGAGAGTTATCCTCGCAATGTGCAACAATCATCTTTCCGAGCGATTTTGCTTTAAGCATTGCATCTCTCATCATCTGCTCACCCTGAACGCCCTTTCCGTCATCCGAAAAGGCACAAACATAAGGCGACATAGCTTCCATATCGGAAAGCTTTTCACCGTTTTGACCTACGGTTATCGCACCGTAAGGAACAACATTAATAACGGCATCGCTTTTGATTATATCAAGCTGAACATCGAGATTTTCTTTGCGGTCGGGCACGGGATTAAGATTCGGCATCGAGCAGACCGTGGTATACCCACCTCTTGCGCACGCCGATGAACCTGTTTTTATGGTTTCTTTATAAGAAAATCCCGGCTCTCTGAGATGAACGTGAACATCAATAAAGCCGGGAAAAACAGCACAATTATTAAATTTGAAAACGGTATCGGAGACGCCGCCCGAAACGCCGCCTGAAACAGTGATATCAACGGGATTACCCTGTCCGTTTATTTTACAGCCTTTAACAGTAAAACTCATTGCAATACCCTTTCTTTGATTACTTTATTCAGTATACCATATTTAAAATAAAAGTCAATATCAAAAAAGCAACATCATTACGTTAATTGCTGTAGGCAGAAAAAAACACCGCAACCTGCGGTTGCGGCATTTTGGTGCGCTGCAAGGGTGATTCATTTTGTCTTTCTCTGCTTCTCGACTTTCGGTTGCTTGTGCTTGTTTCTCTCTCGGCTCAACTCGACGGGCTAAAAACATTCCCCCGGAATGTTTTCTTTAGCCGCAATCGACAAACCCGAACCCGCCTTAAACGGTGTGTTTTCGGCGCTTTGCGGCTTAAAGTCACTCGAAAGGCACAAAGCCTTACTTTGCTCCTTTGCA
>CAZNAC010000001.1:0-417590 GCA_964571095.1 uncultured Clostridium sp. | reverse complement strand
TCGCAGAAGTGGTCATTGTTTTCATCTGCACACTTTGAAAGCTCTTTCTTACAGCCTGCATAGTCGCAGAAGTGGTCATTGTTTTCATCTGCACACTTTGAAAGCTCTTTCTTGCAGCCGTCATAGTCGCAGAAGTGGTCTTCGTTTACATCTTCGCACTCGGAAGTTTTTTTCTTACAGTCTGTATAGTCGCAGAAGTGGTCAAAGTCTTTATCTTCGCATACGGAAAGAACTTTGCCGCAGTCGTCGCATTTGTGGTCGGAGGGATTTTCATCCTTATGTGTTCCTTCATTGGCTTTTGCATTACAACAAGAATACTCTTTCCAATGCTCGCTGTCGGTTATTTGCCAATCGCCGAGAGTACCCTCGTGATTTGACGAATCAACATACGTGCCGTAGAATGTTTCTTCACCCTTTGTACCGCAAATGCAGGACTTATAGTATTGCTTACCTTGCTTGCAAGTTGCTACGGTGTTTGCGACTTCAAATTTTTCATCGGCAACTTCCCGATCGAAAGTATGCTCCGCAAAATTGTGCTGTACGGTGCAATTTTCATCGGAGCAAGCGTACCAATGACCGTTTGTGTCATTTGTCCAGCTATCGTCGTAGTTGCATTTTACAAGCACATTGTTTGCAAAATGATAACAGCTTGTTTCGTCGCCGACCTTTACGGTGTGATGTGCTCCAGTTACATAGGTATAGAGATTTGTATCATCTTTGTCAATTGCGGAATGATTTGAGGGGTTATATTCCACATTATCAATATATACCTTTGCATTGCTCGGATTCGGGATTGTCATAAGGTAAACATTTGATGTGCCGTTTGTGGGAGTAACTGCACCGTTGCCGAGATAGCCGCCGCCGATGTCATTTGGAGCATCATTGCCTTTAATCGCATGAACCGAGCCGCCGGAAATCGTGATGTTTGAACCGGATCTGCTTACACCGCCGCCGATGCCCGCTCCGAGGTAACCGCCTTTTGCGGTAACGGTTCCGCCGGAGATCGTAATGGTTGAACCGCCGGCATAGTAACCGCCGCCAATACCGGCTCCACCGCTTTGACCGCCGGTTGCCGTAACCGTTCCGCCGGAAATCATGATGTTTGAACTGAGACAGTCCCCTTTGCCATCGCCAATACCGCCGCCGATGCCTGCTCCATGAGAGCCGCCTTTTGCCGTAACCGTTCCGCCGGAAATCGTAATGTTTGAAGTGGTACCATTATTACCGCCGCCAATGCCGGCTCCGTTTTTACCGCCCTGTGCGGTGAGCTTGCCTGTGCCGGTTATGGTTAATAAGCCGCTACCGCCGTTTTTCTGTAAGCCGGCATAGTCATCTCCGAGTGAAGTCAAGCTATTTTCCGAATTTGCCGCAAGAGTTACCGTAACATTGCCGGTGCTGTTATCCTCAATCTTGAACGCAGGAGCGGATGATGTGCTGATATTAACTCCGTCGAGCGTTACGGATACGCTTGTATCTTTCGGAATAAGTATATTGTGGCTTGCCATTGCAAAATCAGATTTATTGCTGACGGTAACATCTTTGTCGGAAACAATTGACAAAACGCCGTCAACATAGTAATAATCCGTACCGAGAACAGCCTCGGCTCCGGTCTCTGTTACTTTTATATCAAACTGCGGATTTGTATCTTCCGGTGTATCGGAAGTAAAAATACCGTCCGCAAATGTGTATGAACGTTCCTTATCGCCAATAACCACCGTATGTTCTGTGCCCGTTACATAGGCATAGAGATTCATATCATAACCTGCCGCAGCGTGATTTGAGGGCTTATATTCCACCTCATCAATATATACTTTTGCTGTGTTTGGATTCGGAATCGTCAAGAGGAAAACATCTTCGTTGTCGCTGTTTTTGGGGATGACGGCAGATTTGCCAATGCCGCCGCCGATATCATTGGGAGCGTTATCACCTTTAACTGCATGAACAGAGCCGCCGGAAATCGTGATGTTTGAACCGGAACTGCTGTAACCGCCGCCGATGCCCGCTCCGCCACTACCGCCTTTTGCGGTAACGGTTCCGCCGGAAATGGTGATGCTTGAACCGAAGCCCCAGTCACCGCCGCCGATGCCCGCTCCGGAGTAACCGCCCTGTGCGGTAACGGTTCCGCCGGAAATGGTGATGCTTGAACCGAAGCCCCAGTCACCGCCGCCGATGCCCGCTCCGGAGTAACCGCCCTGTGCGGTAACGGTTCCGCCGGAAATCGTGATATTTGAGCCGGAACCGTTTCCGCCGCCGATGCCTGCTCCGCCTCTACCGCCGGTTGCCGTGACAACGCAGCCGGAAATCGTGATGTTTGAGCCGGAACCACTGCCGCCGCCGATGCCCGCTCCGCCTCTACCGCCGTTTGCTGTGAGCTTGCCTGTGCCGGTTATGGTCAGCTTGCCTATGTCGGAACCGTCGCCGTTCTTCTGTAAGCCGGCATAGCCGTCGGCGGTTGAAGTCAAGGTGTTTACCGAATTTTCCGCAAGAGTTACCGTGACATTGCCCGTGCTGTTGTCCTCAATCTTGAATGCAGGAGCGGAAGGAGTGCTGATATTAACTCTGTTGAGCGTAATATTTGCGGTGATATCTTTACTGACAACAATGTGATCGGTTGTTGCAGTTGAGGCGGTTTTATTTTTAATCGTAATTCCTTTGTTGGAAATAATGCTCAATATGCCGCAGCCGTAACCGTAATCCTTGCCGAATACCAAATCTTCGCCGTTTTTCGTTGCAGTTATATCAAGCTCCCATTTTGTGCTGATGTCCGCAACGCTCGGTGACGCACTCTTGGTAAAAGAGTTGTCAGCCGAATTGAAAGTGTATGTGTACTGAGCTTTGCCGAAAGAAATTTCGTGATTTTTGCGGGTTACATATGCGTGAAGAACTTTATCATTAGGATCTATCGCCGAATGGTTGGGAGGATAAACCTTGCCGTCAATCATTATTACCTCGGAGTCCGGATTGTCGATATTAAGCAGATAAACATCTTCATTATTTTCGTTTTTGGGGGTGACGGCACCGGCGGAGCCGCCGATATCGTAATGGGGATCGGCAGCATTAGCAGGAACGCCGGCAGACGCAAGAACAGATCCGACGGAAATTATGATGTTTGAACCGGAACCTGCACTAACTAAGGTGTTTGCATTAGTATCATATTCAGCACCACCGCCGCCGATGCCGACACCCGGAAAGAACTTACGATTTGCAATCGGAATTTCTTCTCCATCACCGCCTTGAGCTGTAACAATACCGCCGGTAATCTTGATGTTTGAACCGGTACCATCATTACCGCCGCCGATGCCCGCTCCGCAATTACCGCCGGTTGCCGTGACGGCACCGCCGATAATCGTGATGTTTGAACCGGATTCGTCGGAGCCGCCGCCGATACCGGCTCCGTATCTACCGCCCTGTGCTGTGAGCTTGCCTGTGCCGGTTATGATTAATGTACCCGTTTCGGTACCGCCGTTTTTCTGTAAGCCGGCATAGTTATATCCGCTTGAAGTCAGGGTGTTTATCGAATTTGCCGCAAGAGTTACCGTGACATCACCTGTGCTGTCATCCTCAATCTTGAACGCAGGAGCGGATGATGTGCTGATATTAACTCCATCGAGCGTTACGGATACGCTTGTATCTTTCGGAATAAGTATACTGTGGCTTGCTGTTTCAACATCGGATTTGTTACTGACGGTAACATCTTTGTCGGAAACAATTGACAAAACGCCTTCATCATAGTAATAATCCGTACCGAGAACAGCCTCCGCTCCGGTCTCTGTTACCTTTATATCAAACTGCGGCTTTGCATCTTCAGACATAGTGGAAGTAAAAGTTCCGTTCGCAAATGTGTATGAACATTCTTTATCGCCAATAACCACCGTATGTTCTGTGCCCGTTACATAGGCATAGAGATTTATATCATAGGGATCTGCCGTGGTATGATTTGAGGGATTATATTCCGCCCCATCAATATATACTTTTGCTGTATTTGGATTCGGAATCGTCAAGAGAAAAACATCTTCGCTGTCGCTGTTTTTGGGGATGACAGGACTGTTGCCGTCTTTGCCGCCGATGTCATTTGGAGCATCTTTGCCTTTAAAAGCACGAACCGAGCCGCCGGAAATCGTAATGTTTGAACCGGAACCGCCGCCGATGCCGGCTCCGCCACTACCGCCTTTTGCCGTAACGATTCCGCCGGAAATTGTGATGTTTGAACCGGAACCGCCGCCGATGCCGGCTCCGCCGCGACCGCCTTTTGCCGTAACGATTCCGCCGGAAATCGTGATGCTTGAACCGTAATTGTCGGCAATGCCACCGATGCCCACTCCGCCACCGGTTGCCGTAATGGTTCCGCCGGAAATCGTGATGCTTGGATTGTAACCACCGCCGATGCCGGCTCCGTTACCGGTTGCCGTAACGGTTCCGCCGGAAATCGTGATGCTTGAATTGAAAGCACCGTAACCACCGCCGATGCCGACTCCGCCACCGGTTGCCGTAACGGTTCCGCCGGAAATCGTGATGTTTGAACCGGAACTGGTGTAACCACCGCCGATGCCGGCTCCGTTTTTACCGCCCTGTGCGGTGAGCTTGCCTGTGCCGGTTATGGTCAGCTTGCCTATTCTGTCAATGCTGCCGTTTTTCTGCAAGCCGGCATAGTCTTCTCCGGTTGAGGTCAAGGTGTTTTCCGAATTTGCCGCAAGAGTTACAGTGACATTGCCCCTGCTGCCATCCTCAATCTTGAACGCCGGAGCGGAAGAAGTGTTGATATTAACTCCGTCGAGTGTTACGGATACGCTTGTATCTTTCGGAATAAGTATACTGTGGTCTGCTATTTCAACATCGGATTTGTTGCTGACGGTAACGTCTTTATCGGAAACAATTGACAAAACGCCTTTATCATAGTAATAATCCGTACCGAGAACAGCCTCGGCTCCGGTCTTTGTTACCTTTATATCAAATTCCGGTGCAGTGGAAATAAAAGTACCGTCCGCAAATATGTATGGACATTCCCTATTGCCAATAACTACTGTATGTTCTGTGCCCGTTACATAGGCATAGAGATTTGTATCGTTAGAACCTGCCGCAGCGTGATTTGAGGGCTTATATTCCACCCCATCAATATATACTTTTGATGTATTCGGATTACGAATCATCAAGAGGAAAACATCTTCGTTGTCATTGTTTTTGGGGGTGACAGAACCGTTACCGGCATTGCCGCCGCCGATGTCATTGGCATATATGCCTTTAGTTGCATGAACAGAGCCGCCGGAAATCGTAATGTTTGAACCGGAACTGCTGTAACCGCCGCCGATGCCCGCTGCGTAGTTACCGCCGGTTGCCGTAACCGTTCCGCCGGAAATCGAAATGTTTGAACCGGAACCCTCGCTACCGCCGCCGATGCCCGCTCCGAGATTACCGCCTTTTGCCGTAACCGTTCCGCCGGAAATCGAAATGTTTGAACCGGAACCCCCGTTACCGCCGCCGATGCCTGCTCCGCCACTACCGCCCTGTGCTGTGAGCTTGCCTGTACCGGCTAAAGTTAATAAGCCGCTACCACCGTTTTTCTGCAAGCCGGCATAGTTACTTCCGGTTGAAATCAAGGTATTTACCGAATTTGCCGCAAGAGTTACCGTAACATTGCCGGTGCTGTTATCCTCAATCTTGAATGCAGGAGCAGAAGAAGTACTGATATTAACTCCCGCAAGAGTTATATTTGCCGAAATATCTTTCCTGACAACAATGCGATCGCTCGTTACCACAGAGGGATCCTCGTTTTTAATCGTTATCGGCGTTGAGATAAGAACGGTCAGCGTCCCGTTTTCATAGGTAAAATCTTCACCCGAAACCGCACCGATAACCGAAAAAACACCTGCCGTGTTTTTGAGATTCTTTCCGCAGCGTGAACATGTATCCGAGGTTGTGTCGTGTCCTAAACCGTTTCCGACGGCATAAGTAAGCGTCATGCCGCAGCCGTCTGCCGTATTACAGGTTTTCTCAACATATTTCGGCTCCGTACAGGTAGCCTCGCTCACCGTGGTTTCCGCACTCCAGCTGTGTGTGCAGGTGGAAAAAGCCATTTCCGCAAGTTGCATTATATTATCGTTTTTTACAGCCGTAATATGCAGCTTATAATACTTATAATATCCCGCACCGGAAACCTCGAAGCTGTAGTCGGTATAATCGACATCTTTCATATCGGTGTCGTTCGCTTTGGTGTCGATAGCAACCCATGAACCGCTGCCAGCACCCGTATAATCGTTACAGCCGTAAAGAACCCAACTACTCGGATTCCTGCCGGGATATTTTGAATTATCATTTCCGGTGGTGAGAGTATATCCTGTCACCTTAACAGCATCGGGAACACTAACAACGATATATGCACCGTCCGTAGGCAAGCTCATACACCATTTTGAAAAATTATCACTTGATTTTTTGCCGTCAACAAGTCTTGGATATCCCTCATCGCCGTCACCGCCGGTACCCTCAAGTGCCGTAAGCGTGACGGTTGTTCCACCCTCGGCAAATACCATATGCGGCACAAGGCTCATCACCATGCACAGCGTAAGAATAACTCCGATAATTGCCGCTGAAATTTTTTTGTTTTTCATAATCTCAAAACCTCCTGTGCAATTGAGTAGATATTGCATACATACATTTTAACTTTTTATTAGGTTGCAAGTCAAGCTTTTTTGCAAGTTTTGGATATTTTTTATATTTTATTTTATAAATTATATTTACACTTATGTCGGCGGAAAATCGACTTTAGTTATCTTTTTTAATTTTGCAAACGAGAAATCTTAACGGGAAATTTCAGAAGAGATTAGGAGGTAAAAAGTAAGCACCGAAAACCAATAGTTTTCGGTGCTCTGGCTGGGACGGCTGGATTTGAACCAGCGAATGCGGGAGTCAAAGTCCCGTGCCTTACCGCTTGGCTACGCCCCAATATTTATTTGTTATTAAAATACGCAAAGCACAGGCTTTGCGTTACGACACACTAAATGGGGTGGCTGATGGGATTCGAACCCACGACCTCCAGGGCCACAACCTGGCACTCTAACCAGCTGAGCTACAGCCACCATTTGAAAACTGCGGCTTGAAGACCGCAGCAATGGCGCGCTTGAAGGGACTCGAACCCCTGACCCACTGCTTAGAAGGCAGTTGCTCTATCCAGCTGAGCTACAAGCGCATAAAATGGAGCGGGTGATGGGAATCGAACCCACACAACCAGCTTGGAAGGCTGGGATTCTACCATTGAACTACACCCGCACATTTGGAACGAAAACCATTTTAGCATAAGAGTTTTGAATTGTCAATAGATATTTTATTTTATTTTTATTTTTTTCGCCGTATGGCGTGATTTGAATCGCTTGACGGTATTTCTCTTTACATTTGCCATATAAATATGGTATAATTATATATATTAATTTTTACGGAGCGAAAAATGAGCGATTTTAAAGGTGAATACATAGGCGGCGGAATAACTGTTTTTGTGTCAAAGTCACATACCTTCGGCACCGATGCGGTTTTACTTGCAGATTTCGCTTCGCCCTCAAGGAGGTCGGAATGCTGTGACCTCGGTTCGGGCTGCGGGATAATTCCTCTCCTGTGGTGCAAAAAGGAAACGGGCAGAATCACTGCCGTTGAGATACAGCCGCTCGGAGTTGAGCAAATTAATGCCGCAATAGAATATAATTCGCTTTCGGACAGGCTTACCGCCGTTAATGCCGATTTAAGAGAGCTTAAAGGTGTTGTTCCGTTCGGTGGGTTCGATGTTGTTACCATGAATCCTCCGTATAAGGCGTGCGGCACCGGAATCGAAAGCAGAAGCAGTGCGGATAAAATCGCAAGGCACGAAACGATGTGCTCTTTTTCGGATATTTGTATGACATCAAAAAAGCTTTTGAATTACGGCGGCAGACTTTGTATGTGCATTCGTCCCGAAAGGCTTTGCGAATTGTTTTTTGAAATGCGTTCGGCGGGGATAGAGCCGAAAAGATTGAAGCTTGTTTCAAAATGTCCCGATAAAGCACCCTGGCTTGCTCTTGTTGAGGGCAGACGCGGCGGGAAAAGCGGTATCACGGTTGAACCGGAGCTTTTTGTTTACGGCGATAACGGTGAATACTCCGATAAAATGAAAATGATTTACGGAGATTATCTTTTGGAAAACAGAGGTGAGAATACTTGAGCGGAAAGCTGTTTGTTGTCGGTACTCCGATAGGCAATCTCGGCGATTTTTCTCCGAGAGCCGTTGAAGCTCTCGAAAACTGCGATTTCATTGCCGCCGAGGATACAAGGGTAACGCTAAAGCTCCTTAATCGGTTTGAAATAAAAAAACCGATGGTCAGTTATTTTGAACATAATCGCTTTGAAAGAGGTCCCGTTATTGTTGAAAGGATTCTTGCCGGCGAGAAATGCGTACTTGTTACCGATGCCGGTATGCCGGCGATTTCCGATCCCGGCGAGGATCTTGTGAGGCTTTGCATTGAGAAAGGGATAAGCATTGAGGCGGTTCCGGGACCGTGTGCATTCGCAACGGCATTGGCGGTTTCCGGTATGCCGTCAAGACGGTTTACCTTTGAGGGCTTTCTTCCCACGGAAAAATCTGCAAGGAGAGAGCATATCGATTCGCTTGTTGACGAAAGACGAACGATGATTCTTTACGAAGCACCGCATAAGCTTACTCAAACGCTCAAGGACCTTTTGCAGTCACTCGGCAACAGAGAAATCGCTATTGTTCGGGAGCTGACGAAAATCCATGAGGAGGTTATAAGAACAACCCTTTTCGATGCGGTGGAAAAATATTCTCAAGAAGCAATAAAAGGGGAAATAGTTCTTATTGTCAAAGGTGCGGAAAAGGCGGAAAAGTCAACTATGAGTCTTGGACAGGCGGCGGAATATGCAAAAGAGCTTGTTGAAAAGGGCGAGAGCAAAACCGATGCGGCGAAAATTGCGGCAAAGGAAAGCGGATATAAAAAAGGCGAAATTTACAAATTGTTGATATAGGAGAATGCTTATGTTAAATTATTTTCTCGAAAGACCTTATCTTATAGCGATTTTGGCGGTGCTTGTTGTGTTAACGCTTTTTGTTTGTGTGAAAGCAGGACAGGCGAGTGCAAAAAGGGGAAAAGCAAATGAGGAGATTATGAAAAAGCTCAAGGAAGAAAATGAGCTTCGCAACGAATTTGCTCTGCTTACCGAAGCAAAAATAAAAGGTTCGGATTCCGTTAGGCTTTTTAAAGGCGTTTCGTTGAATCTTCAAAAAAAAGTATCGGATGCATCGGATATGAATGCGGAATTTGAATCGTTTAACGAAGCCGAGAAAAAAATATACGCTCTTTCGTTTGTTGTTGAGGACGGAGGAGAAAAGCTGAGTGCGTTCTTTCGCATTAACGGAAAGCCTGTAACCGATAATGCTCTTGATGCCGTTAATGTGCTTTTTGACGAAAAAATCCGAGAAATTTTCAGAAAGGAATATGCGGCGTTTGATCCCGATAATGAGGAAGCCTCCGTTATTCCCGAAGAAATCGAAAAGTCGGATAATGAATTTGCTTCTCTTGCAAATTCCGATGCTGTCTGTGCGGCAGGCGGCAGATTTATTGCGGAAAATTTTGAACAGTTTATTTGATAAAAATCTCCTTTTGTTTCCCGAACGGCGGCAAAAGGAATTTTTTATAATTATTTTTGGAATTTATGTTGACTAATCGAAAAAATCGCCTTATAATTCAGACAAAATCACCTGTGTGTGAGGAGGGAAATTGATGATTTCCAAGGATTTACTGATTAACAGACCTGCAAGCCCGAAAATCAGAAAAATCGCAGAAAAGCAGTTCGGAAAAAACGAAACGCCGCTGTTTGCCGTTATCGGTGACCTCGATATCAACAGCAACTACGGTGAGTGCGGCGTGTATGTTTCCGACAGCCGTATCATTGCAATCGGAGATAATTTCGACGGAGGCTTTTTGAGCCTTGATTTTACGAATATTTCCGAAATTTGCGTTAAAAGAATGTACGGCAATGCGGTGCTGAAAGCCAAAACAACGGGCGCTTCATCAATCGATTTGATGCGTTTCACATTTGCAATGGCGGATATTTGTGATGCGGTGGCGGATTTTGTAACAAAGGTTAACGACGGTGCAAGTGTTGAAGACCGTTTTGCGGCGGTTGAAGTGTCGTTTAAAAATCTTCGTTCCTTCTGTCCTAAGTGCGGCAGAAAGCTCCCGTCACCGAATGCGGAATGTCTTAACTGCCGAGGCAAGGGCAAAATGGCGGCAACTATGCTGCATTACATAAAGCCCTACACCAAAAAGCTCATCTTTTGCGTTTTCCTTTCGGTGGTAACAACCGTTGCGGCTCTTGTGCCGCCGTATGTAACAAGCCTTATGGTTGACTCGGTTATTCCGGGCGGAAGCAAAAAAATGCTTCTTGCGGTTATTGGATTCTTGCTGCTGATTTATGTTGTTCAATACGGCATCGGTGCTCTGCGTTCTTATCATTTGAGGATTGCGGGTGATGGCATAATTGCGGATTTGAAAAAAGAAATTTATGCCAAAGCACAGTATTTGCCGATGAAGTTTTACGATAAAACATCAACAGGCTCGGTTATCAACCGTGTTAATTCCGACACCACGGTGTTGCAGCAGTTTATGCTGAGAATTACGCAGGAAGCGGTTGTTCAGCTTTTTACAATGATCGGAATTATAGTTATTATGATGTGTATGAACTGGAGATTGACCTTGCTTTCTTTGCTTCCCGTTCCGATTGTTGTTTTGTGCAGCAGATATTTCGGCAAAAAGATAGGCCCTCTCTATCGCCGCATATGGCGTAGAGGAGTTTCGATTTCAAGCATTCTTTCCGACACCATTCCGGCTGTAAGGATTGTAAAATCTTTTTCAAGCGAGGACAAGGCGATAAAGAAGTTCGCAAGACACGTTGACGACTGGCTCTATGAGGACAAAAAAGCGGGTAAGGTTGCGGCAATTTTTCCGAATGTTATAACGTTCCTTATTACCTGCGGTTCGGTTATTATTTGGTTTGTGGGCGGCAATATGGTAATTGACACTCCCGACAGACTTTCTCTCGGTGTTCTCGTTTCGTTCATTTCATACACAAGTATGTTTTATAATCCCGTTAACTTTTTTGCGAATCTCAGTGATTCATATCAGAATGCTTTGGCATCAACCGAAAAGATTATGGATATTATCAATGCCGAACCGGAGCACGATTTCGGTAAAGACAACACTCTTGCACACATAAAAGGAAAAATAGAATTTAAAAACGTCAATTTTTCGTTTGACCGTTCCAAAAAGGTACTTAACGATGTTAATTTTGTTATCGAGCCGGGTGATGTTGTGGGCATTGTCGGCACGACGGGTTCGGGCAAATCAACACTTATAAATCTCCTTATGCGTTTTTACGATGATTATGAGGGAGAAATTTTTGTCGATGATATCAATATTAAGGATATCGATATGGCATATTACCGTTCTCAAATAGGCTATGTTCAGCAGGAACCGATGATGTTCCGCGATACAATATTCAATAATATTGCCTATTCGCTTCCCTCGGCTCATCCCGAACAGGTTATCAATGCGGCGGATGTTGCCAATGCTCACGGCTTTATATCAAGGCTTCCCGATGCGTACGACACGATGCTCGGAGAAAGGGGCGTCGGACTTTCGGGCGGCGAGAAGCAGAGACTTTCGATTGCAAGAGCGGTTTTGAAAAATCCCGGAATACTGATTTTCGATGAGGCAACATCGGCGGTTGACTCCGAAACCGAAAAGCTGATTCAGGATGCAATAAACAACCTTATCAGAGGCAGAACCACTCTTATGATTGCACATCGACTTTCAACTCTGCGTAAGGCAAATAAAATTATAGTTGTCGATAAAGGCAATATTATCGAATTCGGTTCGCCGGAGGAGCTTATGGCATTGAAAGGAAAGTACTATAAGCTGATTAAAATCCAATCTATGAGCGAACAGGTCGCAGCAGAAAAAGCGGCGGAAAATTTTGAATAGGGAGGAGCTTGAATATGCCGAGACATTTTATTGACGGCGGCGAAATCCGCATAACGGTTAAAGATAAGATATTTTGCGATGTTGAGTTTTTTACGGGTGAAAAGTTTACCGACCTTGAACCGAGAAGACTTTTTCCCGTCAGCGGCTTGAGCGAATACATAACCTTCCTTGATGCCAACGGAGAAGAAGTTTTTATTCTCCGTAAGCTTGAGAATATGGATTCGGAGCAAAAGGCTCTTTTGCTCGGTTGCCTTGAGGAATATTACAGGATTCCGAAAATAACCAGACTTGTCAGCCGAAGCGAAAAGCATCGCATATGGCTTTGGAATGTTGAAACCGACAAAGGAAACTACACCTTTGAGATTATCAATCACATTCAGTCGATGAAAATGTTTTACGATAAGAGAATCCTCATAAAAGACGGTAATGATAATCGATATGAAATACCGAATATTTATGAGCTTGACAAACGCAGTCAGAAATTGATTTTGCCCGATATGTAATGAAAGGAAAAAGATTATGAAACTTATTCTTGCTATAGTAAATAACGATGACAGTGCGGTTGTTTCCGCAACGCTTACAAGAGAAAATTACAGCGTAACAAAGCTTTCGACAACAGGCGGCTTCCTTATGATAGGTAACACAACTCTGCTTATCGGTGCCGAGGATGACCGTGTTGCGAGAGCAAAAGAGATCATCAATGAGCATTCAAAAACAAGAAGCAAGGTTGCGATGACAACCGGTTCGCTCGGTCGCGGACTCCAAAAAGACGGCCTTGAAGAAGAAATAACCGTCGGCGGTGCAACTGTTTTTGTTCTCGATGTTGAAAGTGTGGATAAATATTGATTCAGCCATTGCCGAATTATTTTGAGAGGATTGATAAGAATGAAAAGAATTATCGGAATATTGCTTGCGGCGGCGATTCTGTTTTCGCTTTGCACTTTGGCAAATGCACAAGGTGACGAGCTGAGCTTCGGTTCTGACGGTAAATTTACCGTTCTTCAGATAAGCGATCCTCAGGACGACCATTATCCCGCATATGATATGGTCAATTTTGTGAAGCTTGCAATTGAGCAAACAAATCCCGACCTTATAATTTTTACGGGAGATATTGTTGAGGACAGCAGAATCGGCGATATAGGAATCGATGACGAAAGCGGCAGAGAGGGCGTTCTTGTTGAAGGCGATTACGAGAGGACGCTTGCAAATGTTAAGGCAACGTGTGCGGCTGTTTTTGCCGAAGCGGAGAAAAAAGGGATTCCGTTTGCCGTTTGTCAGGGTAACAATGATTACAAGAGCAGTGTTACCAACGAGGATTGGCTGGAGATTTACCGAAGCTACAAAAATTGCCTCACCGTTGACAAGAGCAATGACGAAAAGGGAAGAATAGATTTTAACCTTGAAATCAAAGGAAGCAACGGAAAAACCGTTTTCAATATTTGGATGATGGATACGGGTAAAAATTCCGTGACCGATGAACAGCTTGAATGGTATAAATCCGAAAGTGCAAGGCTTAAAGAGGAAAACGGCGGTCAGCCTGTGCCTGCGTTTGTTTTTCAGCATATTCCGACGAGTGATATAGGCTTCCTTTTTGAGGAATGCCGAATTTGGGATGAGGGTGCAAAGCTTGTTGACGGAAGCTTCTTTCGACTTAACAAGGAGATTGCAAACGGATATAACGCCGGTGCCGTAGAGCCTCCGACGGATACAAGCACACAGTTCAAAGCGTGGAAAGAATGCGGAGATGTTATCGGTGCATATTTCGGTCATTGGCATACCGAGGGCTATACGGGCGTTTATGACGGCATAGAGCTTGGATTGACCTACGGCTGTGAATTTGCAAAGATCGGCCCATACGGAGTCCGTGTTTTCACTCTTTATGAAGATGACATTTATAATTACGATAACGAATTATATACTTATGAGGGCAGTATCAAAACGAACGATGCTCATTTTGAGCTTCAGATTGATGAGGCTTATGCGGTCTACGATAACGGAATCGAAGCGTTTTTTGCCGGCATAAAGAATGCGTTGAGTGTTATTGTTTTTCAGATAAAAACCTTGCTTGCATAAAAATAACAGTAAAAGAGAGGCAAAGTATGAGCTTTGTAACAAGAATCTTTTCGGCGGTAATTGTGTTTATTTCGTTTTTGTTGAGCATTTTGGGCAGCCTTTTCGGTATCGGCGGCAGTAATCCGCCCGAAGTAACGGAGCCTTCGACAACGCAGGAAAGTTCAGCCGAGATTAGCACAACGGCGAGGGCAGAGGCAACCACTCAAGCGGCGGTTGAAAGTGCATTGAAAATCCGAATCGGTACCGCACAGGTTGGATTCGGTATTAACGAGCAGAGCGTTGTTGCGGCAATGGGACAGCCCACCGAAAGGCTGGTTGAGTCGCAGAAAGACGGCAAAAGCATAGTAAGCCTTGTTTATGCCGATGATTACAGCAAGCTTGCAATATTCCAAATTTTCAATAATTCGCTTTCGGGATTCTATACGGTTAATAAAGAAGCCGTTATATCCGATAAGTCATCATCGTATTCACTCGGAAATACAGCTTCAAAGGATTCTGTTGATATTACGATTTGCGAATATAAGGATTCGCTTAATTCCGATAAGGTATATGCATTTCACGCATTCTTCAACGATTTTTCTTACAGAACGGCGAATCTTTCGGATTTCAAAAATCAGTCGGTTATCAATTTTTATGTTGTTAATGCCTTGAGAGCAATTAACGGCATCGCTCCTCTTGAATATTGCGAAAAAGCCGAAGCCGCAATAAAGCTTCATTGTGAGGATATGGCGAAAAACAATTATTTTGACCATACCGCACTTGACGGCTCATCGTGCTTGGATCGTATGATTGCACAGGGGGTTTCCTTGACCGCTTGTGCGGAAAATATTGCCATCGGCTGCATAAATGCATATGATTTTGCCGATGCGTGGTATAATTCCGAAGGCCATCGAAATTCTATGCTTGATGCAAAATATGACCATATCGGCGTAGGCTTTGCCGTTTCGGAAAGCGGTACGGCTTTTTCCGGACAAAACTATTACAAATCGGTATAAAAACAATATTAAAACAAAGCTGCCGCATCGGGATAGGATATATCTCGGTGCGGCAATTGTTTTTGGTTTATTCAGTTTTTGAGGCTTTGCATCGGAGCGGGGATTCTTCCGCCTCTGTTTATGAATTTTGCGGGAGAATAAGTCGAAAGCGGCATAACGGGGCCGCTGCCGAGCAGTCCGCCGAAGCTAAGCTCCTCACCGACCTTTTTGCCAATGGCGGGAATAACTCTGACGGCTGTTGTTTTTGAATTTACCATACCTATGGCGGCTTCATCCGCAATGATTGCGGAGATAACTTCGGCGGGAGTGTCACCGGGAATGTTAATCATATCAAGTCCGACGGAGCATACAGCGGTCATTGCTTCAAGCTTGTTAAGGCTTAACGCACCGCATCTTGCGGCGTGAATCATACCGGCATCTTCCGTTACAGGTATAAAAGCACCCGAAAGCCCGCCGACGTGAGACGATGCCATAACGCCGCCTTTTTTAACCGCATCGTTGAGAAGTGCGAGAGCGGCGGTTGTTCCGTGACAGCCGCAGCATTCAAGTCCCATTTCTTCAAGAATATATGCAACGGAATCGCCTATTGCCGGTGTCGGAGCAAGGGAAAGGTCAACGATTCCGAAAGGTACTCCGAGCCTGCGTGATGCTTCGCTTGCAACAAGCTGTCCCATTCGTGTTATCTTAAAAGCTGTTTTCTTTATAAGATCGGCAACTGCCGTAAGATCGCAGTTGCCCGCCTTTGCAAGTGCTGCTCTTACAACTCCGGGGCCGGAAACGCCGACATTGATAACGCAATCCGGTTCGCCTGCACCGTGAAATGCACCAGCCATAAACGGATTATCCTCGGGAGCGTTGCAAAAAACAACAAGCTTTGCCGGACCTATGCAGTCTCTGTCTGCGGTCAGCTCCGCACTTTTTCTGACAACCTTACCCATAAGTCCGACGGCATCCATATTGATACCGGCTTTGGTTGAACCGATATTAACCGAGGAACAGATGTGCTCCGTGACACTCAGTGCTTCGGGAATGGATTCTATAAGCTCTCTGTCGCCGGGGCCGAAGCCCTTTTGAACGAGGGCGGAGAATCCTCCGAGAAAATTAACTCCGCAGGCGGTTGCGGCTTTTTCGAGCGTTTTTGCGAGCTTTACCGCATCCCTGTTTTCGCACGAAGCGAGAATCATTGCCGCCGGAGTAACCGAAATTCTTTTGTTGATAATGGGTATTCCGAATTCCTTTTCGATTTGTTCACCTGTTGCAACAAGGTCTTTTGCGTAGCGGGTGATTTTATCGTACACTTTATCGCACATAATGTCGATATCACTGTGACAGCAATCGAGAAGCGAAATACCCATTGTTATGGTTCGCACATCAAGATGTTCATCTTGAATCATAGTTATTGTTTCGAGAATATCTCTTGCGTTGAGCACGAAAATTCACCTCACATTATATTGTATGCATTGCGTTGAAAATGTCTTCGTGCATTGCGTGAATCGAAAGCCCCATATCGTTTCCGATTTGTTGGAGCATATCCGAAAATTCGGTGAAGGGAATATCCGATTTTGAAATGTCAACCATCATTATCATAGCAAACATATCTTGCAATATTGATTGTGTTACTTCAAGAACATTGATGTTGTGGTTTGAGCATTCGGTTGAAACCTTTGCCAAAATGCCGACCATATCTTTACCGATAACCGTTATTACTGCACGCATTGCTTTGCCTCCGTTTTTAATTATTTGCGGATGTGGTTTGTTTTCTATTTGATTTTAATCACTTCCGATATGTCTTTTATAACAAAATCCGCTGCTGTTTCGGGATTTTCTTTTCCGGTGAAAAGGCAACCGTAAACTCCTGCGTTTTTTCCCGATAAAACATCGATTTCTCTGTCGCCTATCATAACCGTACTGCTCTTATCCAATTTATATGTGTCGCAAATCCAATTTACGGCATCGGGTGACGGCTTTGAAGCGAAATTCGCAGATGAGTCAACAAAAGCGGTAAAAAATTTTTTCAATCCGTATTCTTCAAGGTAATGCTGTGAGGTTTCGTGTCCTCTGTGGGTGTATAAAAAGTTCTTTTTTCCGTTGTTGAAAAGCGTTTCGAGAGTGCAGAAGGTGTTTTCAAACGGTACGGCGAGCGGACGCAGTGAATAGTCGTGCTCATATTTGCGGAAAAGAGCCTTTTCTTCATCATTGACTTTATAATGCTCATACGCAACGTCGAATTTGATTTCAAGCAGCTTTTTTGCCTCGTCGTAGTCCGCTTCCTTGCCGAATTCGCCGAGTGCCTTGAGAAACGCCGATGTTATGTGAGGGTAGCTGTCAAAAAGCATACCGTCAAAATCCCAGATGTAATTTTCCATATCAATTATCGTAACCGTTGGGGTTTGAAGACTGCCAACGCCAAGAGTCTTCGCACATTTCATCGATTCCTCTTTCCGCTTTCCAGCCAAGCTCCTTGTTGGCTTTTGAGGGATCGGAATAACAGGTTGCGATATCGCCCGGTCTTCTCGGAGCAATAACATATTTAATTGCCTTTCCGCTTGCTTTTTCAAAGGCTTTAACAACATCGAGAACGCTGTAGCCTTTTCCGGTTCCGAGGTTATATGTAAAGCAGCCGTTTTCACCGAGAATCTTTTCGACAGCCTTGATGTGACCGAGAGCAAGGTCAACAACGTGGATATAATCGCGAACACCGGTTCCGTCGGGGGTGGGATAATCGTTGCCGTTAACATTAAGATGATCGAGCTTGCCTATGGCAACCTGTGAAATATAGGGGACAAGGTTGTTGGGGATTCCGTTGGGATCTTCGCCTATTTTGCCGCTTTTATGTGCACCGATGGGATTGAAATAACGCAGAATACATACACTCCAATCGTTGTCGGAAGCATATGTATCTTTAAGGATCCTTTCAATGTAAAGCTTTGTGGTGCCGTATGGGTTGGTTGTTTTGCCCTCCGGCATATTCTCTTTTAACGGCGAAACATTATCTCCGCCGTAAACCGTTGCAGAGGAGCTGAAAACGATTTTTTTACAGCCTGCCGCCGCCATAGCTTCGCAAAGGATAACGGAGCCGCCGATATTGTTATCGTAATATTCAAGCGGATTGCTTATGCTTTCGGGAACGCATTTAAGTCCCGCAAAATGAATAACAGCTTCAATATTGTTTTCTGCAAAAATTTTATCGAGTCCCTTACGGTCACGGATATCGCAATTATAGAATTTAACATCCTTTCCCGTAATTTCTTTGATTCGATTTAAACTTTCGCTCTTGCTGTTACAGAGATTATCGAGTATAATAGTATCATAGCCCGCATTAAGAAGCTCCACACAGGTGTGAGAGCCTATGAAGCCGGCTCCGCCGGTAACAAGAACAGACATATATATCCCTCCGCAAAATTAACTGATAATATTATAAATATTTTTTCGGACAAAATCAACAGGCGGATATACAATATTTTTTAAAATAGGAGTAATTTTTTGGTAAAGCTAAACATCCGAAGCGAAATATGCAGGATGTTATATATAAGAGTCACAAAGCAAGATGTAAAGCTGAAATAACAGATGTGAGGTAATTTTATGTACAATTTAACCGATATCGGAGTAATAAAAGAAATTCTCGGCAGGCACGGCTTCCGATTTTCAAAGTCGCTCGGTCAAAATTTTATTGTGAATCCATCGGTGTGTCCGAGAATGGTTGAGGAAAGCGGGATTGACGAAAATTGCGGAGTTATCGAAATCGGTGCGGGAATAGGCGTGCTTACCGCCGAGATCGCCAAAAGAGCAAAAAAGGTTGTTGTTATCGAAATCGATACTAAGCTGCTGCCGATTCTCGACGAAACCCTCCGAGACTTCGACAACATAGAGATAATAAATCAAGATGTTCTTAAAACGGATATTTCCGCTTTGATAAAAGAAAAATTTGACGGAATGCCGGTTTATGTTTGTGCAAATCTTCCTTATTATATCACTTCTCCGGTCATTATGTCGCTTCTCGAAAGCCGACTTCCGATTGAGGCAATAACCGTTATGGTTCAAAAAGAGGCTGCACAGAGAATTTGTGCTCCTGTCGGAAGCCGACTTTCCGGTGCGGTGACGGTTGCTGTTGATTATTATGCACGGGCACAAAAGCTTTTCGAGGTTTCGGCAGGCTCATTTATGCCGGCACCGAAGGTTGACAGCAGCGTTATCAGAATGGATATCCGAAAAACGCCCGAAATAGAGGTCGGCGATGAAGCTCTGTTTTTCAAAATGGTTCACGCCGCTTTCGGTCAGCGAAGAAAAACAGCGGCAAATTCAATAAGTGCAGGTTCGGGTATTCCCAAAGAAATTGTTATAAAAGCGATTGAAGAATGCGGCTTCGAGCTGTCCGTTCGTGCGGAAAGCTTGAGCATGGAAAATTTGGCATTATTAAGCAAAAAAATTGAAAATCTGTTAAAAAACTATTAATTTTTTCTTGACAACAGCGTGAAGATAAGTTAATATCAAAGAGTAAAAAAGCAAAGATAGAGGCGCAAAAGTCAAAAGTATGTCGCTTTACAGTGGGGAGCACGGCGGCGGAAAGGGGCTTTTGCCGAGGTTGATATCCGTTGCCCCCAAGCGGTATCCGCCGGTACGATGCAAAATATGCCCCGTACTGTCACGGTTGTGTGGAGAGCTATCGCAAAGAACTTTTGAGCTTCGGTATACAGCCGCAACTGTATATCGAAGCTTTTTAGATTTTTTTACGGAGGTCTTACTATGAAAACCAAGAGAAAACTTGCGGCAATATGTATTGTTATTGCCATTCTCGGTGCAATGCTCTGCACATTCGGATTTGCGGAAAATGAAGCGGCATCGACCGATGCGGCTGTCGGCACGGCCTTTTCGGTTGATGTTGACGGCGAAATCAGCGAATACGATCTTTCGGATTCGGACTCGGCTCACGCTTACGTTGATGCTTATGCCGACAATCTCGGAAGCGATCCTGATTTCAAGACGCATATCGAAACGGCTCTTGCCAAGGTTCGCGAGGGCATAAAAACATATGCATCCATTCTTTCGCTTCTTCCTCCCGTTATTGCCATTGTTCTTGCTCTTATAACAAAAGAGGTTTATTCTTCGCTTGTTATCGGAATTGTAGTCGGCGGGTTTATTTATGCCGGCGGAAATTTTGAAACCGCAATAAACCACGTTTTGTTTGACGGCTTTGTTTCAAGCCTTGCCGACAGCTACAATATGGGTATCATTATTTTCCTTGTGCTTCTCGGTGCACTTGTTTCGATGATGAATAAAGCGGGCGGCTCGGCGGCGTTCGGCAGATGGGCATCAAAGCACATCAAAACAAGAACCGGCGCACAGCTTGCAACCATTCTTCTCGGCTGTCTTATCTTTATCGATGACTATTTCAACTGCCTTACGGTCGGTTCGGTTATGCGTCCCGTATGTGATGAAAAGAAGGTTTCAAGAGCAAAGCTTTCTTACCTTATCGATGCTACTGCGGCACCGGTTTGTATTATCGCTCCCATTTCTTCATGGGCGGCGGCGGTTGCCGGATTCGCAAGAGGTGCGGGTGCGGAAAACGGTATCAGCCTTTTTGTTCAGGCTATCCCTTATAACTTCTACGCACTTTTCACAATCCTTATGATGGTTGTTCTTGCTGTTGCCAAGGTTGATTACGGCCCGATGAAGCTTCACGAAAAGAATGCTTGCGAAAAGGGAGACCTTTTCACAACAGGCACCAGAGTTGAAGGAACGGATGAAAAAATCAATCCCAAGGGAAAGGTTCTTGACCTTGTTCTTCCCGTTGCCGTACTTATTGTTACCTGCGTTATCGGTATGATTTATTCCGGCGGCTTCTTCGATGGCGTTGGATTTATTGAAGCTTTCTCAAATTCGGATGCTTCCGTAGGCCTTGTTATCGGTGCTTCCATTGCGATTATTTTTGCAATTGCATATCTTCTTATCAGACGTGTTATCAGCTTTAAAGAGGCAATGGAATCTCTTCCCGAAGGCTTCAAGGCAATGGTTCCCGCTATTCTTATTCTCACCTGTGCTTGGACTCTTAAAGCAATGACCGACAGTCTCGGCGCAAGAATTTATATTTCACAGCTTGTTGAAGGCAGTGCAGGTGCATTTCAGGCACTTCTTCCCGCAATTATTTTCCTTATTGCGGTTGGACTTTCATTTGCAACAGGTACTTCGTGGGGTACTTTCGGTATCCTTATTCCCATTGTTCTCAGCGTATTTGAAGCATCAAATCCGCTTACGATCGTTGCAATTTCGGCGTGTATGGCAGGTGCTGTCTGTGGCGACCACTGCTCACCCATTTCGGACACAACGATTATGGCTTCCGCCGGTGCACAAAGCGATCACCTCAACCACGTTTCAACGCAGCTTCCCTATGCTATGACGGTTGCGGGAATCTCGTTTGTAACCTATGTTATCGCCGGCTTCCTTGCCGGTTCTGGCCTTGCGATTATTGCACTTCCCATCGGTGCCGTTATCACGGTTGCAACACTTCTTATAATCAAAAAAGCGGTTGCTAAAAAAGCATAATTTTTCTGCATAGGTTGAATTGAAAAGGCTGTCCTGCGAAAGAGCGTTCTGCTTTGCGGGACAGCCTGTTATTTTTGCGGAAAACGGAAAGGTAAATCAGGTTAAAATTAAGGCTTGCACGGCGGTAAACCGTACAAGCCTTATTTGATGTTTTGCGTTATTTTTTAAGAAACAGACCGTTATTTGAGAATTATTTTAATCGCTTTTTCGTAGTTTTTATTTAATCCGAAAAGCTTTTTGAAGAATGCGATAATCTTATCGAAGAAGCCTGCCTTAGAGGTCATTTTTTGTGTATCCGAATCGATAACATTGCCGTCCTTGTCGCAGAGTGTGGCGGTGAATGTGGTGTCGCCGCTTGCTGACGGGGTGATTTCACAGATTGCACCGTTGTCCTTAACGTCGTAGCTGAAATTTTTGTTATCCGAAGTCCAAACAATTTTTGCACCGGTGGGAAGTGTTCCGTTAAAGCTTGCGTGAAGCTTTATGCTGTCGCCGTAGCTGATTGTTGTAGTTGACGGGTTTTCGATTTCAAACTTAAATGCCGGCTCGGTGGGCTTAGGCGGTTCTACCGGCGGCAGAGGAGTAATAGTTTGGTTTGTGTGGATGGTTGCATTAAACAGGCAACCGTTATTTCCGCCATCCGAAATCGCCGCCCATTCGGCATCCGTTCCCGAATAGTAAACATCGGTAAGGCTTGTGCAGTTGAGAAATGCCTCCAAGCCAATGCTCGTAACGCTTTTTGCAATAGTTATTTTTTTAAGGTTTGAACAGTGTGCAAACGCAAAGTCGTCGATACTTGTCGGGCCGTTATGTATTGTTGCGTTTTTGAGGCTCGTGCAACTGTGGAATGCACATTTTCCGATAAGTGTTACGCTGTTGGGAATTACTATGTTTCTAAGACTTTCGCATTTGTAGAAAGCATAATCGCCGATGCTTTTTACACTGTTGGGTATCGTTACATCATCAAGATTTATGCAGTTGTCGAACGCAGCAATGCCAATGCTCGTAACACTTTCGGGAATAGTTACGATTTCGAGCTTTTTGCAGTAGCCGAATGTATCGTCGCCGATACTTGTCAGACCGTAATTTAATGTTGCGTTTTTGAGGCTCGTGCAACCGTAGAATGTAGCATATCCGATATGTGTTACACTGCCGGGAATTACTATATTTCTAAGGCTTTCACATTCGTAGAAAGCACAATCGCCGATGATTTTCACGCTTTTCGGTATCGTTACATTATCAAGATTTATGCAGACCTCGAACGCCGAATCACCGATACTCGTAACGCTGTTGGGAATTGTTATGCTTTCAAGGCTTTCACATTCGTAGAAAGCGGAATCACCGATGCTCGTAACGCTGTTGGGAATTGTTACGCTTTCAAGCTTTTGGCAATAGTAGAACATTTCCTCGCTGATGCTTGTTACGCCGTAAGGAATCGTAACGCTTATAAGTTCTGCGGAGTCGGAGAACAAATAATCTCCGAGAGTTACCACTCCGTCGGGAATTACCATACTTTTGAGGCTTACAGTGCACTCGAATGCTCCGTCACCGATAATCTTTAACTGAGTGCCTGTGCCGAATAAAATGGTTTCGAGGAATTTGCTGTCAGCAAAGGAATAGGAATCTATAATGGTTACGCTGTCGGGAACGGTATAGCTTTTTCTCGAATTTCCGAGAGGATATTGAAGCAATTCTGTTTTTGCTTTGTTGAAAAGAACGCCGTTTTCGTCGCTTGAATAGTTGGGATTATTGCTGTCAACATTAAACCATCCGATACCCGTGCAGCAGAAAAATACAGTATCGCCAATGTTTAGTACGCTTTTGGGAATAGTTACGCTTATAATCCGAGTACAATCGAAGAATGCATCGCATGCGATGGTTTTTACTCCGTTTTCAACTGTAAAGGGGCCTTCAAAGTTTTCTTTAACTCTTATGATGTGATTGCCGATTCGCAATACGCCGTCTTTCCAATTGGAATCGGTATCGAAATACAATGTATATTCAAATGCGGCATCATCGATGTATGTAACACTGTCGGGGATCGTTATGTTTGCAAGCGATTCGCAAGTGTAAAATGCTCTGTAGCCAATGCTTTTTGTACCGCTGGGAATATCTATGCTTTTAAGATTTAAACAGTAACGAAAAGAATCATCGGAAATATGCTTCACGGTGTCGGCAAACAATACGGTTTTAAGATTATTGCTGCAAGCGAACGAATCGCAGCCGATGGTCATAACTCCGTTGGGAATAGTATAGCTTGTTGCGGGAAGTCCTGAGGGATATTTAAGCAATTCGGTTTTTTCTTTGTTGAAAAGAACGCCCTGTGCGTCGCTGTAAAACCATTTGTTATTGGCGTCAACGGAGAGGCTCTTGAGCTTCTTGCAATCGTAGAACGCATAATCGCCGATGCTGTTCACGGCAGCGGAGAGAGTTACGCTTTCAAGTCCTTCGCAATGTGCAAATGCATAATCACCGATGCTTGAGATGTATGAAGAAGTTATTTTTATGCTTTTGATATTTGAACGATAAGAGAACGCATCTTCGCCGATGCTCGTTACAATATAACCGCCGAGAGTTGCCGGAACGGTAATATCTCCGTTTATAGAACCATCAACGTCTGTTATGGTTGCTTCGTTGTTTGAAACCGTATAGGTATAAACTCCGGAGGTTGCCTTTGCCGCTTCGGCGGTTGTTGTGCCGGGCGGGTCAAGTTCGATAAGTCCCGCAAGCGGTGCGGCACAGAATATCATTACCGCACACAAAAGCATGGATAGTGCTTGCTTAAATGTTTTGTTTTTCATTTTAAAGTCCTCCCTAAAATTGTTATAATGTATATTATCACACATAACCGACAAAATGCAATATCGGTCTGCCAATATGTGCTATATATCTATTATAAATATTAGCTTATAAAAAGTCAATACGGAAAGATTAAAATCCCGTAACGGCAATTGCTGCCGTTGATTTTTTTGAAACTTTATGATATGATTTATTATAAACGATTTTTGATGAGGAGAACGATTATGTATCCTAAAGAAATAGAAAGGTTTCTGCTCAAGGTTCAGAAGCCGGGAAGATATACCGGCGGTGAGCTGAACAGTGTTGTTAAAAATAAGGAATCCGTTGATATCCGTTACGCTTTCTGCTTTCCCGATACTTATGAAATCGGTATGTCGCATCTTGGAATGAAAATTCTTTATTCGCTTGTTAATGCAAGAAATGATGCTTGGTGCGAACGGGTTTTTGCTCCGTGGACGGATATGGAGCAGGTTATGCGAGAAAATAATATTCTCCTTTACGGCCTTGAAAGCGGAGATGCTATACGCGATTTTGATATTCTCGGATTCACTATGCAGTATGAGCTGAGCTATACCAATGTTCTCAATATGCTCGACCTTGCCGGCTTGCCCGTAAGGTCAAAGGACAGAACCGCACTTACTCCGATTGTTGTTGCCGGCGGTGCGTGCGTTTGCAATGCAGAGCCGATGGCGGAATTTTTTGATATTACTCTGCTCGGTGACGGCGAGGAGGTTACAAACGAGCTTATTGACCTGCTTAAAGAATATAAAGCAAAGGGTGCCTCCAAAAAAGAATTTCTCGAAGCTGCCGCTCAAATCAAGGGCGTTTATGTTCCCTCTCTTTATGATGTTGAATATAATGACGATAACACGGTCAAATCCGTAACTCCTCTTTGCGGTGCACCCGAAAAGGTTGAAAAAAGGAATGTTGCCGACCTTGATTCTATGTTTTCTCCAACGGAATTTGTTGTTCCTTTTCTTGAAATCGTTCACGACAGAACAACGGTTGAAATTTTCAGAGGGTGCATAAGAGGCTGCCGTTTCTGTCAGGCAGGCTTCCTTAACAGACCGCTCCGAAAAAAATCTCCCGAAGCGGTTGAAGCCCAATGCCGTGCAATTTGCGACAGTACGGGATATGATGAAATTTCTCTCTGTTCGCTCAGCACAAGCGACTATAAAGGCCTTGAAAAGCTTATTACAAATATGCTTCCGTGGACGATTGAGCAGAAAATAAATATTGCCCTCCCGTCCTTGCGTGCCGATAATTTTCCGAAAGAGCTTATGGAGCAGCTCAATGCTGTCAGACGAAGCGGACTTACATTTGCTCCGGAAGCCGGCACTCAGCGTTTGCGAGATGTAATCAATAAAAACATTACCGAAGAAGAAGTTTTATCCACTGCCGCTCAAGCTTTTTCGGGCGGTTGGACTGCCGTTAAGCTTTATTTTATGATAGGCTTACCTACCGAAACCGAGGAGGATATAGAGGGCATTGCGAATCTTGCACAGGCGGTTGTTGATGAATATTATAAAAATCCCGACAAACCCAAGGGTAAGAGCGTTAATGTCAGCATCAGCGTTGCTTCGCTTGTTCCCAAGCCGTTTACGCCGTTCCAGTGGGAGCCGCAGGATAAGCCCGATGTGCTTATCGAAAAGCAGAATTATCTTGTTTCGTGCGTTAAAACAAGAAAGGTAAGCGTTTCAAAGCATATTCCGTGGACGAGCTTTCTTGAGGGCGTTTTCGCAAGAGGTGACAGACGGCTCGCCGATGTTATAGAATCCGCTTGGCGTAAAGGCTGTAAGTTTGACGGCTGGGCGGAATGCCTGAAACCCGATGCGTGGGAAGAAAGCTTCAAAGATAATAATATCGATCCGTATTTTTATACCGCCAGACACCGTGAATATGATGAGGTTCTTCCTTGGGACCATATGAATTACGGTGTAACTAAAAAATTCCTTGTGAGCGAAAGCATTAAGGCTCATAAGGGCGAAACGACCGCCTGCTGCCGTGAAAAATGTGCGGGCTGCGGTGCAAACAAGCTCAACGGAGGTGTGTGTGATGAAATCAGTAAGACTGTGGTTTAAAAAAGACGGTCTTGCCGTTTATATTTCACATCTCGATATGAACCGTTGTATGACAAGAGCGGTAAGACGGGCGGAGATTCCGCTTTGGTATACCGAGGGCTTTAATCCTCATCCTTATATGACGTTTCTTATGCCTCTGCCTCTCGGTCAAACGGGAATGAGGGAGCCACTCGATATCAGAATCGAAGGTGAAATGACTTTCGGAGAAATAAAGAAAAGATTAAATTCGGTTATGCCCGATGGCATAGAAATCGTTGATGTTGCAAAGCCCGAATGCAAGCCGAATGAAATTACCGCAGCGGAATATGAAATCGATGTTCGATTTAAAACGGTCGGCGAAGCAAGCGATTTTTCCGAGTCGGCAAAAAAAGTAATCGCCGGCGGCGTTCTCAATGCTGAAAAAAGAAGCAAAAAGGGAATAAAAACCGTTAATTTGTGTGAGATGGTGCATTCGTTTGAGATTGAAAGCAAAGACGAATCGGCTTATATAAAAACCGTTCTTGCGGCGGGAAACACGGTTAATCTCAATGCGGAGCTTCTTCTCAATTCTCTCCTTTCCGAAAATTCGCTTGAAGATGAAGACAGAAGCATTGTCAGAACAAAGCTTTTAAAAGAGGATTTAAGTATTTTTGAATGAATTGAACGGGTATTCCGTTGCCGTTTTGGTGCAGATTAATCAAAATGTTAAAAATATTTTAATTTGATAAAAAAATACTTGCAATCCTTTAATTCTTGTGATATCATATAAATCGCATTTCTGCCGTCATTAGAGCATTTTGCTCAAAGACGGGGTTTAATGCCAATAACATTAAAGCGGATGTTCCTCTTTCTGAATCATCAGTTACGAACTTCTGAAAAAATCGGAGGAAAATACAATGGATGCACTCAAACTCATCGCACAGGATTCTCTCAAATCCGAAGTGCCTGTAATTGAAATCGGTGATACCGTTAAGGTTCACGTTAAGATTCGTGAAGGCGACAAAGAAAGAATCCAGCTTTTTGAAGGTACTGTTATCGCTCGCAGAGGTTCGGGCATTTCCGAAACCTTTACCGTTCGCCGCGTATCATACGGCGTTGGCGTTGAAAGGGTATTCCCCCTTCATTCTCCCAATGTTGCAAAGGTTGAAACGGTAAGACACGGTCGAGTTCGCAGAAGCAAGCTCTATTACCTCAGAGACAGAGTAGGTAAGGCTGCAAAGGTTAAGGAACAGATCAGATAATGAACCTGAGGGTGTAACAACGTTTTTTCGGTTGTTACACCTTTATTCTTATTTGTTGATTTTGAAGATTACGAAAGGAGAACGCCATGCATCGTGTAGAGGAATTTTGGATTGAATTTAATCCGAAAATCGATTCCGAATCGGAAAAAAAGCCTCCGCTTGCGGTTTCGATGCTGTTTGATATTATCGATTCCGTAAAGGGCGCGATATTGGTCGTTTTCCTTGTTTTTGTATTGGTGTTCAGAGCTGTGGGAGTTGACGGCTCATCAATGGAGCCGACACTTCACGATAAGGATTGGGTTGCCGTTGCGGGCACTGTAACCGAATTTGAACGAGGCGATATAGTAATCATTAATCAGCCTTGGGAACGAAATGTTCCGATAGTTAAGCGTGTAATCGCCGTCGGAGGCGATACGATTAATATCGACTTTGACCAAAGAGAGGTTTACGTTAACGGCATTAAGCTTGATGAACCGTATATACTTGAACCGACTTGGCTTTCATACGATGTTGAGTTTCCTCTGACTGTTGATGAGGGCAAGATTTTTGTTATGGGCGACAACAGGAACGATTCCATAGACAGCCGTTCAAGCAGAATAGGACTTATTGATGAAAGATATGTTCTCGGCAAGGCAATTGCCAGAATTTATCCGATTGATGAATGGAATATTTACGAAAAATAAGGTGAATGTATGGAAAATAATCAGACGAAAAACAAGGATAGCTTGAGCGGGGTTTATGATATTGTTTCTATTATCGCAACCGCATTCGTTGCCGTTGCTTTTGCGTTTATATTTATTTTCAGAACCATCGGCGTTGTCGGCACCTCAATGTATCCGACACTTGACAACGGCGAAAGAATAATTCTTTCCGCTTTCAGCTTCACCCCCGAAAGCGGCGACATTGTTGTTACCTGTCAGCCGAGTAAATCGACTGTTATCGAGGATGTTCTTGTTAAAAGAATCATCGCAACGGCAGGACAGACGGTTGATATCGATTTTGAAAGCGGTACGGTTTATGTTGACGGTCAGGCTTTGGATGAGCCGTATGTTAATGAACCGACATATCGCAGAGAGGATTTTTATGCTCCCGTAACCGTGCCGGAAGGATATGTGTTTGTTATGGGCGATAACAGAAATCATTCAACCGACAGCCGTGACAGCAGAGTCGGTCTTATAAGAGAGGAATATGTTCTCGGAGAGGCACTTTTCAGAATGCTGCCCTTCGGTAAATTTAAAATAGGTTAATTGATATGAATGAAAATATGATTGTTCAATGGTTTCCGGGGCATATGGCAAAAACAAGAAGGCTTATAAAAGAAAGTCTTCCTCTTGTTGATGCGGTTTGCGAAATCGTTGATGCAAGAATCCCCGAAAGCAGTCGTAATCCGGAGCTTGACGAGATAATCGGCTCAAAGCCGCGAATAGTTTTACTCAATAAAAGCGATCTTGCCGATGGTGAGGCAACGGCACGCAAAATCAAGGAGCTTGCAAAAAAAGGAATAACCGCACTTCCCGTTGATTGCAGAAGCGGAAAGGGACTTGATAAATTTCATCCGGCGGTCAAAGAGGTGCTTAAAGATAAAATAAAAGCCAATGCCGAAAAAGGAATGACAGGCAAGGCGTTGAGGGTTATGGTGGTAGGAATACCCAACACCGGAAAATCCTCATTTATTAACCGTATGGCGGGCAAAAACCGTGCAAAGGTTGCGGATAAGCCGGGCGTAACAAGAGATAATCAGTGGTTTGCCATTGGCTCCGGAATCGAATTGCTTGATACTCCCGGTGTGCTTTGGCCTAAGTTTGAGGATCCCGAAGTAGGCTTTAAGCTTGCTTTTATCGGTTCGGTTAAGGATGAGATACTTGACAGTCAGGAAATTGCCGTCAGGCTTTTGCTTGTAATGCAAAAAAATTATCCCGACCGACTTGAAGAAAGATATAAAATCAGTGATTTTGATGAGTTGGAGCCTTATGAGCTGCTTGAGCTGATAGGTTCAAAGAGAGGAATGCTTGTAAAAGGCGGCGAAATCGATACCGAGCGTGCGGCTGTTATGTTGCTTGACGAATACAGAAGCGGTAAGCTCGGCAGATTGACGCTTGACTGAGAAAGGAAAATGCTAAGTGAAAAAGAAGATGTTGGCATTCATTGCCGTAATAATCGCACTTGATTTGGTTGCTTTAGGCGTTATGTTCTTCAAGGGAGAGAGCGAAAGGGTGCCTGCTAATGCCGGTGTGAACGATAAAACATCTTCTGCCGAAACGATACCCAATGAAACTCAGCAGGAGTTGTTTTCCAGAGTAAGCTTTGTTGCCGTTGGTGATAATCTTATTCACGATACTATTTATGAGCAGGCGGCGGCAAGAAGCAGCTCCGGTTATGATTTTACCGATGCTTACGAAAGAGTTGCCGAATTGATTGAAAAACCCGACGTTGCGATTCTCAATCAGGAAACAATAATTTCAACGGAGCATAATGTTTCGAGCTATCCGATGTTTAATTCGCCGGTTGAGGTCGGTGAGGAAATGCTCAAAATAGGCTTTGATGTTTTTAATATCGCAACAAATCATTCTATCGATTGCGGCGAAAAAGGACTTATTTCCGCTATTAATTTTTGGAAGAGCAAGAATGCGATAACAACGGGTGCATATCTCAACAGTGAGGATTATGCCGATATTCCGATGAATGAGGTTAACGGAGTTAAGATTGCCTATCTCGGTCTTACAGAGTCAACAAACGGTTTGTCGCTGCCCGATGATACCGAGGTTATACTTGTTCTTGCAAGCGAGGAGTCACGCATTCAGCAAAGAATTATGCAGGCAAAGGAAAAAGCGGACGTTGTTATCGTTAATGCTCATTGGGGCAATGAATATACCCATGAGCCGACGGAAAACCAGCGTCAGCTTGCCGAAAAAATGGCTTCGTGGGGTGCGGATATTATTATCGGAACTCATCCTCACGTTATCCAGCCGGTTGAGTATATCGATAATGCAGACGGCAGAAGAACGCTTGTTGCCTATTCTCTCGGTAATTTTATTTCGGCACAAAACAGAGGCCCGAGAATGCTCGGCGGAATGCTGAACTTTGAAATTGTTAAGAATAACACAACAGGCGGTATTGCAATCGAAAATGTTAAGTTTTCCGGCACCGTTACCCATTATGGCTACGGATATTCAAACATAAGGGTATATCCTCTTGACGATTATACTCAAGAGCTTGCTTCAAAGCACGGTGTGTTGAGTAAAACCTCGGAGTTCAGCTTGCAATATCTTTATGATATTTTGAATGAGGTTGTCGATAAGCAATTTCTTAAATAAAAAATTTACCCGAAGTATTTGCGAAAAACGATGTGAAGTCAAACGACTTGCATCGTTTTTTTGCAATTAAAATATTGTGCTTAAAAATAATGCGTGATATAATGTAAAGCGGTAAACAAAAAGCAGGAGGCAAAAAATGGATTTTGAATATGAGATAAAAGCAAGAGCCGAGGGATATCGGTATGTTTGCGGCGTGGATGAAGCGGGGAGAGGTCCTCTTGCCGGACCGGTTTTTGCCGCGGCGGTCATTCTGCCCGAAAACTGCGAAATTGAGGGCTTGAACGATTCAAAAAAATTATCGGAGAAAAAAAGAGAGGCACTTTTTGACGTGATAAAAGAAAAAGCGGTAAGCTTTGCCATTGCGAGTGTTGATGAGAAAACAATTGATGAAATCAATATTTTGCAGGCAACCTTTGTTGCAATGAAAAAAGCCGTTGAAGGCTTGACGGTTCCGGCTGATTATGCGTTGATAGACGGAAACCGTATGCCACCGCTTGAAATAAACGGTGAAACGGTAATAAAAGGTGATGCATTAAGCCCCTCTATTGCGGCGGCATCGATTCTTGCCAAGGTCAGCAGGGACAGATTTATGCTTGAGCTTGATAAAAAATATCCGCAATATAAATTTTCACAGCATAAGGGCTACGGCACAAAGCTTCATTATGAAATGCTTGCGGAGCACGGAGTTTCCGAATGCCATCGCATTAGCTTCCTCAAAAGCTTTTTCGGAGAGAAAAAATGATAAAGAATAAAACGGGTGTCTGGGGCGAGATTTATGCGGTGAGATATCTGCGTGATAACGGCTATAGAATACTGAACACAAACTATGTTTGCCGTTTCGGAGAGCTTGATATTGTTGCCGAAAACGGCGGCAAAGTTTGCTTTATTGAGGTTAAAACCAGAAATGTTAATACCGAAACCGAGCCGAAGGAAGCGGTTGATGCAGGAAAAATCGGCAGATTGCGACAGACGGCAAAAAGCTTTCTTTTGTATGCGAAAATGATTTCCGAAACGAGATTTGATGTTTGCGAGGTTTGGGTTGATGACCAAAATAAGCTTGTGAGAATAAACTATATTACAGATGCATTTTGAGGAGGCAACGAAAAAAATGAAGCTTTTTGATTTGCATTGCGACACTGCCGGAGAATGCTGTAACCGACAAAGGCATATTCTTGACGGAGATTTACATATTAACCTGCGTAAAGGCGAAATACTTGACAGTTGGTGCCAGCTTTTTGCGATTTGGATTCCCGATGAATTGAGAGGTGCACAGGCGGAAAAATATTTTGAAAAGGTGTTTTTGAATTTCAAAAACGAAATTGACAATAATTCCGAAAAAATCAAGCTGTGCAAGGATTTAAGGGATTTTAATGAGGCTGCGGATGTCGGAAAATGTGCCGCAATTCTCACCTGCGAGGGTGCATCTCCGTTTGCCGAAAACGATGGAATAAACTATGCTTACAAGTACGGTGTAAAGCTCATAACCTTGACGTGGAACGGTGAGAATGAGGTGGGCTACGGGTGCCAATCGAACTGCGATTTCGGGCTGAAGCCTGCGGGAAAAAGGCTTTTAAAGAATATGGAACGGCTGAATATGGTTGCTGATGTTTCGCATCTTAACAGAGCCGGATTTTATGATGTTGCTTCAAGCGGAATAAGGTTTATTGCAACGCATTCAAACTGCAAATCGGTTTTGGAAAAAACAAGAGCGAACGGTAACGATAAGCTTTTTTCGTGCCGCAGAAGCCTTGATGATGAGCAGATAAAACTGCTTATTGAGCGGAAAGGATTGATAGGAATCAATTTTTGCCGCAGCTTTTTGGGTGATGAGGGCGATGACGGATTTGAGGCGGTTTACAGGCATATGCAACATATTCTTGAGCTTGGCGGAGAGAAATGTCTTGCGATAGGTTCGGATTTTGACGGCTGTGAAATCAATCCCACCCTTGCCGGCATCGATAAAATACCGAAGCTTGCGGAGTATTTACGTCAAAAAGGTTTTAGCGAGTCTTTGACGGAAAAAATTTTTTATGAAAATTCAAATAACTTTTTCAAAAACGTTTTACAAAGCTGAAAATATATGTTATAATATTTTGTATTATTTTTATAAAGGATGATAAAGATGAATTATGTAAGCACAAGAGATACTTCGGTTAAAGTTACCGCCTCACAAGCGATAACCAAAGGAATTTCGGCGGAGGGCGGTCTTTTTGTTCCCGAAAATCTTCCCGTTGTTTCAATTGAAGAAATCAAAAGGCTTGCAGGTCTTGACTATATCGGCAGAGCCAAAGCCATTCTTTCGCTGTTCCTTACCGATTTCAGCGAGGCGGAGGTTGAGTCGTGCGTAAGGGGTGCATATGAAACAGGCTTCTCTGACAGCAGAGTTGCTCCGCTTGCGAAAATTGAGGACGGAGTTCATATATTGGAGCTTTTTAAAGGCCCCACCTGTGCTTTTAAGGATATGGCATTGCAGATTCTTCCCAGACTTTTGACCGTTTCGAGCGGCAAGGCGGCACCGGGCACCGAAATTGTCATTCTTGTTGCAACCTCCGGAGATACGGGAAAAGCGGCTCTTGAAGGCTTCAAAGATGTTGATAATACTAAAATTCTTGTTTTTTATCCGAGCGACGGTGTAAGCCCGATGCAGAAGCTTCAGATGTGTACGCAGGAAGGCTCTAATGTTGCGGTTTGTGCGATAGAGGGCAATTTTGACGATGCTCAAAGCGGAGTAAAAAGAATATTCACCGATAAGGAAATCGGCAAAAAGCTTGCGGATAATTCAATGGCATTTTCGTCTGCAAATTCGATTAACTGGGGAAGACTTTGCCCGCAGATCGTATATTATTTTTCGGCATACTGTGATTTGCTTTCAAACGGCGAGATTGCACCGGGCGATGAAATCAACGTCGTTGTTCCCACCGGCAATTTCGGCAATATTCTTGCCGCATACTATGCAAAAAAAATGGGACTTCCCGTTAAAAAGCTTATCTGTGCTTCAAACAGTAATTCCGTTCTTACCGAGTTTTTAACAACCGGTGTATATAACAGAAACCGTGAATTTTTCACAACGATTTCACCCTCTATGGATATTCTTATTTCAAGCAATCTCGAAAGACTTCTTTATTCGATTGCGGGAAGCGACAAGGTGTGCGAATGGATGAGCAGCCTTTCTTCAAACGGTAAGTACGAGGTTGACTGTGATACACTTAAAGAAATAAAGAGCCTTTTCGATGCCGGTTGCTGTAACGATGATGAAACCAAAGCGGCAATTGCAAAGGTGTTCAAAGAGAAGAATTATCTTTGCGATACACATACCGGTGTTGCCGTTAAGGTATACTATGACTACAAAACCCGCACCGGTGACACAACACCTGCCGTTATCGCTTCGACTGCAAGCCCGTTTAAATTCAGTGCAGCAGTGCTTGAAGCCGTTGACGGCAAAAATGACGGTCTTGATGAATTTGAAATGGTTGAGCGTCTTGCACTTGTAACGGGAAAAAGCTGCCCCGAGCAGCTTGCAAATCTTCGCAATAAAGCGGTTAGATTTGACGGCTGCTGCTCAAAGGACAGCATGGATGGAGTAGTATTCAATATGCTGGGAATTTAATCGCAGCATCCTCTTGCTTCGCCGACCGCATTGTCGTTAAGCTTAAAGGTTTGGCATTGAGTTTCTCCGCATCTGCAAGCGGAGGAATTACCAACCTCGATTGTGCCTGCCGTGCAGGCGGTGCTTCCCTTGTGGTAAACGCAGTTTTTGGCAAAGCAGGTAATTGCACCGATTTCTTTTTCCATTGAAGATTCTCCTTTCGATTTAATCGGAAATATTCCGTGTTAGTATTATTAGCAGCCAGTACAAAATTATTTTTGGAAAGGATATGTTTATGGCTCTTTTTGCAATCGGAGATACGCATCTTTCGCTCGCAACGGGCAAGTCGATGGATATTTTCGGCGGCTGGAGTGACTATGAACAGCGTTTGGAATCGAATTGGCGAAGGCTTGTTCGTGACGGCGATACCGTTGTTATAGCGGGCGATATATCGTGGTGTATGGACCTTGAAGAAGGCTTGGCGGATTTTGCTTTTCTCGATTCGTTGCCGGGTAAAAAAATAATTTTAAAGGGCAATCACGATTATTGGTGGGCAACAAAGAAAAAAGCCGATGATTTTTTTGCAAAGCATTCGTTTTCCACTCTCAATATTCTTCATAATAATTCTTATACTGCGGACGGATTTGCCGTTTGCGGAACAAGAGGATGGTTTTTCGATGCGGAAAGTGACGGCGATAAAAAGATTGTTCTACGTGAGGTCGGTAGGCTTCGCACTTCAATCGCTCACGCAAAAGAGACGGGACTTGAGCCTGTTGTGTTTTTGCATTATCCGCCGCTGAGTACAACCCGAAAATGCGAAGAAATCTATAATGTGCTTGTTGAGGAAAAAATAACACGATGTTATTACGGTCATTTGCATTCTTATTCTCACGCAGGTGCGTTTGTCGGAGTAAGCGACGGAATACGTTTTTCCTTGATATCAAGCGACTTTTTGGGATTTTGTCCCGCTTTGGTCTATTAAATGTTGTCAATATAAACAAAAGATAACGGAAAAATACGGAAAAATTAACTGAAAATAAGAAATTATAAATATATATAGAAATTTTAAAAATTATTTGTTATAATTTACCCGTTAAAAGAACAATTGGAGGAATTCTAATGAGCTTAGTATCAGCAAACAAAACAGAAACCAACACTTATTCGGTTGAAATTGCCATTGCGGCAGAGGATTTCAGAGCCGCCATCCAAAAGGCTTATCTCAACCAGAGAAAGTCAATTCAGATTCCCGGATTCCGTAAGGGCAAGGCTCCTCTTATGATGATTGAGAAGCTTTACGGTCAGGAGGTTTTCTTCGAGGACGCTCTTGATATCGTTTTCCCCGATGCCGTTCAGGCTGCATATGAGGAAGCGGGCATTGTTCCCGTTGATTCACCGAAAGACTTTGACGTTAAGACTATGAGCAAGGAAGACGGCGTTGTTATGACCTTCAACGTTACCGTTAAACCCGAAATCACGCTCAAGGCATATAAGGGACTTACTGCGGAAAAAGCGGAGTCTAAAGTTACCAAGGAAGAAATCGACCACGAAATCGAGCATATGCTTGACAGAGGTTCGAGAATTATCAGCGTTGAAGACAGAGCGGTTCAGAAGGATGATATTACCGTTATCGATTTTGAAGGCTTTGTTGACGGAGTTGCATTCGATGGCGGCAAGGCGGAAAAATATGAGCTTACCATTGGTTCAGGTTCGTTTATTCCCGGCTTTGAAGATCAGATTATCGGTCATTCCATCGGTGATGAGTTTGATGTAAATGTTACATTCCCGTCGGAATACGCTCCGGAGCTTGCTTCAAAGGATGCTGTTTTCAAAATTAAGCTTCACGAAATCAAGGTTAAGGAGCTTCCCGAACTTGACGATGAATTTGCCAAGGATATGGGCGACTATGAAACTGTTGATGAACTTAAAAAGGGCGTTGAGGAGGATATCCTCAAGAGAAAGCAGGAAAGTGCTCAAAATGCATTCGAGGATGCTGTTATCGAGGCTCTTACGGAAAATGTTGAGGGCGAAATTCCCGAATGTATGTTTGACAATAAGGCAAAGGAAAATGTTGATTCCTTCGCTCAGAGAATCGGTCAGCAGGGCATTGATCTTGACACATACCTTATGTATATGGGTATGGACAAGGCAATGTTTGAGAGCCAGATGAGAGAGCGTGCGGTTTCGGATGTTAAGCTTGAGCTTGCAATTGAAAAGATTGTTGAGCTTGAAGATGTTAAGGCATCGGACGAAGCTGTTGCTGAGGAATACTCGAAGATGGCTGAAATGTACAGTCTTGAAGTTGAAAAGATTAAGGAGCTTATTTCCGAAGCAACGGTTGCGGCAGAAATCAAAAGACAGAATGCCATTAAGCTTGTAATCGATTCGGCAAAGGCAAAAAAGCCCGCTGCAAAGAAAGCAACAAAGAAAGCAACCGAAAAGAAAGAGGAAGAGTCCGCTGCGGATGAAGAAAAGCCCGCAAAGAAGCCTGCCGCAAAGAAAACAACCAAAAAAGCGGCTGAAAAGAAGGAAGAAGCGGCTGAATAAATCGCAAAAAAGCTTACTATACTTAAATATGAGCATAACGAATAAGCCGGCTCAATGCCGGTTTATTCATTCTGAAATTTTTAATTGCGGAGAAAGGATTGATTTTAAATGGCATTAGTACCCTATGTTGTTGAACAGACAAACCGCGGCGAGCGATCATACGATATTTTTTCTCGCCTTCTGAATGACAGAATTATCGTTCTCTCCGATGAAGTTAATGATGCAACCGCAAGCATTGTTGTTGCCCAGCTTCTCTATCTTGAAGGTCAGGATCCCGACAAGGATATCAGCCTTTATATCAACAGTCCCGGTGGTTCGGTTACAGCCGGACTTGCAATTTATGACACTATGCAGTATATCAAATGTGATGTTTCGACGATTTGTATGGGTATGGCTGCATCAATGGGTGCATTTCTTCTTTCGTCCGGAGCAAAGGGCAAGAGATTTGCACTTCCCAACAGCGAAATTATGATTCACCAGCCTCTCGGCGGTGCAAGAGGTCAGGCAACCGAAATTAAAATTGTTGCCGACCATATTCTTAAAACAAGGGAAAGACTTAACAAAATTCTTGCCGAAAATACCGGACGCTCGATTGAAGAAATTTCAAGAGATACCGAGAGAGATAATTATCTTACTGCGCAGGAAGCTATGGAATACGGCCTTGTTGATAAGGTTATAACAAAGAGATAAGAGCAACTGTGGGGAAAGATATACTGTTAGATTGATTCCCTCAACGTTTAATATTGGATAAGGGAGAGAAACAATGCCCAGAGATGATGAAAAAAAGGTTTCTTGTTCGTTTTGCTTCAAACCGCAGGAGATGGTTGAAAAGCTGATTGCAGGTCCGGGTGTATATATCTGCAATGAGTGCATCGATCTTTGTTGCTCGATAATGGAGTCGGAGCCTACGCACAGTCACCGCGGTAATTTTGATGTCGGTTCATTGCCGAAGCCTCAAGAAATCAAGTCTATGCTTGATGAGTATGTTATCGGGCAAGACAGTGCGAAAATCGCACTCAGTGTTGCCGTATATAATCATTATAAACGTATAGGCAGCAGAAGCAATACCGATGTTGAGATTCAAAAAAGCAATATTTTGCTTCTCGGCCCTACCGGTGTCGGAAAAACAATGCTTGCTCAAACTCTTGCAAAAATACTTGATGTTCCTTTTGCTATTGCGGATGCAACAACGCTTACGGAAGCCGGTTATGTCGGTGAGGACGTTGAGAATATTCTTTTGAGAATTATTCAAGCTGCGGATTTTGACATCGAAAGAGCAGAAAGAGGAATTATTTACGTTGACGAGATTGATAAAATCGCAAGAAAAAGCGAAAATCCGTCAATAACAAGAGATGTCAGCGGTGAAGGCGTTCAGCAGGCACTGCTTAAAATAATCGAGGGTACTGTTGCGAATGTGCCTCCTCAGGGAGGCAGAAAGCATCCCCAGCAGGAATTTATTCAAATAGATACTTCAAATATTCTTTTTATCTGCGGCGGAGCCTTTGACGGAATCGAAAAGATAATCGAAAAGCGTTCGGAGGGTTCTGTAATGGGATTTGGTGCACAGGTTAAAAGCAAATCCGATGCGGCAAAGGAAAATCTGCTTGAAAGGGTTATTCAGCAGGATCTTGTTAAGTTCGGAATAATTCCGGAGCTTGTTGGTAGATTGCCCGTTATAACAACCCTCAAAGAGCTTGACAGGGATGCTCTTATCAAGATTCTGACCACTCCGAAAAATGCGATTATTAAGCAATATAAAGAGCTGTTTAAGCTCGATGGCGTTGAGCTTGAATTTGATAAAACCGCTCTTGAGGCGGTTGCCGATAAAGCACTTGAAAAGAAAACCGGTGCAAGAGGTCTTCGTTCTATAATCGAAGATGTGCTTATGCCGACTATGTATAATGTTCCTTCGGATGTCACCATCGAAAGGGTATGCTTTACCGCCGCAAGCGTTAATGACGGTGCGGAACCGCTTGTTGAACGCAATCCCGACAGCAAGAGAGCAAAGCTTGCCATACCGCCAAAGGTTAAAAAATCGGGCAGAGTAGCGGCTAAGCAAAATTGAATGTAAAAAAATACGGCAAGCACCGAGTGTGCAAGCCGTATTTTTTGGATTTATATGGATTTTGTTTTATCTTGTAACGGTTCTAACCCAATTGAATTTATTTACCTTAACTGCCGCAACCGCACATTTAAGCACCTGATCCGCTTTAAGGCAGGCAAAGGTAACAACAACCGGAAACTTGAAAACAAATGCACTTAACGCACTCAGCGGCAAAACGATAAGCCACATAAATATGAGGTCGTTTTTAAATACAAATGAGGTTTCGCCGCCTCCGGAAACTATTCCGCACAGGCACGGAGCTTCGTATGAAGTACCGATTATCGTAACGCAAAGCACCCAGATGAATTGGTTGGTAATATCAAGTGCTTCGGGTGTAACGTTATAAAAACCGATAATAAAGTTTTTGGTAAGAAGTAAAATCAGACTCGATGTGATTCCGATAGCAAGGAATATAAATTGAAGATTTTTTGTTCTGCGTTTAATGATATCCATACTCGTATTTTCACCGACGGTTTTTCCAATGAGTACGCGTGCACTGTTACTCGATGCATAGCAGATAACGGTAGCAACCTGAAAAAGTGTTGTTGCTATGCTGTTTGCGGCAATTGCACTTTCAACAAGCCTGCCGATGATTGCTCCCTGAATGCTCATAGCAAGTCCCCAAGAAATGTTGCTCATCATCAGAGGGGCACCTGTTTTAAAATAATCCTTGACCATAGATGTTTCTATTTTGAAGAAGTCGCTGAGCTTAAGACAAAGTTTTTTATCAACGAAAAAGATATACAAAACGGTGACGATAAGCTCCACAGCTCTTGAAATCAGGGTTGCAATAGCCGCACCTCTGATGCCAAGCATGGGAGCACCGAATTTTCCGTAAATAAGCATATAGTTAAGAACGATATTCAATGCAAATGATGAAAGTGAAACATAAAATCCGATTTTAACGGTTTCGATGCTTTGCAAAATTGCAAGAAGAATTGTTGAAACGGTATACATTAAATATGTATATTTTATAATGTCGAGATAAGGGAGAGCTTGCTCGATAACGGCTTCCTTGTCGGTAAAAAGTCTGACAAGGAAATCGGGAACGAATGCCGCAAATGCAAAAATGAGCAGAGCAAATATTATTCCGAGCCACATTGCAACGGCGGAAACACGATGTATCGGCTTGATTTCTTTTTGTCCCCAGTATTGAGATGCAATAACAGTCATACCCGCCGAGATTCCGGCGGCTGCCATATTAAGAAAGAACTGAACATTGTTGCATATGCTTACGCCGCTCAAAGCCGTTTCGCTGTAGGCACCCATCATAACGGAGTCTGCAAGGTTAACACCGAAAACAATAAGATTTTGAAGTGCGAGCGTTACCGTCATTGAAAAAAACGCTTTGTAAAAATTTTTATCCTTTGATTTATCTGCCATTGTTTCCTCTCCTATGCCCAAAATTCAAGTAATTATATCATCGAGCAAATGTAAATTCAATATTTATTTGAAAAAAGTTACATAAATCTTAATGAAACCATAAGAAATTTATTCTTATTAAGAAAAAATCATCTGAAACATTGTGATATACTTGAAGCAAGGGACAAAAGAAAAATAAGGATGGTAAATATCAATGAATGTTTATGACTTCGACAATACGATATACAGGGGAGAATCCGGTGTTGACCTTTTTCTCGGATATCTGAAAAAAGAGCCGAAGCTTCTTGCAAAGCTCCCGTGGGCATTAAGCTGCATTATCAAATATAAAACAGGTAAAATTTCGTTAGATGATGTTATGGATAAATATGCCGGAGTAGTTGAAGATTTCGTGCAATCGATTGATGATGTTGAGGGTGACATTATAGATTTCTGGGATAAAAACAGCAGCAAAATCAAGCCGTTTTATCTCAAGCAAAGGCAGGATGATGATATTATTATTTCGGCTTGCCTTGATGTTGTGCTCGAAGAAATTTGCAACAGAATGAATATTAAAAACTATGTAGGTTCCGAAACGGATCTTGAAAACAGAAAGCTTGTCAGCTTTTGCTTCAGAGAAAACAAGGTTAAAGCGTTTAAAGAAAAATTTCCCGATGCGGAAATCGATAATTTTTATACCGATTCACTTAATGACCAGCCGATGATTGACCTTGCACGCAATGCATTTCTCGTTAAAGGCGACAGAATGATAAAAATAAAATAATCGCAAAGCAGGTACAGCCGAGATGAGTTTCGACCGTTGCCTGCTTTTCTTGTTAAGCAAAAAAACTTGACAATGTGCTCCGAAATGTGTATAATGCTACTTCGTGGCGTGTTAACGCACAGTTTGGAGGATTTGATGAAAGCTTTAAAAGTAATAATATCGGTCATCACGGCTGTGACAATTATTGCGGGAACCATTGCTTTTGCGGTTGGTTCGGAGCCTGTAACGGGCAGCAGTGTTGCGGCTTTTGCACGTGGATATGAAGGCTATGATTATCAGTATGCTTGCAAGGGACCGGAAAAATTTGATTGTTCGGGCTTCGTTTATTTTGTTCTTGACAATTTCGGAATAACCTTCGGTAACAGTACTGCGGAATACAATACCAAAGAAGAAGCGAAAGCCTTCGGTACAGTTATGGAAAGCATTGACGATGCAAAAGAAGGCGATATCATTATTTGGAACAGCCACGTCGCTGTTTATCTCGGAAACGGCGAATGCATTTCGGCGATGAATCCCAAGATTGGCGTGTGCATAAGAAAGGTTGCGGATTTTGTTGATAAAGACGGAGTGAAAAATCCTTCGCATTTTTTTGTCAGACCTTTTGAATACACGGAAGAACCGGTTGAGACAGATGAAACGCAGATACAGGGTGAAACCGAGAAAACAGAGTCTCGGCATATGACATTAAAAGAAAGAGTCGAGGATTTTTGCGAAAGAGTTAAGGCGTTTTTTCAAAAGATATTTATGCCTTTTGAACTCCTGTCGGAACGAGGACAGAAGTTAAAAGAAAAAATAAAGAATGAGGCTTGTGCGGATTTTGATTTCTTCCGCACAAGCCTTTTTGCTGATTTATAATTCAATTTTAACAGTCTTAATTTCCCACGGACGGAATTTTAGATTAAATTCGGAGCCGTGTCCGCTGTTGTCCGAGGCTTCAACGGCTTTGATTTCATTTCCGAGAAGATCGGTTTCCGACGTAAGCTTGCCGATTGAGGGTTCAAATGCAATAAGCTGCTCGGAATCCGAATAGTTGCAAAAGCGAGCAAGCAAATAGTCGTTTTCGGGATAGAGAGTAGTCATCATAACGGGAGTGCCCGAAACATCGTGAGCTTTGATTGAGGCAAAGCGAAGCTCTTGAAGCTCACCGTTTTTACCGTTGAGGGAAATGGCGACGGGCGGATAGGCATAGGCGAGAGCTTGCCTGTGAAGCTCTGTTTCCGATGTTTCATTAATATAAAGAGCAAATTCGTCTTCATATGTTCCGTCTAAAATTCTTGTTCCGCACATATATTCATTTGAATAAACAAGGGGAACGGAAACCTTATTACCGCTGACGGAGGCACCCATACAGCCTTTGTTGAAAACGGCAACTCCGGTTTCATTGTCCTTTAAGCAAACCCAGTAAATACCGTTAAAATATGTTGTTGAATCAAACGATTTATCCGGCGAAACCTTTTCATCGATGATGATAAGGTCTTTCTTGTACCAGTAGTCCTCGGTAACTCTGACATCGCCGCTCCATTCCGATATAGAATAGGGCAAATCACGAAGCATTTTGCGGCTCTTGTTGAGGCAAAGATTCATATTGAAGCAAAGCTTGCTTTCGTGCTTGTGACCGTTAACGGTTTTTGAACCGCTGCGACCATCGGTCAAGCCTATTTTGCCGATATGCTCTCCGTGAAGCTCAAAGCGTGTTTTGCAGTCAATTCGATTCAAATTTTTTCCGCCGAAACGCATTTCGAGGCTGAACGGAACGCTGCCGATTTGAGCATTGTATTCGGCAACCGCACCGTAAGCGGTTATTTTAACATTCCACTTACCGTTTGCGATGCAATCGGTATCTTCTATATAGGCGGTGAATGTACCGCTGTTACCGTTATCGATAATTTTTTTGCCGTTTTTTAATGTGAGATATTCGATGCCTCTGTCGGTAAGCTTTATCGTATAATCGGGAGCTTCGAGAATGCCCGATGCAGAATCCCATATAAAATCATTTTCGTATCCGCTTTTTGCATCGGCATCGATTACCTTTGCCGCGTATGCGGGTAATTCCGCATAAACATAATCGGAGCCGTTAAGCTTAATATAATCGGAAACGGGGAACGAATGAGTGTTAACGGCAAGAACGGAGTTGCTGCTTTTGCCGTTGAAGTGCGATGCAATGGATTCAAGCGATTCGTTAATTACCGATTCGGATTCCTTTAATGAAGAGGGGATAAAACGTCTTGCAAGGTCAAGTAAGCCACAGATTGTAACATCGTGGTGTTGAGCAACAAGTGCGTATTTCCACGCTTCATCAAGCTTTTCACTGTAGCTTTTTCCTCCGAGCATTACGGAAAGTGCATTGAGCTTTTCGGCACGAACCGCTTCGACCTCGGCTTTGCGAACGCCGTTGAATATCTCGTTTCCGCAATATCCCCAAGGCATTTGAACGTGAAAATCATTGTCTTGAGTTTCAAGCAAATCTTTTGCTTCGCCGTAGAGAGCGGGAATATCCTCAAGTAAGATATATTCGTAATTATCTTTCGTTTCGATATGTGCGGTAACTTCCTCAATCGGCTGGGTAAGGTCATCATATCTTGAAGCCAAAAGGGGAGAATATTTTTCAAACATTTTTTCAAAGTCTTCAAGTGAGATGTCGGTATCCTGAGGCCAGCGGGAAAGAATCCAGTTGTCAACGGTACAGCAGTTGAAGCCTCTGCCCTGCTTATCGTAGGTGGGAACGGCGGGAATTTCGGTTTTATCCTTGCCTATCCATTTTCCCCAAGCGGAATCAAAGGTTCTCGGATAGCCGTAACCCATAACGTGTGAGCGGAGAATAGCGGCATCGTGCTCCGTGAGCTTCAGAAGCTGCGGTGTTTGATTGTTGAGAGCATACTCGGAAATGCAATAAACATTCGGAGTTTTTCCGAAATATTTTTTGTTGGTTCTGTTGGCATAAATAAGCTGACGTGCATTTGATTCCTCGGAAATAGTCAGAGATAAGGGCTGACCGTAGGTTGTTGCACCGAGACCGATTCTGTCGGGATATTTTTGAAGAAGCTCTTTTATCATCTCGACGATTTCGGGATCACATCTTGAAAATTCATCAAAGGTAAAGGATTCGTAATCGAGTCCTATTTTCATTTTAGGATATTTTTCCATCCATTCGGCGATTTTTTTAAGGCGAGGTCTGACCTCATCTTTCCAAAGAACATAGCCGCCGTGGTCATAAGTTAAAATATAAAGCTTCTTCTTATCCATTTTATTATTCTCCTTATGAATATTTTTTTGACCATGCATATGGTGAGAAAAGCATAAGAATCGGAATAAATTCGAGCCTTCCTGCAAGCATATCGAAGCTGAGAACGAGCTTACTCAGAACCGAAAAATCGGCAAAATTTCCATAGGGGCCGACCGCTCCCAGACCGGGACCGACATTGCTGATGCAGGTGAGAACTGCGGTCATAGTGGTAACAATATCACGCCCGTCAAGAGCGACGATGATCATAGAAATCGCAGCGATGATCGCATACATCGCAAAGAAAACGGAAACGCTTTTTACAACGGATTCTTCAACGGTTTTTTTGTCGAGCTTAACGGTTTCGATGCTTCTCGGATTAATTGCTTTTCTGATATCTCGTATACCGCTTTTGCAAAGAATCGCAACCCTTGAAATTTTGATGCCGCCGCAGGTTGAGCCGGCACAAGCACCCGAAACCGTAAGAAAAATCAAAACGAACTTTGCGATTACGGGCCAAGTATCAAAGTTGGTGGTTGAGAATCCCGTTGTTGAAATTATGGATGCAACCTGAAAGAAAGCATATCGGAATGATTCGCCGATATTGTGCTTTGTTGCAATAAGGCTGAGCATTATTATCAGCACGGAGCCGCCGACAATTCCGAAATACCAGCGAAGCTCTTCACTTTTGATTGCCTGTTTTCCCTGCTTTATCAGGAACATATAATAAAGGTTAAAGTTAATGCCGAAAATAAACATAAAGACCGCAATAACCATTTCGCAGTAAACACTGTTATATCCCTCAATGCTGTTGTTCAAAACCGAAAATCCACCCGTGCCGGCAGTTGCAAGGCTGTTAACAATGCTGTCAAACAGCGGCATTCCGCCAACCGCAAGCAGAATTATTTGAATGAGGGTAAGAACGCAGTATATTCCGTAAAGGATTCTTGCCGAAGCCCGAAGCTTTGAAACAAGCTTTCCGACCGTTGGACCGGGAACCTCCGCTTTCATAACATGCATTGATGAATTTTCGTTTTTCGGCATAACGGCAATAACAAAAACAAGGAAGCCCATACCGCCTATCCAGTGGGTGAAGCTACGCCAAAAAAGAAGACTTTTCGGCATTGACTCAACTTCTCTTAAAATGGTTGAACCGGCGGTTGTAAATCCGGAAACCGTTTCAAAAAAAGCATCAACAAAGCTTGGAATATATCCGCTGAAGAAGAACGGCATTGCACCGAAAAGCGACATAAATATCCACGACAGTGCAACGATAACATAGCCTTCTTTTGCGTAAATGCTTGTTTTTTTGACTTTCCTTGTAAGGCAAATGATGCCGAATATCGCAAGCAGGGCAATTGTCAGCGCATACGAAAGGAGAGTGTCCTCACCGTAAAAAATCGAACCGATTGCCGGAAGTACAAGCAAAGCCGACTCAACAAGCAAAATCTTGCCCAAATTGTTAAAAATCAATGGATAATTCATAACTTGCAATTTCCTCCGCAACTATCAGACGAAAATATCATGAAGATCTTCTATTATTCTGCCTGCTGTAACAACGATAACATTGTCATTCGCTTTCATAACATCGTCGCCGCCGGGGAAAATAATTTTTCCGTTTCGGATTATGCAGCCTATAAGAAGATTCGGCAAAAGTTTAAGATCTTTAAAGGGTATATTTTCATATCCCGCATTTTCGGGAACGATAAATTCGGCAGCTTCAACCTTGCCGCCGACGAGCTTATAAAGAGTCTGAATCTGTGAATTTCCGGCGGAATTGTGTAAGGCTCTGACGTATCTTGTAACAAGATTTCCGGCAACGATTTGAGGTGAAACAACAGTTTCAAGACCGATATCGTTAAGTATGGAATACGAATGACGGTTAACCTTGGTTATAACCTTGTTTATGCCCTTGGATTCGGCGTACATTGAAACGATAATGTTTTCTTCATCGATTCCGGTCAGAGAAATCAAAGCATCTTGATATTCCATTCCCTGCTCATCAAGCATATCCTGATCCGTTCCGTCACCGTGGATAACCGTAACATCGGGGAGCATATCGCTCAAATGATAGCATCTTTCAATATCGTGTTCAATAAGCTTTATGTTTCTGCCTGTATCCGAAAGCTGTTTTGCAAGGTAATATGCAATTCTTCCGCCGCCGATTATCATAACATTTTTGATTTTTTGTTTGTAAACGCCGGTTTGCTTCATAAAGTGTGAAAGCTCGGATCTTGTTCCGGTTATGCTTATCGTGTCATCGCAACGCATAACAAAATCACCGGAGGGGATATAAACATCGTCGTCACGCTGAACGGCACAAACGATAACCTTTGCTTTGCATTTTTTTCGTATTTCGTGAATCGGCATATCGCAAAGTATGTTGTCCGAATGAATGCGTATTCTTGCGATTTCGACCTTTCCTCTTGCGAATGAGTCAAGGTTTGCGGCAGAGGGGAAACGAATGATTCTTGAAATTTCGTTTGCGGTTTCGTATTCCGGGTTGACAATCATACTCAAGCCCAATTCGTTACGCAAAAACTGCATTTGAGCGGCATAATCCGGATTGCGTACTCTTGCGATTGTGTTTTCCGTGCCCATTCTGTTTGCAATAAGGCAGCAAAGAATGTTCATCTCATCGGAAGCCGTTGCGGCTATGATGAGCTTTGCCTTTGAGGCACCCGCTTCTTCAAGTGCTTCACAGGTTGCACCGTTGCCGCAAACGCCCATAATATCATATGTATCAACGGCATTGGTAAGCTTGTTGTTGTTGGACTCGATAACCGTTACGCTGTGTCCTTCGGCGGCAAGCTGTTTTGTTAAAGTTAAGCCTAATTTACCCAAACCTACAATAATAATATTCATATTATGATTTCCTTACTTAGTAATGGTATTATTTTTTGACGGAATTTTTCTTAAATTCTTTTGCAAGAAAAATAAGAGGTATGAAAATGACACTGCCGACCGCTGCCGCCGCAAGATAAATGTGCGGTGCGGGAATATTTACGGAAACGCCGTATTCGTTGAGATACTGCGATTTTGCATAAATTTCGGTAACCTTTGCCGCAATGTTGGGACCTATGGTCATCGGAAGAAGAACGGAAAAAATCATTCTTATGCCCTGAAGCTGACCCGCCTTTCCCTCCGGAGTGAAATCACGGATTGCAGCATTGAGCATTATAATAAGAAGTCCGTATCCGACAAGGGCGATAATTGCCGCAAGAACAAACCAAATAATGTTTTTGTCCGCAAAATAAACAAGAACAAGACCGACTATAAATAATAACGCGGAAGGAAAAAGGAAGGGAGCCTTGCCCTTTTTGTCGCTGAGAGTGATGATTGAAATAAGAGTCGCTACAGCTCCGATAACAACAACAGCGGCAAGAATAACCGTCGGAACATTGAGCTTAAAGGTTTCCATATCGATATAGTGGTCAACATAGATAAAAAGATAGGGGAAGAAAACCTGACTTGCGATTGAGAAAATCCCCATACAGACAAGAGAAATATATAAGCTCTTGTTGGCTTTTATTACGGAGGGTTTGAATCCGTAGGTAAGAGCTTCGCCGAGGCTGACAGAGGTTTTAACTCCGCTTTTGGGTTCTTTGATTGAGAATAAGCCGATAACACCGCTGAGGCTGACAATCAAGCCCAAGCCCGCAAAGCAGACGGCATATCCGTATTTGTCCGAAAGCACGCCGAATGCCGCTGTTACGATCAGCAATGCGGCAACAGGGAGAATGGCAAGAACCGATTCGGTTTTCGCTCTGTTTGAGGGCGAGGTTATGTCGGTTATCCACGCATTAAAAGCGGCATCGTTGCTGGTTGAGCCGACAAAGGTCATAATGCAGTCCATAATTATAACAAGAATAACCGTTGCGGTTACCGCCGCCGCAGGGGTTGTTCCCATAAGCTTTGCAATGTTTTCGGGAGAGATAACGGCAAATGCCGCCACCGTGAAGCCCCAAACTATGTAGCCGCCGCAGATAAAAATTTTACGTTTGTTAAGCTTATCGCTCAAGCTGCCCATAAAGAGTGTTGTTAAAACGGCAACGAACGATGTTATGGTAACCATAAGTGAAATATCATCGGGAGTGCCGCCGACTTCATTGAAAAGATAAAGATTAAAAAAATTGTTTTCGACCGCCCACGAAACCTGACCGATGAACCCAAAAAGGAGAATGTTCATTATCAGTGATGGGCTGAGCTTTTTTGAGTTTTCCATAAAACAGAATTAACCTCCTTAAAATGATTTAACGGTTAAAACCGATGCAATATGATTCAAATTCCGAAAAACGTTTGATATATTTAACCGTGGCTATTGTAACACAAACGCAAAACGGTTTCAATTGTGCAGAAAGTAAAATTACGGTTGCTTGTTTCGTCATTTTAAACAAAATTCAAATGTAACGATATTTATTCCCAATGCCGCATTGCTGCATTTTGCATGGAAATAGTTGTAATTTTAATAAATATATCTTGTGAATCGAATAATCTTGTGTTAAAATGTAATAAAATGAATCCGAAAGGAATGTTTTTATGAAAAAGGCTGTTGCGGCAATTCTTTCGCTTGTTATGTTTCTTTGCGTTGTTTCGCCCGCTGCTGTTGCGGCAAGCGGAAAATGCAACTGCGGAGTTACGCCGACTATCTATGTCGGACCTCTCGGCTGTGCGGATATCTATGAAAATCCCGATTCCGAAAATGAAAAAACTCTTTTCAGACCAACCACCGAAACCATTATCAAGCTTGTTTTTAAGCTTCTTCCGGCAATTGCCGTTTCATCGGTGACACTCAATCTTGACTATCTCGGAGACGTGCTTATTGATGAGCTTAACAATGCTTTCGGAGCAATGGCACTTGACGGTAACGGCAATTCGGCAGATAATGTTGCAGCAAAGCTTGAGCTGCCGACCGATTCGGAGCACGGCGTGGGACTCAGCTATTATTTTCGCTATGATTGGCGTCTTGATCCTGTTTATAATGCCGGACTTCTTAATGAATATGTTAAACATATTAAGGAGCTTACAGGGCATAAGGTTGTTAATTTCAGAGCTTCATCGATGGGCGGTGTGGTTACGCTTGCTTATTTCAATGAGTATGGCTATGATGACGTGGATGCCTGTATTTTTCAATGCTGTCCGCTTCTCGGAACGGATGTTGCCGGCGATCTTTTAAACAGAAAGGTTGCTCTTGATGCAGACAGACTTCTTGCATACGCAACCGACGGTTATCCGCCCTTTGATGCCGAAAGTACACTTCTTTATTTTCTTTTTAATTCTCTTTATTACAGCGGACTTGTTGATGCCGTGCTTTTCTTGGGAGATATAGTTCTCGAAAATCTTGAGACAAGGGTTTTTGATGAAATGCTGACTCCCGTTTTCGGCACTTTGTTAGGACTTTGGTCGTTTGTTCCGCATGAGAGCTACGAAAGTGCAAAGAAAATCAATCTTAATCCCGAAACTCAAGCGGGCCTTATCGCAAAGGCAGATTATTATCATTATAATATTCAGCAGAGAGCGCAAGAAATACTTAAAGGTGCTCAAAGAAACGGTGTTCGGGTTATGATAGTTGCAGGCTACAATATTCAGCGAACTCCCCTTGTTGAGTCTATGGAAAATAACAGCGATGCAACCGTTGATACAAAATACGCATCTGCGGGTGCAACCGTGGCACCGCTTAACGGCACACTCGGCAAAGACTATGTTCAAAAAAACAAATCCTGCGGACATAACCATGTTTCGCCCGACAATGTTATCGATGCATCAACCTGCATTCTTCCGGAGCATACTTGGTTTATCAAGGATATGCTTCACTCAAATTGTCATAGCGGAATAATGGAAATGTATAATTGGTTTATGTATACGGACGAATATTACAGCGTTTGGTCAAATCCCGCTTATACCCAGTTTCTGCAAAACGACAAACCGAATTTGAGAGTTATTGCGATGGGTAATTTTGCAAAGGGTGCTTCCGCTCCCGAATATGAGCAGGGCGATGCGTTCTATAATAAATTTGAAAAATATGTTGCACCGATTACGGACGGAGTATTTTCGTTTCTTGATAAGTGCAGAGATGTTGTCGGTCTTTAAACAGGAGGAATAAAAATGATATACGATACCGTTAAAAATCTCAGATTGTATGCCGAGTATAATTCGGCGTTTGCCGCAATTGCGGATTTCATCGAAAAAAATGACCTTAAAGCTATGGAGTGCGGCGGATATGATGTTGCATCGGGAATAAAGGTTAATATTTCCGAATATGAGCCGCACACGGGCGGTGATTTTGAGGCACACAGAGAATATCACGATTTGCAGTATGCTATTTGCGGCAATGAGGCGATTGATGTTTTGCCTATCGAATTTGCCGAGGATTCAACGGGATATGAGCCGGATGTTGAGTTCTTTAAATCACAAACCGTTTCTGCGGCGAGAATTGCTCTTAACGAGGGAACCTTTGCCTTTCTTGCACCGCAGGATACGCACAAGCCTTGCATAAAAACCGATTCGGATAAAATCAAAAAAGCTGTTTTCAAAATCAAAATATAAAGCTTTTTGTCACCTGCTTAAAAATAAGCAGGTGACACTTTGTTTATAGTAAGGAATAACATAGAAAATCGGAAAAATAAAAATGCACAGCGAAAACCACGGAATAAAACCGAGCTTGAAAGACAGAATATCGGCACATTTTCCTTTCGTTCTTTTTATGCTTTCGGTGATGGCATCGCTTACGGTGAAATCTCTGTAGCAGGCGAGATAAAAGCGTGCCTTGGAATACCGCTGAATAAAAAGCAGGTAGAAGCCGAATCCCGCAATTGCAAGAATCAACATTCCGGAAAGAAAGATGTATGCCGCCCGCACACTGACAGCTTTTTTTGAAAAAAAGACTACGGTTGCGATAATCGGAACCGCTTCAAAAAAAGCAAAAAGAAAAAGCTTGATAATGAAAAGTCGTATGCTCATTTCACAGGCTTTTATCATTCCGTCAATGCCCATATCGGTTTTCAGCGAAGGGTTTAATTTTTTTGCCAGTAAAAGATGTTTTATTTGCAAGCGTTGCCGAAGAGGTGAAATCAAGAGGATCGAGAGCAGCAGAGTAATTGCCGGAAAAATGACCGTAAGATAATTATCAAAATGTATCGGAAGCAGATTTACGACACCGTTGCACAGAGAAAAAAACACAGTCAGCAGAAAAATCACTGCAAGTGTTGGAGTAATTTTTAAACGGGAGCCGGACAGAGCGGCTTTTGCGGAAAGCTTTATTTTTGCATTCATATAATCACCAAAAAATAAAATCGGGAGATTTGACTCTCCCGACTATTTTTTGATTTTTATGAAGCTTTATTCTTTTTGCGGTAAAAGAACGGCATTGATTTTGCTCCGGTCTTTAGCGATATATTTAGTGTGTTATATACGCAGACCGAATCAGCTTCCGGTATAAATCGATGCATCATTAGTGTAGGCAATTTCAAGTGTTTTAAGAACGGTGTTGTAAAACATAAAAACTCCGTATTCTCCCTCCGGAGTGCTTTTGACAAGATCACCTGCCATAATCGTAAAATTGTCAACCGTGTTTGTAAGGAGCACACCGCTGTAGCCGCTTTTTTCCACGGCATAAAAATAGTCTTCAAATTCTTCACGTGTTACTCCCGCAAATCCGTTTCCGAATCGAAACTCCCAATGCCACGATGAAGCACCGAAGCTTCCGGTAAATTCGGATTCTATTTTTTCTCCGTTACCGTTGTGACCGCAGAAGGAGCCTTTGCCTATACAGTAGCCATTGAATTTTAAAAAGTATTGCTCAAGAGCTTCCGGAAAATTATCGGTACATCTTGTAACCTCAAGCTCAAATATCATTTCTCCGCTTTCGGCTTCGGAGGCTTTGGCTATTTTAATATAGGTTTCACCGTTTTGCCAATAACCGTGGTAGCCGTCGGAATAATAGCTTCCACCGGTAACTTTTTTTGATCCGCCGATATAGCCCAATTCGAGCAGCTTATTGGTGAATGAATAAAATTCGTGTTCAGGACAAACAAAAGTAAGTTTAAGAAAATCGGTGGCGTAAGCCGAGCCATCGGCACCTGCCGATTTTTGTTCAATCGTAAAATCGTGAGTCCCGTTTGGCGGAGGCGGAAAGCTATCCGGCAAAAGGTCGGTTCCCCATTCTGTTATAACAGGTGTTTTTCCGTTTTTTATTGTTGTTGAGCTTGTTTCGGATTCCGATGCATCTGTTGGTGTTGAGGCGTTGTTACCGTCCGAGCACGAACAGAGAAGTATTAAGATGAATGCAAGCAGTAATGCTGAAAGCTTTTTCATTATATTCCCTCGAATCGTTTTTTATATATTTACATTATCATAAAAGCTTGAAATTTTCAACTGTTTTGTTGCAGGATGTGATTGTGTTGCACATTTGGAGGGAATGTGATATACTTTAAATAAATAATGTGTTGGAGAATAAAGATGCCAAGGACGATTGAATATACCGTACCGCCCGAATATGACGGCTGTAAGGCGGTTCGCTTTTTGCGTGGCGGTTGCGGCTTTTCCGCAAGAGTTATGAAAAAGGTTAAATACGGTCTGCTTTGCAACGGAAGCCGACTTCGCACCATTGATATTGTAAAGTCAGGTGACAAAATCAGCGTTATTTTGCCCGACGATGATGATGCCGCACCGCAGGGAACCTATGCCGAATTGAATATTATTTATGAAGATGAAGATATTCTTGTTATCAATAAATCTCCGTTTATGGCAATGCACCCGACGCACAATCATCAGGGTGATACGCTTGCAAACGCTGTTGCGGCATATCTTTCTCAAAAAGGAAAAAATGCGGCGTTCAGAGCCGTCGGCAGACTTGACAAGGGCACTTCCGGTGTGGTTGTTTGTGCATTGAATAAGCTTTCGGCAAGCAAGCTTGCGGGTAAAATCGAAAAAGAGTATTGCGCACTTGTTGAAGGTCGGTTGAGCGGAAGCGGCAGGATAGATGTTCCGATTTACCGTCCCGATCCCGCAAAAACTCTGCGAGCTTGTTCGTACGAAATGGGCGTTGAGCCGGCGGTAACAAATTGGAATGTTGAAAGAAAATTTGATAATGCAACGCTTGTTAAACTGAACCTCGAAACGGGAAGAACGCACCAAATCAGAGTTCATATGGCTTTTTCCGGACATCCGCTTGCGGGCGATAATATGTACGGAGATTTTATGACGGAAATCGGTCATCAGCTTCTCCATTGCCGCCGTTGCCGATTTATTCATCCCGTAACAGGTGAAAAGCTCGAATTTGAAGCGGCGTTTTGCGATGATTTTATAAAAACCGTAAAAAATCTCGAAAATGATGAATAATAATACATTTTTACTTTACAATTCGGGATATCGGTGCTATAATAGCCGTATCAAAAAAATGTGGAGGTAATTCCAATGAAAAAATTTACTAAAGTTCTTGCGGTAGCTATGGTTTTTGTTCTCACCGCTGTAATGCTTTACGGTTGCTCCGGCAGTAATGCGGGCGGTAAGGTTAAGGTTATTGATATTGAGCTTACCGATGAGAAATATGCTTTCGGTGTAGACAAAACTCAGCCTGAGCTTCTTGAAAGTGTTAATGCTTTTATTGCGGAAATCAAGGCCAACGGAGAATTTGATGAAATCTGTAACAAGTATTTCGGTGACGGAACTCCTACTGCGGTTAAGTCGGCAGCTCTTGATTCCTCAAAGGATCAGCTTGTTGTTGCAACAAATGCCGCATTTGAACCCTTTGAATATACCGTAGGCGGAGATTATTACGGAATCGATATGGAAATCGCCGCTCTCCTTGCACAAAAGCTCGGAAAAGAGCTTGTTATCAACAATATGGATTTTGATTCGGTTTGCCTTTCGGTAGGTCAGCAGAAGTGCGATATCGCAATGGCAGGTCTTACAATCAAGCCCGACAGAGAGGAATACGTTAATTTCTCCGATTCTTATTACGTGGCTTCGCAGAAGCTCATCGCCAAAGAAAGCGATAAAGCTTTTGACGAATGTACCGATGCTGCTTCGGTTGAAGCTATTCTTAACCAGCTTGACGAATCCGCAAAAATCGGTGTTCAGAGCGGCACAACAGGTCAGTTCTATGTTGAAGGCGATGCGGAATGGGGATTCAACGGCTTTGCCGCAAAATGCGTAGGATATAAGAACGGTTCTCTTGCGGTTCAGGATCTTATCAACGGCGGTGTTGATTATGTTATCATTGATTCCGCTCCGGCAGCTTGCATTACCGAGGCTATCAACGCAGTTCAATAATTTGATTTTAAAAAAATAAAGCTTAACCCCACCGCTATGGTGGGGTTAATGCGTCAAAGGGATAAAAACTATGAATTTTGAAGCGAAAATTGATAAATTTTTAGAAATACTGATTGATTATAAAGGCTACGTTAAGGTTATTGAGGGACTCGAAAATACAGTAAAAATTGCCGTGCTCGGTCTTGTAATCGGTATTGTTATCGGAACGCTTATCGCAACTGTCAGAGTTGTTCCGAAATACAAAGTACTTCCGAGAGTGCTCAATTCGATTTGCACCTTTTATGTGGGATTTTTCAGAGGAACACCTATGGTGGTTCAGTTGCTTCTCTTTTATTATGTTGCACTTCCGCTTATGGGTATCAATCTTCCGTCGGTCAGTGTTGCGATTGCCGTTTTCGGACTTAACAGCGGTGCTTACATATCGGAAATAATGCGAAGCGGTATTCAATCCGTTGATTACGGACAGATGGAAGGCGGTCGCTCCGTTGGCTTGAGCTTTGCAACAACAATGCTAAAGATTGTTATTCCTCAGGCGATTAAAAATATTCTTCCGACACTCGGAAATGAATTTATTGTTCTTATCAAGGAAACCTCAATCGTTTCGTTTATCGGTGCGGCAGACCTTTATGTTGCTTTCAACTATATCGGTTCAAACAGCTATGAATTTATGGTACCGTATCTTGCGATGGCTGTTATTTATATTGTTATTGTTTGCATTATTACATTGCTTGTAAAATTTATGGAAAGGAGCCTGAAAAAGAGTGATAGACGTAATTGATCTCAAAAAAAGCTTTGGGAAAAACGAAGTTCTCAAAGGTATCGATATTACGATCAACAAAGGCGATGTTGTTGTTGTTATCGGCCCTTCCGGCTCCGGAAAATCAACCTTTTTGCGTTGCCTCAACTGTATGGAGGATCCAACCGGCGGTCAGATTATTTTCAACGGAGTTGATATTGCCGATCCCAAGGTTAATATCAATATTCATCGCCGCCGCATAGGTATGGTTTTTCAGCATTTTAATTTGTTCAACAATAAAACCGTTATTCAGAATATTATGCTTTCGCCGGTTCTCTGTGCTCTTTCAGACAGAAGAAAGGCGATTATACACAATATTTTTTCAAAAACCAAAACGCCCGTCAAGTCAAAGGATGAGATAAAAAAGGCGGAAAAAGATAACGCTATGAAGCTTCTTGCGAGAATCGGACTTGAAGATAAGGCGGATGCTTATCCGTCAACGCTTTCCGGCGGTCAAAAGCAACGTGTTGCCATTGTTCGTTCGCTTGCAATGAATCCCGATGTTATCCTCTTTGATGAGCCTACATCGGCACTTGATCCCGAAATGGTCGGTGAGGTTCTTGAAGTTATGAAAGAGCTTGCAAGGTCGGGTATGACGATGGTTATCGTAACACATGAAATGGGTTTTGCAAAAGAGGTCGGTTCGAGAATAGTTTTTATTGATGAGGGAGTTATAAAGGAGGAAAACAATCCGGCGGACTTCTTCGCAAATCCCAAGGATCCCAGATTGAAGGATTTTCTTTCAAAGGTTCTTATTTAATTACAAAACGCCTTGCGGTTGACAAGGCGTTTTTTTAATGATAGTATTTATATATTGCTTATGAAGGAGGAGAAAAAGTGAAAACAAAAATAATTGACTTTGCTTCAAAGTTCAAATATGAGATCTCGGCTTTTATGCTTCTTTGTATTCAGGCGTGTATAAACATCGACTTCAAGGTTGGTATGAACGAAAATTTTTATGCATATTATCTTGCGGATTTTTCAATGGGAAAAACTTCGAGGCTTCTTATCGGTTCGCTTGTTAATTTGCTTACCGATTCACCGAACAGAAAATGGATAAACTGCTTCGCCGGTATTGTTCTCACGGTAGTTTTTGCGTTTACGGCAATTCTTGTGGGAAGAATTATAAAGCTTTCGGATAAAGAAATACGACCGGTTATAACAGTTTTCTCTCTGTTTTTTGTTTCGGGAACATTTACCTTTTGGGGATATTCAAGGTTTTTCGGATTGTTAGACATTTATATGTATGTGCTGACAGTTCTTTCACTGATTGTCGTAAGGAAACGGATGTTTAAATGGCTTGTTCCGTTGCTGGGTATTCTCGGCGTGCTGATAAATTATGTTTACACCATTTCTTATTTTCCCGTTGTTGCCCTTGCTTTGCTTTATTTAATCGTTACTCAAAAAAACAAGGTGGGCAATGCCACGGTTTTAACCGTATCATGCATAACGGTAATTTTTCTTATGTTTTACTGCACGTTTATCGGTAAAAATTCCGCAACCGTGACCTTTGATGAGATGAAAAGTATAATGGAGCAAAAGTTCGGAGAAAAAATCGAGTACGAAAAAATTTCTTATTACGATTTTTATCTTTTCGGTTCCGATCCGGTTGAAGCGGAATACGGTGCCGATTTGAGTGAACTGCCTCCGGTTGAGTTTATTAAAGCTTTGCTTTGGTACCTTTATACACAGTGCGGATATCGAATGACAGACTTTTTATCGGTAATATTGGGCGTTTTGCCGATATTGGGATTTTTCTGGTTTGTGTGGATAAAATGTATTAAGCTGTCGAAAAAGGCATCTGAAAAATTTGTTTACCTTTGTTTTGCGGCGGCACCTCTGTTTGCCGTTGTTTGCTGTTTGCTGTCCACGGATATAACACGGTGGGCGGCAACGGGAGTTATGACGCAATTCGGCTTAGGCTATTTTATGTTTATTACAAATGACAAGTGCTTCAAAGAAGTTATGCTTCAAATCAAAGCGAGGCTTAAAGGTAAAGCAATGTATGTTGCGACGATTTGGATCTTTTATGCTTCCTGTACGGAAATTTTCGAACTTATAGGATAAAAAAGAGCTGCAAGCCAACCAAATGAGTCGGGCTTGCAGCATTTTTTGATATAAAAAGCTCGGAATTGCTTTATACGTTTGAATACTTGTTGTTCTTGATGATTCGGTATGCTTTGATAAGCTCGTCAATTCCATCGTCAAGAGAATATTCGGGTTTCCATCCAAGGCGTTCGAGTTTCTCATTTGAAACAATGTAGTTTCTTTTATCAGGATCTTCACCGACAGCAGCTTCGATATAAACAAATTTCGGAAGATGAAGCTTGATTTTTTCGCAAAGCTCTATTTTTGAAAGATTGGAATCCGACAGACCGCAGTTGTGTGTTCCGCCCTCCATTTTTTCAAAATTTTCAATTGCAAACCAGAAAGCGTTTGCCGCATCTCTGACATGAAGATAATTTCTTTTAAAACTTCCCTCAAAAACAATAAGAGTACGGTCGAAAACGGCTCGGTAAACAAAATCGTTAACAAGCAGATCGGTTCTCATTCTCGGAGAAGCACCGAAAAGAGTTGCAAATCTAAATGCGGTTGTTTCTTTTTCACTCAAAATCGCTGCTTCGGCTTCAACCTTGCTTTTGCCGTAAATGGAAATGGGCTTTATCGGTGAATTTTCGGTACAATAGCTTTCTCCCTCACCGAGACCGTAGCCGCTGTTTGTGCACGGAAAAATAATTCTTTGACCGCATTCTCTGAGCTTGAGAATCATTTTAATGGCATCAAGGTTGATAGAATAAGCAGAATATGCCTCCTTGTCGCAAATTGGAAAACCGGCAAGGGCGGCAAGCGGAATTATATAATCCTTTCCTTTTATGGCTTCACGCACTGCATTCTCATTGCGTGAATCGGCATTGATAATTTCAAAATTCGGATTTGAACAGCATTCAAGGAGAGAATTTTGCCCGTAAAAGAAATTATCGAGCACGGTTACTCGGCATCCTTTTGAAAGCAAGAGGGGGACGAGCACCGAACCGATGTACCCGGCACCGCCCGTGACAAGAATATTAAGCACAGTAATCACTTCCGTTATCATTTATATACGTATTTTACCACTTTACTGTTGTTTAGTCAATGACGGATATATATTGCTACGAAAAGATATCATAGGTTGTTTTGTTGACATTGCTTTTTTGAAATGTTATAATAAACCGAAATTATAAGAGAAACGTAAATCGAAAAGTTTTAGGGGGATGCCGATATGCCGGAAAACTTGTCAAAAAACAAAACTCAGATCATATTGTTTGCTTCAATTGCGGCGGTTGTTCTTGCAAAAAATATTATTGTAATGTTCAATAAAGGTTCGCCGATAGCAAGCGTTATGTTTTTTTGTATTGCAATGTCTATTTTGTTTGTGCTTTTCTTCTTTCGCGTATTTTCCTCGAAAAAAGAAGACTTTTTTAAGGGCGAAACACTATTCGGAGCTGTTTCGGCAGTATTGATATTTTTGTGGTCGTTTTCGGAGTATTACATTACTCTTGATTATTGTATTGCAACAACTGCTTTGCCGATTATGATTTTCTGTGCTTCCGATATAAGATTTATGCCGTTGAATGCCGCAATTGTGCTTGTACTGTCAATTCTTAATTTTGATAATGCTGTTTTTTCATCTGCATTTCCCGCTGTAGCGGTAGCCTTGGTTTTTGCTTCAAAAAAGCTTAATGGTGCTGAGAGTTGGAAGATACTTGTTTTTGCGGCAACTCAAATTTGCCTTGTTGTCAATGGGTGCTACAGCGTTTACAGATTAAGATATAATTTCTCAACTCAGACCGCTCGTGCATATCTTACAACGACTGTTGTTATGATTTTGCTGGCAGCTTTTGCGGTTGTTTGTGCCGTGATTTCACTCCGAAGCAGAAAGGCTTCGCCTGCAAGAAAGAAGAAAAAAGCCATTGAAGAAATAAAAGCTGATTATTTTGCTGCATTGGGTTATGCCGTGTTGGCGGCTTTTGCCGTTGTGAGCACTATGCTTGAGCTTAGAGCAGTTATGAGCGGGATTGTGGGCATTCTAATGGCTATGTATATGATTTGCACAGATTCATCTGCGGTTCGGTTTATTACCGATAAAGCGGCAAATGCTGTTGGCAAGCTTTTTAGCGGAATTTCTTCAAAAAGTGATAAATAGTTAGCCGCAACCGACAAATCCCTCGAAAGCCCTCTCGTCACCCTAAGCAAGAGAACGTGAAAAATATTCTTAATAACAGAAAAATATCGGGCGGAACGATAGTGTCTGCCCGATATTGTTTTTGTTATACGCCGGTTCAGCAGTCGAGCGGATAGAGAGTTGCACCCTTTCGACGACCGTACCAAACTATTTCTTTGGCAAACGAATGCCAATCGTTATATTCTTTTAAGGCACAAAATTTTGCCGATATTTTTATTTGATTGAGCTTTTGTTTTTCGTCGGAGCCGGCGGTGCGGAAATATGAAACGAAATCATAATCAAAATCTATTGTTTTGCTGCTCTCAAACGGACGTTTCAGTGCGTTAAGCTGAAATGAAAGAAGTTGGGAATAAAGCTTCTTATCTGTAAACAGCGGCTCAACAAAGCTGTTTGCAAGCTTTGTTAATTCATCAAAATCATAAAGAAATTCAAGGAAAAGTCCTTCTTCAAAGAACCAAGTAACATTTCCGAAAACAGGGTTGCTGTGATTCCATTCGCCTTCAAGAGAGCCGTCAAGCTTCTTTTTGATTTCTCTGAAGAGTCTGCCTGCCATTCCTTTGTCATTTAAGCAAAAATCAAGCAGAGAGGTATAAAAATCGTAATAATCGATTCCAAGCTCTTGATAAGCATAAATCGCAAAATATCTGAATAGGCCGAGACTGTGAAAGCATTGAAGACATATTGAAAACAGGTTTGCGTATACCCAAGCATCACGGGGCATAGTTGCTGTTGAACGAACAAGATATGAATATTCGGGGATTACGTCTTTTTTGCCGCCTGCCGAGTGAATGTGGTTAAACTGAACCTTCATCGGCTCGATTTTGTGTTTTTTCATGTATTCGGGTTTGCACATCGGGGCATTCGGCAAAAGCTCACAATAGTAAACGCTTATGGAATTATGCTGACCTGCACGCAGAAGCTTGCACATTCCTTGACAGAAGCTTTCGGCGGTTTCGCCCGGCAAACCGAGAATCAGCTCCGAATATGTCGGTATATTTGCTTTAACATAATTTGACACAAGCTCGGAAAAATGCTCCATTGTAAGGTTTTTACGGTTTATATTTTTCAGAGCATCATCGCAAAGGGTTTGGTATGCCATAGTGGCACCCTTGTCAAGTCCTCTTGAGTTGAGGGTTTTTGAAATCGCAAAAACTCTTTCCGCACTGTTTTTTTCATAGCACGGTCTGAACACTTTCGGAAATCCTGTTTTTTTGTTAAGCTCAACGATATATTCCGCAATTTCAAGGTCACGTTCAAACATTCCGAAATTCGAGTCGGCACAGAAGCAGTATTCGATCTTATGCTCCGAAAGCCACTTTATCTCACCCTTGACCTTTTCAATGGGGAAAAGACGGAGCTTTTTATGATTGCTCCAATCGCAGTATGCACAGGTATACGGACAACCGCGGTTGGTTTCGATAACGGTATCAAACATTGTGTCGGGATTATTTTTGATTATGGAATCAAAAACGCCGGTGAGATAGGGTGAAGGGTATGCTTCAACCGATTCGGGGCAGTTCGGTGCAGTAAGAATGCAGCAGCCGTCGGTATCTCTAAATGCTATTCCGCTGCATTCGCTCAAATCTTCGCTGTTTTTTAATGCCCTAAGAAGGCAGGCTGTTACATTTTCTCCCTCACCGAGTGTAAGAATATCAATGTATTCATATTTTAAAAATTCCATTCGGTCGGAAACGCTGTGCCCACCGAATATTATTATGCATTCGGGATATTTTTCTTTAATTGCTTTTGCAAGTGCCTTGTTAAATTCAACATTCCAAACATAGGTTGAGAACGCAACAATATAAGGCGATTCCATTCCGCCGACGATTTTATCAATGTCATCTCTGCGGAAGATTATCTCCTTAAAATCATATTCCGATGCAATATCGGGTAGGCTTTTGCAATATGCAACTATCGTTCCGGTTGCATACGGAAGATAAACGGATTTATCGAATGCAAAACCTACCTGAACAAAATAGACATTTTTCAAAATTAAAACACCTGCTCTGAGTTAAGAAGGTCAACAAGGCTTTGAAAGTGTGCGGTGGCAATATCTGCGGCATCCGGTTCATCGGAGCCGATAAGAATATTTTTGGCGGTGCCGGCGTTTATTCCGGCAAGCAAATCCGAACGGCGGTTGCCGACGGTTAAAGAGTTGCTTAAATCTATTTCGATTCCGATATCGGAAAAATCCGAAACGGCTTTCAATATCATTCCCGCTTTCGGTTTGCGGCATAAGCAGTCGATTCTGTATTCTTCAAGTACTGCTTGAGGGTGATGAGGACAGTAATAATAACCGTCTGCAATGACGGAATAATTTTTTGCCAAAAGCGAATCAATATAACGGTGAAGAATATTAACGTCCTCGGATTTATAAAGATTTTTTGCGATGCCGGCTTGATTTGTTATAACAATAACAAGATAGCCTCTTTTTTTCAGCTCGGCAACGGCACGGTCCGCATCCGGAAGAAATTTAAAATCCTTAATAAGATGCAGATGACCGCAGTCGTAATTGAGAGTTCCGTCACGGTCAAGAAAAACGGCACAACGCTTTCTTTTTGAAACAAGATGCTCTTTTTCGTTTTCGGCTTTTCGATAATTTTCGGGAATGCCGATATCGATAAAGTACCCGCTGCTTTCATAAACGGAAACAGAGCATATACCCGCTTCGAGAACAAGCTTTTCAAACGAGAAGCTTTCTTGATTTATATCATTAAGCAGATTTTTATTTATAAAATATATGCCGCCGTTGATAAGTCCCTCGGATTTTACTCCTTTTTCACGGAAGGAAATAAGTTTGCCGTCTTTAACGGTCATAAAACCGGAGCTTTCCGCCCAAGGTACTTTTCTTGCGGCAACCGTTAACGGGCAGCCGGTCTCTAAATGAATTTTCCTCATTTTTAATAAATCAACATCAAAAAAAGAGTCGCCGTTAACAACAACGGCATATTCTTCCCGACACATACCGAGGGCTTTTTTGATTGCACCGCCCGTTCCCAGAGGAGAGGTTTCTCGGCTGTAGTCGATAACCATTCCGCGATAGGTGCTGCCGATGCTTTCTTCGATAAGCTCGGAAAGGTATCCCGTTGAAAGAATAACCCTATGAACTTCGTTGGCATAGAGAAAATCAAGTAAATAGTGCAGGAAAGGTTTGCCGCCGATTGGGGCGAGCGGTTTGGGAAGATTTTCAATGCAGGGTTTCAACCTTGTACCGAATCCACCGGCAAGAACAATCGCCTCCATCAGCAGTTATCCTCCGTAATGATGTCTTTTGAACCGTCGGGCAAAACAACACCTTTATCATAGAACGCAACAAGCACTGAATTTTCGTGGTAAATAAAGGTATGTATGACATTCGGTTCGATAATAAACATATCGCCTTTTTTGAAAGAATGCTTTTCACATTTGCCGTTAAGTTTTGCTTCAACCGTAAATGAGCCTTCAATAACATAGAAGCCCTCACGGTTAAGTTGGTGAAAATGTCTTCCTCTTTCAACGTTCGCTTTAGAGCTTACAACATTTATTTGAGTATAGCCTTCATGGATAAGCTGAATTAAGCTGCCTCTTTCATCATTAAACACAAAGTCGGGTTTTATTATTGTTATCATTGCCACACTCCGTCAATTATTAACGATTATTTTTGTTCCGTCGTTTTCAAAATTAAATTTTATTTCGACAAGCTCCGAGAGAGCATTGCGAACACTGCTTTGCTTTTCATAAGGAACATAAAAAAGAAGACACCCGCCTCCTCCTGCACCAAGCAGCTTGCCGCCGAGAGCACCGGCGTTTACGGCTTTGGAATAGAGCTTATCTATTGTATCGGTTGAAATTTTTTTGCTGATGCTTCTTTTAATAAGCCATGTTTCATTGAGCAGTCTGCCGAAATCATCGAGTGAAGCCGAGGCATCAACAAGGATTTTTTCGGCGATATCGACCATTTTCAAAATTTGAAGCAGCTCGGCGGTTTTTTTGCTCATATCATTTTTTGCGGTTTTCTGAATTTCAAATGAGAATCTTGAAAGTCCCGTAAAGAACATAAGAAGGTTATTGTTCAACTGCTTTTTACGACTTTCGGAAATATTAACGGGAGTTACCTTGTAGCCATCGCGGGTGAAGTCAATTCTGTTGAAGCCTCCGAAGGATGTGGCAATTTGGTCTTGAATCCCTCCTGCTTCATTGCAGAGGGTTCGTTCAAGATAAATCGCATCGTCGGCAAGCTCACGCTTTGTTTTTGTTATTCCCTGCATTGTGTAAAGTGCGTTGAGCAGTCCCACCGAGAATGCACTGCTTGTCCCCAATCCGGTTTTTGATGGTAAATCGGCATCGTAATTAAGACAAATTTTTTCAAGTTCCAGCCATTTCATTGCGTTGCGTATGGCAGGATGCTTTATTTCGTCTACCGAATTTACTTTTTCGATTTGAGCATATGAAAGATAAGTTTTGTAATCAAACATATTGGGAAGCTCACGAACATTTACGTGACAATATTTATCAAAGGTTGTTGAAAGAACGGCTCCGGAATGCTCATTAAAAAATTCGGGAAAGTCGGTGCCGCCACCGAAGAAAGACATTCTTACCGGTGTTTGAGAAATAATCAATTTAAGCAACCTCCAATGCAGATTTAAATAAATTATAGCATATATGGTTTTTTAAATCAACTATCTAAAATTAATTGTTTTAAATATTAATAAACCGAATTAATGGGAGAACCGTTGAGGAATGCTTCAACATTTTCACGGCAGATTTTCATAAGTCTTTTTCTTGTTTCAAAGCCTGCCCAAGCAATATGCGGAGTGATGAAACAATTTTTCAAACCGATAAGCGGACAATCGGATTTCGGCGGTTCAACGGAAAGAACATCAAGTCCCGCACCTGCGATTTGTCCGCTTTTAAGGGCGTATGCAAGGGCATTTTCATCGATTACCTGACCTCTCGAAGTGTTTATAAGAATAGCGGTCGGCTTCATTTTTGAAAGAAATTCGGCATTGACCATACCTTGAGTAAGCGGTGTGAGCGGACAATGAAGCGAAACAAAATCGCTTTTTGAAAGCAGCTCATCTACGGTACAAAAATCAACATCTTTAAACGGTGCGGGATGATTTGTTGTCGCAACAACTCGCATACCGAAGGCGGAGGCGATTTTTGCAACCGCTTTTCCGATTTTTCCGAAGCCGATAATGCCGAGGGTTTTACCGTCAAGCTCGGTGAGCGGAGTTTTCCAAAAGCAAAAATCCTTGCAGCTTGACCATTCGCCGCCGTGAACGGCTTCGCTGTGGATTCCGACGGCATTTGTCATTTCGAGAATCAAAGCAAAAACGAGCTGAGCTACGGCGGAGGTGCTGTAAGACGGAATGTTGCAGACGGGTATTCCTTTTTCTTTGCAATATTCCCAATCAACGATGTTGAAGCCTGTGCTTAGCAGACCGATATATTCAAGCTCCGGTAACGTTTTGAGAAGCTCACGTCCGAGCGGTGTTTTGTTGGTTATGATGATGTTGCTGTTTTTTACTCTTTCGGCAATCAGCTCCGGCGGAGTTCGGTCATAAACCGTGCATTCTCCGAGGCTTTGAAGCCAATCCCAAGAAAGATCTCCGGGGTTTTCCGTGTATCCGTCAAGAACGGTAATTTTCATAAGCTTATCCTCCGTTTCGGGGTTTTATAATTTTATTATAACATAGACTGTGTATAAATTACAAATAATATTAAACAAAAAAATCCAACAAGTAAAAATTTTGTTTTTGGCTTTTCGGGGCGTATTTTTCCGCATATGGTCGAAAATTTTACCGTTAATTACTTTATTGGTGAAAAATAAAAGTCAAAATATTCATTTATGTTATTGACCAATAAAGAATTATATTATAAAATAAGCATAACTGAAAAATTTTTTTATTAGCGGTGAGTATATTGAAAAAAATTAATAAGCCGAAAATGCTGTTGCTTTTCGGCGGCTTAATATTGCTTGCTCTTTCTCTTGCCGTGTTTGCTTTGTTGATTTCGCTTCAGTTTGATGAGCTGTGGAAATGGTATACTCAAATAAAAATTACCCTTGCACAGCTTGAACAGTATATTATGGATATCGGTATTTCATGGTTGTTTGTTTTGGCAATTTTTTTGCTGTTCGCCGTAAAAAGTGCCATTCCGATTTATCCGACCTCTACTGTTTGCTTTCTGACCGGTGCGGTGCTTCCGATGTATTTTTCGATTCCGGTAAATATTGCGGGATTTGTTATTCTATTGACGATAAGATATTTTTGGGGTTCACACTTCGGTGCAGGCAACGCTTGGAAAATCATTTCAAAAACAAACACGCTGAGAAGGCTTATTCAGCAAGACGGAAAAGGAAATTCCGCATTGCTTGTTGCTCTGCGGCTTGTTCCGGGAATACCGGTTAACAGCATTTCGGGAATTTACGGCTCCTTTGAATTCGGATATGTGAAATTCATTATATATTCGGTTATCGGATTTATGCCAAAGCTTATTTCGTACACCTTTGTGGGCAGAAATATTTTCGATCCTCTATCAGCGGGATTTTTGATTCCGTTGATGCTTATTTTGTTCTTTACGGGGATTTCGGCTCTTTCGGTAAACGGAGTGTGGATCACGGTTGAAAAAACGGTTAAATATTTCAGAAATAAAAAAATGAAGAAAATGCAGACAGAAAGGACTCAAAAAAATGATTAGTTCATCGCTTCTCAAAGAAAAGCTTGCAGGTTCGGAATATGAATCCGCATTCGCAAGAATCTATAAAAAAGAAGATATTCAATTGCAGAAAAAAAGATATTTGTCACTCATTTCAAGATTCGAGGAATTATTCGGCTCCGAAAAAGAGGTAGAAATCTATTCGGCTCCCGGCAGAACAGAGGTTGGCGGAAACCATACAGACCACAACCACGGTAAGGTTCTTGCGGCAAGCGTTAATCTTGACGCCGTTGCCGTTGTTGCTTCAAACGGTGACAATATTGTCAGAGTTAAATCCGAGGGTTACAAAATCGATGCCGTTGACCTTTCAAATCTCGGCGTTTTGCCGAGCGAAAGAGGAAAATCGGAATCGCTTATAAGGGGCGTTTGTGCCGCGTTTAAAAACAGAGGATATAAAATCGGCGGCTTTGATTCCGCAACCGTTTCCGATGTTCTTTCCGGCTCCGGTCTTTCTTCGTCGGCGGCATTCGAGGTGCTTATCGGAACAATACTTAATCATCTTTATAATGACGGTAAGGTAAGTGCCGTAGAAATCGCTCAAATCGCTCAGTTTGCTGAAAACGAGTATTTCGGCAAACCCTGCGGGCTTATGGATCAGACGGCGTGTTCGGTAGGCGGTTTTGTTAAAATTGATTTTAAAGATCCCTCCGCACCGATCATCAATAAGGTCGATTTTGATTTTGCGGCTTGCGGTCATGCCCTTTGCATTGTCGATACGGGCGGAAATCATGCGGATCTGACCGATGAGTATGCGGCGGTAAGAGGCGAAATGGAAGCGGCTGCGGCGAAGTTCGGCAAGGCTGTTTTGCGTGATGTTGACAGGAGCGAATTTGAAAAGAATATTTCCGTTATTCGAGATACCGCAGGTGACAGAGCGGTTTTAAGAGCTATGCATTTTTACAACGAAAACGATAGAGTTGAAAAGCAGGCAGCGGCTCTTGAAGCCAATGATTTTGAAGCGTTTAAAGCACTTATTATCGAAAGCGGTTTTTCATCTTATATGTATAACCAAAATGTTTATACCTGCAAATCACCTGCCGACCAGCCCGTCAGCGTTGCACTTGCAATGTGTCAGGATATTCTCGGCGGCAGGGGAGCTTGGAGAGTTCACGGCGGAGGTTTTGCCGGTACAATTCAAGCGTTTGTTCCCATGGGTTTGCTCGATGAATTTAAAACAAGAATTTGCGCTGTTTTCGGCGAGAAATCCTGCTATGTTCTCAACATCCGTCCGGAGGGCGGCGTAAAGGTTATCTGATTATGATTTTACGGGGTGATTTGCACCTCGAATTAGTTAGGAAGTATGACAATGAAAAAATATTCCGAGGTTTACGAATTGCTTGAAAAGCTTTGCGGTGCACAGGGCGTTTCAGGTGCCGAAAAAGGGGCGGCGGAGGTTGCCGCAGAGCTTCTCGGCAAATATATGCCGGTAAAAACCGATGCACTCGGCAATGTCACCGGTTCGAGAGGAAACGGCGGAGTGCATATTCTTCTTGATGCCCATCTTGACCAAATCGGTCTTATTGTTACGGCTGTTGATGAAAACGGCTTTATTAAGGTCGCAAAATGTGGCGGTGCAGATATTCGTGTGCTTGCGGCGGCAGAGGTAACGGTTCACGGGAAAAAGGATATTTTCGGTGTGATTACTTCTACTCCTCCTCATCTTTCAAAGCCGGAGGATTCGCTTAAAGCAAAAAGCATTGACGATATTGCCGTTGATATCGGAATGAAGCGTGAGGATGCGATTAAAATCGTTTCTCCCGGCGACAGAATCACTTTTAACGGAGATTTTAAAGAATTACTCGGCAACAGAGTTGCATCGCCGTCAATCGATGACAGAGCCGGCGTTGCGGCGGTTTTGAGATGCCTTGAGCTTCTTGAAGAAAAGGAGCTTAACTGTAAGCTCAGCGTAATGTTTTCGGTTCAGGAGGAAACGGGCGGCAGCGGTGCAAAAACGGGCGCGTTTTCCGCTGCGGCAGATGAGGCTGTTGCGGTTGATGTCAGCTTTGCTTGTGCACCGGATATCAGCGGTGAAAAATATGCATCTCTCGGCGGCGGAACGATGATAGGCTTTGCACCGCTGCTTGATTACGATATGAGCAGACGTCTTTCCAAGATTGCGGAAAGAGAAAATATACACAATCAAGCCGAGGTTATGGGCAGAACAACGGGAACAAACTGCGATGATATTCAGATTGCGGGAAGCGGAGTAAAAACCGCACTTCTTTCCATACCCATTCGCAATATGCATACGGCGGTTGAGGTCTGCGATATTGAAGATATAGAAAGCACGGCAAGACTTATGGCTGAATATATTATTGAAAGGAGCGGCGAAAATGCTTGAAACAATAAAAGAACTTTGCACACTTTCGGGAATTTCGGGCAGAGAAAACGCCGTTCGCAATTATATAATCGATAAAATAAAAGATTATGCCGAATACAGCGTTGATCCTCTCGGCAATTTGATTGTCTTTAAAAAAGGAAAAAAAGCTGCCGCAAACAAGGTTATGCTTGATGCTCATATGGATGAGGTCGGTATGATCATTTCCGCAATAACCTCCGACGGTTTTTTGAGATTTACAAAAGTCGGCGGAATCGACAGCAGAGTAATGCTCGGCAGAGCGGTTAAGGTTGGCGAAAAGGGAATCAACGGCGTTATCGGCATAAAACCGGTTCACCTTGTTGATGCCGGTCAGGAAGCGGATATTCCCAAACCCGACGAGCTTTATATTGATATCGGTGCCGCTTCAAAAGAGGAAGCTTTGAAGTATGTGCATATCGGTGAAGCCGCTTGGTTTTCAAGTGATTTTATAGAATTCGGTGACGGATTCATAAAGGCAAAGGCACTTGATGACAGAGCCGGATGTGCAATTCTCATTGAGCTTATAAGAAGCGAGCTTGAATATGACACTTGGTTTTCATTCAGCGTTCAGGAGGAAATCGGAACAAGAGGTGCTGCGGTTTCGGCTTTTACGGTTGCTCCGGACTATGCGATAGTTGTTGAAACAACCACCGCCGCCGATATTTCGGGTGTTAAGGATGAAAAGCGGGTTTGCATTTGCGGAAACGGCGGTGCTGTTTCGTTTATGGACAGAAGCACCATATACAGCAAAGAACTTTTTGACAAAGCCTTTGAGATTGCCGATGAAAACGGAATTGTTTGTCAGCCGAAAACGCTTGTTGCCGGCGGAAACGATGCCGGCGCAATTCACAAAAGCAGAGGCGGAGTTAAAACGCTTACGGTTTCCGTGCCTTGCAGATATCTCCATTCGCCGTGCTGCGTTATAAAATACGATGATGCCGTTGAAAGTATGAAGCTTATCGGAGCATTAGCGGAGGAATTTGCAAAATGCTGAAGCTTGTCGGCAGTATAAACGAGCTTGATTTTTTGCCTCCCGATGCTTATGCGGCAAGGATAACCGCACTTGCGGAAACCTACGGCACGGAATATGATTTTGCGATGTTTTGGATTCAGACGACGCAAAACGGTTTAACAGCCGCCGTGAGTAAGCTTGACGGCGATATGACTGTTTGCTGTAAAGACAATGCCGATTTTGAGGAGCTTTCCGCATTTATAAATGCGGTGGGATTTTTCAGCCTTACCTGCGATGAGGAAGTGATGAAAAAGCTCGGCATTGAGCCTCAAAGGACGGCTTATACCGTTAGATTTGTCGGCTGTGATTTCGATGACGAATACAAAACGGTTCGTGATTGCGATAAGAGGAAGCTTTACGGCTTGCTGTGTGATTGCGGATTTGAGCTTGGAAATTATAACGCATTTCTTGCCGATGTCTGTGCAAGGCTCGGAAAGGGTACGGCATCGCTTGCGGCGATTATGCACGAAGAAGAACTCTGTGCCTGTGCATTTGCTCTTTTTAAGGGTAAAAAAAGCGTTCTGCTCGGTGCTGTCGCAACTAATCCGCAAGCAAGAGGTAAGGGTTACGCATCGCATTTGGTTGTGACTCTTGCAAACGAAAATTCGGAAAAGGAAGTATTTTTATTTTGCCGAAACGATTCCCTTGCGGATTTTTACGCCAAAAACGGTTTTGAAATATGCGGCAGATGGGCTGTTGCTCAAAGAATTTTTAAGGGGTGATTTGATGCCGATTCTTTGCACTCCGCTTTCGGTGTTAACGGTTGCTTTTGCGATAGGGTGCATTGCTTTTCGTCGTAAAGGCAAAGCGTTTGAAGGTATGATGTGTAAATTTATGGCAAGCTTCGGCTTTATATCGGTTGCCGTGGTTGGATATTGCTTTAATCCTGCCGATACCAACTATTTCTGCCTTGTTTGCTTTGCGTTGATGTTTGGATTTTTCGGAGATGTTCTTCTCGGAATAAAAGAGATTGCTCCTACTTTTCGAGGGAAACTGATTCCTCTCGGTACGCTTTATTTTCTTATCGGTCATATTTTCTTTTTGTGGGCATTCATTTTGCGAGGCGGCTTTGTTCTTTCAACGCTGATAATCGGTATTTGCGGCGGAATTTTCGCTTTTGTTATGATGAAATTGCTCAAGATGAAAGTCGATTTGAAGCTGCGTATCATTATGATAATTTATTATGCGATTTTGGTTTATAAGGTGTCAATATCGGCTGTGCTTGCGTTTAAAACAGGAGAGAGGTCATTTGTTGCCGCTTTTGCCGGCTCATTGCTGTTTCTTATCAGCGACAGTTGCTTGAGTCTGCTCTATTTTACTCCGGTAAAAAGAAAAAATGTGTGGGTTACGGTTGAGCTTTCAACATACTATCCGGCACAAATATTGCTTGCAATGTCGGTTGCTCTTATGTGAAAAATCAGATGATAGGGAGAGAAAAAAATGCTGACTAAAATTTCTGCGTGGTTTTTAACGCTTCTTATGCCACTTGTTTCTTCGCTCGGCGGTATTTCGTTCAATATATCCTTTGCGGAGGATTCGGTGGCAATAACCTACGAGTTTTCAAACGAAAAGGCAGGCTCCGCCGCCGGAGTGATATCGCTTGAATCGCCTGTTGGCGGCAGCTACGAAATTTATTGGGGTACAGATGAAAACAAAAAGCTTTCCGTTGATATTGACGGATACACGGTTTATTACAGTGAGCTTGCGGAAATAGAAGTTGAAAACGGCGAGGGAAGCAAAGAAATCAATGCTTTCACGGCGATTCCCGAAGGTGCGGAAAGCTTGCTTGCATTTAAATCGGGAATGCAGGTCGGTACGTATGAAATTCCCGACGGCAAGCTTGCGGATAACGGAAAAAAGCTCTATTCTTTCGGAATATTGAGCGATGTTCATTTTAACAGATACAATCTTTCCCTTACGGGCGATGACGCAACGCTGACTTTCCCAAACGCACTTAACTTTCTTGAAAAATCGGGTGTATCGATGGTCGGTATGACGGGCGACCTGTCAAGCGGCGGCGAAAGGAATGCCTTTGAGAAATTCAACGATATAGCTTCGGATTATTCTTTTCCGGTTTATACTTGCACGGGTAATCACGATGTGAGCAGTAAATTTTCTCTTGAAAGCTGGCAAGAGCTTATAAACACCGGTGTGTACGGAGATGAGAAAGCCGATGGAGTGAAAAATGTTTCGGAAAACGGCTTGGATTTTGTTTACGCACCCGATTCCGCAAACGGAGATGTTTTTGTTTTTCTGTCACAGTACAGATGGGATTATAACAGCGATGACAGCCGAATCCTGACCGATGAGCAGTTGGATTGGCTTGAAGCTCAACTTGAAAAATATAAGAACGAAACGGTTTATCTGTTTTTTCATACTTTTCTGAATAATCCCGTTGACGGTGAAAATCCCGCAATGGGAGAGGGAAATCTTGAAAATAACAAGGGCTACAGCTATGACCTCCCGTTTACCGAGGGCTGTTCCGATGAAGTTCGTTTTGAAGCTTTGATGGATAAATATGAAAACGTTATTTATTTTAACGGACATTCGCACTGGGCATATGATATGCAGGAGCTTAATCCCAATTTGAATATAGCCGATTATAACGGCGAATACGCAACGATGATTCATATTTCAAGCGTTTCTTCACCCAGAAGAACAAGAGCCAACGGCGATTCCGCAAGTGAATATTATATGCGCTCATCCGAGGGAATGATAGCAACCGTTTATGATGATTGCATTGTTTTTACCGCCTGCGAATTTCTTAAAGGTGAATTTCTTTCATATGCAACTTATGTTGTTGAAAGATAATCAATAATGATAAACCACTGCCTGTATACGGATTTCTCCGAACAGACGGTGGTTTTTTAATATACTATACTCTGTTGTTATCCTTGATTTTTTTAATTGCTCCTTTTTCGAGCCTTGAAACCTGTGCTTGAGATATGCCTATTTCATCTGCAACCTCCATTTGAGTTTTTCCCTGCATAAATCGCAGATGAAGAATCTTTTTTTCACGCTCGTTCAGGTCATTTATCGCCTGCTTTAAAAGAATTTCGTCGAGCCAGCTTTCATCGTTTTCGGTATCGCCTATCTGATCCATAACATAAATCGTGTCTCCGCCGTCGGAATACACAGGCTCATTCAGCGAAACGGGCTCTACTATGGCATCGAGTGCGAGAACAACGCTTTCTTTTGATATCCCCAGCTCCTTGGCGATTTCCTCCGGCGTAGGATCACGCTCAAGCTCATTCATCAGCCTTTCGCGAACCTGCATTGCGTGATATGCGGTATCTCTTACCGAACGGCTGACTCTGACGGGATTGTTATCTCTCAAATGCCGCCGAACTTCGCCGATGATCATAGGACACGCATAGGTACTGAATTTTACATCGAGCGACAAATCAAAATTATCAATGGCTTTTATTAATCCTATACAGCCGACTTGAAAAAGGTCATCCGGATTTTCACCCCTGTTTGAGAAACGCTGAATGACGCTGAGAACCAATCTCAGATTTCCCGTCACAAGCTCATCTCTCGCTTTTTTATCTCCCGCACGTGCCTTTTTGAGAAGCTCTGTCTTTTCACTTTCTTTAAGAACTTTTAACTTCGCGGTGTTAACTCCGCAGATTTCAACCTTGTTGAATTGCAAAAAATCACCCCGATACATTTAATGGCAATTAAAGTATTGCCTGAATATATCGAGGTTATTAACTCGGAACCGAATAAAAGCAAAAAAGCAGAGAGGATTTTTTAAATTGATGCAAAAAAATAAAAGTGAGTAAAACGAAGTAAAAAAGAGTATTTAAGAGAAAAATCAAGAAAAATCTTTAAAGGTTTTAAACCGAAACGGGTTTTTCACGGTTCTGACAAAAAAATTGTTGACATTTGCAAGTTTTTGCACTATATTTTATTATAGTTTTACAGATAGCGATTTTGACGATTGCCGTCTTTGTTTTATTATTTTACATTAAGCCGTTTCGCCGTTTTCGGCAAAGGCAGAGAGGGGCTGCATAATTGAAAAAAAATGCAATCATCGATTTAAAAAACATTTCGGTAACTTTCGATAATAATACGGTGCTTAAAAATCTTAATCTCTATATTCGCGATAAGGAGTTTATAACGCTTCTCGGTCCGTCCGGCTGCGGAAAAACAACAACTCTGAGAATCATCGCAGGCTTTATTGAGCCTGATGAGGGAGAGATTATTTTTGAAGGCAAAAAGATGAATGGTGTTCCTCCTCATAAGAGGCAGGTTAACACTGTTTTTCAGCGTTATGCCCTTTTTCCGCATCTTAATGTTTATGAAAATGTTGCGTTCGGCTTGAGAATAAGAAAAATTCCCGAAAAGCAGATTAAAGAAACGGTTGAAGAAATGCTTGCACTTGTTAATCTGACGGGATTTAATAAAAGAAATATAAATTCTCTTTCGGGCGGTCAGCAGCAGAGGGTTGCGATTGCCAGAGCCTTGGCGGTTAAGCCGAGGGTGCTTCTTCTTGACGAACCTCTCGGTGCACTTGATTTGAAGCTGAGAAAGGATATGCAGGCGGAGCTGAAAAAGATTCAGCAGAGGCTCGGAATAACCTTTATTTATGTCACGCACGACCAGGAGGAAGCTCTTTCGATGTCGGATACCGTTGTTGTTATGGACGGCGGTGTTATCCAGCAAATCGGAACGCCTCTTGATATATATAATGAACCCAAAAACGCCTTTGTTGCCGATTTTATCGGAGAGAGCAACATACTTGACGGCGTTATGATTGATGACTGTCTTGTTGATTTTTCGGGCCATCGCTTTGAATGCCTTGATAAGGGCTTCGGTAAAAATGAGGCGGTGGATGTTGTTGTTCGTCCGGAAGATGTTGATGTTGTTGAACCCGAAAAGGGTATGCTTAAAGGAACGGTTACTTCCGTAACATTCAAGGGCGTTCATTTTGAAATTATCGTTGATATCGGCGGCTTTAAGTGGATGATTCAAACCACCGACTATCAGCCGGAGGGTGCAAAAATCGGACTTTTTATTGAACCCGACGCTATCCACATTATGAAAAAATCGGAGTATTCCGGCATCTACGGCGACTACAGCTCATTCAGTGAAGAATTTGATGAGCTTTCAAACGCCGAGGAGGTGGTTGAGGAATGAGCAACCGTTCAACGCTCAAAGCAAAGCTTGTTGCCTCACCGTATATTGTTTGGTCGATTTTGTTTATAGTAGCTCCGCTGCTGTTTGTTATTTATTATTCTTTCACCGATGCTGCCGGTGCGTTTACGCTTGAAAATATAACCGCTTTAAGCAAGTATACGCCGACCTTTCTGCGTTCGATTTGGTTTGGAATCGAAGCAACGGTTATTTGCCTTTTAATTGCATTCCCGCTTGCTTACATAATTTCCCAAAAAGCCGAAAAGGTTCAGCGAACGATGGTTATGCTTGTTATGCTTCCGATGTGGATGAGCTTTCTTATCAGAACCTATTCGTGGATGGCTCTGCTTCAGGATACCGGTATAATCAATTCTCTGCTCGGAAAAATAGGAATCGATCCGATTCATATGATTAATACCGAGGGTGCGGTTATTTTGGGTATGGTATATAATTTTTTGCCCTATATGATAATGCCGATTTATTCGGTTATGGCAAAGCTTGACCACAGTATGATTGAAGCGTGTCAGGATCTCGGAGGAAATAGATTAACGGTTATTCGACGCTGCATTATTCCGATGAGTATGCCCGGAATCGTTTCGGGAATAACGATGGTTTTTGTTCCGTCGGTAAGTACATTTTATATTTCCCAAAAGCTCGGCGGCGGCTCGTTTGACCTTATCGGCGATGTTATCGAAAGACAGTTTCAGCAGGCATACAACTATAATCTCGGAGCCTCGCTTTCTCTTGTGCTTATGGTGCTTATTCTTATCAGTATGGCAGTTATGAACCGTTTTACGGGTGATGAGGAGGGCATGGTAATATGAAAATCGCATCGAAAATTTATACGGGACTTGTTTTTGTCTTTCTCTATGCCCCGATTGCCGTAATGATTCTTTTTTCGTTTAACTCCACAAGCAGTACCAGTGTCTTATCCGGATTTTCGCTTCATTGGTACAAGGTTCTTCTTCAAGACGAAACAACCTTGAGAGCTTTTTATAACACGATTATTCTTGCCGTAAGCTCATCTGTTGTTGCAACCGTTCTCGGAACGGCTGCCGCTGTGGGTATCGATAAAATGAAAAGGGGTGCTTTCCGTTCGGGAATAATGGCAGTTACGAATATTCCCATGATGAATCCCGAAATAGTAACGGGTATATCGATGATGCTTCTTTTTGTTTTTGTCGGAAGCATTGTCAGAATCGATGCCGTTCTCGGCTTCGGAACGTTGCTTATTGCCCACGTGACTTTTAATTTGCCATACATAATTCTTAACGTGTTGCCAAAGCTTAGGCAAACGGACAGAAACCTTGCCGAGGCGGCACAGGATCTCGGTTGCAGACCGGTAACGGCATTTTTTAAAGTTGTTTTGCCGTCGATTATGCCCGGAATAATAACCGGTATGATAACTGCGTTTACTCTTTCGCTTGACGACTTTATTATCAGTTACTTTACCGGCGGCCCCGGCTTTCAAACCCTCCCCATCGCTATTTTCTCGATGACAAAAAAGAGGGTTAAACCGGATATGTATGCACTTTCGGCTTTGATTTTCGTAAGCATTCTCTTTTTGCTTATCCTTTATAATGTTGCTCAGGCAAAGAGTGAGGAGAAATCAAAGAAAAAGTAAATTATTACGATGTTTGCCAAAGGAGTGACCTTGATTGAAAAAAATGTTGTCGGTGCTTTTTGCGTTGATGCTTGCGTGCTTGCCGTGCGTTTCGGCATTTGCCGCACAGCAGAGCGAAATAGATGCACTCAAAGGCACCAAGCTTTATGTTTATAATTGGGGAGAATATATTTCGGACGGTGCCGATGACACCCTCGACGTTAATGCGGCATTTGAAGAAAAATACGGCATAGATGTTGTATATGATACCTTTGATAACAATGAGGTTATGTATTCAAAGCTCAAAAGCGGCGGAGTTTCTTATGATATCGTTATCCCGTCCGATTATATGATTGAGCGAATGATAAAAGAAGATATGCTTGAAAAGATTGATTTTAACAATATTCCGAATTTCAAGTATATCCCCGAAAAATACCGTAATCTCGGTTATGATCCGACCAATGAGTATTCCGTTCCGTATACCGTAAGCTATATCGGATTGATATATAATACCGCTATGGTTGAAAAAGCTCCCGACAGCTGGCTTGCCTTGTGGGACGAGAATTATTCAAGCAAAATTCTTATGATTAATAATCCGAGGGATGCTTTTGCAATCGCTCAAAGCATACTCGGTATGGATTATAATACCGAAGCTCCGGCAGCGTGGCGTACCGCCGCAGAGCTGCTCAAGGAGCAGAAGAAAGTTGATCCGGCATACGTTAATGACGAAATATTTCTTAAAATGGAATCGGGCGAAGCGGCTCTTGCTCCGTATTTTGTCGGCGATTATCTTACAATGAAAGAAAACAATCCCGACCTTTCGTTTGTTTATCCCAAGGAGGGAGTAAACTATTTCTTTGATTCAGCCTGTATTCTCAAGGGTGCAAAGAATAAGCTTGCCGCAGAGCTTTACATTAATTTTCTTCTCGAACCCGATGTTGCTCTTGCAAATGCGGAATATATTTGCTACGGCAGTCCGCACACCTCGGTTTACACCAATCCCGACTACAGCTTTTATCAGGACGAAACGCTCTATCCCGAAGAAGGCACGGTCAAAACGCAATTGTTCAGAAATATGTCTGCCGAAACTCTGGCAATGATGAGCTCACTTTGGGACGACGTTAAAAATTATATTCCCACCGGCAATTCATCAAACGGCTTCTTTTTCGGGAATGCCGACAGCTCCGAAAATTCAATTGATGACGGAGAAAAAATGACTGCCGAAACCGGAAAATATGCAATTTGTATCGGCGTATTTGCGGCGGTTTGCGTTGCTTATATCGTTTTCAGATATGCAAGGAAAAAATACAGAGAAAGAATATGAAAGCGAGAAGATTATAATGAAAAAGCTCGGATGCTTCTTTTCGGCGTTGATATCGGTGCTTTTGATTTTGCTCACCGCCTGTTCTGATGATAATTCGGACAATAACGAAACGGTTGCATCAACATTCGCCGAACCTGCGTATACCGAGAATATCTCGAATGCGATAGATGCTTTTATAAATATCACTCAAAATGCAATCGAAAACGGCTCCAAAGAAAACAAAACGGAGAAATCCAACGGTGAAACCGAAAAGCCGACGATTTATACCCCTGTTTTATTAACAAGTCTGATGACGGAGAAATTCACTGAAATGATGACGGCAGAAAAAACCTCATCATCGAAGATGACCGAAAGAAAAACAGTTACGCTGTCTTTCGGCGAAGGACGAAGCCTTACGGAAATTTTTGAAATTCTCGATGAATACGGTGTTGCGGACTTTGATGAGCTTATGAAAACGTCGGAAACATATGATTACAGCTATTATCCTCTTGTTGCCGAAATTCCATCCGATCCGAACCGCTGTTTTAAGCTTGAAGGCTATCTTTTTCCGGATACATATGAATTTTACACAAATCAAAAGCCGCAGGATGTTATCGGAAAATTTCTCAGAGGCGGCAAGTCAAAAATCACCGAACAGATGATGGCACAAGCATCCTCGCTCGGCTATACTATGGATGAAGTTTTAACCGTTGCCTCCATTATTGAAAAAGAAGGTGCAAAGTTATCCGAGGTATCGAAAATTGCGGCGGTTATCTATAATCGTCTCGATGCCGGAATGAAGCTCCAAATGGATTCGTCCATTTATTATATTGAGCGTCATGTTAAACCTTACTTGAGCGGAGATATTAACCGTTATAACAGCTACTATAATACTTATAAGTGTGCGGCACTTCCGGCAGGGCCGATTTCAAACCCCGGAATGACAACCATTAATGCCGCTCTTAATCCGGCAGATGTTGATTATCTTTATTTTTGCCACGATGCGAATGGCAAATATTATTATGCGGCAACATATGAAGAACATCAGGCAAACCTAAAGCTTGCCGGAATCGAATAATAAAAACAGCCTCCCTCGGAAATAATCCTTGGGAGGCTTTTTGCCGTAACCGACATTTTTGGTGACCTTGAAAGAAAGGGGCGTATCAAGGAAATTGTCGGCTATGGCTATACGAAATATATGAGATGTCTAAAATAATTAAATTTTATTCGGCATCATCGGCATTTTCCCAGTTGTGCCATACTGCTTGAACGTCATCGTTATCTTCAAACATTTCAAGCATTTTTGCCATATTTTTGATTTCATCGGGATCGGAAAGAGCAGTATATGTTGAGGGAACATATTCAACCTCTGCCGAAACAAAGGCATATCCCTTAGCTTCAAGGTCTTCTCTGACAGCACCGCAGTCATTAGGCTCGGTTCTGATTTCAAAAACGCCCTCGTCATCGGTTATGAAGTCGGTAGCACCCGCTTCGAGTGCATCCTCCATAAGCTTGTCTTCGTCTATTCCCTCGGCTTCGACAACAAGAACACCCTGCTTTGAGAACATAAACGAAACGCAGCCTGATTGTCCCATATTTCCGCCGTATTTGTCAAAGTAATGACGAACATCACCGGCGGTTCTGTTTCTGTTGTCAGTAAGAGTTTCAACGATAACGGCAACGCCGGAGGGACCGTAGCCTTCGTATACGATTTCTTCATAGTCGGCGCCGCCTGTTTCGCCGGCGGCTTTTTTGATTATTCTGTCGATGTTATCGTTGGGAACATTGTTTGCCTTTGCCTTTGCGATAACGTCCTTGAGCTTTGAATTTGATGCGGGATCGGGACCGCCTTCACGAACAACAACGGCAATTTCTCTGCCGATTTTGGTAAAAATTTTGGCACGCTGATTGTCGGTTTTTTCTTTTTTGCGTTTAATTGTGCTCCACTTTGAATGTCCTGACATTCGTAAAACCTCACTTCGGATTATTTTTAACCCTGATATTATATAACAATGTAGATGATATTGTCAAGTTTTATATTGTTTTCTTAAATCCTTTTCCGAGAATTTCGTTTGCTTCACTGACGATGATAAAGGTTTTGTCGTCAACGGAGTTAACCGTTTTGATTATTCCGGAAATCTCGGACTTTCTTGCAACGCAAAGAAGGATGTTTTTATTGTCGCCGGTATATGCACCGACGGCGGGAATAATCGAAACGCCCCTCGGAGAAGATTGAACAATGGCTTTTGCAACCTCATCTGCTTTTTCGCTTACAATCATCAGCATTTTTCCGTTGCCGGTACCGTAAATCATAGAGTCTATAACCTTTGTGCTGACATAGATGATAATAATTGCGTAAAGTCCGCTTTCAATGCTTCCGAAAACAAGCATACCGGCGGTAACAATAACCGCATCCGCAACAAGAACAACATTGCCTACGGTTATATGAGGCCAGCGTTTGTGAACAAGTCTTGCAACTATATCCGTTCCGCCGCTTGTTGCTCCCGTTATCATTATCAGTCCGAGCCCCGCACCTTGAAAAAGACCGCAAAAAAGAGCGGCAAGAATTTTATCGCCGGTATATTCCGGTGCAAAAATTCCGACAACATCAAGTGCCGTGGAAAGAATAATCGTAACCCACAGTGTTCTCGCAACGAGCTTTTTGCCCAAAAATATCATCATCAATATAAGCAGAGGAATGTTGAGTGCGAAATTAACCGTACCGACGGGAAGCTCAAAAAGGTGGTTTAATATAACCGCAACGCCGGTAACGCCGCTTTGAGCAATGCTGTTCGGAACCGAAAAGCAATTTACTCCGATTGAATAAAGAATACAGCCGATAAGCCAAAGACCGTTGTTTTTAAATATTTCAAGAATCTTGCTTTTGTTCATACCCAACCTCCCGATTTTTCTTTACGGCATCAAAAAGCTGAATTATCCGTTCCGTTTCGCCTTTGAGATACAGCCAGCCGAAAAGACTTTCAAGTCCCGTGGCATAGTGATAATCGGCACTTGAAGCGTGCTTCGGAATCGCACCGGTGTGGGCATTCCTTCCGCGTTTGAAAACATCGAGTTCTTCTTCGCTCAATGTGTCGAGAATGCTTCGTATGCCGTCTGCCTGTGCTCCCGCACAAACTCTTTTGCTTGCTGCCGAATGCAGCTCTTTAACGGGACGGTTAGCCTCGCAAACCAGCTCGCTGCGAACAAGAAGGTCAAAAACCGTATCGCCGAGAAAAGCAAGAGTAAGGGGGCTGAGCGTTGAAACATCAACGGATTTATTAAGTAATGAGTTCAAAATAAATTCCTCACAATCAGTTAACAAAGTCAAATTCAAGGTCATAAATGGAAACGGTGTCGCCCTCATTTATTCCTCGGTCACGGAGTGCATCGATTATGCCGCTTGAAACAAGAATCCTCTGAAAATATTGGAGAGATTCATAGTCGTCAATATCGGTTCTTTGAAGAATTTTCAGAAGCCACGGAGCTTCAACAAAATAAATGTTGTCTTCAACACGAATGGTAAATCCTTTGTCCGCTTGCTTTTCGTACATTTCAACGGGAATTGCTTCGGCTTCATATTTTTTAATGGGCGGAAGCGTTTGAAGCTTGTTCCAAACGGCACTTATAAGCTCGTCCGTTCCCTCAAGAATCGGGGCACACATAGTGTGATATTCGTAACCCTTTTCCTCAAAATATTTTTTGAGTCTTTCAAGCTGCTCATCGGTGGCAAGGTCGGTTTTGTTTGCCGCAACAATCTGGGGACGTTTTGCAAGCTCCGGATCGAATTTTTCAAGCTCTTTGTTTATGATTTCAAAATCCTCAATGGGATCTCTGCCCTCGCTGCCGGCAGCATCAACAATGTGAACAAGCAGTCTGCAACGGTCAACGTGACGTAAAAATTCGTGGCCGAGTCCGACACCGTCGCCGGCGCCTTCGATAAGACCGGGTATATCCGCCATAACGAACGAGCTGCCTTCGCCGAGCGAAACGACTCCGAGAACGGGAGTGAGGGTGGTGAAATGATAATTAGCAATAATAGGCTTTGCTTGGCTGACAACGGAAACAAGCGTTGATTTTCCGACGTTGGGGAAGCCGAGCAGACCAACATCGGCAAGGAGCTTCAGCTCAAGGCTGACCTCCCATTCCTCACCGGGAGTACCGCTTTTGGCAAATCTCGGCACTTGCCTTGTGGGTGTTGCAAAATGAGGATTACCCCAACCGCCTTTACCGCCCTTTGCGGCAATAAACGGTTCGTTGCTCGACATATCCGCCATAACCGCGCCGCTTTCGACCTCGCGAATTATCGTTCCTCTCGGAACCTTAATGATAAGGTCTTCGCCGCCCTTGCCGTTTTTTCTGCCGCCGGAGCCGTTTTCGCCGTTGGGTGCACTGTATTTTCTCTTATAGCGGAAGTCGGCAAGAGTTGCGAGGTTATCATCAACCTGAAAAACGATGCTTCCGCCTTTGCCGCCGTCACCGCCGTCGGGGCCGCCGGCTGCAACATATTTTTCTCTGCGGAAGCTGACGGCACCATTGCCGCCATCGCCTGCTTTTATTTTTATTTTCGCAATATCAACAAACATTTTATCTTTCCTTTTCTTTTTTTGTCTTGATTTTAAGACACATATCTACATTATGCATTATACCCCATAATTTTGAGTTTTACAATATGTTTTGAGCCTGCGAATAAAAAAGTTTTAATATTAACAAAAAATTTATTGTTATTTTATATAGAAGTATGTTATAATACAGGGTAAAATAAAATCGAGTACTATAGGCAGGTGAGAGAATGGCGGTTATTATCAGCGGAATACAAAGCGGAAGCATTGCGGAGAAAAAAAGAATTTGTTCGGGCGACAGGCTTATCGGCATTAACGGTAACGAAATAAACGATGTTTTGGATTACCGTTTCTACATCAATGAAACCAAGCTCATTCTTTCGCTTGAAGCGGAAAACGGAAAATCAAAGCTTGTGATGATAAAAAAAGATGAGCTTGAAGATATCGGACTTGAGTTTGAAACATATCTTATGGATAAGCAGAGAAGCTGCAAAAACAAATGTATTTTTTGCTTCATTGACCAGCTTCCCAAGGGCTTGAGAAAAAGTCTTTATTTCAAAGATGACGATTCCCGTTTGTCTTTCCTTTTCGGAAACTATATAACGCTTACGAATTTAACCGAAAAAGAAGCGGAGAGAATAATCAAAATGCATATCAGTCCCGTTAATATTTCGGTGCAGACAATGAATCCCGAACTCAGAGTAAAAATGATGGCTAATCCGAAAGCGGGGGAGTCACTCAAATTTCTGAAGCTTTTTGCGGAAAAAGGAATTGCGATTAACACGCAGCTTGTGCTTTGTCCGGACATTAACGACGGAGAGGAGCTTGAATACAGTCTTAATGAGCTTGCGAAGCTCTATCCCGCTGTTCGGAGTATAGCCGCTGTTCCGGTCGGACTTTCGGATCACCGTGACGGATTATATCCCATTAAGCCTTACAACGAAAAAACCGCCGGTGATGCGATTGATATCATTGATAGATTCAATAAAAGATTTAAAGCCGAAAACGGCGAAACGATTGCGTATGCTGCCGATGAATTTTACATTACGGCAAAAAGGAAAATGCCCGAAGCGGAATATTACAATGATTTTCCGCAGCTTGAAAACGGAGTGGGTATGTGTGCACTTCTTAAATCGGAATTTGAAGAAGCGTTGAAGAAATTTAAACCGACAAAGCTCAACCGCAGGGTTACTGTTGTGACGGGTAAGGCGGCATATCCTCTGATTTCGGAGCTTGCAAGACAGGCGGAGGAAAAAATCAATGGCTTGACCGTTAATGTTACGGCGGCGGAAAACAGGCTTTTGGGTAAGATGATAACCGTTTCGGGTTTGCTTTGCGGAGCCGATATTGCGGCGGCGGTAGAAGGAATCGATATCGGTGATGAGCTTATAATTCCGCCGAATTGCTTGCGAAGCGAAGGGGATTTATTCCTTGACGATATGACGGTTGAGGAGCTTTCGGATATATTAAAAACGAAGGTTACACAAAATGGTACGAGCGGAGAGGATTTACTGTCTGCTTTGGTGGGAGGTAATTAAATGGCACAAAGTGTTGTTGCGATTGTCGGCAGACCTAATGTCGGCAAATCAACGCTTTTTAACAAGCTTGTGGGTGAAAGACTTTCGATAGTCGATGATACCCCCGGCGTAACGAGAGATAGAATTTACGGCGACTGCGAATGGCTCGGAAAGCATTTTTTGCTTATTGATACGGGCGGTATAGAGCCGTATTCGGATGATATTATTCTCAAACAAATGAGAAGACAGGTTCAGATTGCGATTGACGGAGCGGATGTTATAATTCACGTTACGGATATTCGCAGCGGAGTTGTGGCGACCGACAGTGAGGTTGCCGCAATGCTTCAAAAAAGCGGGAAGCCGGTTATCCTCTGCGTTAATAAATGCGATACTCCGGGAGAGCTTCCGCCGGATTTTTATGAATTTTATAATCTCGGTTTAGGCGATCCTATGCCGGTATCATCGGTTCACGGCATGGGAACGGGCGACCTTCTTGATGAGGTGCTGAAGTATCTGCCGGAGGAAGAAAAAATCGAAGAAGATGAGGACGATGCAATTAAGGTTGCCGTTATCGGAAAACCGAATGCGGGCAAATCATCGCTTGTTAACGCCGTTCTCGGCGAGGACAGAATGATTGTTTCTGAGGTTGCGGGAACAACGAGAGATGCAACCGATTCATTTCTTGAAAACGAACACGGAAAATTTGTTTTTATTGATACGGCGGGATTGAGAAGAAAAAGCCGAGTTTATGACCAAATAGAAAAATATTCGGTTATACGTGCGAGAATGGCGGTTGAAAGAGCACAGGTTTGCGTTATTATGATTGATGCAACCGAGGGCTTTACCGAGCAGGATTCAAAGGTTGCGGGAATAGCTCACGAGATGGGCAAAGCGTGCATTATTGCCGTTAATAAATGGGATATTGTTGAAAAAGACGGAAAAACCATGGACAGTATGAGAAAGCAGCTTATGAAGGATTTTTCGTTTATGTCCTATGCCCCCATTATTTTCATATCCGCAAAAGAAAAAATCAGACTTGACCGCCTGTTTGAGCTTATCAAATTTGTTGATACGCAGAACGCAATGCGTATTTCCACGGGTAAGCTTAACGATGTTCTTGCAGATGCGACGGCAAGAGTTCAGCCTCCCTCGGATAGAGGTAAACGACTTAAAATTTACTATATGACACAGGCTTCGACAAGACCGCCGACATTTGTTTGCTTTGTTAATAATGCCGAGCTTTTTCATTACAGCTATCAGCGTTATCTTGACAATCAGATAAGAGAGGTTTTCGGACTTGAGGGAACGCCGACGAGAATAGTAATCCGTGAAAGAGAGTCAAACAAAAAATGATAGTTTTGGGAATTGATCCCGGTTATGCAATAGTAGGCTACGGCGTTGTTGAATACAGTGCAAATCATTTTCGAGTATTGGATTTCGGTGCGATAACAACCGAAGCTCATACCCCTTTTAATGAAAGACTCGAGAAAATCTATAACTGTGCCTGTATGCTGATTGACAGATACCATCCGCAGGCGATGGCGATAGAAAAGCTGTTTTTTAATACGAACCAAAAAACGGCAATTGATGTTGCACAGGCAAGAGGAGTTCTTGTGCTTGCCGCACAGCAGGCGAAAATGCCGATTTTCGAGTATACTCCGCTTCAGGTAAAGCAAAGCGTTGTAGGCTATGGCAGAGCAGAGAAAAAGCAGGTTCAGGAAATGACAAGGATAATGCTTAATCTTGAAAAAATACCGAAGCCCGATGATGCGGCAGATGCTCTTGCAATGGCGATTTGCCATTGCCACAGTGCCGGCTCACTGATAGGTTCGCTGAATATGCGATGAAATCAAAAGCGGTTATATATTTTACTTTTCAAACCAAGGAGCGGAAAAATGTTTTACAGCTTAACGGGAAAAATAGTTTATGTTGATGAATCGGGTATTGCTCTTGAATGCTCCGGTGTCGCTTTTAAACTGAACACAACTCTGAATACGCTTAAAAAGTGTGCCGATATCGGGCAGACTCAAACGCTTTATACTCACCTTAATGTTCGTGAGGATGCACTTGACCTTTTCGGTTTTGCCGATAAGAATGAGCTTGATTGCTTTAAGCTGCTGACCGGAGTTTCGGGTGTCGGCCCGAAAGCCGCTCTTGCGATTCTTTCGCAGCTTACTCCCGACAGGCTTGCCGTAAGCGTTGCCGGAGGCGATGTTAAGGCGATAACGGCAGCTCAGGGTGTAGGCCCGAAAATAGCACAAAGAATAGTGCTTGAGCTTAAAGGAAAGCTGAGTGCTTTTGCATCGGATTCCGAAGCTCTCGGAAATATTGCGGCGGCACAGAAGGCTACCGTCGGTTATGCGGGAGAGGATGCGGTCAACGCTCTTGTTATGCTCGGCTACAGCAGGTCGGAGGCAAGCATAGCGGTTGGCAGACTTGACGGAAACCTTTCAACGGAAGAAATGATTAAACAGGCTCTTAAAACACTTGCGAGAAACATATAAAGGAACGAGATAATGGATTTTGATTTTGAAAACAGGATAGTTGCTCCTGAATTTTCTTCGGCAGAAGATAATGATATAGAGCTTTCGCTTAGACCTAAGGTGCTCGGTGACTATATCGGGCAGGATAAGGTTAAAGAGAATCTTTCGATATATATTGAAGCGGCTCGACGCAGAAACGAACCGCTTGACCACGTTTTACTTTACGGCCCTCCCGGTCTCGGAAAAACAACCCTTGCCGGAATTATCGCAAATGAAATGGGAGTTAATTTTAGGGTGACGAGCGGTCCCGCAATCGAAAAGCCGGGAGATCTTGCGGCTCTTTTGACAAATCTCAACGAGGGAGACGTTCTTTTTATTGATGAAATTCACCGCCTGTCAAGAGCGGTTGAGGAAGTGCTTTATCCCGCAATGGAGGATAATGTGCTTGATATAATTATCGGAAAAGGTCCCTCCGCACGCTCCATAAGGCTTGATTTGCATAAATTCACGCTTGTGGGTGCAACAACAAGAGCCGGTCAGTTGAGTGCACCGCTCCGTGACCGTTTCGGAGTTATTTTGAGGCTTGAGCTTTATACTCCGGAGCAGCTCTCTCAAATCGTTAACAGAAGTGCGGGTATACTTGATATCGATATTGATCCTATGGGTGCACTTGAAATCGCTTCACGCTCAAGAGGAACTCCGAGAATCGCAAACAGACTTCTCAAGCGTGCAAGGGATTTTGCACAGGTTATGTGCGATGGAGAGATAACCAAAGAAGCTTCCTCGCTTGCACTTGACAGAATGGAGATAGATTCGCTCGGTCTGGATTCTATTGACAGACTTATTTTAAAAACAATGATAAAGAATTATAACGGCGGTCCGGTCGGACTTGAAACGATAGCGGCGGCAATAGGTGAGGAGGCTGTAACGATTGAGGACGTTTACGAGCCGTATCTTATGCAGATAGGTTTCCTCAGCCGTACTCCGAGAGGCAGGACGGTTACTCCTGCGGGATACGCTCATCTCGGAATGACTATGCCGGGACAGCAAAGATTGGATGTGTGATATGAGAAAAGCAGATGTTTGGACGGATTATGAGCTTATAGACTGCTCCGACGGTGAAAGACTTGAACGCTGGGGAGATATTATTCTTGTTCGTCCCGATCCGCAGGTTATTTGGAAAACTCCAAAGGATAATCCTCTTTGGTATAATCCCCATGCGATTTACAGCCGCTCGAATACGGGGGGCGGAAGCTGGAGAGTTTGCAAAAAAATGCCCGATGTTTGGCAGATAGGTCTTGATGAGCTTAGATTTAACATTAAAACCATGGGATTTAAGCATACGGGACTTTTTCCCGAACAGGCGGTTAATTGGAGGCTGACAGCCGATATAATAAAAAAGGCGGGAAGACCTGTTAAGGTTCTTAACCTTTTTGCGTACACGGGCGGTGCAACCGTTGCCGCACTTAATGCGGGGGCGAGCGTTACTCATGTTGATGCTTCAAAGGGAATGACTCTTTGGGCGAAAGAGAATGCGGCCGCAAGCAGACTTTCGGATTCACCGGTACGCTGGCTTGTTGATGACTGTATAAAATTTGTTCAGCGTGAAATACGCAGAGGAAATAAATACGATATAATTATTATGGATCCTCCGTCATACGGCAGAGGCCCCGGCGGAGAGGTTTGGAAGCTTGAAAACGAGGTTTACGGATTCGTGGAGCTTTGTTCGGAGCTTTTGTATGAGGAATCGCTGATGGTGCTTATTAATTCCTATACAACGGGACTTTCGCCGAGCGTTATGGAATATATTCTCGGTGAAACCGTTCAAAAGCGTTTCGGAGGCTCTACTCAAAGCGATGAAATCGGTATTCCGGTTTCGTCAAAACCAAACAGAGTGCTTCCGTGCGGTGCAAGTGCAATTTGGTTTGGGGACGGTGTTGAGAATGAAAAGCATTAAGCCCGGCAGAGGCCCGTCGATGATGGGAGTGATAATCGGCATTGCCGTTGCCGCTTTCGGCGTTTTTTGGACGATAATGGCGATATCGGGCGGTGCGGGATTTATGGCACCGTTTGGAATAATATTTGTTATTATTGCAATTGTCACTGCTGTTTATAATTACAGAAACGCCACATCGAAAAACAGATATTCAGAGTATGATATAACGGACGAAGATGAAGAGCCTGATCCTCTGAATGAGCGGATAAAAGGTCAAGCTGCCCCGAAGCCGCATAACGGAAGATTTTGCCCTTATTGCGGAACTCAAAATGAGGAGGATTATAAGTATTGCACCTCCTGCGGCAGAGAATTGCCGTAAATGAATTATCTTAGGATTTGTATTATGAACGAAAAAATAATCGAATTTAAAAATGTTACATTTAAATATGATGCAGATGACGAAAACGCAGAGGTTAGGGGAGAACCCGCACTTTCGCAGGTCAGCCTTGCAATAAATAAAGGAGAATTTGTTGCCGTGCTCGGTCATAACGGCTCCGGCAAGAGTACCTTTGCGAAGCTTTGCAATGCGATTTATGAGCCGACAGAGGGTACGGTTGAGGTTAAAGGCATTGTTTCGGATACCGAAGAAAAAGCCGATGAAATCCGTCGAATAGTCGGAATGGTTTTTCAAAATCCCGATAACCAGATAGTTGCAACAATCGTTGAGGACGATGTTGCGTTCGGACCTGAAAATCTCGGAATCGAACCGTCTGAAATTCGCAAAAGAGTTGACGATGCATTAAAGTCGGTAAATATGTATGAATTCAGGCACAGAGAGCCGCATAAGCTTTCGGGCGGTCAAAAGCAAAGAGTTGCCATTGCCGGAGTAATTGCGATGCAGACCGAATGCATAGTGCTTGATGAGCCGACGGCGATGCTTGATCCCAAGGGCAGAACCGAGGTCATTCAAACCGTCAAACGCCTTAACAGAGAAATGGGAATAACCGTTATTCTTGTTACTCATTTTATGGATGAAGCGGTTCAGGCGGACAGGGTTATTGTTATGGACAGCGGCAGAGTTATCAAGGACGGAAAGCCGTCGGAGGTTTTTTCAAATGTTGATGAGCTGCGTAAATGCGGTCTTGATGTTCCGCAGTCAACAGAGCTTTGCCATCGTCTCGGAATAAAAGAAGGCGTTTTGAATGTTGACGAATGTGTTGACGAGATAAGCCGTTTGCTGGGAGGTGTCGTATGAGCTTTGCGATAGAAACCGTAGGACTTACGCATTATTATTCAAAGGGCACTGTTCAGCAGGTTGCCGCAATAAACGATATTAATCTTCAAATAAAAAAAGGCGAGCTTATAGGTATTATCGGACACACCGGTTCGGGCAAAAGCACTCTCATTTCGCATTTTAACGGTCTTTTGAAGCCGGACAGCGGAAAAATATTCGTTGACGGTATTGATATATGGAAAGATAAGGAAACGCTTAAGCAATCACGCTTTAAGGTCGGACTTTGTTTTCAGTATCCCGAATATCAGCTTTTTGAGGAGACGGTATACAAGGATATTGCATTCGGGCCTAAAAATATGAAGCTTTCGGAATCTGAGGTCAAGGAAAGGGTTTTACGTGCGGCTCAATTTGTCGGAGTTAAGCCGGAGCATCTTGATAAATCTCCGTTTGATTTATCGGGCGGAGAAAAAAGACGGGTAGCCATTGCCGGAGTTATGTCAATGGAGCCGGAGGTGCTTATTTTCGATGAGCCTGCCGCCGGACTTGATCCGAGGGGCAGGAGAGAGCTTGTTGAGCTTATCGGAGAATACAGAAGAAAAACAGGCAGCACCGTAATTATTGTTTCACACAGTATGGAGGATATTGCCGAAATGGCAGACAGAGTTATTGTTATGAATAACTCTTCGGTTGCTATGCAGGGCAGTGTTGATGAGATTTATTCAAGAGGCGATGAGCTTCGTTCGATGGGACTCAATGTTCCTGAAATTACGGAGATTTTTACAAAGCTCAGAGCAAAAGGAATTGATGTTCCCGCAAATGTTTATACGGTTGAGCAGGGCGTATCGATACTCCGCAATCTTATTGAGAGGAGGAGTACGAAATGATAAAAGATATCACAATAGGTCAGTATTACCCGTCGAAATCGGTTCTTCATAAGCTTGATCCGAGAGCAAAATTGATAATAACATTTTGGCTTATAGTTGTGATTTTTCTTTGCAAAAGCTTCTTTTCGCTCGGACTTATTGCACTTACCGCAGTCTCGGCGGCGATTCTTTCAAAGGTACCGGCAAAAATGATAATAAAAAGCCTGAAGCCGATTGTTATTATTCTTGCTTTTACCGCAATATTGAATGTGATTTATACCGAAGGCGGCAGAGTTTATTTCAGCTTTATCGGAATCGATATTACCGAAAAGGGTGTTAATACCGCAATTTTCACGATGATAAGGATAGTTGCTCTTGTTATCATAAGCTCTCTTTTAACCTACACAACAACACCGACGATGCTGACGGACGGTATAGAAAGAATACTTTCGCCGCTTAAAGTGTTTAAAATCAAGGTTCATACTCTTGCAATGATGATGACGCTTGCATTGAGATTTATTCCGACACTTATTGAGGAAATCGACAGAATAATGAATGCACAGAAAGCAAGAGGTGCGGATCTTGAAAGCGGAGGAATAATACAAAGGGCAAAAGCGTTGGTACCTATTTTTATTCCGCTGATGGTTTCTTCCTTTAGAAGAGCCTATGAGCTTGCATTTGCCATGACTTGTCGCTGTTATACGGGCGGAGAGGGAAGAACGAGAATGAAGCAGATGAAGCTTCATACAAGAGATTTTGCGGCGTTTGCCATTTGTCTTGCGGTTACGGCGGGAATTTTAGTATTAAATCATTTCTTTGAGGCGGTTATCTGATGCGTAATTTGCTTTTAACAATTTCATTTGACGGAACGGCGTATCACGGCTGGCAGGTTCAGGAAAATGCCGTTACCGTTCAGCAGACCGTGCAGGATGCACTTGAAAGAATTTGCTCAAAGCGTGATAATATTATCGGTTGTTCGAGAACCGATTCCGGTGTTCATGCCAATATGTATTGCTGCAATGTGCGTACCGAAAGCACAGTTGAATGCAAAAGGCTTGTTGCGGCACTGAATGCGGTTTTGCCGAGAGATATAGCGGCGATTGACTGCAAAGAGGTTGAGCTTGATTTTCACGCAAGATACGATTGCAAATCCAAAGAATATATTTATAAAATCTGGAATTCACCGAATAAAAATCCGTTTTTATATAATTATTCGTTACACTATAAATATCCGCTCGATGAAAAGCTTCTTTCCCGTCAGGCGAAAATGTTTATCGGAACTCATCGGTTTGATTCGTTCTGTGCTGCGGGAAGCAGCGTTGAAGATACTCAAAGAACCGTTATGAATGCATCGGTTGAGCGTGAGGGCGATATGGTGATTTTCAGAGTTGAAGCGGACGGATTCCTGTATAATATGGTCAGAATAATGGTCGGTACGCTGATTGATATTTCAAGGGGCAGAATACCGCCGGATTCGATAGATAAGATTATTTCGGCAAAAAGCCGTGATGCCGCCGGATATACCGCTCCGGCACACGGACTTTACCTTAACAAAATTCACTATGATTTTTGAAAGGAGGCAGGTATGGCAAAGAAAAATATCATTGATTTAAACAAAATCCGCAACAAAAAATTTGTAAAAAAAGTATTTGTTATTTTGAGAATACCGATTGTTATTCTTGTTGTTGCGGCAGCACTTTTTTTGAGTGCAAGGCTACTCGGAAACGTTGCCGTTTCAAATGCCACCGATACTTTGAGATTAGCCGGCGAGATATTCAAAAAGGGGAACGGATATCCGTATTCAACCGATTTTTCAAAATTCAGAAAGGCGGCGGCAGTCGGAAGCAGTCCCTTGATTCTCTATGATGATTCGTGCATAGTTTTAGGCTCGGCTGCAAAGGAAATTTTCAGTATGCCGCTCGGATATGCAGATTCAAAGGTTATAACCGTAAACGGCAGAGCGTTGATTTACGGCAATTCTTCAAACGATGTTATTCTTCAAAGCAAAACGGAGAAGCTCGGTGAAATCAACGAGGAGGGGGCTGTTGTTGCGGCGGCTCTTTCAAAAAACGGGTATATTGCCCTGTCACACGCTTCCGAAGAAAATCAAAGTGAGCTGACGGTTTATAACAACCACTTTGAAAAAGTGTTCCAATGGAATTGTTCTCAAGAAAGAATTTCCGATATTTCTTTGGCATCAAACGGAAAAAAGCTTGCGGTTGCGGCGGTGGGTGTTCAAAACGCCGAAATTTATACAAGAGTTTTGGTCTTTGATATAAAATCCGCAGAGCCGATTGTTGATACGCGATACAGCGGAACGCTTTTTTTGAGGATTATTTACACAAGCTCAAACAAGGTTATTGCCGCAGGTGACAACAGAACCGTTGTTATGACAAATAAGGGAGAGGTTGTTGATGAGCTTGTTTATTCGGAAAACAGCGTTTCGGCAATTTGCTCTGATGACAACGGAAACACAGTTGTTTTTTATGAAGAATTTGGCGGAATGAAAACCGGAATGGTCAGATTTTCAAGCAGCGGTAAAAAAACCTGTACGCTCACACTTGATGAAACTCCCGATTGTGCGGCGGCATACGGAGGGAAAATTGCCGTTGCAAGCGGAAACAAAATAGCCGTTTATTCTTCTTCGGGAAAGCTCGGACGTACCATTGAAACGGAAAATTCGATATGGCAGATTTTTTGCTGTTCGGGCGAAATTTATACCGTTGAAAGCAACGAAATTCATAAATATTAAGGGGGAATGTGAATGGAAAACGCACACCTTATAATTGATTTTGTTTTTCTTTTATTTGTTGCTATATGTGTTTTTGACGGACGAAAAAAGGGCTTTGTGAAAATGATTCTTTCGTTCGCCGCAACAATTGTTTCGTGGCTGATAGCCCATGAACTTTCAGAGCCGATTGCGGTTTGGGCGAATGAAGGCTTTGTTCACGGTTGGATTTCCGACTCTATTGAAAATGCTATTGCGGGCAGTATCGGCAACGGAACGGATGCACTTCTTGAATCAATTCCGAATTATATCGCCAATGTTGCACAAACCGCCGGAATATCGCTCAATGAAATTGCTTTGCAGCTTGGCAATTCGGTCGATTCGGCACAGGCTGCCGAAAAAATCTATGCGGCACTTGAAGCCTCGGCTATAGTTCCGATATTAAAAGTAATTGCATTTTTTGTTGTTTATGCCATTGTTGAATGGGTTCTTGCTTTGGGAATCGGAGTTATAAATAAAATCTGTAAGCTTCCCATAATCAAAGGCTTCAACAAGCTTCTCGGAGGAGTGGCGGGTGCTCTTAAAGGCATTATTACATGTGCTGTTGTCAGCCTTGTACTCAGCATTTTTGTTATGCTTTCGCCGGAATCACAGCTTGCTCTCGCCATCGGAAAATCAACGGTATATCAAGTTATAAGCGAAGCATTGGCATTGATTTTTACATAACAGGAGGATACTATGAAAGCATTGTTAAAAGAATATTTTACGGGATGTTTAACCATACCCAATCTTCTTTCGGTAATCAGAATTGCTCTTATTCCCGTTTTTGCCGTTCTCTTTAATAACGGTGATTACGGCTGGGCGGTTCTTGTTCTTGCACTTTCAGGCTCTACGGACTTCTTCGACGGCAAAATCGCAAGAAAGTTCAATCAGGTCAGTGCTCTCGGGAAGCTTTTGGATCCTATCGCCGATAAGCTTACTCAAATCACAATCGCCATCGTTTTCTATATGACCTTTAAGGAAAGCAGTGACGACACGGTTAAAACCTTCAGTTGGATTTTCCTTGTTTTCCTTATTAAAGAGGCGGTTATGGTTGTTGGCGGAGCGATTATGATTATGTTCGGCTTAAAGCCTACGGCTGCGGAGCTTCCCGGAAAAATCGCAACCTTCGCATTTTATGTTATAATGTGTATTATTATTGCGTTCGGCCCCGATGTCGGAATCCTCGGCAATGTGTATACTCTTCCGGCATCATTTATGCTGATTCTGGTTGCAATCAGTCTTGTTTTAACCTTGGTTGCGTTTTTCAGCTATGTTCCCGGAGTTCTTAAACAGTTCAAAGAGAAAAAAGCAACCGGCAAATAAATATTAAAAGGAAAAAAATAATGAAACAGGTTTTATGTGCAAAATGCCAAAAACGCCCTGCAATGTTTTTTATAACAAAGGTTGAGGGCGATAAAACAACCCAGGAAGGTCTTTGCATCAAGTGTGCAATGGAAATGAATATCGGACCGGTTAAGCAGATAATGCAGAGTATGGGCATCTCCGAGGATGAGCTTGAGGATGTAAGTGAGCAGTTTGAGGCGATGTTCGGTGAGGATGGAGGCTTTGAACCGGGCGGTGCGGGAACAATGCCGTTCCTTCAAAATCTCGGTGCTATGAGTAATGCTCCGGAAAAAGATGAGCGTACATCGTCCGATAGTTCCGCACCGAGCGATGAAAAGAAGAAAAAATGGGGCGGAAGAAAGCAAAAGGATGAGAAAAAACGCAAATATCTCAGCCAGTTTTGTACCGACCTTACGGCAAAGGCTCAAGCGGGCAATGTTGACAGGATAATCGGTAGGGAAAATGAAATTTACAGAGCAATTCAAATCCTTTGCAGAAGAACAAAAAACAATCCTTGCTTTATAGGTGAGCCGGGTGTCGGTAAAACGGCAATCGCAGAGGGACTTGCTCTTAAAATATCGGCGGGAGACGTTCCGGCAAAGCTCAAAGACAAAGAAATTCATATGCTTGACCTTGCCGCTCTTGTTGCCGGCACACAGTTCAGAGGTCAGTTTGAAAGCAGGATAAAGGGACTTGTTGAAGAAGTTCGCAGCGAAGGAAACATCATTCTTTTTATCGACGAGGTTCACTCTCTTGTCGGCACGGGTGATGCGGAAGGCTCGATGAATGCCGCAAATATCCTGAAGCCGTCGCTTTCAAGAGGCGAAATTCAGATTATCGGTGCAACAACCTTTACCGAATACAGAAAATATATCGAGAAGGATGCCGCACTTGAACGCAGACTTCAGCCGATTCGAGTTGAAGAACCGTCAATTGAGCAAACAGTTGAAATGCTTAAAGGCGTTAAGGATTATTATGAGGATTTTCACCGTGTTAAGGTTACGGATACGCTTATAGAAAAGGCGGTCAATCTTTCCGAGAGATATATTAATGACAGGTTTCTGCCCGACAAGGCTATTGACCTTCTTGACGAAGCGTGTACCTGTGCAAATCTTCGCAATGTTAACATCAGCAATTTTGAGGTTGCATCACGTGAGCTTGAGGAGCTGAAAGCAAAAGAATCCGAGCTTACGGAAGAAAAGGATGTTGATTACGAAGCGGTCGGAAAAATCAAATCCGATATTATTCAAAAAGAGATCGAGGTTAGTAAGCTTGCAGAGCTTGCGGCGGATAACGGAGTTACGGAAGATGACCTTGCAAGAGTAATTCAGCTTTGGACGGGTATTCCGGCAAGCAAGGTTATTGAAAGCGATTTGCGTCGTCTTGCAAGCCTTGAGGATAATCTTAAAGCCGGCATCATAGGACAGGACGAAGCGATATCGCTTGTCAGTGCGGCGGTCAGAAGGGGCAGAGTGCAGATAAGCCCGCGTCGCCGTCCCGCATCGTTTATCTTTGTCGGCCCGACGGGTGTAGGCAAAACCGAGCTTGTTAAGCTGCTTGCAAAGGAACTTTTTGATACTCCCGAAACGCTCATTCGTCTTGATATGAGCGAATTTATGGAAAAACATTCCGTTTCGAGAATTATCGGTTCGCCGCCGGGATATGTCGGATATGATGAGGCAGGTCAGCTTACGGAAAAGGTACGCCGCAAGCCTTATTCGGTTGTGCTTTTTGACGAAATCGAAAAAGCACATCCGGATGTTATGAATATTCTTCTTCAAATACTCGATGAGGGAAAAATTACAGATGCTCAGGGCAGAAATGTCAGCTTTGAGAATACGGTTATTGTTATGACCTCGAATGCGGGCAGCAACAGAGGCTCCGGTGCTCTCGGCTTTGCGAAAACAAAGAACGAAGCATCAAAAGAAAAAGCAATGAAAGCACTTAATGAGTTCCTTCGTCCGGAATTTATCGGCAGAGTTGATGAGGTTGTTGTATTTAACGACCTTACGCTCGGTGACTATGAGCAAATTGCGAAGCTGATGCTTTCGGAGCTTGTTGATCCCTTAAAGGATAAAGGAATTTCCCTGAAATGGGACGATGCGGCAGTCGGAGCTATCGCCGCTCTTTCGGTTGACGGACCGAGAGGAGCAAGAGATTTGCGTAACACCATAAGACGCAATGTCGAGGACGTTATAACCGAAAAAATCGTTCACAGTGCGGATAAGCCGATAAAGAGCGTTGCCATTACCGCAGACGGTGACAAGGTTATTTGCAATTTTGAATAAAATTTAAATGATTTTCAAAACAAAAAAGCTTGTACGGAATTTTGCCTGTACAAGCTTTTTGATATATTGGGTTATTTGATTTCACCTATGCAGAAGTCGCCGTCAACAGCGGTGATTTTTGCTTTTATTATGCCGTGAACGGTGTTGCAATTGCAAAGGATTTTGACCGGAGTGTAGTTCTTTGTATAGCCTTGCAAAAACCCATCGTGATATTCTTCAACAAGAATTTCAAGAGTCTTTCCGATTTGATTTTCAAGATAATTTTTTCTGATTTTTTCCGCCGCATCGCTCATCTGTGACACACGCTTTTCTTTTTCGCTTTTTTCGATTTGATTCGGCATTTTTGCTGCCGGTGTTCCGGGACGTACAGAATAAGGAAAAATATGAACCTTTTCAAATCCGACCTTTTCGACAAATCGCAGGGATTCCTCAAAGTCCTCCGATGTTTCATTCGGAAAGCCGACCATAACATCTGTTGTAAGCGTTGTATCCTCAAAAGCCGAGCGAAGCTTTTGGCAAAGCTCATAGTATTCATTGCTGTTGTAATGCCTGTTCATACGTTTGAGCGTTTTGTCACAGCCGCTTTGCAAAGAAATATGAAACTGCGGACAAAATTCCGGAATTTTTGCAAGCTCCGCAATTATTTCATCGGTAATGTGGTCGGGTTCAAGAGAGCCGAGTCTGACTCTTTTTATTCCCTCAAATGAAGCTGCAAGCCTAACGGCATCGACTATGTTTATATCTGTTCCCATTCCGTAAGCCGAAAGGTTGATTCCGACAAGAACAATTTCGGCGAATCCGTTTTTTTCAAGTGATGCTATCTCGTCACGAAGCTCATCGAGTGGCTTTGAACGCACTCTGCCCCTCGCATACGGGATAATGCAATATGAGCAAAAACGATTGCAGCCATCTTCGATTTTAATGCTCGCTCTGGTTCTTTCTCTGAAGGAGCTGATTGTATCTCCTGAAAAGGAATCTGTATTGCCGTGAAGCTCAACGGCGAAAATCCTGCCGCTGCCGTTAATATATTGCATAATGTAATCATAAAGCAGCTTGTTGCTTTTGTTACCGATAACTATATCCGCTTCGTTAAGCTCCCTGCCGTATTCCGGAAACGCCTGCGGCATACAGCCCGTAAGAACAACAATGCTGTCGGGATGCAGCTTTTTGAATCGGCGTACGATTTGACGGGTTTTCCTGTCGCTTTCGGCAGTAACGGTGCAGGAGTTAATAATATAAACATCTGCTTTTTCGGAGTGGTCTGTAATTATAAAGCCGTGCTTTTCGAGGCTTTGAGCCATTGCCTGTGATTCATATTGATTAACCTTGCAGCCGAGGGTATAAAATGCAGCTTTCATACAGTGCTCCTTTTGTCATAAAGCAATTTTTGTTTGTGATACATAATTATATCAAAAAATCAAGTGATAATCAATCATATTTATATCATATATTCTTTTGAAAGGGGATTTTGATATGAATAAATCGCTAAAAATAATTATTTCAGTTTTTTTGTCCGCCGCAATAATGTTAAGCTGCCTTGTTGTTTCTTATGCGGAAAATTCTGCGTTGCCTGTTGAGATTAAAGCAAAGTCAGCGGTACTTATGGACGCTTCAACGGGCAAGGTGCTTATGAAATTTAACGAAAACGAAAAAGTATACCCCGCATCGGTAACAAAAATTATGCCGCTTTTGCTTATAACCGAGGCTATTGATGAGGGAAAAATCGCCTTGAGCGATGTTGTAACGGTTAGCGGAAGTGCAGCTTCAAAGGGCGGCTCTCAAATTTGGCTCAAAGAGGGAGAACAAATGACGGTTGACGATTTATTGAAAGCGACCGCCGTTTACAGTGCTAACGATGCGTGCACCGCTTTGGGCGAATATCTTGCGGGAAGCGACGAAGCGTTTGTTAAAATGCTCAATGAAAGAGCAGAAGAATTGGAAATGAAAAACACTCATTTTGAAAACTGTACCGGTCTTGACGACACGACGAAAAATCATATGACAACAGCTTTTGATGTTGCCGTTATGTCACGGGAGCTGCTCAAGCACGAGCTTATAACCAATTATACGACTATTTGGATGGATTCTCTGCGTGACGGACAGACGGAGCTTGTTAATACAAATAAGCTTGTGAGATTTTATGAGGGCACAACAGGACTTAAAACCGGAACCACCTCAAAGGCGGGCTGTTGTGTTTCCGCAAGTGCAATGAGAGAGGGAACTCACCTTATCGCCGTTGTTATGGGCAGCGAAAACAGCAGTGACAGATTTGAAACCGCAAAAGCAATGCTCAACTGGGGCTTTGCAAATTATTCAACGGTAACACCGGAAATCGATGCGTCGCTGATTCCCGATGTTAGCGTTATTAACGGAGTTGCCGAGAGCATCAGCCCGAAAATTCCGCAGGCAAAGCCGATTTTGATTGAAAAAGGCAGAGAGGGCGACATAACGCAGACGATTGACCTTGCGGTTGACGTTGCCGCACCCGTTGAGCAAGGGCAGGTGCTCGGAACAGTTACGTTTATGCTTGATGACGAGACCTTGGGCAAATACAATCTGACTTCACCCGAATTTGTTGATAAGCTCTCCTTGAAAATTGCTTTTATGAGATTGATTTCTGCTTTTTGGTAAAAAGTGCACGAATTGCATTTAAAACCGCAATAACCATAACACCTACATCTGCGAAAACGGCTATCCACATATTTGCAATGCCGAGTGCCACTAAAATTAGTGCAAGCACTTTTATTCCTATTGCAAAAATAATGTTTTGGTAAACGATTCCGAGACATTTACGGGAGATTTTAATTGCTTTTGCTATTTTTAACGGATCATCATCCATCAGCACTATATCCGCGGCTTCAATTGCGGCATCGGAGCCTATAGCACCCATTGCAATGCCGATATCGGCTCTTGAAAGCACCGGTGCATCATTGATGCCGTCACCGACAAATGCAAGCTTTGATTTTTGAGGCTTTTCCGCAAGTAAATTTTCAACCATAGAAACCTTATCATTCGGAAGAAGCTCGCTGTAAACTTCGTCTATGCCGAGAATGTCGGCTGTTTGCTCGGCAACGGATTTCGTATCACCGGTGAGCATAACGGTTTTCTTTATACCCGATTTTTTAAGTGCGGAAATCGCTTTTGCCGAGGTGGGCTTGATTATATCGGATATTACAATGTGTCCGGCATAGTCGCCGTCAATGGCAACGTGGATAATCGTACCGACCTTATGGCACTCTTTAAAGCTTATATTCAATCGGTTCATAAGCTTATCGTTGCCTGCCGCAACGCAATGCCCGTCAACCGTTGCCAAAACGCCGTTACCGCCGATTTCTTCAACAGAGCTTATTCTGGCAAGGTCAATTTCTTTTCCATATGCTTTTTTTAAGCTTTTTCCGATGGGGTGAGAAGAAGCACTTTCGGCAAGAGCCGCAAATTCAATAAGCTTTTCTTCGGAAATTTCATTGTGATGTATTGCCGTCACCTCAAAAACACCTTGTGTGAGAGTTCCGGTTTTATCAAAGACAATGCAATCGGTTTGGGAAAGAGCCTCAAGATAATTTGAGCCTTTAACAAGTATGCCCTCTTTTCCCGCACCGCCAATGCCCGCAAAAAAGCTTAAAGGTATGCTTACCACCAAAGCACAGGGACAGCTTGCAACAAGAAAAGACAGTGCACGGTAAATCCATATGCTCCAATCGGCGTGTGAGCCGGTCAGTATTCCGATAAGCGGAGGGATAACAGCCAAAACCAATGCACTCAAGCAAACAACGGGAGTATAAACTCTTGAAAATTTTGATATGAAATTCTCCGATTTTGATTTTCTTGAGCTTGCATTTTCGACTAAATCCAATATTTTTGAAACGGTTGATTCGCCGAACTCCTTTGTGGTGCGAATTTTTAAAACGCCTGTCATATTTATACAGCCGCTTATAACCTCATCACCGATTTTGACATCACGCGGTAAGCTTTCGCCGGTCAATACGCTCGTGTTGAGGCTTGACGTACCATCTTCGACTATACCGTCAATCGGAATCTTTTCGCCGATATTAACGGTTATTAAGCTGCCGATTTCAACCTCATCGGGATCAACCTGCTCTAAACTGCCTCCGTTTTCAATGTTGGCGTAGTCAGGTCTTATGTCCATAAGGGAGCCGATATTTTTTCTGCTTTTGCCGACGGCATAGCTTTGAAACAATTCTCCGATTTGAAAAAACAGCATAACCGCAACTGCCTCGGAATAGTCGCCCGTGTCCAAAACACCGATAATCAGTGCACCGATTGTTGCAACAGCCATTAAAAGATTTTCGTCAAAAATTTGTCCATGAATAATGCCCTTAACGGCTTTAATAAGAAGGTCGTAGCCAATGATAAAATAAGGTATTAAATATAAAAAGAATAATCCGATGCCGTTAACGGGCAGAAAGCGAAAGCCTATCGTCAAAGCCGAGGAAATAATGATGCGTATAAGCATTTTCTTTTGTTTCTTAGTCATTCCGCAACGCTTCTTTCGTCATATTTTTGCTTGCACAGTACAAATTAAAAATAGATTACGCAGTCCGATTCGATTTTTTTACATTTTTTGTAAACATCTTGCATAACCGAAGCAATATCCTGACCGTCTTCAAATTCAATCGTGAGCTTTTGAGTCATAAAATTGAGAACGGCGTCCTTAACTCCTGCGGTTTTTTTGGCTGCTTCTTCCATTTTAGCCGCACAGTTTGCACAATCAACTTCGATTCTATATACCTTTTTCATTTCGATTTCTCCTTTTTAGGTTGTATTTAACAATTGCTTAATCGTTGATTTTATTATATTCAAAGGTTGAAAAATTGTCAATCAAATGGGAGAAAAGGCGGCTGATTAGCGGAAATTAATTTCCGATTGGATTATTTTTTGCAATTTGCTTGATTTTCCGAAGCGTGATTGCTATAATTGTAATCGAAACGGAGGCGAGCTGTATGCCCGAAAAACAATTGCCGCATAATCACGGACATATCACCGATGAATTACAATATGAAATATTAAATACAAAGACCTTCGGAGCGGTGGCGGATTTATTTAAGATGATGAGCGATGAAAAGAGAGTTCAAATCTTTTTGCTTTTGTGCCATTGCGAGGAGTGCATTATTAATATTTCGGTTTTGCTTGATATGAGCAGTCCCGCCGTATCGCATCATTTGAAGCTTCTGAAAACGGCAGGTCTTGTTATCAGCCGTCGTGACGGAAAAGAGGTTTATTATACCGCTGCAAAAACTCCACGCTCGGAGGCGTTGCATTTAATGATAGAAAAGGTTATTGAGGTTGCCTGCCCTGCGGAAGAAATTTTCAAGGAGAACGAAGCCTACGATTCTCAAGTACAGACCGTCAAACAAATATACGATTATATTACGGGTGATTTAGAAAACCGTCATACAATCGATGAATTGGCTTTACGCTTTCATATTAATCAAACAACCCTGAAAACAACCTTCAAAAATGTTTACGGTATGCCGATAGCAACATATATGAAGGATTACCGCATTAAGCGTGCTGCAGAGCTTTTGTTGCAAACGGAGGCTTCAATTGCCGAGATAGCCGAGGCAGTGGGCTATGAGAACCAAAGCAAATTCACTCAAGCTTTTAAGGATATAATGGGTATTCTTCCTAGTACTTACAGAAAAAAGCATTAGAAATTATAATACCCGATGCTTTGTAAAATCGTTGAGGAAACGGAGTAATCGGACGGCTCTGTTAAAATCATTAAGCAGTATAACTCAAGTCCGGTTTGAAATTGAAAAAATGAAAAAAGCGTGTAGCCTTCGGAGTAATTCCGGTAAAGGCTGCACGCTTTTACGGTTCGGAAACGAATTGCTGTTTCCGAGATGATTTGATTTATTCGGCTGTGATTATCGGATGAGCGAGAATACCGACATCACGAAGCACATATTCGTAGCTCCAGCGTTCCTTATCGCTTCTCCAAGCATCGGGACCGTGCCACGAATGCTTAACATCCGTTAAATGTACGGCACCGAAGGAATTGAATCTGTTGCCGAACAGGGTAATATCCACCTTATGCATTCCGTCACCGAGCTTATCGGCTTTAAGAATATAGGGGGGATAAACGATTTTTCCTTTTTCGTTTTCGTCAATTTTAATTCCGATGAGTGCTCCTCTGTAGCGAGTTGCCTCTATTTTAAGTGAATCTCCCTCGGCTTCAAGATGATAGGTTATGTTGCCGCCGTAGAAGGGAAGTCCTTGAGCGGTTATCGAACCGAAGCCGAGCTTTTCGGGCAGCGAAATGATTGTTTTTTCCATACCGGCAAGCTTTACGCCGAAATCGCCGAGAAGATAGCACCATTCCGCATTTGTTCTTTTGCCGAACGGGAGGGTGATTTCGAGAATGTTATCGCCGACTTCAATTTCCGGAAGCGGAACTGTTTTTATATCCTTGTCAACATACCAACCGGTGATGTTTATCGCAACATCTTTGCCGTTAAAAGTGATTTTTGCGTTTTCGGCATCTTCAAGTGCAAGCTCTGCACCGCTGTAAGAAATATCGCTCTTTATTTTGAATTTTAAGGTCAGATGATGTTCAATGATTTCAGGCTCGATTACCCATGGCTGGGCAACGCTTCCTCCGCGGCTGACATAGCCGAGCTTTTCTCTGCAAACATTATCAAGACGAAGAATTTCTTCCTCCGGCATAAATTCGCCTCCGTCAAGCGAAAATTCCGCTATATCGAGCAGCATAACATTGCGTTCCGAAAGAGAATAATCAACAAGAGCGGGCATTGCGATTGCGTCCGATAAAGGAGTATATTTTTCCGAGGGAACATCAAAAGCCCTTTTGCCTTCATCAAGCTTCAAAAGAAGGCTGTCATAATGATACATAAGTTTGGAAATAACGGTGCAGCCGTTTATATATTCGCAGGCAGCGGGGTAAATATTTCCGTTTAACGTATCGTAAATATAGGGGGTAAATTCACCGTTAATGCTTATGCGGAGCTTTGATTCTCTTACGCAGTCTTTATTGTAAGGCTCATTGCAACGGCTGATGAAAAGCCAACGGCTGTTGCCGTCACGGCGAAGCTGATAAATATAATCCTCGGAAAGTCTGCCGTTTGCAAGACGGATGGTAACGGTTCTGTTTTCATCGAGAACACCGAGAATCTTTTCTCTGTCAAAGGGAATGAGTAAGGAATCTTTGCAAAGAATTTTTCCGCGATTGCTTATCTTACCGTCGATTAACGTAGGCGCATTGCCAAGGAAAATGAGCTTTCCTCCCGCTTTTCGGAATGCTTCAAGCCGTTCAACGGTTGTTGAGCGGAGAGTTTCACAGTCGGGAACAACAATTGCATCGTATTCCATTTCGCCTACCTTGAGCGGTGCGGAGGCTTTTTTACATAAGGTCGGGAACAAGGATTCGCTGATGTAGTTAAAGTCTATACTTCCTTTAAGAAGCCACTCTGCGAGGTTTTGGAATTTTTTATCCATATTTTCTCGAATGAGAGCGGTTTTATCGTTCGGCCCCCAATGAAGCCAGAAGCTTTCAACCGGATGGATAATGCCGACTTTAACAATGGGTTTACCTCTTGTCATAGCGGTGTTAACTCTTGCAAAATGATCTTCGAGATATGAAAATTCTTTCCACCAAGGTGATTGATAATGAATGGAGGCGGGATAGTCACGCTTTGCTTCGCCGCCCATTGCATACCAAGACAGATGAGGAACCCTTATGGTTACACCTAAGCACGCCTGCCAGTCGCCGTGGAGCTTATAGCCTCTGAAATCGTAATCCCATCCGGTAACGCCGTAAAGCTCAGAGAGCATACCTTCTCTGCCGAACTGATGAACGGCGGACTGTGTTTGTTTTGCGGTGGTAAATTCAAAGTTTGCACAGAGCATATCAATGCCGGGCAAATCAAAGCCCCTGTAGGAACGCATTGCTTCTCCGAGTGATGCCGTCTGGCTGTGAAGCGTAGGTTCTTCCATCATATGACCGGTTAATGCTATCCCGTTTTTTCTGCACCAATCGCCGCATACATCCGCAAATGCTTCGGCAAAGCGTTCGGCAATATGATCGTGATAATGATATCTGGCGGTTGAAACTTTTGAGTTGGGAAGCTCCCAAAAAATTTCGGGCAAATAGTCTAAGATGCTTTCGCCGTATTGAGATTCATATGTATCGGCAAAATCGTCTGTCCAAGGCATCAAAAGGTCTTTTTTATCGGTGGAATTATCGAGAACATATTTGCGTGTAAACTGTGGTTCATCGGTGAAAATCGCCGGAACTATGTTACCGAAAAACTCACCGACCTTTTCCTTATATCTTTCGTGAGTTACTTCAACAAAGCGTTTTACCGCTTTCGGATTGAGAGTATCAAGATAGGTTTGATTGTTGTACCAAGGCGATGGGGTGTGAATTTTAATGTAGGCATACCATTTTGTGCCAGCTGCCGCATCGTTTTCACCGATTTTTTTGTAGCTTTCGAGATAACCGTTTTTATCAAGAATAACATCGTAGCAGGCGATGAGCCAACCCTTGCCGTCACGGCTTCCCTCGGCACTGGAGTTGATGAATTTCGCTTCCGATTCGGCGTTGTCACAGGGAACTGTGGTTAACAAAAGGCAGCGTGCTCTGTATTCCTCATCCTTTGTAACGAATCCGCCTGCGGCACCGGAGGGCCAGCGATCCTCATCGTAGAGCCAGGCGAGCATATGCTCTTTGTCGGCTTTCTCACAGCAGCATTTAATGAGTGACATAAATTCATCGGAGAGATATCGGGTTGACATACCTGTGCGAACGTGCATATGGAAGCCACCCAAACCCATTTCTTTGAATATTTCGATTTGTCGGCACAGCTCCTCTGCTTTAAGGTCGCTGTTCCACGCCCAAAAAGGAGTTCCTCTGTATTCGCAGGTTGGATTTTTGAAAAGCTCATCCGAAAGTGCAGGTGCGGTATTTTTGTTATAAAGCATATTCATTCCTCCTTAGGATGCTTATATAAAGGTTTATCTTCACTCGGTGTATCCCAGTTTATATAGTTGTTTCTTTCTGCGTAGTACCAATCAAGCTCAAACATTTTTGCACTGTCATCAACGGGAACATAAAGCTGTTCTCGATAAAAATAAGGCTCTCCGCTCATTTCAACGGTACCGAGATCGGTTTTGGCAAGCTTGCTTCCGGCCGTAAACAACGCCCTATGCTCATATGCCTCAACATAAAGACTTTTTGACTCTTTGACCGTTTTTCCGCCGATGAACTGAACAACGATTCCAAACGGTGCGTACCAAATTCCGTCTTTTTTCTCAGCATAATGTTCTCTTGAAATAAGCTCAAGCATTTGACCTTTAAATGCCATTTTGGTAAAGTCGTAGGTAGGAGCAAGTGCAGGGGGCGTTATCGAATCCTTTGATTTGTCAATTGTAAAGGTGTCGATGATTCTGCCGTCGGCAAGATATGCCGTTGCGGTAAGAGCTTCGCCGTTTATTTCAACAAGAGTGTAGGAGCCGATATGAATTTCCTGCGGATAAAATGCGGAATGCCAAATTTTGCGGGCATTGGAATGATAAATATTTCCTCCGCCGTTTCCTACTATGTAATGCACCGTCCCCTCCGACGGTCGGTCAAACATTTCATTGTTTTTTATCGGAAAGGTTCTTGCAAAGGAATGTTCATGCCCTTCAAAAAGAATATCAAGCCTGCCGCTTTCAATTGATTCACGCAGCATAGGATATCCGTCATTGTTTTGCCCTTCGGGCATAAGCGGGTATATGGGGAAATGGTATGTGCCGAGCTTCCATAATTTTTTGCTTGTGCAAAGGTCATTGTATGCCCAAGAATTTACGGTATCGGGTGCATTTATGCCGAGAACAAGAAAGTGGACATTGCCGTAATCAAAAGAATAATTTTCGGTTTCATAGCCACTCGGCCCGTTTTGGGGATAAGCGTTTTCAAATTGGAAATCAAAAAAATCGGCGTGTTCAAGATAGTATTTTCCCGTAGGCTCGGGGAAATAGGTTATAAAGCCTCTGTTATCGTGGTTTCCGGTTGTCATCATATAAGGCTTACTTTCGATAATGCCTTTAAGTCCATCAAACATACCGTTCCATTGAAGGTCATTTTGTCCGTTATCGCAGTTATCGCCGGCGGTAAGTATAAACTTGCATTCAGGATGCCGCTTTAAAGCATCTTTAAGCATTTTGCCGACCATACTGTAATCCGGCAGGTGGCAGGGCTGCCCCTTTTGATGATCCGATATAACGATAAAGCTGAATTTATCAATGTTATCGGGCTCGGTTTCAAAGCAAAACTCATCGCTTCGCAGGCTGTCCGAACCGACGGTATAAACATATTCCGTGCCGGAAGAAAGATTTGAAAGCCTGACGGAATGATAGTTGCTTCTGTCGATATCGGTTTCTTTATATCTGACCGTGCTTTCAACCTTTAACCAATCTGTATCGGATTTTTTTCTGTAGAGGATATATCCGCCGGTGGTTTCGGCATCGGTACGCCAACTGATTGCCATTTCTTTTTTTGCGTCCGCACAAAAAGAGAGCATTATATGATCCGGATATTCGCATGAACCTCTCTGCGGTTTGTAAAAATTTCCTTTCGCATCAAACATACTTGTATACTCCATTTGAAATTCTAATTAGATTTTAGTGACTTTACACAGATTTGTCAATATGAATCGTTCTTTTTTAAATCAAAAAGAAGGTGCTTCTTATGAATATAATAACACGAGAAGCAAGAGATAATTAAACAAGCGATAAAAACGGTGCCGTGTTGTAAACAGATGCAACATATTTTGTCAAAAGAATAAAATCAAAATATAGCACAGTAATTATATTTTTTGAGAATATTAAGTGATTTTTCAATTTGGGTTTGCATTTAATTTAAAAATATGGTAGACTATAGAAAAGATTCCGTATACCGTGTGGATTTGCGACCAAAGGGTATATTTTGCAAAAAATATATAAAAAATTTGCTTTTAGGTGTTGCAAAGAATGCTATTATAGGGTAAAATATATTAAATAAACTCTATCATGGCATTTTTATAGTGGGGTGTACAGAACACATGGCAATCAAACTTAATCTCAAGTATGCGGGTGAATATGCCGCCGCCGAAAAGCTTGAAGCAATGCAGCCGGAGGTTTCAAAGGCTCACGCAATGCTTCATAACGGAACCGGTAAGGGCAACGATTTTCTCGGCTGGATCGATCTTCCCGTAAATTACGACAAAGCCGAATTTGAAGAAATCAAGGCTTGTGCCGAAAAAGTCAAAAAGGATTCCGATGCACTTATCGTTCTCGGTATCGGCGGATCTTATCTCGGAGCAAGAGCGGTTATTGAATTTATAAAGTCAAATAACTATAACCTTATTAAGAAGGATACTCCCGATATTTATTACGGCGGTAACACAATCAGCTCTTCATCTGTTGCGGAACTGATGAAGCTTGTTGAGGGTAAAGATTTTTCAATCAATGTTATTTCAAAATCGGGAACAACAACCGAAACTGCAATTGCATTTCGTATTTTCAAAAAGCTTCTTGAAGAAAAATACGGAAAAGAAGAAGCGGCAAAAAGAATTTATGTTACGACGGATAAATCCAAAGGTGCACTTAAAGCACTTGCTGACAGCGAAGGCTACAAAACCTTTGTTGTACCCGATGATGTCGGCGGAAGATATTCCGTTTTAACGGCTGTGGGCTTGCTTCCCATTGCTGTTGCAGGTATCGATATAGATGCACTTATGAAGGGCGCGGCAGATGCAAGAGAAGCATATTCAAATGACGATTTGGCAGTCAATGATTGCTACAAATATGCCGCTGTAAGGAATATTCTTTACCGTAGCGGAAAATCGATTGAAATGCTTGCGGCATATGAGCCTTCAATGACTCTTTGGTGCGAATGGTTCAAGCAGCTTTTCGGTGAAAGCGAGGGCAAAGAAAACAAGGGAATTTTCCCGTCCTCGGCGATTTTCTCAACCGACCTTCATTCACTCGGTCAGTATATTCAGCAGGGTGAACGCAAGCTGTTTGAAACGGTTATGTGGGTTAACGAGCCGCAGAGCAATGTTGAAATCGAGTTTGACGAGGTTAACGGCGACGGACTTAATTTTGTTGCGGGAAAAACCGTTCATTATGTTAACAGCAAAGCATTTGCGGGAACGGTTCTTGCACATTCGGACGGCGATGTTCCCAACATTCTTATTGAAATTGACAGACAGGATGAATATAATCTTGGCTGGCTGATATATTTCTTTGAAAAAGCTTGCGGCGTTTCGGGCTATATTCTTGATGTTAATCCTTTTGATCAGCCCGGCGTTGAAAGCTATAAAAAGAATATGTTCGCTCTTCTCGGAAAGCCCGGATACGAGGCTCAAAAGGAAGAGCTTGAAGCAAGACTCAAATAAAAAATACAGGAGGACTTTAAAATGATCTATCTTATTATCGGCAACAAAGGCTCAGGAAAAACCAAAAGACTTATCGACCTTGTAAACGGTGCGGTTGAAAAATCAAACGGCAACGTTGTTTGCGTTGAAAAGGAAAGACTTTTAACTTATAATGTTAATTACAGAGCAAGATTGGTTGAAACCGATCATTATAAGGTAAGCGGCTATGATGCGTTCTACGGTTTCCTTTGCGGACTTGTTGCCGGCGACCATGATATTACCGATATCCTTGTTGATGCCACTCTCAAAATTGGCGGCAGAGATTATGAAGCACTTGCAAATTTCCTCGAAAATGTTGCAGAGCTCAGCAAGATTGCCGAACAGGATTTCACATTCACAATTTCGTGCGATGAGAGCGATCTTCCCGCAAGAATTTTTGATTTCTGCGAAAAAATCTGAATTTATTAAAATTTTAGTTGACAAATCACGAACATCCATTTATAATATTTTGTGCGTGATTTTAGGTGAAAATTAAATGATATTGGATTTAGAGCCTATTTTCAACAACGAGGGAATGGTTAAAGAGTTCTGCTATGAGCTTGATCTTTCTTCTCAGGAGTTAAGCGGCACCAAGCCTTTCACAACTCCCGTTAAGGTCAGCGGTAGTGCCGGCAATTATACGGGCATTGTTGAGTTGCGTGCAAAAGCGGAGTTTATTCTCGATATGAATTGCGATCGCTGTGCAAAACCGATAAAGCTCCCGATTGAAATTGATATGTTCCATACTCTTGTTACTCATCTTAACGATGAAAAAAATGATGAGCTGTTGCTTGTTAATGAGTTGCGTTTTGATTTGGATCCCCTTATTACCGAGGATATTTTTCTTGAGCTTCCCGCAAAGTTTCTTTGCAGTGAAGATTGCAAGGGAATCTGTTCAAGATGCGGCAAGGATCTTAACACAGGTTCATGTGGCTGCGAAAAAGAGATTGATCCGAGATTGGAGGCTCTCAAGCAGCTTTTGGATAACTAAGAAAAAACCTGACGGTTTAATAAAAGCACAAAATTAAGGAGGTGCTTAGGTATGGCAGTACCCAAGAGAAGAGTTTCTAAGGCCAGAAGAGATAAGAGACGCTCAAATGTATGGAAGATGTCTGCTCCCCAGCTTGAAAAGTGCTCAAACTGCGGTGAGTATAAGAGATCTCACAGACTTTGCCCCGAGTGCGGTTACTATAACGGCAAGCAGGTAGTTGTTAAGGAAGCATAAGTCAAAATAAAGTGGCAGAGGTATGTCTACCCCTGCCTTTTATTTTTTACTTTTCACGACTTTTTATAAGATTATTGTCGGATTAATTCGATAAAACGTTCGGCGATATGTTAAAACAATCGGGTTTGAATATGTCGGCTGTTATTAGGAGGAATAATGGAGAAACTAAAAAAGCTTAAAAAAATACGTTGGCAGAATTTACTGATGCTTACCCTTGCGGGAATAATAAATGCGATTGGCGTAACTATTTTTCTTTATCCGGTAAATCTTTATGATAGCGGAATTTCGGGAACATCAATGCTGCTTTCACAGATGACTCCCGAACGGTTCACTCTCTCGATTTTTCTTGTTGTGCTCAATGTTCCGCTGTTTCTTATAGGGCTTAAAAGGCAGGGGAAGCTGTTTACCTTTTATGCGGTCTATACCGTTGCGATATATTCGCTTTTTTCTTTCCTGATAACGGATGTTTTTCCCATTGATGTGAGCGTTGCTTCACCTTTGGCGGGAACGGATTTGCTTCTTTGTGCACTTTTCGGAGGCGTTATTTCGGGTGTCGGCAGCGGTCTTGCGATTCGTTTTGGCGGAGCTATGGACGGAATCGAGGTAATGGCGGTTATTTTCGCAAAGCGATTGGGCATAACGGTCGGTACATTTGTAATGATTTACAATGTATTGTTATATATAATTTGCGGAATTGCAATTAAAAGCTGGATTCTTCCGCTTTATTCAATTGTAACCTATGCCGCTGCTTTAAAAACCGTTGACTTTATGGTTGAAGGCTTTGACAGGGCAAAGGGTGCGATGATAATAACATCTAAGCCGGATGAAATTTGCTCCGTTTTGACAGAAGAATTTGAAAGCGGAATGACAAAAATCAGTGCTAAGGGCGGATATTCGGGAACGGATTTGACGGTAGTTTATTTTGTTGTTAACCGTTTTCAGGTTGCGAAGCTTCAACAAATAGTTCACGCAATAGACAAAAACGCATATATAACAATAAGTGAAGTTGCGGATGTTTTCGCAAGTAATCAAGATAAATCGTAATTTAATTATAAATCGGCGGCTTGCAAAGAGCTTTTCTCTGCGAGCCGCCGATTTTTAAATGTTCACTTTTTCTTTTTAAAATATGAAATGATAATCGCAATGAATGCACCGAAAAAACACGGAATCAGCGTTGCTCCTATGCTGAAAAGAATTTCAAAGGTACCGAAAATAAAGAACGGTAAAAGGAGCTGTGCCGCAAAAACCGTTGCCGTAAAAAGGAAAAAAGAAATTGACCTTTTAAGAACAAGCCGAACGGAAAAAATAATGGCTGTAATCGGAAAAACTATGTAAAGTGCAATAAGAGAATAGCCCATTTCATCGCCGCCGCTCAAGGCAAGTCCCCAAATGAGGAATAACAAAAATTCAGCAAGAATTGTTGCTATAGGCACGAAAAAGTTAGTTTTTATAAGCTTTTTCATTGTTTTATTCCTTTCATATCTTTGTTAACAGTATCAGTTTATAATATAAACTTTGCGAAAAAGCAGTAAAATTATTACAATTTTATAAATTACAAGAAAATTATTTAAAATATAAAATCAAATACAGAACAAGCATATGTACGGGATAGAAAGCGTAGAAGCCGTATTGTGTGATTTTGTTTGAATAACCCTTTTTGCCGCCGTAGAGCCAAATCGGAATAAGAGCGAAAACAGCGTAGCCTTGAGTTGCGATTTCATATGTCTTTCCGAAAATCTCAACAATTGCCATTTCGCCGCGGAAAAACGTGATGTTCATAAGAATCATTGCAACGAGCTGAAGCACCCAAGCAAACGGGAAATTTCTGAAAACATAAAACATAACAACCGTCAAGAATCCCGCAAATCCGTAATCAACAAATCCGATTGCGGAAGCGAGGCTCAAAAGAAGCAAAAGAGCTGCGGATTTGACAATTTGTTTTGCACTGTGATTGCTTTTAAGCTTGTCGATAATCGAAATGGCAAGCAGACCGAGCAAAAGTGTAAACATTACATTTTGATGATACGGATAAAGCCAGCCGCCACCGTAAAAATAGTTAAACGGAATTTCGGAAATAAGAGCAAAAACGAGAAGGCGTAAAATGTATTTTTTTAAATTTGATGTATGAACAAAGCCTTCGGAAATAAGAAAGGCAAAAATCGGAAATGCGAGTCTGCCAATATTCGTAAGCCAGTTATTGCCGGGTATGACCGTTGCCCACATATGGTCGCAGAGCATAAGTATAACGGCAATGGTTCTGAGCATTGTTGAGGTCAGACCGCCGAACGGCTTTTTAATAAATGGACTTGAAGTCGGTAGTCCGGAAAGTCTTTCTTTTGTCATAAGTGGTTCACTCCTTTTGATTTGCTAAAAATTCGTTGATTTCGATACCGTTTACGAGTATTTTATCGAGCACCGCCTTTCCGTTGTAAACATAAGCCTTAAAAGTGAAATTATATCCGTCACTTGCGGAATCCCTATCAAAAAGGGGAGGGTTCATTTTGAATGACTTTTTGAAAATATTATAATCAAGCTCTTGCGTAAAGTTGTCGAAGTATAGGTGACTTTTATGCTTTGTGCCGAGATAACTGCTTTCTGGACGGGTATCGGTCAGCTCGGAAATATATGACAGACCGTTTTTATCGGTTTCAATAACGGCATAATTTCGGCTGTCCGTAAATCGGTTGTGGTCAAAGGCGTATTTTGCGTGGCAACAGATATACATTTTATCGGTGTAATCGCCGTAGTATGAAACGGTCGAGGCTTCAAATGTGTATTCGGTGCCTTTTGAACGGACAATATAATCCCCGATAGGGTTAATCAGAGCGAGAATTACAGCCGCCGTAAGCTGAATGGAGAGCAGTATAAATACCGAGTGCTTTTTATGCATTTTGTTCACTCTCCTTTGCTTTAAAGGATTTTGAAAGTCTGAAATTAATAAAGAGTAGAATGCCGCCCATTATAACGCAGGAAATTCCGCAAACAACAGGCTCGAAATTGCCGAGAACAAATGTAAGAAAAATTTCCACGCACAGCATCAGCAGTCCGAGGTTGACGGTCAGCAGCTTCATCTTTTTTATACCGTCGATAATGATTATAATGCTCATGGCAAGCGAGTCGGCTATTATAAAAAATTTTATTATTTCACTATCGTTAATAAATTCGGCAAATACCGAATAAATAAAGCAAACGAGGCAGGCGAATGCCGAAACGCAAACAAAAGCGATTTTCACGGGATTCTTAATAAAGCTTTTTCTGCCGAAAAAAATTCCGAAAGAAATTGCCGCTACCGAAATGAGAGGTGCAATTCCCGAACATAAAAGCTCTTTATTTTCAGTGAGATAATTTGCTCCGTCCAAAAAATCGGGCGAAAGATAGTTGATAATAACCATAATGACCGAAAGCGATGGGACGGCAACAAATCGAAAAGAATATTTGGTTTTTTCTCCGTTGTCTGCGGCATAAAGTGCGGTCAGGATACCGATGATTGCACAAAAAAGAGCCGAACGGAAATTTTCTGCGGTTGCAAAGCTCAAGCATACCAAGATAATGGCTGCCGAAATGATTATGAGCCAAACAGAATAAGTCCGTTTATAGTCATCGGTAGGAGTCTTGAAAACATAAATCAGACCGAAGGCAAAAAGAGCTATTCCGAGTGCTATTGGTAAAGGTGCAAGTTGAGAAAACGCCGAGCTTGAAGCCAAAAATGTAACGATTGCATAATATGCCGTTAGAGGAAAAACGGAGTTCATTATAAATGATATAGGCAGAATCATGAGCGAAAGTGCAGCGGCAGAAGCCTCAAAGCTGAGGCTGATATTATATCTCATATAAATGAGAGCAAAGGTGGCAACCAGCCCCGCTGTCCAAGCAACCGATGCACCTTCGATTCGACCGATGCCGGTTTCCTTTTTTGAGCGTGCCCATGCGGCGATTCCGCCGCCGATGAGCAGGGGAGCAAAGCACAGCACCGAAAGAACAATTTGCGGAATTTTGTCCCAAACGGAAACGAGGATAATTATCAATCCGGATGCGGTAAGCAACGAACCGAGAGTTGAAAAAACAATGCTCATCAATTTCCGTCTGTCGGTTTTCGGCGGTTCAAGTCCGATGTGCTTTTTTTCGCCGTAAATGACGGTTTCGATTCCAACCGAAAATGCCTCTGCAAGCAGTTCGAGCATATCGATGTCGGGTTGAGTTCTTCCGTTTTCCCAGCTCGAAATTGTTTGCCTTGTTACGTTTATTTTTTCGGCAAGAGCATCTTGCGTCATATTATTTTCGCTTCGTAATTTTTTTATGTTTTTTGAAATTTTGTTCAAAGGATGTCCCTCCTTCTACTTGAATTTAAGCATATTTATCTTAAAAAGTCACGCAACAATGTGTTGCAAAGGGAATTTTATGAGAAAAGCGAATTATATTCACAGCCGGCAATAATAAAATACGGTTGCACGGCAAAACGGATTGCCGAACAAAAGGCTTGTAAGGGCAAAAATCCCGTACAAGCCTTTCTTAAACATCAAAACTTATTATGCCTAATATGAATTAAATCCGCAAATTTATACGCCGGAGTAAGCCGAGAATCCGCCGTCAACTGCCAAAACAACTCCGGTGATAAAACCGGAATATTGCTCATCGCAGAGAAAAACGAGAGCACCGGTAAGGTCTTCCGGAACACCGAAACGTCGCATGGGCGTATGGGTGATTATTTTGTTTGAACGCTCCGTAAGCGAGCCGTCCTCATTATATAAAAGCTTTGCATTTTGATTTGTCGAGAAAAATCCGGGAGCGATTGCATTAACACGGATACCCACATCGGCAAAGTGAACCGCCATCCATTGAGTGAAGTTTGAAACAGCAGCTTTTGCGGCGGAATATGCGGGAATGCGGGTTAAGGGTTTGAAAGAGTTCATCGAGGAAACATTGAGTATAGTTGCGTTTTCTCTGCCGACCATATCCTTTGCAAAGCATTGTGTGGTGAGCAGGGTGCCGAGGAAGTTGAGATTAAAAACAAATTCGATTCCCTTAGCATCAAGGTCAAAAAATGTTTTAACACCTTCGGCTTTTTCCGCCATATCTTTAAGCTCAAGAGTATCCTTGGTGGTTGTTCCGAGAGGGGAGTTTCCGCCGGCTCCGTTGATAAGAATATCGCAAACGCCGAGATTTTCGGTTACTTTCGCTTTGGCTGCCTCAAGGCTTTCGGGTTCAAGGACATTGCAGGCAACGGCAAGAGCTGTTCCGCCGTCTGCCTTGATTTCATCAACAACCTTTTGTGCGGCATCTTCCCTTAAATCGAGAACCGCAATTTTAACTCCGAGCTTTGCAAGGTCCTTTGCAAAACCGCTGCATAAAACACCGCCGCCGCCGGTTATAACTGCTACTCTGTCCTTTAAATTCTCATGAAACATTTTAGTTTGCTCCTTCCGAAATATCAATTTTTTTGCCGCTTTTTGAGGATTCATAGCAAGCTGCAACTATCATTGCCGCCTTGCCGCCCTCAATGGCATCGATTTTAAATTTATTGCCGGTTTTGAGACAATAATAATAATCGTTGATTAAAGCCGAATGTCCGGAACCCCAATAACGCCGACCGTGATAAACGGTGTCGGATTTTTCGGATATTTCGGTTGATTTTCCATCACCGTCAAACGAATAAAGCTTTTCGCCTTCAAGACGAAGCTTTCCGTTTTCAAAAGAGATTTCAATAAAGACGTCGGAGTTTTCGGCATAAGCAAGCGTTGCATAAAAGACCGCAGTAACGCCGTTTTTAAGCTCCAAAAGAACGTTTGCCGTATCTTCAACCTCGATAATGCCTTTAAGACTGTCGTTTGAAATATGTGCCGTAACATTTTGGCATTCGCCGCCGAGATACTGCACGAGATCCATAGTGTGTATTGCCTGATTTATCAGCACGCCGCCGCATTCCTTGTCAAGCGTTCCGTGCCAATCGTCACTGTAATATTTTTCTCCTCTGTTCCAAGTCACAAACGCTCTTACCGATTTAACTTTGCCGTATTTTCCCGAATCGATAATCCTTTTTGCTTCTCTTACGCAGGCGTTGTATCTGTTTTGGAAGCAGATGCCAAGCTGTTTTCCGCTTTCGGCTTGTGCAATACGAAGCTCTTTTATTTCTTTTATCGACACGGAACACGGCTTTTCGAGCAAAACATTGATTCCTTTTTTCAATGCCTTAACAGCCATCGGAGTATGAAGATAGTGCGGCGTGCAAATGTGAACGCAGTCAATTTCTTCTTTCTCGATCAGCTCATCAAAGTCGTAATATGCTTTTGCACCGAATTCCTCGGCTTTTTGATTTGCCCTTTCGGGCTTTATGTCGGCAACGGCAACAATTTCGGTGTCCGGATTGCTTTTCAATGCGTTAAAATGCATAACCGAAACATTTCCGCAGCCGATAACAGCAGCTTTCATATTAATGTTCCTTTCATTTTTAAAAGGTTGATGACATATCGCTTTGTACCGCGGCAACTACATTGTCTTTATTTGCTTTGCCTGCGGCGATTTTCTTTTGAAGCTCTGCAAGGTAAACGTCCTCATCAACGGGAAGCGTAATTTCCTTACCGAGCCAAGCGGAAAGATGAGCGGCATTTGAAATCGAAAGACCTCTTATGCCTTCCTCGCCTCTTGCAACAAGCTCCTCACCGCGGAGCATTGCAGCGGCAAATTTGTTGCAAACCTCCGAATGCTGCTTGTTCCTGCCGTCTGTTTCAACATCAATCCATTCTCCTTCAAGAGTATCGAAGCCGCCCTTTGCGGTTGCACAATGCTCGGAAACGGTTCCGTTGAGCTTGTACAGACGGAGCTTATTGTTTTCGCAAACAAGCTTTCCGCCGTCAAGAGTAATCTCAAAGCGGTTGGTACCGGGGCAGTCACCGGTTGAGGTGATAAATGTACCCGTTGCACCGTTTTCATATTCGGCATAGATGGTAACATCATCTTCAACCTCGATGTTATGCCATTTTCCCTCGTGGCAGAATGCTCTGATTTTTTTGGGCATACCGCAAATCCATTGCCAAAGGTCGAGATTGTGCGGGCATTGATTGAGCAGAACACCGCCGCCTTCACCTTTCCAAGTTGCACGCCATCCGCCGGAATTATAATATGCCTGCGTTCTGTACCAGTCGGTTATAATCCAGTTGACTCTCCTGATTTCGCCAAGCTCGCCGCTTTGGACAAGCTCACGCATTTTTCTGTAAACGCAGTTTGTCCTTTGGTTATACATAATACCGAAAACAAGGTCGGTTTCGGCAGCCGCCTCGTTCATCTCACGAACCTGTTTTGTGTAAACTCCGGCAGGCTTTTCCGTAAGAACGTTGATTCCTTTTGAAAATGCGTATTGTGCAATGGGGGAGTGGTCATAGTGCGGAGTTGCGATAATAACGGCATCAACCTCTCCGCTGTCAATGAGTTCCTCTGCACTGCCGAAGGTTTTAAGCGACGGCATAAGCTTTTTTGCAGCTTCAAGCCTTGATGAATCGATATCCGCAACTGCGGTAAAACGAAGCTCTTTATGTTTTCCCTGAAGATGCATATTTATATGGGAGGTACCCATATTTCCAACGCCGATAATACCGAATCTGACAGGCTGAATGTTGTTTTCGATAATGTTATGAATTGCCGAGCAGGCGGCAGCAAAGGAGGTTGCATTATCGGGATAAACAAATTTTTTGTTCATTGCGTTTGCGGTTGAATCATCGGTTTCAAGGTTATCAAGTCCCTCAAAAACTCTGAGGTGCGGTTCAACGGAAAGGAAATAAACGCCCTCTTTATCGTCAAGCATTCGCATAATTTCAACAATGTGTCCGTCACCCTCACCGGCAGGCACGACCGTGTCGATAGAGGCTATGCAATCCTTAACGTGAAAATATGTAACATAATCGCAAAGCTTTTTGAAGCCGTCGAGAGTGTCCGAGCCGCATTGAATATAATTTGAGGGATCGAATATACATCCCATTCTGTTGCCGAAATATTCCGCAAGCTCCAGACATCTTTCGCTGATGTCGCCGTAAATACCTTTTTCATTTTCGTGACAGCAAAGGATTCCATGCTCATTGGCATAATCCGCCATTGCGTTAAGTCTTGCGTAAACCTCGTCCTTGTATTCGTCTCTGCTCTGTCCTTTGGTAAAGAAAAAGCTGAACATTCTGATGTATTTTGTATCAAGAACCTTTGCAACATCAACGGTTTGCTTGAATGCTTCAAAATGAGGTGCAAAATCATCATCGATTTGGATTTTTCCGTAATGAGAACCGATGGATGAAACCTTCATTCCGTTTTCGTCCAGAAGCTCTTTAAGCTTTTTTGCTTCTTCAACGGTGAAATTTGAAATATTTTTTCCGTTGACGTTTCTAAGCTCGATATATTCTATGCCGTTAGCCTTACAGGCGGCTATCTGTTCAAGAATATCCGAGGATGCTTCATCGGCAAATGCCGAAAACAAAAATCTTGCCATTGGAATATCCTCCTAAGGTTGATTTAATATATAAATTAATTCTAACATTTTCAAATAATATTTCAAGTACTATACAATAAATAATTAAAAAATTTAATAATCAATACTCGCTCAAACGGCAAAAAGGATATGAAGATTACGTATTTCGGAGTCGGTTATTTTGCTGTTGACCGAATATGCGTGCCCCTCTGCCGAGGTTCCCGAAAAATCGGAAAGCGATTGATTTTTAAGCTCGGAGATTATATCATAACAAATATCCTCTATTATATCAGACTTCTTTGCCGCTTCATCGTTACCGTTGCCGGTTGAAATAAGATATTCGAGTGAGGGCGAAAGAGCCGAGAGAAGCGGAAGCTCCTTCATTGCACGAAAGCTCCATTTATAGTATGGCATATAGGTTCTGTTGAGCAAAAAGATAATGCTCATTGCCGCCTTAACAAATTCAAAAGCCGAAAGCTGAGCGGCAGCGGTTTCTCCGTGAGAAATACAGCGAGAATAATTATATTGTCCCGCTTGACCTAAAATAAGAGTATTTCCGGCAAGCTTTTTGAGGCGTACATTTTCGGGCATTTTTGAAAGATGAGAGCGAATTTCGCAGAGCATTCCGAGGTCATCGCGAAACACTTTTCCGTTGACCGCTTCCGCAAGAGAATATTCGGGAATCGAAAACCAATCACGGGTTGAAAGAATGCCGTTTACACTGCCGACCTTGGATTCAAAAAAATCACCGATTCGGATAACGCCGTTTCTTTTTCCGCCAACGGGATTCAAAGCTTGCCTTTTGTAACCCATAAATTCTTTCGGTAGGGCAGAGTAGGCTTTTTCAAGGCGAAAGGCGGTTTTTCGGTCAATGATATTCTCGTCCGGAATAAACATACAAAATCCCGCCTCGAAATCGTGGTCGGTTGATATTTCGTCATCAAAGCCAAAGCATTCCGAGCCGCTTCCGATAAGACCTACGGCAATCATCGATTCTATATCGTGAAATTCGGAATGTATCATCGGAGCACCGAACTCGTAATAATATTTTTCCGATATTTCAAGACCTTTCATATATTCTGCGTGCTCTCCTTTCAAGCTCTTTTTTATATAAAAAATGACCGTAATACTCGAAAACCGATGAACATTTTTCACAGACAAAGGCGTAATTTCCGTCGGTATCGCTGATGCTTTCGTCAAGCAGAACGGATGCTTTGCCAAGATAATCGTCGATTATTTTTTCGGCATTTTCAAGACCGAGCTGTGCTTCGGCTGCTGTTGCCATATTAAGATAGGTTATTGCCGCTTCGGGTTTGCCGTTTTCAATATTATTCATAATCTTTAATGCCTTTTTGAAAAGAAAATCGGCTTTTGAAAATTCTTTAAGGTCAACAAGTGTCAGAGCCATATTATTGTAAAGCCCGCCTAAACGTTCATCGTTTTCTTCAAGTGAGGCTTCGTAAATGATTTTGGCTTTTTCAAAAAGTAAAATCGATTTTTCCGCCATACCGAAGGCTTTAAGTACCGTTGCACAATTCAAGTATGAAGTGGCTGCTCCGACGTTGTCGGAAATATTCAGCTCATCGATAATTGCAAGCACATCATCAACGCATTTTAACGCATTTTCTTCCTTACCGAGCTTACGGTAAAGCCCCATAAGTTCGTTTTTAATAAAAAGTATTGCCCTTTTGTCGCCAATACTTTCGGCTTCGTCGAGCCGGTAAAGAAGAAGCTTTTCGGCTGAGGAATAATCGTTTTTACCCAAATATTCATCAAGCTTTGAAAGGATTCTGCCTATGTCCATAAACCAACCCCCTTTTGTTTGATATAATTATACTTCATAGTCAGTGCTTAGGCAAGAAAAAAATATGAGAGATGCCCGATGCGGTATGATATATAATAAAAAAGAGCCTTCAAACGAAAGCTCTTTTTTGTTTCTGACATTTTTATTGAAAGGATGGATAGGGGCGGCGTTATGCAGGGCACTCATCTGCACACGCCCAAAGAATTTCTTTATCTGCTCTTATTATAATTTATTTTCTGATAAAATGTAACCTGTTTTTATTTACAATATCAAAACAAAACGGTTACAAAAGGAGCGAAAAATATTACAAATTGTAACCATAAAAGCGAATTAGTATGAATATATTTATAAAAAGAATAGGAACGGGGATATGAAATGAAATTCAACAACGAAAAAGAAAGACAATCGGATTTGCCGATGCTTATTATATCGGTAGTTCTTGCGGTTGTTATTTTTGCGAGCGGAGTCGGTGACAGGGTAACGGTTGCCGTTGCTTCTGCGATGCTGTATGCGGGGAAGCTGACGGAACAGTTTAAGGAAACCTCAAATTCGGTGACGGAAAGCCGTTCCGATCAAAGCAAAGCCGCCACACAAAAAAATGAAGAAAAATCAACAAAAGAAAAAACGGAAACCGACAAAACAAAATCGGACAAGACGGAATCGGATATAACCGAAACTCCCGAAGATATTGTTGCTCTTATCAAAAAATATACGGAGCTTTTTAAAAACGATGAAAAAGACGGGAATATTAAGCCGATTACGTATGACAAAGCGGGTGCAACTCATATTTTTGAAAATGTTAAGGTTAAAAACACAACGGATACAAAAACTTTGAATATAGAGAAGGTTCTTTCACAGCCTCTTGAGCTTTCAATTGATAAGTCCAAGCCCGCCGTTTTGATTTTTCACAGTCATACCTCGGAGGGCTATGAAATGATTGAAAGAGATTGGTATGCTCAAAATTATATTGCAAGGAGTAATGACGAAAACAGAAATATAGTCAGAGTCGGAACGGAAATTGCGAATTATTTAACAAAACTCGGTTATACTGTTATACACGATAAGACCATTCACGACAAAAGCTATTCCGATTCTTATTCCAATTCCCGAAAAACAATTGAAAAGCACCTTTCGGAGCATCCCGAAATACAGATTGTTTTGGATATTCACAGGGATTCGATAACGCAAAACAACGGAGATAAAATTAAACCCGTAAACACCATCGGCGGTAAAAAAGCCGCACAGCTTATGATAATAACCGGTGCACAGGAGGGAAAGGTCGAAAATTTCCCCGATTGGGAATATAATCTCCGCTTTGCGCTTCAGCTTCAGAAAAAATGTGAAGCTATGTTTTCGGGACTTATGCGGCCTGTGCTTTTCTCTCAAAGGAAATATAATATGGACATAACACGCTTCAGCTTGCTGATTGAAATGGGAAGCGAAGCAAACACTCTTGAGGAAGCCTGTTATTCCGGCAGAATGCTTGCGGCGGCTCTTGCTTCGCTTATGGATGATTATATAAAAAAGGGTGATTGAAATTAAAATAATCAGAGCGTATATAATAACAGCCGTTATTTGTTTATGTATATCGGCAAGTGTATCGGCTTTTTTTGTTGCCGATGAGAATGCAAAAAAGATAGTGCTGGGCGAGAAAAACACGGTTGTTGTTTTCGGCAGCTACGATAAGGAGCTTTATCCGGATTCGATAAATTCCGAGCCTTTTTTTGAAAAGCTCAAGGAGGTTGCGGAAAAGGCGGCAGGTATTGCACCGCCGCCTGTAAATAATATATATTGGTTTGTTGTTAACTCAAAAAGAATAATGAGTTGAAAACAAAGATTTTGTATCCGTCAATTGAAATGATATCGTTTGCAAGAGTTGTAAAGTATATCCAATCATTGGTTTTCTCAAGAACGCTCATTTCATAATCCGACATTAAAACAAAATACTCGGAAACGTCATCTTGTGGCAAAAATAAGTTTTTGTCGGTTTGGTAGTAGCACGGTGCAATACCGTTTTCGTTGATGTCAACATTTGCGGTTGTAACCTTTGAATCGGAAAGCAGAGTTATGACCTGCGAATTCCAGAAGGTTGCGTAACCGCGGGTGAAGCCGTGTTTCTCAAGAACCTGAACAAGAGGATATTTCTCGTTATGTTCAATGCCGTTTTTCTCCATTTTCGCTATTGTTACCGAAGAAACTCCGCACATCAAAACAAGAATGCAAAGAACGGCGGTCATCAATCTTATGGGAACGGTATATTCTTTTGCAAGCCTGAATGCCGCAAAGCACACAAGGATGCCGGTGCATATCATAGGACTTAATCTCCAATTCGCCGCCGAAAGAATACCGAAAACGTAGCCGAACATTATAACGGCACTCATTCCGAAATGGGCAAGAATAAGGAGCTTTGAACCGAAATCGAATTTATTATAGAAAAACAGCGTTACAATCGGAACAATTGCGATGATTGTCGCCGAACCGATACGAATGATGTTAATTATGGATTCGAGCGACATAATTGACATACCGTATTTGGCATCGACACCGAAAAGAGCAAACCATTGAGTCGGAAATTTGCCGAGATTCGTGAGCCATTCATCCATATTTGAATAGTTGGTGTAAGCTCCGGCATAGCCTGCCGTAACTCCGTTGCTTAATTTTGAAAGAAGCCACAAGCCTATTATCATCGAAACTCCGCTGATTAGGCAAAAATAAAGCGAAATAAGGCTTTCGCCCGAAAGGAGCTTTCTGTCTTTGCTGAGAATTATTTCCGCAACGGCGGCAAAAAGAACAGGGAAAATTCCGGTTGCTATTATCTGCGTTCCGTCAAGTGCAGAGCAGATTGAAAAAACAACGATGGCAAGGGATATAACGGTAAGCTTTGCAAACGATGCATCACCTGTAATTGCGTTTTTGAATTTTATGAAAAGCGAAAGTAGAACGCAAATAATTATTACCGCAATACTGTAATAAATAACGTGCTCATAAAAAATTTCTCGGAGCTTTTCGGAGGAGCAGAGCACAAGTGCAACAACACCTACCGCCGTAAACGACATCGGATAGCTGAATTTAAGGGTTCTGCAAAGGAATAAAACGGAGGCGAAAAACAAAAGCGAAAAAATAACCATTCCGATATGTTGCGTTGTCATTGACAGCCCGAAAATTCCTATGAGGGGAGTCATTAAAGCTGTTCCGCCGAAAGGAAGCATAGCGGCGTAGCCGAAATCTTCGTTAAACATCGCTTTCCCGTCGTAGCTTGCCTTTGCCCAAAGAATTGTATCGGTGCAGTCTGCGTGAAGATAAGCGGCAGACGGATAAATAATGTAATAGATAACTGTTGCCAAGGAAAAAACGAAAAAGATAACCGATACGGTGAGAAAGGCTTTGCTTTTCAGCTTTTTTAAGTTAACAAACATATTGTCAGCTCCATATCGTAAAAAGTTTTTTCAGTTCACAGTAAATTTCCGGATTGTAAGAAATCAGGTTTCCTTCACGGTGAATACAGACGGCAAGCATAATAACCGCCGAAATGACCGACAGTGTCGTTGCCGCAACCTTTACCGTAAATGCTGTGCTTGAATTTTCACTTTGCTGAACCGAGGTGCATATTTCCAAAAGAATAACAGCGGAAATGAATGCGGCGGTAAGAGAAATATCGGCAGTATATCTGAAAATAACACCACCGAGACAGAAGTTTGCAAATGCGGTGATAAATAAAGATAATACTCCTGCAGCAAGAAGTGCTTTTTCTTCTTTTGCGGCTTTTTTGCTTTTGAAAATATGAACACAGAGAAAAAGAGAAAGCATAAAGGGTATTGCGAAAATTCCGAAATTGGAATCAACATAAACATATCTTCCGTAATCGGAAAGCTTGAGATAATCAAATCCGATATAAGGAAACTCGTTGATAATTCCGAACGGCTGAAGAAAATAATGAATTACAGACGGTATAATTCCATCGGCTCCCAGCTCATAAAGAGAGGCATCGGCTATGGTGAGCTGATAATCCGCACCGAACTGAAACGGATTTTGAAATCTTTTATAGTTATAGAAAATAGAAAATCCGACCGCCGCCGCAACCGGGAGTGCAAGAGCAAACAGCTCCGTAACAAGCGGCAAAAGCTGTTTTTGCTTTATTTTTTTGATGGAATAAATCAAAACGAAAACCGCAATGATTATCGCAGGAGCGATAACGGAGTTTACTCTCGAAAGAAATGCAAAGGCAAATCCAAGTCCCGAAAAAACGAAATAAGCAATTCTTTTCTTTCGATTTTCGGCACCGAGTGCCTTGAGAAGCCAAAATGCGAAAGCGGAAATAAATGCCATACCCGAAATGCAGGCAATATAATAAAACGGGGTGTAGCCTCTTTGAATAAGCAGAACGGCACTCGAAAAGAACGCACCTATTCCGCATACCGAAGCAAGCCACGGACGAATATTTCGTTTGCGAAGCTTTGCCCACTCGATAACGGCAAGAGGAAGGTAAACCGCCACCATAAGCGAAAAGATAAGGCTTACGGTGCTATCGGTCGGCAGAGCGTGGGTTATAAAGTAAAACGGAAAATACACAAGTATTATCGGAGCTATTCCGAAATATGAATAGTATTTACCGTTAAAAAGGGCACGGTCGAAAAGATAATAAATACCCTCTCTCGAATCCGGATTATACGGATTTTCAAGCGAAAGCAGCTCCGGTGTCGGTTCAACGTCAAAGTGAAGCTGTCCTTTCATAAAAGCATCAAATTGCTGAATATAAGGACTGTAATTGTCAATGGCATCACGCAGCGGATACGAAATAACATTTACACCCGTTGAGGACACATTGAGCAACCACATTGCTATTGTGCAGGCAACACAAGCATATACCGAAATATATGCCGCACCCGAATAGCCGAGAGTGCTTCGCAGCTTTTTTGCATTTTCATTAACGGACAGAATATATATCACGCCTGCAAATATGCACAGGATGCAAAAGCGAGCGGCGTTGAAGCTTATTTTGTACGACGGATTTACCACTATATCCGAAACAATGATTTCACTGTCACTTTCGGAAAATGAAATGCAAAGAAGCTTGGCATTGCCTTGAGAACGGATAAAAGCGGTAGTCCTTTTCGCCTCAATTCCGATTGCTTCAACATCGCTTCGCACAAGTGTGTAAGTGGATGGGCTGCTTTCATCGCAGACAATATATGAAACATTAACAGCTTCGCTGTTTGCGGAAATGCTGTTAAGGCGAACGTTGAAGCTTACGCTGTTAAGCTCAAGATCGGGGATTTCAACAGTAACCGTCCTGTTTTCATCGTAAAGAATAACCTCATCCGTATCGGAGCAATGGTAATCGGAAATTTTATTGTTGCCCGCAACGTAGGCAAAATAATTGAAATTGGAAAAGAACGCTTCAATGATGAAAATGCCGGCGAGCAGCAAAACGAGCAGAAGCGGTTTCTTAATTTGATTCGCCTTTTTCATCGGAGCTCTCCTCGTGATATTCCGCTTCGGTGTTAACGCTCCAAATATTATCCTTTGATTTTTTGCCGCTGATTATATTGGAAACCGTTTCAAACGAAGTAACCATAGAATGGTCCATATTGTTATATCTGTGCTGACCGTTGCGTCCGACACAGTAAAGATTATCAAAGGTATTAAGATAATCCACAAGCTCATCAATGCGTTCATATGTGTCAAAATATGCGGGATAAGCCTTTTGAACCTTTTCACGGTGACTGTCGAGCACCTTTGTATCCACCGAGATAACGCCCATGGATTTAAGCTCTTTAACGGCAAGCTCAACACAGCTTTTTTCGTCCATACTCCAAAAGCCGTCGCCCTCATCGCAGAAATATTCAAGACCAATCCAAACCGTGTTTTGAGGATCTTTTACAAGATAAGGCGACCAGTTGTTGAAAATTTGAATCCTGCCGAGCTTAACACCGACATCCTGAACATAAATCCAGCAGTCGGGAACGATATTGCCGAGGGTTTTGATTCCCGTTTCGTTTTTAAGATTGAGCTTGTTTACAAGAAGTCCTACCGTAACAAAATCTCTGTAAGGCAGACCGGCTGCGATTTCCGCAGGAGCGGCGGGAACCTTGCTGCCCATACCGGCAACGAGGTCTTTAACGGGCATTGATGAAATGAAGATGTCGCCTTCAAGCGTTTCTCCGTTATCGCATTTAACGCTGTTGACCTTGCCGTTTGAAATGTCGATATTAGTAACCTTGTGGTTATAAAGAATTTTGCCTCCCATTTTGACAAATTCTTCACCTACGGTTTCCCAAAGCTGACCCGGACCGAACTTGGGATATCTGAATTCTTCGATGAGAGAGGTTTCAACCTTTCTGTTCTTATTCGGAACAAGCTTTGAAAGCATATCTTTAAGAACGGCAAGAATTGAAAGACCTTTAACTCTTTGTGCACCCCAATCAGCCGAAATTTCGCTCGGATGTCTGCCCCAAAGCTTTTCCGTGTAGCCTTCAAAGAACATTGAATAAAGAACCTTGCCGAATCGATTTATATAAAAGTTTTCAAGAGAATCTTCTTCTTTTTTTGAAACGGTTGATTTCAAATAGCTGCAACCGGCTTTCACCGTTCTTGCAAATCCCATATTAATAAAGGTTTGCGGCTTCATTGAGATGGGATAATCAAAGAACTTGTTGAGATAATAGATTCTTGAAATTCTGCGGCGAAGAAGCATAACCCTGTCTTCTTTTTCGGGATCGGGGCCGCCTGCCTCAAGCTCTTTTTCTCTGCCGAGAATTTTATCGTCAATCGACGGAGCACCCTGCATAGGCATAAGCTCCGCCCAAAATTTGTTAACATCTTTATCTTTGGAGAAAAAACGATGACCGCCGATATCCATACGATGACCGTTGTATTTAACTGTTCTGGATATGCCGCCGAGAACATCACTCTGCTCAAGAATAATTACTTCATATTCATCGGACTTTTTTAAAAGCTCGTATCCTGCGGTCAGACCGGCAGGGCCGCCGCCGATTATAATACATTTTTTCATATTTTCCCCCTATTATATTTAATATAGCATATTATAACACTTCCCAAAGAGAAATGCAATTACCCAAAAGTTAAGAATAAATTAAAAATAAATGCGTTTGCGAATATTGAATATTTAATGCAAATAAAAAGACCTGCACGGAAGCATTGTCCGTACAGGTCATAACATCATATGGAATTATTTAAGGTCGCCGCCTACAGAGCCGTCCCAAGTGTCAACTGTTTGAGCCTTCATTTCTTCTTCGTCAAACCAACGGGTTGTAACGGCTTTTGTTTCTGTATAGAAGCGGAAGCCGTCTTTGCCAAGACAATGAAGATCGCCGAAGAAGGACTGCTTGTGACCTGTGAACGGGAAAATTCCGACGGGAACGGGAATACCGACGTTAACGCCGACCATACCGCCGTCTGTTCTCTTTGCAAATTCTCTTGCATAGTAGCCGTTTTGAGTGAAGATAACGGAGCCGTTTGCAAAGGGATTTGCGTTCATAACGGCAAGACCTTCTTCAAAATCCTTAACTCTCTTAATGCAGAGAACAGGTCCAAAGATTTCTCTCTGACCGATAGTCATATCCTCCGTAACATGGTCGAAAATCGTGGGACCGACATAGAAGCCGTTTTCATAGCCGGGAACAACGGGATTTCTTCCGTCGAGAACAAGCTCTGCACCTTCTTCAATACCCTTTTCAATCCATTTGAGAATGGACTGTCTGTGAGCTTCGGTAACAACGGGACCGAGAGTGGATTCTTTATCATATGCGGGGCCGAGTTTAAGCTCTTTTGCGAATTTAACAAGATATCCGACAAGCTCATCAGCAATGCTTTCCTGTGCAACGATAACGGGAAGAGCCATACATCTTTCACCGGCACAGCCGAAAGATGAATTGATAATACCTCTTGCACTTCTTTCAAGAGCGGCATCCTCAAGAACAAGGCCGTGGTTCTTTGCTTCGCAAAGAGCCTGAACTCTCTTGCCGTTTGCTGCTGCTCTGGAATAAATATGAAGACCTACGCTTGTTGAACCGACAAAGGTAATGCCCTTGATGTCGGGGTGATCCATAAAGATTTCGGCTTCATTTCTTGAGCAGGTAACTATGTTAATAACGCCGTCGGGAAGACCTGCCTCCTGCCAAAGCTCTGCAAGACGCATACAGGTCATCGGAGTCATCGATGCGGCTTTAAGAACAATTGTGTTACCGCAAACGATGCAGAGGGGTGACATCCAACCCATGGGAATCATACCGGGGAAGTTAAAGGGAACGATTCCGGCAAAAACGCCGACGGGTTCTCTGTAAAGCGTTGTGTCATATCCCGATGAGGTATCTCTCATACTTTCTCCCATAAGGAGAGAGGGAGCGGAGCAGGCAAGCTCAACCGGTTCTTTAACCTTGAGAATATCGCCCTTAGCCTCGTTCCAAACCTTTCCGTGCTCTCTTGCACAGATTTCGGTAAGCTCGTCCATATGCTGTTCGAGAAGCTCACGGAATTTAAAAACAACCTGTACTCTTTTCATAACCGGAACATTCGACCAAGTTTTAAAAGCTTCCTTAGCACAAGCAATGGCATCGTTAACCTCATCCTTTGTGCAGCAGGGAGTTTGAGCGATAACCTCTCCGGTGCTGGGGTTATAAACATCCATGTATTTTTCGCAGGAAGAATCAAGCCATTTTCCGCCTGCAAAGTATTTTAACTTTTTAATTGCCATTTGAAACACTCCTGTCAAATTTTATTATCAAGTTATTTTATAACTTTTACGGCAATATGTCAATACACCAAATGAACAATAAAATGTCTTTAATCTGCGTTGTAAATAGATGTGACACATTTTTGAAAAAAACAAAGTCAAAGTATAGCACAATGATTTATGGAAGCCTTTGAAGTGGAGCGTAGCGAAACGAAAAGGATTCCATAAATCGGCGGTCACGCCGACAACTTCTCCGCAAGGAGCTGAACAGGACTTTTTCTTCCGAGTGTTCTCATCGTTTTGTTGTTGCTCCAAATCAAATGCTTTGCAAGCTCTCATTTCGGTGGAATTTTGGCTTCGACGATTTTATTCAGCCTTTGACGAATAGTCGATAATCACCTTTTTACATTCGGAACAATGGTAGGGTGAAGAGAGCCGAACCACATACGGTTTTGAAACGCAGCTTTCCGCAATTACTGCGTCAAAAAGCCTCGTAATACGACAGTATTACTCGACTCTCTTCACCCTAAGCGATGCAAGTAGGTCTTGTCAGATTATGAGAGCTTAATAAAACTTCTCCGTTCTCTGTCTTGTCGGGAACAAACCAATTTTTGTGTGGCTTGGTTGTAAAGAAAATCTGACGGGCACTCTGCACTGCACCGCCTGTTATTTTATTTCCGCAGTAAGGACATTTCATATTGCTGCCTCCGTTTTAATCCGATATCTCCGCAATATTCTTCGCCGCAAGCTCACTGTAATAGTCACGGTAAAATGACCGATATGCGTTAAAATCCAAGCGACAGTTCCAACCCATCAGCTCCATATCAACGCCGAATACCTTTGCGTGAACATTCAGCTCATTCATACCGTTTGAGATATAAAACTGCTTTCTTTTTCTCCGATAATCCGAAGCGGCGGCATCATCATCAGCCAGCTCAATTTCGGCAAAAACGCCCTTGCCCGCATACTGACGATGAAGCATTTTGAGTATTTCCGAACCGATACCCATACCTCGGCAATCCGCATTAACCGCAAGGTAATCGAGCAGGATTATTTCATCACCGTTTATTGTTGCGGCAAAGCCGACAAACTTTCCGCTTTTCTCAAAGAACCAAACATCGGACTTTCCGCTTTTCTGCATAGACTTGATAATCGACAACGGCTTTCGCTCCGAACGCGGGAACGATTTTCTGTAGAGCTTGCGTATTTTTGTCCATTGCAAAAAGCCCTTTGCCTGTGAATACTTTATTTCGGTTTTACAGCTCATACAAGCTCTCCTCACATTATTATTTCGAGAAAATTATACCTTAAACTCGTGATTTTTGCAATAATAAAGCATCAAAGCCACTGCTTTTGCCTGAATACAAAATTGAAAAGGCGTAAGGCTGTAAACGGTATTCAAACCTGCCTTGGGTGTAGATGGCCGCCTTAAACAGTGTTTCTTCGGTGCTTTGACTTGTAAAAAAATCAAATATAAAATTTTGCCGATGTTAACGGCGGCTGATGTTCAATCGCAAAAAATGCCGAAAAATCAAAAAATTAACACTAATAAACTTTTTATTGCAAGCAACAATAATAAGGCAAACGCAATTAAAAAGCAAAGGGGTGTTATTGAAATGGCTAAGAGTAATGCGGCAGTGCCTCAGGCAAGAGAAGCTCTTGATAAGTTCAAGATGGAAGCTGCAAGAGAGGTTGGCGTTAACCTTAAGCAGGGTTATAACGGCGACCTCACTTCAAAGGAAGCAGGTTCAGTCGGCGGTCAGATGGTTAAGAAAATGATCGAAGCTTATGAAAACGGTATGAAATAAGTAAAATAATTTTTACGGGAGCTGTTGCGAATGCGGCAGCTCTTTTCTAATGTGTTACAAACGAAAACGGCGGTTAAATTCGGCTTGAACGAATTTTGGTTTGATGTTTTTATTGAAATTTGTCTAACAAAAAACGAGGACTTTATTCTGATTTCGCAACAAAATATGAACGGTTTGTAAATGTTTTGAGTTTTTACGATATTTTTCAAATTTTATTTGAAGTTTTTTCGGCTTTTCGACATATGTATTATGAGGAAGGTATGGTGAGCCTTTATAGAAAGATGAAATTAAATATGGGTTTGTTTGTTTTGCTATCGGACTGCGTTTTAGCTGTGAAGAATCGAAAATACGCCGGTTAAGTAACAACAGATTAAATGCGAAGAAGCCACAGGCAATGCTATCATATAAGCATAACGGAAAAATTGAAAGCGATTTGCCGACAAGCTGTTAGGTATGATTTAATCGGTGGTTATTTCAGGCAAGTTTGATTTTCATCACCCAAAAGCATCCGATGAAAAAAATACAGATTGTGACGATCAAGCAAAAATGAATGAATCATAGAACGTTTATCGCTCTAAAATGATACGGAGCATTATCGGAAAAGACTTGCGACAATCCGCTGCCGCAAAGCTTTAAAAGCTCTTAACTCCGTTATCGATTACGCACACCGCCTTCCTCAATTCTTGAACTAACACAGAATATTAAAACCCAACCGTGACAATACGTCACATTTCTGATACCGACAAGAAATATTGAACAACAACGCTTTTGACGTATTTTCCGAAAATAAGTATAACATTTTAAAATAAAAAGCTCACGCTTGCGGAATGGCTTGCGTGAGCTTTTTGATAAACATAATTTTATTTAATTACACCTTTAAAAATTTGGGGTATAACCTTATTCAAACCGAAAAGCTTTTTGAAGAATGCGATGATTTTATCGAAGAAGCCGGCTTTTGAGGTCATCTTTTGAGTGTCGGACGAAACGATGTTGCCGTCTTTGTCGTAGACCGTGGCGGTGATATTTGTGTCGCCGCTTGATGTAGGCGAAAGCTTGCAGGTTGTACCGTCGGACGAAACATTCATAACGAAGTTTGCATTATCGGCAGTCCAAACTATCTCCGCACCGTCGGGGAGCGTACCCTCAATATCCGCATGAAGAATTATGCTGTCACCATAGCTGATAGTTGTGGTTGACGGCTTTCCGATTTCAAACTTAAATGCGGGTTCACTCGGCTTTGTTGTCGGTTCGGACGGGTTGGTGCTCGGCTCGGTCGGCTTCGTAGTCGGCTCACTCGGCTTTGTGCTCGGTTCGGTCGGCTTGGTGGTCGTCTCACTCGGCTTTGTGCTCGGCTCGGACGGTCTTGTGCTTGGCTCGGTCGGCTTTTCAAGTTTTGCTATTTCCTCGCCACCCGAAATATATTCTTCACAGCAAAGGCAAAATTCGCCCGCTTTATGACCAACCTGCGTAACTGTAGGCTCAACCTTTTCTCTGCTTTCGGTTAACGGATGTGCACACTCGGTAGCCGAATCGGAAATCAAAACACATTCGGTTGCGGTTTTACCGTATTTTGAATTCGGATCTTCAAAGCAACAGAACAGCTTAGCCGTTTTTAATTCATCAAAATCCAAAGAGGTTTTTTCAACATAAAATGTTGCGGTTCCGACTTCATCGGACGAAAGTAAAGCTATCTTTGCTTCGTGATATACTTTTCCTTCATCTTCGTTTAAATAAAGCTTTGCCGTTATATTTTTCGCAGCCGTAAGCGACTCATTTATAACATTTGAAGTTACAATATAATAATTTCCGTCGATAACATAATTAACTTTTGTTAAGCGAAGATGTGACAAACCTGCCGTTGTTTGAGCGGAATTATTCGTTAAATCGATGTCATCGGATATGGCTGCCGAAACGCCGAGAGTGGTTTGTTTAAAGGTTGAAGGAACAACATAATCAATATAAACATTTTTGCTCTCGCCGGGAAGAAGATCAACATCGACCGTGTGTGTTTGATCAGCGGATAAAGAATCCGTGATTTTAAATTCAACATTATTTATTTTTTGCGTACCCATATTTTCAATATAAACGCAAACAGATGCCGTTTCTCCGGGAACTAATTCTTCATCTCTGACACTGATGCAGCCGACACTCAAGTCACTGTAATCCGTGATAGTTATGTAAGCAAGGTTAACTTGTGAAATCTTATTCATTCCGGATTCCTCATCATATCCGATTGCATCCTGCATAAATACGCCCACAAGATTATCCTTGAAATTCACCATATCGAGAGAATCGAAATAATATTCCTCGGCTTGATAAATTTCAACCGGACTTGTCCAGCTCGAACCGTCATAATATAAATAGAAAATCGTGTTGCCGCTTTCGTCGCCGTTATCTTCAGTCCAAATAAAAGCGGGATTGCCGTTTTGTTCAATCAAATTAAGCGATGAAAGATTTCTTCCGCTTTCAAGCACATAATTTCTTTCGCCGTTCAAATCATAATAAATATTCGCCCCGTCTGTCACAAACATAACATTTTTGCCATTAAGCTTTCCGTAGTATGAAGCAACAAGTGCGGAATTAACATCTTGCTTGTCATATTCGCTGCTGTAACCCGATGAATATGAAAATACATTTATATCATTGGTAGTCGAAAGATCGCCGTCGGTGTCGATAACATAGCTCATATCGCTGCCGTTTGCCGAAATCGAGTGAACAAAGCTAAGGGAAGAAACAAGCGTTTGAAGTGAACCATCGGCATATTTGTTTATTTTACTGTTAAAGCTGATTGCAACCGAAGGATCGGCACAGCTTGCGAAATATACAACAGGTGAACCGTTTTCAACCGTTATTGCTTGAGCGTAATCATAACCGTTGTTTGATGAAATAATTTTTGCGTTTGAAATAGTATTTGTTTCGGATGAATAGGTAGCAACGCAAATATCAACCTGCTGCAAAGCATCGGTAACAACTGAATTTTCATCAAGCACGGCGTTGATTTTCTGCCAAGCGAAATAAACATTTTTGCCGTCTGTTGCAAGAGCGGGAGCATCATCGTTTTTGCCGTCATCATAAACCGCAGCGGGTGCCGACCAAGTTTCACCGTCATAAATCGAATAAACCAATCTCATTCGGTTATATGTATCTCTGCTTTCGCAGTCCTCAACCCAAGCCATAAGCACCTTATTGCCAACGGCGATTGCAACAGGCTTGCCATTTTGAAGAACCGATTCCCGAAGCGTATCAATGTTAATATCACTTTTTGAGGAAATCTTTGACTTTGAAGGAATATCACCGTACCATTCCGACATATTTCCGAGATAATCCCTGTCGGAAACACAGCTTGATGCGTTATAATATTCAATAAGCTTTGCCGTATTATCCTCATCTGTCTCAACAACATATTGCGGAACACCGGATTGCGTGCTGTAAAGTGAAACCGAATTTGTCTGCCAAGGATAATTCCAATAGGTGTCAACAACATTTATATCGCCTTCGCAAACTTTTTTGTTCCATTCAAAAACAAACGCTTTGGTATTTATGTTTATTTCGCCGTGGAAATCAAATTTAAAATGCTGATCGAAAAACTCAACTTTTATCGGAGCAGTACCTTTTGCCTCTACGCCCGCTTTTATAAGCTTTTCAACACCTATTCCGGCTTCAAGAGCCAATTTCGGCTCAACGCCGAGTGTAATTTCATATTCAAACGGAAGGTCTCTGTCGGCTGAAACTCTTTTTCCTGAGCCTTCGAGCGATGCCTCCGCTCCTAAGGTTGCTTTGAAATATGCGGGAATTACCCAAACAGCACCCTGATATGTGTAAGAATAAGAGAATTTCGCACCGACTTTAAGGCTTGCCTGTTTGATAACAAAGCCCTGTTCATTTATCGCAAACTCAAGATAACCGAGAAAATCAGTGCTGAAATTTTTATCTCTGGTTTTGGTGAGTGTGCCGGAGGAAGCGTCCTTGCACTCTTTAACAAGACTTTCCCATTGCTCTTTATACGATTTTCCGTTTTTATCTTCTTCGGTTTCGGCAAAAGGCTTTTTGTTTAAATAGCTGAAGCTCTCTTTAAAATTCTGAAACGCTTTTTTCGTTTCACCCTCGCCGAATTTTTTCGGACCTTTGCCGTCACCCTTGTCGATCGTTCCGTCTTTTTTCTCATAGCTGTAAAGGTCGAAGCCTATCGTTCCGATATATGTGTCGTTGGTTGTGTCATAATAGACCGTAATAGGTGCACTGAACGCTTTGAGCGACACCTCGGAATTGCCGAAAATGGGGTTTTCATCGGGAACTTTTATTGTAATTCCGCCCGAACCGCCGAGACCATAGGTTGATGTGTTGAGAATTTTTTCCAAAGATCCGTCGTCATTCGACTTTTTAAGCATTATGCTCTTAGGATCGGTCGTTTTACCGCTGCCGTCAACCGCCCAAACATAAACCGTCTTGTTGAGAGTCAATTTTGAATACAGATCCGCAGTGCCGAAATAACCGGTTCGACTTTCTATTTTGTGAGTTGCATCCTGTCCGATATAATATACTATATTTGAGCCGAGACCTACCGAACTGATATAAATATCGTATTTATTGTTTCTCTCGGCAATCGTTTCGGATTTGAACAAATCCGAATAAGCAACCTCGGAAGAATTTTTTGCGAAAACGGTTGAAATATACGGCTTTCCTTCCTGTTCTCTTTTTGTCAGAAGATTCATATAAGCATCCAAATTATCGCCGTTTCCGATTGAATTTGCAACAACATTCGGAATGATATAATCTTCAAATCCGTTTTTCCTTAAAACTATGTTCGGTCGGCTTGTATCGGAAATATCTTCTCTTGTGATTTCAAAAGCCGACTCATCATCTTTTTTGTGCGAAACGGTATTTGAGCCAACATTCGCACTTACATTTTTCAGCTTAAACCATTTCTCGTTATAATCGCTTTGCTTGGCTGTTATTGTGAATGCACCGTTGCGGTTATACACCGAAGCCGAACCCGTTCCGCTCGCCGAAGCCGCTCCCGTATCTTTAACGTCAGATTGAAAGATTTCAGATGACAGATTCAAATTTAAAGCGAGACGAACGCCGTTGTTGGTATTGCTAGTACTACAGTAGCTGCTGACGTAGCCGTCGTCGTCGACTCGGCACGTATTGAAGGAATAATTACCGGCAGAACGCAAACGCCAATAAGAGTTTCCACTGTAGCTACTGCTTGTTGCTACCCACAGTCCCTGACTCTTTGCATAATCGCTGCCCTGTGCTCGTCTGTCGGTATCATACTCGCTGTAATCTGAACTGAAACCGTAGCTTTCGTTCAATGCATCGCTATATGAAAGAAGATAAATTTTATCGTATGTTGTTACGGAATTATATTCCGAATATGATGTGCTGTACGCCGAGTTGTCAAGTGCGGTATACTGTATAATGTTTTGCTGCGCGGTTGAAAAAGCGGTGTTATAAAAATCCTCATTGAGCCATTTTCTGATGCTGCTTTCGGCGTAATTGTTTGCATAGTATGTTTTGTCTGCATCGCCGTAATATTCACCGTTGCTATAAAGTACATAGTTGTTATATGCCTGCGAATCAAGTATGGTCTCGCTCATTACCATACCCGTTTTGGGGTTAAGTACACGCCACTTAACAGGCTCATATTTGAACCAATATGCCGTGCCCGTGCTGTAGCCGTTGCTATATTGATATGTATGTGAGGTCGATGTTGATGATGTATATCCTGTGTAATACGGTCTGTAGGCATCAAAGATAACACCTCTGTATTTATTTGAGCCGAGAATAACATCTATGTAACGCATATAGTCGCCTGCGGTCATTTTGCCGTTATCCCAACCACCGGTGCCGCTGTAATAGCCATAGGAAGTCCAGCTTTTATTATCGCCCGCCGTGGCATTAAGCTGTGAAATGAGGCTGCTGTCGGTGACTTTTGATTGAGGATACCAGCCGAATTCCACAATATTTCCTACATTGTAATCCGTTATCTTTTTACCGGTCGCCTCCGCTTTTGATGCAAACAAGTCACCTATACTCGGCAATTCAATGCCAACCAGCCCCGCAAGCGGTGCGGAGGTGAATACCATTACTACGCAGAGAATTAGGGATAGTGCTTTTTTGAATACTTTGTTACTCCTCATTTTGAACTTCCTCCTTAAAAATAAAAAATGCGCAGCCGAAGCTACGCACAAAAAACACATAGCTCCGTTTGCTGCGACACAAATAATTCAGCACAACTGTTGGTATGCCAAAAGAGAGCATGTATTTTTATTGAAATAAAAATACACACCAAACCTGTTGTGCAAAATATTTATTTGTGTCGCAAGAATGAGTATACTCTTTTACTCCCCGAAAGTCAATATTTTCGGATAATAAAAAATGCGTCAACCGAAGTTGACGCAAAAAATGCAAACTCCGATTGTCGCTACACAAATCAAACTGATATGGAATAATCTATTCGCACCATTTTGACGGAATTTGCGTTTTTATCAAATTCACAAAATGATGCAACAAAGCAAAGATACCATTTAAAACAGAAGTATCCTATATCAGAATTTTAAATTTGTGTAGCATACATATTATACCTCACTGTTTTCTTAATGTCAACAAAAACGGTTTATCTCGATTCGTTGAATTGCAAATTATATTTCAATCGAAAGTATTTTCATATTACAAATAAAATACATCAAATCATTTTTGCCGCCGTATAATTTTACCCCGTATGAGAAAAATATTTTTGAAAATACCGTATGAAAGGACGAATCATTATGGGCATTACGGGTGGAGAATACGGGGAAATGGCAAAAAAAGCTTCGCCTCCGACAAAGAAAGTCAAAAACGGCTTTTTTGCGTTTGTTATCGGCGGCTTGATTTGCACTCTCGGAGAGGGCTTGGGTATCATTTATGAAAAAATCGGTCTTAATGCCGATGAAGTTAAGCTGATGATTCCCGCAACGCTCATTGTTTTAACGGCAATATTGACGGCACTCGGCGTTTTTGACAATATCGCATATTATGCCGGAGCCGGCACAATTGTTCCGATAACCGGATTCGCAAATTCAATCGTTTCTCCGGCAATGGAGTTTCAAAGTGAGGGCAGAATCCTCGGTACCGGTGCGAATATGTTTAAAATCGCAGGGCCGGTTATTGTTTACGGTACTCTTGCGGCGGTAGTTTACGGCGTGATTTACTATTTTTTAAGTATAGTTTGATATAAACCGTCAATAATATCTGCGAAAGATTTTTGAGGTGATTTATATGCCTGTAAGACAGGGAAGATATACGTTGATGCTGCCGTCTGCACCGTCGATTTCAGGTTATGCTTCGGTGGTCGGAAAAAAAGAAGGTCAAGGGCCTCTCGGCAGCGGTTTCGATTATGTTTATGAGGACGCAATGGCAGGCGAAAAATCGTGGGAAAAGGCGGAAAGTGTTATTCACCGTGATGCGGTGTCAAGAGCGATTTCAAAGGCGGGTATATCACCGCAGGATGCCGATGTTATTTTTGCGGGAGATTTGCTCAATCAATGTATGGGTACTACTTTCGGTATACGGGAAATGGGTATACCGTTTGTCGGGTTATACGGTGCCTGCTCCACAATGGCTCTTTCGCTTGCGGCGGCGGCATTATGCATTGACAGCAGAATCGCAAGCATTGCCGTTGCTTCAACCTCATCTCATTTTTGCTCTGCCGAGAAGCAATTCAGAATGCCGCTCGAATACGGCGGACAGCGTACTCCCACCGCACAGTGGACGGCAACCGCTGCCGGCGCGGCGGTGCTTTCGCAGGGTGAGAGTAGGGCGAGAATCGAAAAGGTTTTTATCGGCAGGATTCAAGATTACGGCATTAAGGATCCAAATAATATGGGTGCCGCAATGGCACCTGCCGCTTGCCGAACCATAGCGGATTTTTTGAATGATACGGGAACTGCACCGGAGGATTACGATATGATATTGACCGGCGATTTGGGCTCGGTCGGTTCTCAGCTTTTGTGTGAGCTGATGATTAAGCAAGAAAACAAGGATATTTGTGCCGTGCACGAGGATTGCGGATTGCTGATTTATGATATGGAAAAGCAAAAGGATGTCGGTGCGGGCGGTTCCGGCTGCGGTTGCAGCGGTGCGGTTTTGTGTTCGCATATACTCGGAAGAATCGAAAGCGGCGAGCTGAAAAGAGTTTTATTTGTCGGTACGGGTGCATTGATGTCGAGCGTTTCTCCGCTCCAAAGCGAAACGATTCCGAGCATTGCTCACGCCGTTCTCATAAGCGGAGGTAGCTGATGAACGAATTTAACGATACCATTAAAATTATCAACGGTACAATCAAAACGGTAAAGCTTATCGATGCCGCAAAAAAGCTTGTAATTGCGGGTGCCGCCTTGAGCTGCGGCGTTCTTGCGGTTCGATTTTTCAAAAATCAGAGGGTAGATGACCGATGGATAAAAATCTTGAAAAAATAATAAAAAAGGATGCCGATGTTTTTAAAAATGCCGCAAAGCATCCACGGAAAAACGACTTTCAAACCGCTCGGTTGTTGTCGGATAATTTTTATGTGCTCGAACGCCATTCGGTGCAAATTTTAAAAGAAATCAAACACGCAAAAGGCTGCTTCAAAGGCTCGGAGGTTCTTCCGAGTCTTTTTGAAAAATGTCGTGAAATGTGTGACAAGGGAATTTTGCCGAGTGAGGATGAAATAATAGCTTTTTTTAAAAAAAGAGGCGGTCTGAACGGTCTTGAAACGGAGCTTTTAGCTCTTGCAATTGAATGTGCTCTTACGGATTCCGCTGCATCGGGAATAAAATCCGAAAGCGTTTTGGGAGCAAAACAGCTTGCAAATGCGATTGTGTCTTTGAGAAGAATAAGCGAAATCGATTTTAATTATATTATCGAAAGGCTTTACATTGCACAGGAGGATTTGGAGCGTGATAAGCTCTATTCTTCGATGGACGAATTTTCAAAAAGTATTTATCGAAAAAGATTATTTGCGATTGCACACAGAGCAAAAAAGAGTGAAAAGGAGATTGCCGAAGAAAAAGCCGAAAAAGCCGAGAAAAGCGGTAAGCACATAGGCTGTTATTTATTCAATAGAGAAAAATCAAAGAGAAACGGGTATGTTTTTCTGGCAATGGAGCTTATTATGCCTGCCGCAACGGCGTTTTGCGTATCCGTCCTCTTAAACAGTTGGGCAGCCGGTCTGTTATTGTTTATTCCGCTTTGGGAGATTTGGCGTTATCCCATAGAAACGGCGGCGATGAGAGCGGTTCCGCCCCAAAGACTTTTGCGGCTTTCGTCGGATTGCGATATAGTAAAAAATACGAACGCATTGATAACGGTTTCCACGATTTTACCCACAGCCGACAAGATGAGCGAGCTTGAAAAGCATCTTGAAAAGCTCTATTTGAGCAACTGCACCGACAATATTAAAATTTGCTGTCTTGCCGATTTTAAAGCGGCGGGAATGCCGAGAAAGCCGGAGGATAAGAATATTGTCAAATCCGCAAATGAAATGCTTGACAGACTGAACAAAAAGTACGGCGGTGGATTTATTCTTGCCGTGCGGCCGAGAACGCACTCGAAAACGCAAAACGAGTTTATCGGACGTGAACGCAAGCGGGGAGCAATAACCGAGCTTGTAAGAGCGATTAAGGGCAGCACCAAAGGATTTTCGGTTTTTTGCGGTGATACGGAAGAAATTCAAAGGGTTAAATATTTAATAACTCTCGATGCGGATACGGAGCTTGTTTTTGACTCGGTAAAGGAGCTTATAGCCGTTGCCGAGCATCCGCTGAATATGCCTGTTATCAAAAAAGGAAGGGTTGTTGAAGGCTACGGTATTCTTGCTCCGAAAACCGAAACAGGCTTAAAAAGCAAAAATCATACTGTTTTCAGTCGGTTTGCGGCAGGTGATTCCGGAATTGTTTCGTATGATTCGGCAACCGGCGAAAGATATCACAATCTGTTTGGCGAAAGTATTTTTTGCGGAAAAGGTCTTATAAATGTTGATGCGTATTATTCTCTGCTCGATAAGGGACTGCCGAGGGAGATGATTTTAAGCCACGATATTGTTGAAAGCGGTTTTTTAAGAACCGGATTTGTTTCCGAGGTGCAAATAACGGAGAGTATGCCTAAGTCGGTTTTGTCTTATTTCGGGAGAATGCACCGCTGGGTAAGAGGGGATTGGCAAAATATAAAGTTTGTTTTCGGCAAGAATCCTCTGAACTTCGTTTCAAGGTATAAAATGTTTGACAATTTAAGAAGGAGTCTTACCCCGATAGCTTCCGTGGCGGCTTTGGTGATATCGGCTTTTACGGAGGATGCGGTTTCGGTTTCCATCGCCTTGACTTCTATGCTTTCACTGACGGCGAGGAATCTTTATCCCGCATTATGTTCGTTTTTTCGCACGGGATTTTCTTCGATTTCAAGGCTAACATTTTCAAAAACATTGCCGCATTCGCTTCATTTGTTTGTAAAATCATTTATTTCGCTTGCTTTTTCGGCAAGAGAAGCGTTTGTTTGTGCGGACGCAATTGTAAAATCTCTTTGGAGAGTTTTTGTAAGCAAGAAAAAGCTGCTTGAATGGACTACGGCGGCTCAAGGAGACAAAAACAGCAGTCTGAATGCGATTATGGTTTCCTGTATACCGTCAATGGCGGTGGCGTTTATTTTGTTGATGTTCGGCACGGCGCTACAAAGGCTTGCGGGATTAATATTGCTTGCCGATATACCCGCAGCTTTGTTTGCATCGTCGGAAATAAAGCACGAAAAAGTAAAAATCAGTGAAAAACAAAGGGAAGAATTGGTGTCCTACGCATCTGCAATGTGGGGTTTTTTTGAGGATTTATGCAACAGAAAAAATAACTTTCTGCCGCCCGATAATATTCAGTTTTCTCCCGTTAAAGCGATTGCACACCGTACCTCGCCCACCAACATCGGCTTAATGCTTGCTTCGTTTCTTACCGCACGTGATATGGGATTTATCACAACGGCAGAGCTGTATATGAGGCTGAAGCTCAGTCTCGGAAGTATTGAAAAGCTTGAAAAATATAAGGGGAATCTTCTGAATTGGTACGACACGCAAACATTAAATCCGTTGAATCCGAAATTTGTTTCAACCGTAGACAGCGGTAATTTTCTTTGCTGTCTTACCGCCGTGAAAGAGGGCTTGAAAGAATATGTTTTCGAGTGTGCCGCTCTTAAAGAGATAATCGAAAGAATAGAAAAACTGATTTCCGATACGGATATCGGAGTGCTTTTTAATGAACGCAAGATGCTTTTTCATATCGGTCTTGATCCGTGCACCGAAGAAAAAAGCAACAGCTATTATGATTTATATATGAGCGAAGCGAGAATGACGGCATATTACGCCGTTGCAAGGCGTGCGGTTCCCAAAAAGCATTGGGGAGTACTCGGCAGGGTGTATGTCGGCAACGGCAGATATGTCGGACTTGCATCGTGGAGCGGAACGATGTTTGAATTCTTTATGCCGAATCTTTTTGTTCCGTCGCCAGAGGGCAGTTTGAGCCGTGAAGCATTGCGATTTTGCTTGTATTGCCAGAAAAACAGGGTGCGACGATTGCCGTTTGGTATATCCGAAAGCGGATTTTATGCGTTTGACCAAGAGCTTAATTATCAATATAAGGCTCACGGAGTCGGCAAGCTTGCGTTAAAACGGGAGGAAAAATCTGAAACCGTAATTTCGCCGTATTCCACATTTTTGTGTCTGACAGAGGCACCTATATCGGCAATAAAAAATCTTAAAAAGCTTGAAAAATGCGGTATGAACGGTATTTACGGATTTTACGAGGCGATTGATTTCACGAAAGACAGAGGCGGTGCTGACGGTGCGATTATCAGGTCGTATATGGCACATCATATTGGTATGAGTATGGTTGCCGTAAATAATTTGCTCGGTGAAAACCGTATGCAAAAGCGGTTTATGAATGACGGTTATATGAAAGGTGCACAGGAGCTTCTGAATGAAAAAATTCAGACAGATTCAAAGCTTTTCAAGGATATAAAAGCGGAAAGCATTCCGAATGTTCGAGAAAGGGTTTACGGCAAAGAAAGGATTTTTGAGAATCCCACTCCTTTTTCACCGGAGGCGATGATTCTCACAAACGGAAGAATGACCACCTGTATTTCCGATATCGGTGCGGGTGTAACAATGTTTGACGGCGTTGATGTAACAGTTAACAGCGGCGATCCGTTTACGAATCCTCAAGGCGTGTTTGGAGTTTTTAAGTCCGATAACGATATAATTCCTTTTACAAATGCAACGGACAGGCTGTCAAAGGCGAAATATTCGGCATTATTTATGAAAAACGGGGCGGAGCACACGGCGAAAAAGGGGAATATCCTTTTAAAAATGCAAACAGCCTTGCTTGAAAAACAAAATTGTGAGATCAGAAAATTTACGGTTGAAAATTTAAATCGCAAAGAAGATTTAAACGGTAAATTGATTGTTTATTTTGAACCGTGCATAGAAAAGCGTGAAGCATATGCTTCTCATCCGATGTATTCCAAGCTGTTTTTGATCGATGAATGGGATTCCGAAAACAATTGTGTCCTTTTTTCGAGAAATGCCGTCAATGAATCGCAAAGCTGCTGTATTGCGGCGGGAATGCTGGAGAATATCGATTGCGGCTTTGAAGCGTCGAGAGAAAAAGTGCTTATGGTGCCGGAGGGGATTTTTTCTCTCGGAATTAAAACGGATTTCAACAAAACACGGGGTAATCCGGATTGCTGTGCCGCATTCGAGATTGAAATAAAGCTTGAAGCGGGCAGAAAAAAATCATTTACGCTCGGTATTGCGGTTGCACAGGGCAAGGAGCGTGCACTGAACACACTTTTGTCTGTCAGAGCGGGAAAGTCCGTTAAAAAAAGAGCGGTAAATCCTCTTTATTCGGATTTGGAGGAAAAGTGCTTTGCATCAAAAATACTGCCAAAGGTGCTTTTTCCACCACTTGAAAGAGGAAAACTCTCGGTAAGCGAAAAATGTATATATTCAAAAAATGATTTGTGGAGCTTAGGCATTTCGGGAACAAACCCTATTATTACCGTAAATATTGGGGCAAGTGAAAAAACAGATGAGGTGATTCCGTATGTAAGGCTTAACAGAAAGCTTCGGAGCTGCGGCATAAGAACCGATTTGGTTATCGTTTACAGCGGTGAAGACGGTTATTTGCATCCGATAAGCAATTCGCTGAAAAAGCTGATCGAGCAAGAGGATTGCGGATTGATGTTAGGGGTGAACGGCGGCATTCATTTTGTAAATTCGATTCAGTGTGAATATAAAATATTCACTGCGTTGAAGAACAGCAGCACTTTTTATCTCGAAACCGATAAAAATATTGCCAATTCCAAAAAAAGTGTTTTTAAGCCTTTGAAATTTGTTGTTCATTCAAGCAAAAATTCGGAATGCAATTCCAAAAAAACTGTAAAGGAATATAACTTTACAGACAGCAAAATTGTTATAGAAAAAACTCCTGTAACCGTTGATATACCTTGGAATCATACTTTGGCTAATGATTGCTTCGGTACAATGGTATCCGACAAGGCGTTAGGCTTTACGTGGGCATTTAATTCAAGAGAAAACAAGCTTACTCCCTGGAGCAATGATTTAATGCGTGACAATCGCGGAGAAATGCTGATTATGAAATATAACGGCATATTATACGATTTGACGTGTCTCGGAAAAGCCGAGTTCACTCCGGAATATGCAATTTGGTCGGGAAGAATTGCCGATATTGAATATAAAATTAAGGTGACGGTTGCAAAGCGGGGTATGGCAAAAAAATGCAGTGTAAAAATCACAAATAAATCGGCTTGTGATAAGAGCGTTGATATTATGTATTACGTCGAACCTGTTCTCGGTGTCGAAAAATGCGGATGCGGAATGCTTTATGCGGAGAAAAACGAAAAGGGTGTTACTCTAAAAAATTCGTTTTCCGATATAAACGGGTATATGAATTTAAGCTGTGACGAAAAAGCAGAATATATTTGCTATTCAAAAGAAGATTTTTTTGAAGGTCGTTTTTCTTCCGACGGCGAATCGATTATTGAAGATTGTTGCATTGCCGTCGGGAATAATGCCGTATTACAAAAAAAACAGACAAAAAATTTTGAATTTTGTTTTTCTTGGGCATCGTGTGAAAATGCGGCACGTCTTATGTCGAGCGTTGCAAGCTATGGTTCACGCTGTGTCAATCCGGTAAAAATCGAATCAAAAAGCAAAAACCTTGAGCTGTTTTTCAATTCCTTTTTGTATTCACAGATAAAGCAAACACGTTTCTTTGCCAGAACAGGCTTTTATCAGTGTTCGGGAGCCTACGGTTTTCGAGATCAGCTTCAGGATAGCCTTGCATTTATCGATTTTGAACCGAAGTTAACGCTACGGCATATAGCTCGGTGCTGTACAGTTCAATTTGAGGAAGGCGATGTTCTTCATTGGTGGCATATAATTACAAATAAAACTCAACAAGTAAACGGTGTAAGAACAAGATGCAGTGATGATATGCTTTGGCTGCCTTATGTTTGTACCGAATATGCCGAAAAAACAGGTGATTATTCGTTTCTTGATATTAAGACAGCGTATATCAGCGGAGAAATTCTCGGAGAAAACGAAAAAGAGCGTTATTTTTCTCCTCAAAAAACAAATTATAAAGAAAGTATTCTTGAACATTGCATAAAGGCGGTTGATAAATCGCTGAATTTCGGAAAAAACGGTTTACCGCTAATCGGTTCGTGCGATTGGAATGACGGATTCGATAAAATCGGTGAAAGCAATGCCGAAAGTGTATGGCTGGCAATGTTTCAAGTGATTGTACTGGAACGAATGGCAAAGCTTTGCTTGAAGAAAGATAAATCGGATAAAGGCGACGAATATATTTCCATTGCCGCAAAACTAAGGAATATAATAGAATCTAAGGCGTGGTGCGGTGATCGCTATGCAAGAATAATTCTTGAAAATGGGAACGTTTTCGGCAAGGACAGTGATTTTATTGATATTTTGCCGCAAGCATTTGCTGTTTTTATGAATGCCGACAGAAAAGAAATTGCACTTGATACAGCATTGAAGACATTGTTTGACGGTAATACAGTCAAATTGCTTTCGCCGCCATTCGATGCCGATGATTATGAAAAAGTGGGATATATTGCGGCATATCCGAACGGAATCAGAGAAAATGGTGGTCAGTACACTCACGCAGGCGTGTGGTTTGCAATCGCTTTGTTTTCGGCAGGAAGAATTGATGAAGCACAAAAGATGGTTAACGCATTGAATCCCTTGAGCTTTTATGTTGAAACCGAAACGGCAACTCGGTATCGAGCAGAGCCGTACGTGCTCGCCGGTGATGTTTCGTGCGGAAAAGGAATCAACGGTAGAGCAGGTTGGACTCATTTCACCGGCAGTGCAGCATGGTATTATAGATGCATTTATAATAATTATGATAAATTAGACTGCAAAATAGTTAAGATGCTGTAAAGCTATATCGCTTTACGAGGCAAGATTCATTGTGATTTTGAAATAAAAAGATGCTCATTAAGCAAATAAAAGCACTTTTAATGGCAAATTTCAACCGGAACAGCGTTTATATATAGTCGTTTTCAATAACGAAATTTCCAATTGGTTTTTAAAATAATCGTTAACTCCGTAAAGTTGTATAGCTTTACAGAGTTAACGATTATTCTGCATTAGAACTAATATTTGCGAAATCGGCAGTTTTTCATTATACATTTTAATAATAAGGTTTGTGTGACGAGTAAATGTTAAATATGACTTTTCGTCAACAACAAATAAAGCAAGCATAAGTGTAAAGTAAAATAGCTTTACATAAACTTTAAAAGCTGAAAATCCGAATTTAGAAAAATATTTGCTATCATTTTAACCAAAAAACGACGATTCAAATTGTTGATTATTAACAAAATATTAAATGAGTTTTGAAAATCGTTGACATCGCCCTCAAATTTAGGTATAGTTAATGTGACCATATAGTGGTTTTCTATCTGATGTTGTGCTCTTATCGAGCGAATGTCATACGGAAAGCCTCAAGTGGATAACTAAATTTTGTGATTTTGACTGTGTCGCTTTGCGCCGGATGGTGGCGTTTCTGGCGCAGGCAAACAACAAGGAGGTCGGTCATCGGTGCAGTGAGCGTGACTATTTACTATAGTATATAGATTCGCCCATTCACAATCTCAAATTTATTTGTCCAAAACACACAAAGTGCAAATTTTTTTGGAGGTGTACAATTTGAAAAAGTCAATCCGCATTCTCTCTCTCCTTATGGCTTTTGCAATGCTCATCGGTTCCTTCTCCGTAATGGGTAATGCATATGAGGCATATAAGGACAGCGCAGTCAAGTACAATGATGTTGATTCTCCTGAATTTACAACGGAGCAGTATGCATCAATGGGCCTTGACGAAGTTGATCGTATGTTACTTAAAGAAAAGATAGTGCTTGATATATATATCGGTACTCTTGACCTCGGTAGCATCGATACTACTCTCACAAGTGTTGAAGAACTTCTTAACAGTGTTCAGAACCTTCTTCCTTTGCTTGGTGATGCCGGTGCCATTCCCACTTACTTCGCACCTGCATCGGCTGTAAGAAGAACTAAAAACACCGATGTTGAAGTTGTTAAAGGCCTTTTCGATTTTATCGCTAACCTTGCTCCTATCGGTCAGAAGTATGCTAACGGTACAGTCAGCCTCGGTATCATGCAGTCCTTTATTGCCGACTACGTTTTCGATGTAAGAGAGCTTGTTATCGGTTTGGTCTTCGGAATGACAGCCGAAGGCGAAGCAATGGGCGAGCTTGACGAAAAGGGTAAGCCCGAAGGCTATGATTATTTTGACGACGGTGCTTCGGCAATCCCCGCAAAATATAAGGATGCCAACAACGGTGCCCTTACTCTTCTTCAAACGCTTATAAATGACCTTGTTCTCGGTGAGTGGAAAAAGCTTGATGATTATTTCAACGATCCGTACAGTGCTGTTGACTACAGCTTCTATGGATTTAAGACAGATGCATCACTCAACGAAACAAAGCCCGACACAAAGAAGTATGACTACTATGGTTGGGTTCATCCCAAAGATTGGGTAACAGTTGGTCTCGGCGGCTATGCAAGAGTTGCCGAAGGTGCAGCCGCTCCCGCTGCCGATTATTCACTCCTTGATATCGGCACAAGCAAGACAGGCTACGATTTCATCGAAGACCTTCTTCAGGCTGCTTATAACAATCTTCTTATTCCCGTTCTCAACAGAGATACGGTTCGCTGGGTTCGTGAAGATGTTTGCGGTGTTACATACCTTGATAAATATGCAAAGAAAACATTCTTCGGTGATGATCCCTCGACCACTGTTGTTGAAGGTAAAGACAATGTTCCCGGCGTTTGGTACAATAATCCCGATTATGATCCCAGCTACACCGGCGAAACAGTAACAGATGAAATTCTTGCAGATCTTCAGTCAAAAACAGCTTACGCAAAGATCTTTAAGCTTCAAGAAGCTCTTGTTCTTAAAGCAGAAAAGATTCCCGCAGGCACAACTCTTGTTGACTACTTTAACACACTTCTCGGTCATGTAATCGAGTCCATTGCTGTTAAGAGTGTTTCGGTTGGCGGCGTTACCTACACATGGGATTGGGATTACGGCACTAATCCTGCCGGAGATAACTCCCTCCTTTTCGATAATATCTGTAATGTTGCAAAATTTGTTATTCAGGTTTCGGGTTCGGAATTCTTTGGTCAGACAGCACTTAAAGAAGGATTCCCCACCGCTGCGGAACTTGATGGTTACACAAACCAGCAGATCGTTGCTCTTGTTCTCAGAGCAATTCTTAACGGTTCGGTTAAATACATTTATATAGGCAAAGAATATCAGACTGTTGTTGATGTTGCATACAGAGCAGTTGAGCTTCTTGCATATCAGGATATTCCTCAGTTCACATATACCAAGCCCGAAAAGACCGCCGGTATGAGTGACGAAGAATACTATGCCGCTGTTGTTGATAAGATGATTACTATCCTCTTTGATATTGCGGTTTACAACCTTAATCAGGACTTTGATATGGTTCCCGCTTCGGGCAATAACCCCGTAGCAGGTGAAGGACTTCTTCAGTATCAGGGTGATGAAGGTCACTATAGCAATCTTATGGTTCAGATTGCCGCATGGGCATTCAGCGAATATGCTCCTCTTCTTTCAATCTGCGATAAGCTTCTTTGCTATAATGCAGATGGCAAGGCAGATAACCTTACAGAAGACATGGTATGGCAGGATTTTGATACAATAATTGATGCTCTTATCCCCATTAAGGGCGGCGAGGGCAACAAGCCTTGGATTTCCGCTGCAATTGCAGGTAACGGAACCCAGATCGTTTCAAAGAAATTTGTCTTTGACCATATACTTAAACCTCTCTATACTCTTGATGCAACAAACCTTGCTGAAATCTTCAAGAGAAACGAAAACGGTGCATTTGCATCAATGAACGGTGTTCAGATTATCATTGACATTCTCGGCAATGTATTTGATCTTCTCTTCCCCGGAGTATTCCAGGCAAAAGAATCCATTGATAAGATTCTTGACAACAACCTTCTCGGAAGTATGGTTTACGACCTTCTTCAATCACTCGGAACGAAGGAATTCACATCCTCAACAAATACACAGATGAAGGGCAGAGCAAACGATATTATCCTTGTCGGTCTTCCCATTATCTGTACTGTACTTCACTTGAGCGAAGAACAGGAATTTGAAGAGATGGAAATCTATCTCCCCGAAACAATTTCCAAAACCGGCGAAGTTAAATTTGAAGTTATGAACGGTTCAAGCGGTATCAATACCTATCATACAAATGCCGATGGTTCAAGCGTTCAGGATAAGCTTTATAAGTATGAAATCGCTTCGGTTGTTCTGAATACTTATAACTCAAGCGGTAATTCGGTTGGTACAATCGGATATACAGGTCTCTCAAAAGGCTATACTCTTTCCGGCGGTGAAAAGGCAGAAGTAACTCTTACCGGAGATAGAAATATCGGCGACCTCATTGAGTTTACCGTTAACTATTATATCTTCGGCGAAACCGGTGCAAAGATTACCGAGTCAACTCTTTCAAAGACTGTTTATGCATATGTCGGTGAAAACAGTAAGGACGACAGTAATATTACTGTTTCCAAAGAAGTTGGCGATCGTACAATTCAGTATGAAAAGTCACTCTACCTTTCAACAGGTGATTCTCTTAAAGATATCGAAGGATATAGCGTTCGTGTCAGAGATAATAAGGGCGGCTCAGCTGCAACAGCGGCTGTTTCAAGCGTAGTAATGAACTCCTCCGCTCTTGCTTCAAAGTATCCCTTTGTTGCTAAAAATTCAGGTGCAGACGACTCCAAGCCCGTTTCACAGGCAATGACAGGTGAAGGCGGTATCTACTTCTTCAGCCCGTTCGAGGTTGCTAAGAAGTCAAACGGCGAATCATATGAAAGATTTGCTTATACCTATCAGAAAGATGAAAACGGCAAGCTTGTTCTTGATGCAAATGATGAACCCGTCATTTCCGGTAACAACGGCGGTGTTGAAGACGGTCAATATAACGTTACTACAACCCTTTCCGTTGCAGGCACAAGTGCAAGCATCGATACAATAATTCATCTTTACAATGACTACGGCCTTGTTCGTATGTTTGAAAATGCGGTTTCTGCAAACCGTCAGTTATCAAACTATGACACAGATAAGCAAAGCGGTGAAGCTACAACTCTTTTCGCAAACTACAAGACAGCTCTTATGAATGCTGCAAGACTTGTTCTTATGCCCAAGCAAGGCGATGCTTTCGCTGCTGCTATCGTTGCTAAGGACGCTCAAAAGTATGATAACAGATACGAAGAGCTCGCAGATGCACTTGAAAAGGCAATTGAAGCTCTTAAAGACTTCGAGCTTGATACAGGTATTGATTCGCTCAAGGCAGAAATCGCAAAGGTTAGCGGTATCAACTACAAGACAACCGAAACAACTCATAAGACTGATGCCGGAACATATACTGTTCTTACCAAGAAAGATATCGAATACTACGAGAGCGATTATGTACATTTCAGTATGCGTGACTATGTACCTCATACTTATAACAGGTACAGAACCGCAAGAAAGCTTGCCGAAAGCATCATCAATTCGCAGCAGTTCTTCGCTCCCGAAGATCCTCGTGAGATTGAATATCATGTTGCAACTGCTGAAGAAATTCAGAAGTACAACGAAGAAATGGAAGCATATATTGAAAGAAGACTTAACCTTCCTTCGGTTAACTCAATCGATGCAACATATGCTACCCATATGATTAAGCTTACTGCTTCTCGCCTTATCAGAGTTAAGGGTGATACAAGCAAGCTTAAAGAGATGTATGACCTTTATTCAACGGTTGATACTTCTAAAGGTAACTACATCGGCAAAACAAAAGAGAACTATGATAACGCAGTTGCATTTGCCGCAAAGATTCTTGCAAAGAGCGATCCTCGTCCTTCGGAAATCAATGTTGCAACAACTCAAATAGTTCACACTTGGAAGAAGCTTGCTCTTGCAGGTGACTATACCAAGGTTTCGGCTGCTCTTGATGCTGCCGCTCCTATCTTCTCATTAGGTGGCAATAATCCTGAAAGCCAAGTTTTGTATACCGTAGATTCATACAGAACATTTGCAGAGGCATATAACGATGCTCTCAGAGCTAATAATGATAAGCCCTATTCAGAATCTCAGCAGGATAGAATCGATGAGATTGCTGAGAAGCTTACAAAGGCTCAGAGTGAACTCGTTTCAGCCGGTTCATCAAAAGCTTCTGTTGAATTGAAGAATGAATATTTAGATTTGTATTTTGATGCGAATCTGGAACATGAATTTATTCCTCAAATTTCAACAGGTCTTTCCAATCATGAAACTTTGCCAAAGGATGTTGACGGAGTTCCTATAGATGGATATATTGTTGGCTACGGTGTTGCTTGTCAATTTAGTGATGACGATGTCCTGGCTGCCTTTGAAACAAGTAACTGTACTGCTACGGTTACTCGCAATGAAGCCGATCAATACTCAACCGGAACAGTTATTCAATTTAAAGATAACTCCGGCAAAGTCGTTAAGACATATATTATGATTGTTATTGGTGATGTTGACGGAGATGGTGAACAAACCACTGCCAAAGATTTATCACTTATCAGAGATGCGGCCAATGGTCGCTACGAATGGGATTGGGAACCGGAGAATTACCACAAGTTTATTGCTGCGGATATTGACAATTCATTTGGCATAACTTCTCAAGATGTTATTGCATTTAGAGATGCTTATACCGGAAAAGGTTATATCAATCAGCAGTTATCCGGAAGCGAATCGTGCTATGTTGCTAAATAAAGTATAAATAGGTATTCGCTCACTTAATCTAATCTAATCTAATCTAATCTAATCAGGTGTAACCCACACCATATGGCGTGGGTTACACACAATAGCTTTATTAAATCCGACGATGCTCATTAAATTGTCCTATGTTATATAGTATATTAATAAAAGGAGGAAACGAGCAAATGTCAAAAATCAAACGTGCACTGAGTGCGTTCCTTGCAATTGCAATTGTTTTTGGAATGTTCTCGTGTCTTGCTCCGATCGTTGCACCTGTTTCATCGGCGGCGGAGCCGGGCGTTTCTAAGATTAAAAAATACGCAGACCTTGTTAAAGATTACGGCACAAATGTTACAGACGGTTATGTTGACGGCTTCGTATATTTCGGTTATGAGTTCTATGAAAAAGATGCAGACGGCAACTACGCTCTTACCGACTATTATGTAAAACCCGGAGACCAGTTGATGGTAAAAGTTTATGTCAAGAGCAATATGATGTGCGGTGACTTTGTACTTTGCAGTATGTTCGACAAAAATTATTGGGACGTAAAGCTTCTTTATGATAATGTACCGGAAGATCAAATTGATGAGGATACCGGATACAATTATGGCGTTGAACCGTTTACAAATGTTAATACAGCACACACCTGTTATGAAGACCGCCAGTTTTCTGTTATGATGACCAGTATGCCGTCTGACGGTGCTAATACAACTTGGCTTGGTAAAAATTGTTGTGGATTCAGTGACGAATATCGTGCAAATCATGACTTTGTAATGATAAGCTCTCTGGTTAATAAATCACCGGCTCCCGCATACGAATTTACTGATGATGCCTATATGTTTGAATACAAAGTAAAAGTTAAGACGGGACTTGCTGACGGAACAACGTTTTCGACTGAGTCACCGAGAGAACTTTGGCAGATTCCCACATATACAAGGTATCTGAACAGAAAAGGAAATATTTTCTGCTCACATCCGTCACAAACTGATGTAAATTTCGGGTCAACTCTTAACATAAACAAAATGCCGGATTCAATCACAAAAGGTTATCTTGATTATCTTCTTCTCGACGACCTTAGCCACACCTTCACTATCGGTAATCCTCCTGCAGGAAACGAACACAAGGCAACATTTAAGGTTGATGGTACAGAATACTCTTCTGCAAATTATGCATCGGGTGCTTCTGTTCCCGCTCCCGCAGAGAATCCCAGCAAGGAAGGCTATACATTCCTCGGTTGGGCTATTGAAGGCACCGACACTGTCCTTACATTCCCCCAGACAATGGGTAATGCAGACGTAACATACGTTGCAGTATTCGAAGAAATTGTTAAGTATACCGCAACATTTATGGTTGACGGTTCGGTTTATGACACTGTTAAAGAATATGCAGAGGGCGAAACAATCGTAGCTCCCTCAGATCCTCATAAGGATGGCTATAAGTTCTCCGGCTGGAATCCCACCGTTGGAACTATGGGCACATCTAATATCACATTTAATGCACAGTGGACAGCAAACACCTATAATGTTAAATTCTACAAAGAGAAGACCGATGCATCGGCATATCAGACTCTCAGCGTAAAATTTGACGGTGCATATAATCTTCCTGCAGCTCCCTCAAAGACAGGTTATACATTTGTTAAATGGGTTGATGCAAACGGCAATGATATGCCCTCCACTCATACTGTAGTAGGCGATGTATCGTTCTACGCATCATGGAGTGCAGGTACATTTAATGCAACATTTGATGCTGACGGCGGTACATTTGCAAACGGTCAGTCAACAATGACTGTTCCCACAGTATTCGGCGAAGCAATCGTTGCTCCCGCAGATCCCACAAAGACAGGTTATACATTCGATGGATGGTCACCCGAAGTAGGTAACATGACTGCTGAAGGAATGAAGTTCACCGCAAAGTGGAAAGCAGCTAAGATCGGTGTTCATTTCATGGACGGCGATACGGAGCTTACAGTTCTTACCGGTGAATACGATCAACCTATCGCAGCTATGTCTCCCAACCCCTCAAAAGACGGTTATACTTTCAAGGGCTGGAAGTATGCAGACGGCAAAACAGCAGACTTCCCGATCAAACTCGGTGCAGAAGCTGTTTATGTATATGCTGTTTGGGAAGCAAAGTCTTATTACATTGATTTCTATGACGGCGTAGGCGGCAACTGGATAACTGGTGGCAACCAGAATTGCGGCGATACAATCGTTGCTCCCGATGCACCTTCAAAGAACGGTAGCACATTTATCGGTTGGGTTGATGCAGACGGAAACCCGATGCCCGAAAAAGTTCCCGCAATTGAAAACCAGATTTACTATGCTAAGTATGAAGCAACAAAGTATACCGCAACATTCTATATGGACAGCACCAAGAGTGAAGTCCACGACACATACCAGGGCACATATCAGAGCGTAATTCCCGCTCCCGAAGTACCTACTAAGGTAGGTTATACATTCAAGCATTGGAGCAAGGAGGGTTCAACCTCAAAGGTTACCTTCAATGCGACCAATCCCAAGATGCCCTTAAACGGCGTAAACTATGTTGCACAGTGGAACATCAACAGCCACGATGTTATCTACTATGTAGACAATGTTGAAGTACACAGAGATACTTATGACTATGACGCAGACATCACTGCATGGACCTATACTCCCGATGAAGGCGTTAGCTTCACAGGTTGGGGCGATCAGGTTCCCGCTAAGATGCCTGACAATGATGTTAAGGTTTACGGTACAACCGGTACAGCATCATATAATGTAACATTTACTATTGACGGAGTAGTCTTTAGCACAGTTCCCGTTGCATACGGTCAACCTATCCAGGTTCCCACTGCTCCCGATAAGACAGGTTATACATTCAGCGGCTGGAAAGTTCCCGCAACAATGCCTGCCGGTGATCAGACCTATGATGCAACCTATACTGTTAATAAGTATTGGGTAAGATTCTATCTTGATGATGCAAAGACAAATCTCTACAAAGAGATGCAGCTTGACTATGATTCAACAATTTCTTATCCCGTAGAACCTACGCTTGACGGTCAGGAATTTATTGAGTGGGATCAGACTCCCGAAAAAGTTCCTGCAGAGAATATTGATATCATTGCTACATTCAATCCCATTGAGTACGCCATCGAATTCCTTGATGAAGATGGAGTTGTAGTTGACGGTTATGAATGGACTGCATATTGGAATGAAACTGTTAATGCCTCCGATGCACCTGAATTAACCAAAGACGGTTATGACTTTGATGGTTGGTATGTAAACGGCGTTAAGCAGACATTCCCCGTAACAGTTCAGAGCGACCTTACATTTGAAGCAAAATTCACAATTAAGAGCCTTAAGGTTATCTACTATGTTGACGGCGAACAGTACGCATATGATCCGTACGAGTTCGGTGCATCAATCACACTTCGTGATGTCCTTACCAAGGAAGGCTATACCTTCTCGGGTTGGAAAGATGAAGAAGGCAATGCTGCTTCACTTCCCGCAACAATGCCCGCAGAGGATATCAAGGTTTATGGTACATGGACTCCCATTAAGTACACCGTAACATTTGATGCAGGCGATGGCTTGTTCTCAAATGGCAGTAAGACAAAGAGCTTTGAAGTAGATTATGGCACAATGCCCACACCTCCCACGGATGTTCCCGTTAAGGAAGGCTACGGATTCAAGGCTTGGACTCCCGATCTTACGCTTGTCGGCGTTGGCGGTGCAACATATGTTGCAACATATTCTGCCGGCACTGTTAACTACAAGATCGAAACCTATATAATGGATACTACAGGTGTATACGGCGCTCCTCAAGTAGCTACAAAGAGCGATGATACAGATGCAACTGTATCTGTAACTCCCGAAGAAAAGACCGGCTTCACTCTTGATAGAAATGCAAGCGTACTTTCAGGCACGGTTAAAGCTGACGGTAATACAGTACTTAAGGTTTACTATATCCGTAACCAGTACAAGTTAACAATTAATGTTGACGGCAGCGAACCTAATGAAACCATGTACTACTACGATGAGACTATTCCCACCGTACAGGATCCTGTAAAGACCGGTTATCAGTTTAACGGTTGGAGCAAGGATATTCCTGCAAAGATGCCCGCTGAAGATGTATCTGTAACTGCTCTCTTCACAATCAAGCAGTTCACAATTACATTCGTTGATACAGGTGACAGTGCATATGCCGCTATCACAAAGGATTACAACGCACTTGTAGGTGAAGTTTCCGATCCCGTAAAGACCGGTTACAGCTTCACAGGTTGGGTAGATGAAAACGGAGATGCAATAGAAATCCCCGAAAGAATCCCCGCAACCAACCTTACAATTAAGGCTACATGGAGAATTAATCAGTACACAATTAAGTTTGTTAATACCGGTGACACTGCAATTGAAGATATCGTTCTTGATTACGGCGCTGCAATTGCTGCTGTCAGTGATCCTTCAAAGACAGGTCACAACTTCACCGGTTGGGTAGACGAACAGGGCAAACCTGCAACTATTCCCACAACAATGCCCGCTGAAAACAGAACTTATTCCGCAACATGGGAAGCAATCATTTATAATGCAGTCTTCAAGATTGATGGTGAAGATACTATTGTTCCCACAGCATTCGGTGAGATTCCTGTTGCTCCCACACCCACAAAGGTTGGTCATACCTTCAAGGGTTGGGTAGAAGGCGATGTTGTTGCTATGGTAGTTGGCGGTGCAACCTATACAGCTAAATTTGATCCCAATACCTATGATGCAATCTTCCAAGCAAACGGCGGTTCATGGAACGGTTCATCAGCCGATAAGGTTGTTCCCACAGTATTTGGTGAAGCAATCAACGCTCCTGAAGCTCCCACAAGAGAGGCTTATATCTTCACAGGTTGGAGCCCCGAAGTCGGAAATATGACAACTGAGGGTATCACTTTTGTAGCACAGTGGACTAACGATACTACAATCTGCCGTGTTCAGTCTGTTACCCTTAAAGCTCCCACGGTTCTTACTAATATCACTAAGGCTGCATATGAAATCAAGGTTATAGAAAGCCCCGTTAAGATTCAGATTTGCGGTGGCGATGACTATACCTTCACATGGACATATGACAGACTTGATGAAAAAGTTCCCGGCGACCTTTCAGAGGCAGGTCTTGTTTCAATCGTTGCTTACAACGAAAATAACGAAGTAATTTCAGACTCTGTTGAAGATAAGAGAGTTGCATACGAGAAGTGGACAGTTGTAACAATGCTTTCCGAAGGCAGCTATAAGGTTCGTGCAAAGATTGGCTATACATCTGAGGATTGGGAAAACATTGAAACCGCACGCGATTATACTGTAGAATTTACGAATATCGCAGACGTTTCAGAGGCAATTAAGTCCGTAACTCCTGCTGAAAATGTTGTTAAGCGTGGTAACAGCTCAACAATTACCGTTGTTGCAGATAGTGCTGTAACAAGACTCAGACTTGTTATGACTAAGGAAGACGGAACAAGCATGACTGTTTCCTACTCTCCCACAGCAACAAGCTACACAACCGTTAGCTCGAACGGTGACGGTACTTCAACTTGGGTTCTCACAATGAGATTCACCTATTCCGGCTCCGATCTTGAGCAGGATCAGAAGTGGGTTGTTTGGTATCGTACAGACGGCGGAAGCTCATGGCTCGAAACCGATAAGTCAGCCGATGTTAAGGTTACTAAGTATCTCAAGACAGATTCTCCCTCAACATCATATGCTGAGTTCTCGATTGTTTCGGTAACTCCTCCCACAGATGCAGTTAGAGCACAGTATGCAGAGGTTGTTGTTGTTACAACATCCGATGTAACTAAGGTTCGCCTTGGCTACAATGGCAAGACCAGCACATACCTCCAGACGTCCAATAATGTTACCTATTCAGACAACGGCAATGGTACTGCAACATGGACCATTAGATACAGATTTGCAAATGTAGGTGAGCAGACTTGGGAAGCACAGTGCCGTGGTAATAAGTGGTCAGAAAAGACTGAATTTACTTTCACTGTTGCTGAAGCATAATGATGCTTTATAAAGTAAAAATCGAATAATTTTTCGCCGCAGGGGCTTGCTCCTGCGGCTTTTTTTGGTGCATTTATCAAGAAAAAGAAATGAAAAAAGCTGCTCGTTTTTTGCATTTCAGGCAAAATATTATTGTGCAAAACTAATTTGAAATGTACAAAAATCCAACTCAATATCAAAAAAATTATTAAAAAATATGTAGTAATTATAACTAATCGGGCTTAAAAAAGCAGAAGAATAATTGTGAAATATATACAACACACAAAGCAAAAATAATTTACATAGTGGAGATAAAAATTTTCAAAAGAAGAAGATATTGATTGATAAAATCGGTTTATTATATCAAATACGAAAATGAAGTTTTGAAAACAGGTTGAGAAATTGTTAAAAATTTATGAACAAATCGAGAAAAACAAGAGCGAAATTAACAAAAAATCACTGCTGATTTTGTGCAGAAACTATAGTGCATAAAATTTAATATTAAAAATTTATATATAATTATAAGAAAAGAAATGGCATATTTTATTGACACATTTGACACTTGGTGATATAATAACAACGTGTAATAGTGACCATCTATTTCATGTTCAAAATTTTTAATTTGGAGGGATTATTTTTGAGCAAAGCAAAGAAAATCATCAGCATGCTTCTTGTTGTTGCGATGGTTTTGACCGTTGCTCCCGTTTCGGTGCTGGCTTCAGCAGCTGACCCCGCATACGAATACGGAAGCGTTTCGTTCTCCAAAACGGATTATTCGGTTGATACCTCAGCCACAACGGATGTAATCCGTATCGCTTATGAAACAGGTTCATTCTCTGTTCCTGCCAGCGGTGCGGCCGGTGCTGTAGTTGCCGCTACTCCTTCGGGTATTCCGCAGGCCGATAAGGGCAGCTACGTTAACGTTGCTTATGCTAAAGAAACACCGTCATTCCCCAAGGTTTCTTTCAGCATAACAGGAACAACTCCGGATGCTATCCCCACCGTAGAGTCTACGGGTATTAACAATGCGGTTATTTCGCATGTTGACGGTAGCCCCACGGTTACCACGGGAAGCGATGGTAAAACAACAACGACATACACCTGGGAGGTTACCTCAGGTACAGCAGTGGCGGGAACCGATGTTGTTTTCACCATCACTTATAAGCTCAAGGGCGTTTCGTATAAGGCATATGCTTTCAGCCATGTTGAAAACATATTGGTTATGCCCGGCTGGGTTGGAGCTATTCATTATAGACAAAATTCTACAGCCGAAACTCGTACACGACACTCGATAATTTTCCAGGTTCAGTCCAAGAATATGTACACGTACATGAACAGCGGTTCTCCGACGAAGACGGTCGGTTATGTAAACTATGCTTCGGGTAATGCACTTGATGGCGGAGCCTTGAAGGGTGCCGGAGGAAATGACAATGTAAGCTCCGATGTTGATGCTTATGTTTCTTCTGCTCCCAACGACAAAATTGCCGGTACCGAGGTCGGAGCATTCATTAAGTTCTTTGATACTACCAGCGACGACCGTTATAACGGATGCTTCTCCGATGACGGCAACAGATCGGAACCGATTGTTTATATCGACAAACGAAACGAAGACCTTCGTTCTCTTAACATGAGAGCTACCGTTCAGTACGGTGAGTCTGCCAGCTTTACGCGTTTCATCCTTAACGACATTACGTTCCACAATAAAGCGCATACTTACGGCAAAACGGACTGGGGCTTCACATCTACTGCCGCCGCTTCGGAATTCAGTGCCGTTAACCTTACTTCCGGCTCTACCAATTCCTCAACCGTTACAACAAGTAATGGCTTCGGAGCTTACGCCATGGCACCTATTACCGGTACCGGCCCTGCTCAAAGCACAACGCCCACAACGCCTTATTCGCTGACTGCCGATGTTTATTGTTACAACGATGATAAAAGCAGATCATCTTATGTTGCCGGTACAGTTAACGTTGATTTCAGAGTTTACGATACAACTACTCTTTATCAGATTTGGTACGGCGTAACACACGGATGTGCAGTTGACGGCTCGGCAAGCTACGGAAGCTACACCTTTAACAAAGGCGCGAATCCGCAGGCTACAATGTATACAGGCGGTTGGGATGCTTTCCTTGCTTCGTATAAAGCAGCCGGCAGCGTTCTTGCAAAGCCCGATACAACACAAGAAGAGATTGATACAGCTGCTACGGATCTCTACTCAAAGTATTTGGCTCTTACCGGTTACAACGCAACCGTCAATTGGGAAATCAATCACTATATTGAGGGAACAACAACAAAGCTTATTCCCACTCAGACGGTTGATCCCAAGGGCGTTTACGGTCAGGCTCAGCCCGCAGGTTCCGTATGGCTTGCATATGCGGCAAACATTGAGGGTTATTCACTCAGCTCGCAGAGCACGGCATCACAGAATATGACTCTTTCGGGCCTCAATACTACCGAAACATTCAATTTCTACTATAAGGCAAATAAATACAATCTCATTATAGATCCCAACGCAAGCGAAACAGATGAAGACGTTACTACGCTGGAATTATCAACCGGTGAAAAGGTTTATGAAAATTCTCTTGAAACCGGAACAAAAGAATTCTACACATTCAAGGGCTGGTATTACGATGAGGGGAATTGGTCACAACCCGTATTCAGTGATTCGATGTCCGAAGGCGGAACGAGATATTTCGTAATGCCCTCAAAGGGAGTAACGATCTACGGTAGATGGGAAGCAACTCCCATTGATATTGAATATGTTCCCATTGCGGAAGGTAATGTTCTCGATTCGGTATTTATTGATGGCGATGAGGTCAAATTCGACAGCGGAACAACCGCAAGATTCAACAGACCTGCCGATCTCAATATCGATGGATATCTTTTCGTTAATTATTATTTGGATGCAGAGCTTACAACCGCTGCAACCTTCCCCATTGATTTTACTCTCGGCGTAACTCAAACACCTTACAAGCTTTATGCTCGTATGGTTGATGTTAACGGCAAGATTTCATTTGAATCAAACGGCGGCAGTGCAGTTTCCGACATTAACTTCACAGCCGGTCAAACGATTCAAGCTCCCGACGCCCCCACTAAGAAAGGTTATTCTTTCGTTGGTTGGTTTGATCAATCTCTCACAACGGAATATACATTCCCAAGAGTGATGTCGAGCAACACAGGCTTCATTGCATATGCAAAGTGGACTCCCAACGAATATAAGATTTCTTTCGATCTCGGAACTCCCGAAACGGATTTCGATACTGTTTCGCTTCCCGAAATTTGGGGATATGCGGATACCGAAATTCCTCAGGATAAAATGCCTGCAACTCCCAAGAAATTCGGTTATGTTTTCCATCATTGGGAGCTTAACGGCAAACGATATGATTTGAAGAATCATCCTACGGAAGATATTGTTCTGACTCCGTATTGGTTGGAAACCGATTATTCGGCGTTCGTTGATGTTACGGCTTATGAGAAGCTTTCCGGTAACTATGTTGAAACTTCAACGGCTCAGGTTGGCGATGTTATCACTTTCAGAATGACATCACAAACTAACTTCTATACCGGTTCTTCCGTGTTTGTATTTATGTATAACAAGAACTTCTTTGAGCTTGTTAACAACGATTCGGCAGCATTTAAGCTTAATCCCGACAGTGAATACATAAGCGGAATCAATGCAACTCATATCGGAATAACCAATGATGCTTCACTTCCGTGGCCCGATTCTCTTGCAGCCGCAAGAAACGATTATCAGGCGGTAATGATTGCTATCGATCCTCAGGTTACGGCAACAAACTATAAAACCGCTCCGATGGCAGACGGTGAGTGGATTACCGAATTCCAGCTCAGAGTTAAGAGCACCGCAACAGGTTCGGGTAAGGTTTATATGTCAAACGATTGGACCAGAACTCCCGATAACATTATGGGAACTATGTTCTACGGTTGGTCGGCTACTTCAAGTGAAGTATATAATACATATAATAATGTAGTTACTCCCGACCTTGACAATGCTTTTGCCGAAATCACAATCGAGGAAGGCACAACTCCCGATACAAAGGTTACTCTTAATTCAAACGGCGGTGTTTATGCCGATGCTTCAATAAGCAAGGAATACACAGGCCGTGCCGAAACGGAAATTTTGGATTATGAAGCACCTACCAAGGAAGGTTATACACTTACAGGTTGGACAAACGCCGCTGACAGCACAACTGTTGATTGGGTTGATGAATTCTATTATCCCGCAGCAGATGTTGCCGAAGCAACCTACAGTGCAAATTGGAAAGCCAACAAATATCAGATAACCTTCTATAAAGAAGAAGAACTTTCAAATGTTTTCTATAAAGTTGAAGGTACTTATGATTCAGAGGTTGCGGCACCTCCCGCAACGCCTCCGAAACAGGGTTATGTATTTAAAACTTGGGTTAATGCGGAAACCGGTGAAGAGACAGCATTCCCGTATGTATGTAAGGGTGAAGCTTCGTTCTATCCCTCATACGATCCCGCAACCGATACCGCATATACAATTAAAATATCCTATTTGAATAACCAAACAGGAAACATTACCACGACATCAAGAAGTATGAAGGGTACAACGGGTTATACTGTTGTTATCAATACGGCAGAGGGTTCTAATCCAAACACGATTTACCTCACTCCCGACACGCTTCCGAGAGTTAACGGTTATGAATTTGATCCCGATAATAACACGCTTCCGATAACCGGTGTTATTGCTGCAGATGGTTCACTTGTTCTTGAAGTAAATTACAAAGCATCTATTGTAACAGTTACTCTCGATGCAAACGGCGGTAAATTCGGAGACGGTTCATCGACAGCGACTATCAGCGGTGAATTCCAGACCATAATCGCTCAGGAAGATCTTCCCGAAAATCCCGTAAAAGACGGCTATGTATTTAAGGGTTGGGAAGGTCTGACAATCGGTTCATCCAAATATCTTCCCAACAGAACATACAGTGCTTCTTGGGAACCGATTAAATACACAATGACATTTGATGCCGGAGAAGGTGCTTTCTCCGATACTCAAAAGACCAAAACAACTGAAATCACTTTGGATTCCAAGATTTCAGCTCCCGAAGTTCCTTCTCTTGAGGGTTACACGTTCGTTGGTTGGTCACTTAACGGCGGAGCTGCCGCAACAGATCTCGGCACTCTCGATAAGGCTGAGGCAAGAACATATACGGCAGTATACGAGAAGACACCTTATAATGTAAACTATTATATAGATGGTGTTATTGACAGTACCCGCTCCGAAGTTAAATACATCGGAGATGCTGTAACAATTGCAAGTGCTCCCGAAAAATACGGCTATGTATTCGGCGGTTGGAAGCTTGAAAACGGTTCGGATGCTGCCAACTTCACAATGGGTGCCGCAGATGTTAACATTTACGGTGCGTTTACCGCAGGAAAATTCGATGTAACATTCGATGCAAACGGCGGCTTCTTTGACAATGACAGCTCAATAAAAACCAAGGCTGTTTCAACAACATTCGATTCAATGATCGTTCCTCCCTCAAATCCCGCAAGAGCAGGATATGAGTTCCTCGGATGGGCAGTATCTAAGGATGATGCGGCAGCTAAGAACGTTGTAACAACCTGGCCGACACTCACAACAACCGATGCTGTTACCTATTATGCAGTATGGAACGCAACAATTTGGAGTTATACCGTTGAATTCTATTATCAGGATATTAACGGACAGTATGGTGCAGCCGCAGCCGACGAAACCTTAACGCTTCAAGGTCAGGTTGCTTCCGAAGTTTCCTACACAGCAGAGGAAACCAAGGCGGGCTTCACACTTGATAAGACAAACAGCGTTCTTTCGGGAACCGTTTCCGTTGAAACTCCTCTTGTTCTCACTGTTAAATACGCTCGCAATAAGCACGTATTGACAATTGATGTGGACGGAGATAAAACAACAAGCGATGTTTATTACGGTGCGGCAGTAACAGTACCCGCCGCTCCCGAAAAAGAGGGCTACACCTTCACAGGTTGGAGCGGATATACCGAAGGTATGACAATGCCCGATACCGACCTTAATATTACGGCTACCTTTGAAGCAAAGAAGTATACAATCACTTATTATAATGATAAGGATAAGACAAGCGTTGCTTACACAAGAACAGACGATTACGGTAGTGATTACTCTGTTCCCACACCTTCTAAGGAAGGCTACACCTTTGACAAGTGGATGGTTGTCGGTACCGACGCCGATTCCGGCTTAGCAGCAGGTACAACAACTCAGATTCCTCTCAACGGTGCAGAATATTATGCAACATGGACTGTAAACAGTTATAATATTGTTTACCGTGCAAACGGCGGTGCATGGGATGACGGAAATACAAAGACATTCTCAACACCTTACGGTACAGCACAGTCCGATTGGGAGAAGCCTGCCGATCCCACAAGAGTCGGTTACTCATTCGACGGTTGGAATATGGCAAGTGTTCCCGCAACTATGCCGGCAGGGCAGATTAATATTCTTGCAAAGTGGACACAGGAAACCTACAATGTAGTATTCAAAGATTCGCTTTCAGAAGAAGTTTACAGCGAAGAAGCTCTTACTTACGGTTCAATGGTTTCAATTCCCGATGATCCGACCAAGGAAGGTTATACATTCCTTTATTGGACAGATGCAGACGGCAACGAAGTTACTCCCGCAGACACTATGGATGATATCGGCGATTCAGGTGCAACTCTTACTTATACAGCCGCATGGCAGATAAATGAGCACACCATTACCTTTATCGATACCGGTGATACTGCATATGAGCCGATAACAAAGAATTACGGCGAAGCAATCGGAGCGGTTGCAAATCCCGTTAAGACAGGTTACAGTTTCACAGGTTGGAGTATGGACATTCCTTCAACAATGCCCGATGAGGATCTTGAAATCACTGCAAATTGGCAGATTAATCAGTATACAATCAGCTTCGTAGATACGGGCGATGTTGCATACGAGGATATCACCAAGGACTACAAGGCGGCAATCGGAACAGTTGCAGATCCCGTTAAGACCGGTTACGAGTTTATCGGTTGGGATAAGGATATTCCGACGATTATGCCTGCTGAAAACACAGTGATTACAGCTCAGTGGAAAATCAAGCAGTTCACAATCAGCTTTGAAGTTGACGGCGGTACGACAGTTGCTCCCATCACTTTAGATTATGATTCTGTAATTGATACAGCTTCGATTAACACCGAAAAGACAGGCTATGAATTTAAGGGTTGGGCACTTTCGGCAGAAGCAACTGCTTCGGATGTAGTTGACCTTCCCACAAAGATGCCTGCCGAAAACAAGACCTATTATGCAATTTGGGAAATTAAGCAGTATACGATCGAATTTGATGTTGACGGCGGTACTCCCATTGATCCCATAACAAAGGATTTCGGTGCGGCAATTGATAAAGATGCAATCGCTACAACCAAGGAAGGTTACGAGTTCGTTGGCTGGGATACAGAAATCCCCGCAACAATGCCCGCTAAGAATATGACAATCAAAGCTCTCTGGTCACTTAACCAGTACTCGATCAGCTTTGACGTTGATGGCGGCGATTATATTGCTCCTATCGTTCAGAATTACGGTACAACGATTGATGCTTCTTCAATCAATCCCACAAAGACGGGTTACACCTTTAACGGTTGGGTAGATGCAAACGGTGATGCAGCGGTAATTCCCGCAACAATGCCCGCATCGAATATAACCCTCAAGGCAACTTGGAAGGTTAATCAGTACACGATAACCTTTATTGTAAGCGGCGGAACAGATGTTGAACCTATTGTTCAGGCTTACAATACGGAAATTGATGCATCGGCAGTAAGCACCGAAAAGACAGGTTATAGCTTCATCGGTTGGGCACTTACTGAAAACGCAGGTGCATCCGATAAGGTTGATCTTCCCACAAAGATGCCTGCCGAAAATAAGACCTATTATGCAATTTGGCAAATCAACACCTATACGGTAACATTCCTCGATGCTGCCGGTGAAGAATTCTATTCAACAAGTCTTGAATACAACGCAACTATCGAAGCTCCCGCAGGTACTCCCGATAAGGAATACTACAACTTTGTCGGTTGGTCGCTTACGGAGATTGCTCTCGGAACGGCTGATGAGCCTGTTGACAAGTCGTCACTTATCGACTTTGAAACTGCCGCTCCCACAGTGATTGCCGGTGATATGACAATCTATCCCGCATTCGACAGAGTAGTTGTTACTCTCAAGCTTATTGAAGGTTCAACAGCGGTTGTTGAAACAGCAAGAGCGGAAACTCCCGTAACCGGTTATATTTACGGACTCAGAGAGAAGCTCAAGGATACCGATCTTACAAGCGAATATCTTTCGGTTGAAGGCGACGGCAGACTTAATGTTGTAACAACCAAGTATAACCGCTGCGGTACAGGCACAAAGGTTGAAGTTATTGATAATGTAACCGATAAAGTAGTTGAGATTTATTATGTTATCATCTTCGGCGATGTAAACGGTGACTCTGCTATTGATGCTGCCGATATTTCAGCGATTGATGCAGAAGTTGCGGGCTTAACAGCTTGGTCATATGATTCACCTGATAACAGCGATTATGATTACTGTAAGATTCTTGCGGCGGATATCGCAGGTGTGAACGATTTGGACGGAGACGGCGTTGACGATGACGGATACGTAGGTGACGGAGTAATAAGAGTTGTAGACTCAACGTCAATCAACGCAGTGGTTCTCGGCTATGCTCAGCTTGACCAAACAACAGGCAAAATTACGTACTAACGCTGGCTAACTAAAATCATTAAACTTGCGGGCAGTAAGCCTGCCCGCAGGTTTCGGCAAAAAGCCGATTTTAACAGCGGTTATATATCGGCAATTTTGGCGAGAAAGAGATAAATTTTCAAGGAGGAAATAGAAGCATATGACAAAAACAAAAAAAGTCGTTGCTGTGATGCTTGCTTTTTTGATGATTTTCAGTTCTGCTTCAGTGTTAGCATCCGCATGGGATGCCTCCGTTGATGACGGAAGTACACTTGAAATCAGCACTAAATTTTTCAAAGAGGTAGACGGTCAGTGGGTTGAAACCGAAAAGGTCAGACCCGGCGACACCGTCCAAGCGAGAGTTTATCTGGGAACAGATTATTACTCGAACGGCAGTACCTTGCTTTTCTTCTATGACAAAGATTTCTTTACGCATTCATACGGAACCTCAGGTCCCACTGCCCTTGAAGTTAATACCGAAGCGGGAAGCTTTGCGGCTGAAAACAATGTTTCGGGTAAATTTGCGGCAGATTACGACATGAGCAAGAAAGCAGCAGACAACGGAGTGGATTCAACATTCCTCAGCGAATGCTCGGCAATGTATGTTACTCTCCTTGTTGGTAACGGAGAAAGCAATGTAAAGTTTGATGACAGCACATGGCTTTTCAAGTTTACCTTCACTGTTGTAGGTGATGAAGACGGTAAAGGCGATCTCTTTGTTAAGGAATCAACAATCCAGAGCACATCGGCAGAAAATGCTTTGGTCAATGTTCCCAAGGGTCCTTCAAACGGAAGTGCTCTTGATGTTTGGCCGATGTTCCTTTGGGACGCAACACCTGTTCTTTCAAGTCAGCCTGTTTCAACTGTCAGCTCGGTAACATTTAATGCTAACGGCGGTGCATTTGAAAACGGAGAAGACACAACCATTATTTCCGGAGGTATCGATTCCGAAATTGATGCTTCTCAGATCACGGCTCCCACAATGGACGGCTATAGCTTTATGGGCTGGATTGATGCAGCAGATGAAACACCCACCTATGAAGAAATAGTTGCTGTTCCTGCAACCATACCCGAGAATGACCTTGTTCTTAATGCATATTGGATGAAGAACATAACAATCTCATTCGACACAGACGGCGGTTCGGATATCGCTTCTCTCGAAAATGTAACTCCTTATGCGGATTTTGCTGAGATTGCAGCTCCCACAAAGACCGGTTACACTTTCGTTGGCTGGGATGTAAGAGGCAATATGAGTCTCCCCGAAAAATATCCCGCAGAGAGCACAACATATAAAGCGATTTGGGCACTTAATGTTGAAGTATCATTCAATACCGACGGCGGTTCGGTAATCGATCCCATTAGCGGCGTTGAGGGCGAACCCTTTGATGCTTCGGCTGTTGCGGATCCTACCAAGGATGGCTACAATTTTATTATGTGGTCACCTGAGCTTCCCGAAGTATTCCCCACCGAAGACACAACATATAATGCTGTTTTTGAATCAAAAACATACAGAATTTGGTATTATGCGGTAAATGAAGACGGTAAAACCGAAGCTTCCGCTGTTGTACAGCGTGAATACGGTTCATCGATTCCGACCGAGATTCTCACTCTCAAGCTTCCCGAAGGAAAGAAATTTACATCGGATACATGGTATACCGATGCAGCGTGCACAACTCCTCTCGCAAGCGATGCAGTAGTGAAAGATAATATGAAGCTTTATAAGAAGACTGCTTATGCTTCATACAATGCAATTTTTGTTGTTGATGATATTGAATACGCAAAGGTTTCAACCGTTTACGGTTCGGAAATCGTAAAGCCCGACGATCCCGCAAAGGAAGGCTATGTATTCGACGGCTGGACACCCGATGCAACTGTTCTCGGTGAGCCTAACGATATGACCTTCTATGCAACATGGAGAGAGGCTGTTAACGAAGCAATCTATGTTGTAGACGGTGCACAGTATGAAGTTTACAGTGTTGAAACCGGCGAATCGCTCGATGTTCCCGCCGATCCTTACAAAGAAGGCTACACATTTATCGGCTGGACTGATGTTAACGGTTCAACAGAACCCATAACACTTCCCGCAACAATGCCGACTTCAACTGTTACTTACTATGCAATTTTTGAAATCAACACATACACGCTTTCATTTGATACCGACGGTGGTTCCGATGTAAATGATATTACTCAGGAATACAACACGGCGGTAACAGCTCCCGATGCTCCCTCAAAGACAGGTTATTCATTCAAGGGTTGGGCACTCAGTGCCGGTGCAACAGCAGATGATGCAGTTGACCTTCCCGCAAAAATGCCTGCCGAAAACCGCAAATATTATGCGATTTGGGAAATCAACAAATACACAATAACATTTGTTGATACCGGAGATGTTGCTTATGAAGCAATTACTCAGGATTATAATACGGAAATTTCTCCCGTAGCAGATCCCGAGAAAACAGGTTATAAGTTCCTCGGTTGGGACGTAACAATCCCCTCAAATATGCCTGCCGAAAATATGACAATTACGGCAACATGGGAAGCACTTCCCTATGACGCAGTGTTCAATGCAGACGGCGGTGTATTTGCGGAAAACAGTTCCGATACTTATACCGTTTCAACAAAGTATAACGAAGATATCGTTGCTCCCGCAAATCCGACCAAAACAGGTTATGATTTTGCAGGTTGGAATCCGACGGTAGGCAAAATGGACGATGTAAACGGCAAGTCGTTTACCGCTCTTTGGAATGCCAAGGGTGATACTGCATATACAGTTAATGTATATACAATGAAAACCGATGGTGAATACGGCGAAGCCGATGTTAAAAACTTCACCGCAACAACCGATACAACCGTAACTTACACACCTGTTATTCCGGAAGGCTTTGAGCTTAATGCTTCAAGCGTTCTCGAAGGAAATGTTGCGGCAGACGGTTCACTTGTACTTAATGTTTATATCGACAGAACAAAGTATGATTTCACTGTTAAGGTTGATGATGATGAAACAACCAAATCGTATTATTACGGTGCGGCTGTTACAGAGCCCGAAACACCCGTTAAAGAAGGCTACACCTTTGAAAAATGGGTTGATGAAGCAGGAAAAGATGCTTCCGTTCCTTCGGCGATGCCCGCAGGCAATGTTAAAATCGTTGCGAAGTGGACAATTAACAGCCACAATGTTGTTTGGACAATCGACGGCGACGAAACAACTCAGTCCTATGATTATGCCGAAACAATTGTTGCTCCCGAAGCATCAAAGACAGGCTATAAATTTATAGGTTGGACTCCAGAATTTACCGAGGGAACAACAATGCCCGACAGAGACCTTGCTTTCACGGCAGTCTTTGAGGCTGAAAAGTACGATGCAACATTCCTTGCAGACGGCGGTGTATTTGCAGAAAACGGCACTGATACTTATGTTGTTTCAACAGCATTTGATTCGGAAATCGTTGCTCCCGCAAATCCCACCAAGACCGGATATGTATTCAGCGGCTGGACTCCGTCAACAGGTATGGATATTATGGATACCGTAGGCGGTGAAACCTACACTGCAACATGGTCAAATGCAAGCGATACTCCCTATAAGGTAAATGTTTACACAATGGGAACCGATGGTGAATACGGTGCAGCCGATGTGAAGAATTTCACAGGCGAAACCAATTCAACCGCAGAATACACTCCCCAAATCACCGATGGCTTTGTTCTCAACGATGATAAGAGCACTGTTTCCGGTACGATTGCGGCAGACGGTTCACTTGTACTTAATGTTTACATTGACAGAATTTCTTACACCTTCAAGGCTGTTTCAAACGGTGAAACAGTAGAAGAAAAAACATATCTCTATGGTGCATCAATTGCCGATGTAGCAGATCCCGACAATAAGGTTGGTTACTCATTCGTAAGCTGGAATCCCGAAATTCCTTCAACAATGCCTGCAAATGATGTAACGGTTGAAGCTGTATTTGAAGCAAATACCGATACGGAATATAAGGTTGTTGTTAACTATACGGATATCGTAGCCGGTGCAAAGTCGGTTGAGTATATCTATAACGGTACATCCGACAATGCAATTGCTATCGTTGAAGCAATTCCTGATCCCGCAGCAGATAATACAGAGTATGTTCTTTTGAGCGATATGGCAATTTCCGGTTATTCACTTAATGCCGATGCCGAAAATCAGCTCACGGGTACAGTTGCTGCCGACGGTTCAACAGTTCTCAACATTTATTATGTTGCTAACAAATATAATGTAACATACGATGCAAACGGCGGTTTGTTTGAAGACGGAAACAGCGAGAATGTTAAGGTTCTCGATTATAACGCCTCAACCGTTGATAATGCTCCCACAGTTACAAGAGAAGGTTACACCTTCGACGGTTGGAACGGTCCTGCAAGAGTTCCCGCAAACAATGCGGCAAAGATGACCGCAAGATGGATTGCTAAGTCTTATACAATCACTTGGGTACTCGACGGAACGGAAACTGAGGAAACTTATGATTGCGATGAAACAATCGTTAAGAAAACAGCTCCCACAAAGGTCGGTTACACATTTGATAAGTGGGTAGATGAAAACGGTGCGGAAATAGAAATTCCCGATACCATGCCCGCAAAGAACCTTGTAATTAAGACTACCTACACAATCAATTCTCACACTGTAACTTGGGTTGACGGCGACACAAGCAACACCGTTGACTACAATTATAATGAGACAATCGTTGTTGATACTCCTTCTAAGGAAGGTTACACATTTGATGGTTGGTTTGACGAAGATGGAAAGCAGCCTTCGGATTATGAAACCGTTCCCGATAAGGACCTTGTATTTACCGCAAAGTGGACTGTTAATCAGTACACAATAACTTTCGAAAATACAGGCGATTCGACAATTGCTCCTATTAAGCAGGACTATAATACTGATATCAAGGCTCCCGCAAATCCCACGAGGACGGGTTATGACTTTGACGGTTGGGATACTGAAATTCCCGCTAAGATGCCTGCTACTAATGTAACTATCACTGCAAAATGGAAGATTAAGCAGTATACAATTAACTTTGTTTCCGATGGCGGAACAGATGTTGAGCCTATAACTGCCGATTATCTTTCGGAAGTAAACGCTCCCACAGCTCCCACAAAGGACGGTTATGACTTTGGCGGTTGGGCAACAACAAAGGGCGTTACAGATGAATCGCAGGCAGTTGCATTCCCCGTAAATATGCCCCTTGACGGCACAACTTACTACGCAATTTGGCTTGTTAAGTCTTATACCATCAACTTTGATACTCTCGGCGGAACACCGTCGGTATCACCCGTAACGGCAGATTATCTTGCCGAGGTTGCGAAACCGGCAGTTGAACCCACACGTGAGGGATATTCATTCGGCGGATGGTCAGAGGTTAGCGGTTCAACAACGGCAGTTAAGTTCCCGTACACGATGCCTCTTAACGGCACAACCCTTTACGCAATTTGGAATATTGAATCATACAAAGTAGTTTGGGATAACGATGGAAGCAAGACTACGGAAACCTATGAGTACAGTCAAACCATCAATCTTCCCGAAGCCCCCTCGAAGACGGGATATACATTCGGCGGCTGGAGTGGTTATACCGAAGGCATGACGATGCCTGCTCACGATGTAACATTCACGGCAACATGGACGGCAAACAGCTACAAGGCAACATTTAACGCAAACGGCGGTGCTTTTTCAAATGGTGAACTCTCAAAGAGCATAGATGTTGCGTTTGATTCCGATATCGTATTTAACGAAGTTCCCGTTAGAGCGGGTTACACCTTCAACGGTTGGAATCCCACAGTAGGTAAGATGGACGATATTAACGGTAAGACATTTGAAGCAACATGGTATGCAGACAGTGACATTACCTACACTATCGAAACCTATATAATGGGCACCGACGGACAATACGGTGAACCCACAATCGACAGAAAGGTCGGAACAACGGATGCACCCGTATCCGTAACTCCCGAAGCTAAGGAAGGCTTCACTCTTGACAGCGATAACAGCGTTCTCGAAGGCGTAGTTGCCGCAGACGGAACAACAAAGCTCGTTGTTAAGTACATCCGTAATCAGTATGACTTTACCGTAAATGTTGACGGCAGCAAGACAACAAACGCTTACTACTATGGAGCAACCGTAGCAGAGCCGACAAAACCCGTCAAGGAAGGTTATACATTTGACAAATGGAATCCCTCGGTTCCCTCAACAATGCCCTCAAGCGATTATACCGTAGAGGCAACATGGACTATCAATAAGCACGATGTTATCTATATGGTAGACGGTGTCGAATACGACAGAACCAAGAGCGTTGAATACGGAACAGAGGTAACTCCCATAGCTGAACCCACTAAGCAAGGCTACACCTTCGGCGGATGGGATAAGACAGAGAAATTTACAATGCCCGATGCCGATGTAACCATCAGCGGTACATTCACGGCAAACGATTATACGATTACATTTATCACAGACGGTGGCACTGAAATTGAACCCATTGTTCAGGCATACGGTTCGGCAATTACCGCTCCCGATGCTCCCACCAAGAGCGGATATTCGTTCGACGGTTGGTATGACGGTGAAGGCAACAAGGTCGGTGTTCCCGCAACAATGCCTCTTAACGGTATCACTCTTACCGCAAAGTGGACTCCCAATCAGTACACGGTAACTTATTATCTCGACAGCACAAAGACAACAACTGTTTATACCACAACAGCTTCATATCTTCAGGAATACAATGTTCCCACTGCCGAGAAGACAGGTCACAGCTTTATTGAATGGGTTAACGCCGAAACAGGCGAATCCGCAGGCTTGACTGCAGGCGGACTTACGACGATTCCCGTTGACGGCGGCGAATACTACGCAACATGGAATGTCCTCAGCTATAAGCTTGTTTACCGTGCAAACAACGGTACTTTCTCGGATGGTCAACCGACCAAGGAGTTCAATGTTCCGTTCGGAACAGCGAAAGAGGATATGCCCGCTCCCGATTCAGAGCCTACCAGAGAAGGTTATACCTACGGCGGCTGGAGTCAGGCACTTCCCGATACGATGCCCGCACAGCAGGTTAACATGGTTGCTAAGTGGACAATCGAAACCTATACCGTAATTTGGGATAACGATGGCGACATTACCACGGAGACCTATGAATACGGTTCAGAGCTTTCAATTCCCGAGCTTGAAAAGACCGGATATACATTCGGCGGCTGGAGTGGACTTGAGGATGGCTCAACAACAATGAAGGATATCGGTAACAACGGTGATTCTGTAACCTACACCGCTATCTGGACAGCAAACACCTACGATGCAGTATTCAATGCAAATAACGGTGCATTTGAAGACGGCGAATCCTCAAAGACAATAGAAGTTGCGTTTGATTCGGATATCGTATTTACCGAAGAGCCCACCAGAGCCGGCTATACATTCGGCGGCTGGAATCCTGCGGTAGGAAAGATGGACGAAGAAGGCAAGACATTTACTGCAATTTGGATTGCAGACGGCGATATCGCTTACACGATTGAAACTTATGTAATGGGCACGGACGGAAGCTACGGTGCTCCCTCAATAGCAAACAAGTCCGGAGCAACCGATTCATCTGTATCGATAACACCGGAGGCTAAAGAAGGCTTCACCGTTGATACCGAAAACAGTGTTCTCGAAGGCACAATTGCCGCAGACGGAACAACAACGCTCATTGTTAAGTACATCCGTAATCAGTACACACTCAAAACAGTAGTTGACGGCGAAGAAACCTCGTCTAATACTTACTATTATGATGCAGCCGTATCGATTGAAACTCCCTCCAAGACAGGTTATACCTTCAGCGGTTGGGATCAGTCAATCACGAAGATGCCCGCAAACGATGTAACTCTCAGCGGTTCATTTACCGTTAATAGATATGATGTTATCTATATGGTAGACGGTGTTGAATATGACAGAACCTACGATGTTGCTTACGGCACGCCCGTTACTGCTATCGATGCACCCACAAGGGAAGGTTATACCTTCAGCGGTTGGGACAGAGAAAGCTTTACGATGCCCGATGAAGAGGTAGTTATCCGCGGTACATTTACTGTTAATACATACGATGTCATCTATATGATAGACGGTATTGAGTATGACAGAGTTGAAGATGTTGCTTACGGCACATTCGTTACCGTTATGGATGAACCCACAAAGACAGGTTATACCTTCAGCGGTTGGAATGCGGAAGGATTCGCAATGCCCGATGAAGAAGTAACAATCAGCGGTTCATGGACAGCTATTGATTACACGGTAACATGGAAAGACGGTATTGATTCAACCGAGGATCAGGTTGACACCTATCATTACGAAGACACAATCGTTGCTCCCGCAAATCCCGAAAGAGCAGGCTACACCTTTGCAGGTTGGGTTGACGAAGATGGCAATGCATATGCAGCAGGTGCAAAAATGCCCGCAGAAAGCGTTGTTTATACAGCAAAGTGGACTGCAAACGACGGAGTTGCATACACCGTTAAGACATTCAAGATGAACCTTGACGGAACAACCTATGCGGAGTCTTCTGAAACCTTATACGGCACAACAGGTAATGAAGCGGTAGCTTCAACCCCCGCTATCGAGGGCTTCACCTATAATGCCGAAAAGAGTACTATCAGCGGCACAATTGCAGGCGACGGTTCTCTTGTTCTTGAAGTTTATTACGACAGAAACAAAGTTTCGGTTGATGTAAACGGCGATAAGGACGATTACTTCTACGAAGAAGAAATTCCCGAACCCGAAATTCCCGAAGATCCCAACGGCGGCGAATTTGACGGCTGGGAAGATGAAGACGGCGATCCCGTTGATTTCCCCTATGTAGTTCCCGATGAGGAAGACAAGGAAATCACAATCACTCCCGTTTATAACTACACCGTAAAATTCTATGCAGACGCTGCAATGACCGATGAAGTCTTTGCTGTTAAAGACAGAGCGGGAACGACATACACAGTTCCCGATGCAACAAAGGTTGGTTATACCTTTGGCGGCTGGACTCTTAACGGCGTTGATGCCGGACTTACGGTTGGCGAAAACGGAGCAATTCCCGTTGGCGGTGCAACCTACATCGCAAAGTGGAATGCAAATGACGGTATCGCATATACGGTTAAGACCTTCAAGATGAATCTTGACGGTACAACCTATGCTGAAACCTCGGAAACTCTTTACGGTAAGGCAGGCGAGGAAGCGGTAGCTTCAACACCCGCAGTTGAAGGCTTCACCTTCAATGCCGAAAAGAGTACTATCAGCGGCACAATTGCAGGCGACGGTTCGCTTGTTCTTGAAGTTTATTACGACAGAAACAAGATAACCGTAGATGTTAACGGTGATTCCGATGAATATTTCTACGGTGAAACAATTGAAGAACCCGAGCAGCCTGTTCCTCCCGAAGGAAACGAATTTACAGGCTGGGAAGATGAAGACGGCAATTCCGTTGACTTCCCGTTTGTTGTTCCCGATGAAGAGGATAAGGAAATAACAATCACACCCGTATTCACACCCATTGATTACAAGGCAACATTCGTCTTTGACGGAGGTTCCACGGAAGAAAAGATAATAGCCTACGGTTCTGAAATCGTTGCTCCCGAAGCTCCTGCCAAGGAAGGCTACAAATTCATTAAATGGGTTGACGAAAACGGAAAAACTCCCGCAGATTACGGAACAATGCCCGCAACCGACCTCACATTTACCGCTCTTTATGAAGTAAGTGCATATCAGGTATATTATTGGGTTAACGGCAAGAATGTTGCGGTTAAATCTGCTGAATACGGCGAAACAATCGTAACGGGCGTTAATGCTGAAACAAATAAGGTTAGTATCCTTACTTATGCAACACCCAACGGATATAAATTCGACGGTTGGTATACAGATGCCGATATGACTCAGAAGCTTGCAGCCGGTACAACGGTTGGTGCAGCAAGAATTGATCTTTATGCATCGGAGACCGCAGGTACTTATAATGCAATCTTTAATGTAGACGGTGTTGAATATGAGGTTGTTCCCACGGTATTCGGAGAAGAAATCGTTCTTCCCGATGAGCCGACCAAGGAAGGCTATACCTTCACAGGTTGGGAACCCGCAGTAACGGTTATGGACGAAGAAGGCAAGACCTTTGAAGCAACATGGACCGAGACCGAGGGTGCTTACACGGCAACCTATATTGTTGATGATGCAGAATATGAGAAGTTCGCAATGGCTTACGGCGACGAAATGGAAGTTCCCGCAGATCCTTATAAGGAAGGCTTCACCTTCGTTGGCTGGACAAATGTTGAAAACGGAACAGAAGCAATTACGCTTCCCGCAACAATGCCTGCACAGAATCTCACATATTACGCAATCTTCTCCGTCAACAGCTTCACTGTAAACTTCAATAACAATATTGCACTTGATGAATCTCCCTTCAAGTCGGATGAAACAGAAGTTTACAGCACAGCGAAATATGACTTTGACGAGCTGATCGTAATGCCCGACGATCCCACAACTATTGAATCTGATTATTACACCTTCAAGGGTTGGACGGATGTTAAGGGCAGCCAGGATGTTAAGTACACCAAGGATTCAGAGCTTAAGATGCCCGCAAGCGATCTCGAACTCTATGCGGTTTATGAGAGAGTAAGCGTTAAGCTTGTTCCCGTTGTAGGTTCAACAACGGTTATCGAAAGAAACGGCGTAACCGAATCCTATAATGACAATTCGGTAACAACCGATTCTTACGCTAAGCCTACGAACTACAACCAGTACTACATTTACGGCTTCGCAAACAGAAGAGCTCTTCCCACAGAGGATAACCTTACGACCAGATATATTACTTATACCGGTGACGGACGCATCGAGATTACACGCCGCGAGGGTATGGAATCTGCTCAAAAGCTCGGTACAGGAACTAAGGTTAAGCTTTATGACAACATAACCGGAGAGGTTGTCGAGGAATTCTATATCATCTACTTCGGCGATGTTGACGGTGACTGCTATGTTACTGCTGATGACTATAATATGGTTAACAGTGAGGTGTCTACAGGTAGAACATGGTCGTCACTCAGAGGCTCAAGCAGACTTCTCTATATGATCAAGGCTGCAAACCTTGACGGCTCTGCTAACATTTATGCTGAGGACTTGAATGTTCTTTCGAATGCTGTTAACGGAGTGGCTACGATCGATCAGAAAACAGGTACTGTTTCTTAACAAAACAGAATATTCGGGGGAGGCTCAAAGCCTCTCCCGAATAATCGCATAATATTTGTCATATTTTGCAGTCTGAATATGGAAATTACGGATATTTTATCTGTTTTCATATACAACCCTAATTTAAAAGGGAGGAAATTATTTAATGAAAGTTACCAAACGCATAGTTTCCGTTCTGCTTGCGTTACTTCTTGTTTTCGGTAATGTTTCTCTTCTTGCCAATGCCGCTGCAAGCGATGTAGTAAAGATTCGTTTTGAATATTATCGCGATGACGGTACGGGCAATTGGATTAAGACCAACAAAATAGCAAGAGGCGATACGGTAAAGGCAAGGCTTTTTATCAATACCACATTTAACCATTCATCGTTTTTTTTATTCTTTTCTTATCCTAAAGACTTTATGAGTCATGAATATAGCCATTTGGAAAAAGATCCGGCAAACTCGCTAATTGCCTATTTGCCGATGAACACGGAAAATTCACAGGTTAAACAGTATGATTACCAACTTAATGTTGTTTCGGACAGTGTACTTATAAAGGAACAGCTCATTGATGACGGCGGCGGAGAATACGTGCCGTATCTCACAGAAGCTTTCTTTGAAAAAAACAGATTTTTCACTTCAAAATCAGAGCCGTTTGATCCAACCTTTGCTCTTGACGGCAGCGATTGGGTAGGCGAGTATCAGTTCACTGTTAATGAAGATGCAACAGGTGACGGTTATGTTTTTGTTCCCAAAGAAGCTATTATGGCACCCGGCGAACAGGAAGCTGCTGTTACATACATTTTTAAAGATGTAAACGGAAAAAGAACAGGTTCAATGAACGAAGCGTTCACCTGGGATGTTGAAACACCTACATCTCTCACTGCCGACAGCAAGCTTACACTCGATAACACAATCACCTTCGATGCCAACGGCGGTAAGCTCGGCAGCCAGTCAAGCGTTTCATCAACAGGTTATATCGGTGAAACGATCGCTGCGGAAAATGTTCCCTCCGAACCCACACCTCCCGGCGGAAAGCTCTTTGTAGGTTGGGTTGACGCTTCTGTTGAAAATCCCTCGGAATCCGATGTTGTTGATCCCGCAACAGTAGTTTATGACTACGAGGCAACAACATATAAGGCACTTTATAAGAGTGCGGATAAGGTAGTTACCGTTAACGCCAACTATACGGATAAAAACGGTGTTGCTCAAACGGCAACAAAGGATTTTGAAACCAAAGCCGGCAACAAGGTTATGATTGTTGATTCTCTCCCCGAAGTACAGGAAGAAAATGTAACATATATCCTTAAGTCTGCACTTCCCTCAGTTGAGCATTATGAGCTTGACACAGCTAATACTCCTGCCGAAAACTTCGTTCTCGGTTCTGTTTCGGCAGATTCAGATGCGATTATGAACCTCACTTATAAGCCCGTTGATTATACCGCAACCTTCAAACCCGATAACGGCACAGAAGCAACAACGGTAACAAAGGCTTATTACAGCGAGATCACCGCTCCCGCCGCTCCCGTTAAGGACGGCTTCAGATTCACCGGTTGGAAGCTTGACGGTGCGGAAACCGTTATCGAAGCAGGTGCTAAGTTCAACATTGAAGGCAATGTTTCTTATACGGCACAGTATGTATCGGCTTCAACAACCGTAGCTCTCAAGGTTAAGTATAATGACCTTGCAAACGGCGGAGTTGAAAAAACCGTCAGCCACGCAACGATTGATACAATCGCAGGCAATACGGTAACTCTTTCGGCAGCGGACGAAGGTGCAGATAAGACAACATATTATCTTATCGAAAATCTTCCCGTAATCGAGCATTATGAATATGATGCCGAGAATACGGTAACAAGCGTAACCGCAACTGCCGACGGTAAGGCAGAGCTTGTTGTTGCTTATAAGCCTGTTAAGTATACGGCAACATTTGAGGGCGCACAGAGCTTTGAAAATGTTGATTATTATACCGAGATAACAGCTCCCGCAGGTCCTGTAGTTGCAGGTAAGACCTTTACCGGCTGGAAGCTTGACGGTGCGGAAACCGTTATCGCCGCAGGTGCTAAGTTTAATATCGCAGGCAATGCTACTTACAAGGCACAGTATGATGATGTTGTTTACAATGCAACCTATAGCTTCACGGGCGATGAAATCCCCGAAGATGCGGTTGTTCCCTCCGCAACAAGCGGTATTAAGGGTGCAGAGGTTACTCTCCCCGAAGTTACTCCCATAACAGGCTGGACATTCAATGGCTGGACTGTTACCGGTGCAACCGAAACAGACGGTAAGTATTACTACAATACCTCCAATGTAACGGTTAAGGGTTCTTGGACTCACAATATTTATACTGCTACATATTGGCTTGATGAAGCTAAGACAGAGCAGTACGATGTTCAGGAATACTATTTTGGAGATATGATCGATCTTCTTGATGCTCCCACCGAATCGGAGCTTCCCAACGGCAAGGAATTTGTTGAATGGGATTGCGGTTATGTAACAATGCCCGCACAAAACATTGATATCGTTGCTTCTACTCAAGATATTCAGTATACGGTAACGATCACTATCCCTGAAAACGATCCCATTACTTACCCTGCGTTCTATGGTGATGAAATCACAGCAGAAGATCTTGCCGAATACGAAGAAATCGAAGGCTATACCTTCAACAAGTGGGTTATTAACGGCAGAGACGCTTCGCTTCCGTACCAAATTATCGGAAACACCGGTGTAAGAGGCGATTTCACAAAGAATAAGTGGGATCTCTACTTCTGGGCAAGCGAAGAAGATTACAATGCATTTATTGGCGGCGATAACACCGTCACTCCCGTTAAGCACGTTGAAGATGTTGAGTATGATTCACCCATCGATACCCTCACTCCCGTTGCTCCTACCAAGGAAGGTAATGAATTTGTGATGTGGGATACTGAACCCACAACCATGGAAGACAATGATATGCACTTCTATGCTGTTTGGACTCTCAAATCCTATACCGTAATTTGGGATAACGATGGAACCAAGACCACAGAAACCTATGAATACGGTGAAACCCTTACTCCTCCTGCCGTTGATCCGAAGACCGGATATACACATAAGGGTTGGAGCGGCTACACCGACGGCATGACAATGCCCGATGGCCCCGATACCGTAACTTATACGGCAGTTTGGGAAGCCAATAAGTATAATGCAACATTTAACGCAAACGACGGTGCATTTGAAGACGGCGAACTCTCAAAGACAATAGAAGTTGCGTTTGATTCGGATATCGTATTTACCGAAGTTCCCACCAGAGCCGGTTATACATTCGGCGGCTGGGATCCCGCGGTAGGAAAGATGGACGATGTTAACGGAAAGACATTCAATGCAATATGGAATGCCGAAGGTGATATCGCTTATACGATCGAAACCTATATAATGGGTACGGACGGAAGCTACGGTGCTCCCTCAACGGCAACCAAGTCCGGAGCAACCGATGCACCTGTATCGATAACACCGGAGGCTAAAGAAGGCTTCACCGTTGACACCGAAAACAGTGTTCTTGAAGGCACAATTGCCGCAGACGGAACAACAACGCTCGTTGTTAAGTACATCCGTAATCAGTACACACTCAAAACAGTAGTTGACGGCGAAGAAACCTCGTCTAATACTTACTATTATGATGCAGCCGTATCGATTGAAACTCCCTCCAAGACAGGTTATACCTTCAGCGGTTGGGATAAGTCAATTACGAAGATGCCTGCAAACGATGAGACTCTCAGCGGTACATTTACTGTTAATACACACGATGTCATCTATATGGTAGACGGAATTGAGTATGACAGAGTTGAAGATGTTGCTTACGACACACCCGTTACCGTTATGGATAATCCCACAAAGACAGGTTATACCTTCAGCGGTTGGGATACAGAAGACTTCACAATGCCCGATGCCGATGTAACAATCAGCGGTACATTTACTGTTAACAAGCACAATGTCATCTATATGGTAGACGGCGAAGAATACCGTAAGGTTGAAAATGTTGCTTACGACACATCCGTTACCGTTATCGATGAACCCACAAGGGAAGGTTATACCTTCAGCGGTTGGGATAAGGAAGACTTCACAATGCCCGACGAAGATGTAACAATCAGCGGTACATTTACTGTTAACAAGTACGATGTCGTTTATGTGGTAGACGGTGTTGAATATGACAGAACCTACGATGTTGCTTACGGCACGCGTGTTACCGCTATCGATGCACCCACAAGGGAAGGTTATACCTTCAGCGGTTGGGACAGAGAAAGCTTTATGATGCCCGACGAAGAGGTAGTTATCCGCGGTACATTTACTGTTAATACACACGATGTCATCTATATGGTAGACGGTGTTGAGTATGACAGAGTTGAAGATGTTGCTTACGGCACAACTGTTACCGTTATCGATGCTCCCGAAAAGACAGGTTATACCTTCAGCGGTTGGAATGCGGAAGAATTCGCAATGCCCGACGAAGATGTAACAATCAGCGGTACATTCACTGTTAACAAGTATGATGTCATCTATATGGTAGACGGTTTTGAGTATGACAGAGTTGAAGATGTTGCTTACGACACGGATGTAACCATCATCGATGATCCCACAAAGGACGGCTGTTCATTCAGCGGCTGGACAATTAACGGTTCTCCCGCAGAAGATTTCAAAATGCCCGATAATGATGTAACAATTGTCGGCTCGTTCTCAAACAATTCTTACACCGTAACATATTATAAGGATCAGGATAAGAGTGCTATCGAGTATACCTATACAGGTGATTACGGTCAGCAGTATAATGTTCCCGTAGATCCCACTAAGGAAGGTCACAAGTTCTTAGGCTGGGTTAATATGGCAGACGGTTCTGCTGCAGGACTTCCCGAAGCAGGTTCGATTACAACTGTTCCTATTAACGGTGCAGAGTATTACGCAACTTGGGAAACTCTCAAATATAAGCTTATTTACAATGCAGGTACAAACGCTACGTTCTCCGACAGTGCAACAACGAAGTCATTTGATGTTCTTTACGGCACTGCTAAGTCGGATTGGCAAGTACCCGAAGAAACTGTTTCAAGACCCGGTTATACATTCAAGGGCTGGGATCTTGCAAGTGCTCCTGCAACAATGGGTGCGGCACCTGTAAGAGTTAACGCTATTTGGGAGGCAATTCCCTACACCGTAACATGGAATAACGGCAGTGCAGAGCCTGTTGTTAACACCTATAATTACGGCGAAGAAATTATTGCTCCCGACATTGAAGAAAGAGAAGGCTGGACATTTATCGGCTGGCTCGAAGCCGATGGAGAAACCTACTTCTCCGATGGCGACCTTATGGGCGATAAGAACCTTGTTTATACGGCAGAATGGGAAGGCAACAGCGGTGTTACCTATACGGTTTACAGATACTTTGCACCTGTAACCGGCGATAGCTGGATGGATGCAGCGGATGCAGAAGCCAAGTACGGCAAGGCAGGTTCAACTGCTCTTACCGGTACCGCAGGCGAAACCGCAAGCGTTGATTCTTCGGCAGAAGCTGTTGAAGGCTTCCATATCGATACCGCAAACAGCGTTCTTTCCGCTGAAATCAAGGGTGACGGCACAACTGCTCTCGTTATCTATTATCTCAGAGATAAGGTTAAGGTTACCGTTTCGGATCCCGACGGCGAAACCTATTTTGACGAAGAAGTAGATTACGAAGAAGAAATTGACATTCCCGATCCCGAGAAAGAGGGCCACGACTTTATCAGATGGGAAGATGAAGACGGTAATCCCGTTCAATTCCCGATGAAGGCTCCCTCAGACGATATAGTTATTAATCCCGTATTCGATAAGAAATCTTATACGATTACATTCAAAGATGACGAAGGAAAGGTTATCTCCGGCCCGACCGAAATCAAGTACGGCGATACAATTGTAGCTCCCGAAGATCCCGTTAAGGAAGGCTATAGATTCGCATACTGGCAGGATGCAGATACAAAGGCTGTTATGCCTTCAACAATGCCCGCTAAGAATGCTACCTATGTTGCATACTTCACCGCAGGTGAGGATACAACATACTATATCCAGGTTTATATGATGGATACAAACGGTAACTACACAATGGCTTCGCAGACAATCGCAACAGGCACAACAGGCGATCCCATCAGCATTATTCCCGGTGACGTAACAGGCTGCACATACGATGCAACTCTCAGTGAGCTTACCGGCACAATTACCGCTGACGGCAAGGCTACTCTCAAGGTTTACTATGCACGCAATAAGTTCACGGTAACCTTCAAGTCCGGCGACGGAGCATTCGCAGAGGGTGCAACGGTTGTAGGTCCCACCGATGTTTATTACGGTGCGGCAATTCCCGTTCCCGCAGAGCCTGTAAGAAGCGGTTATGAGTTCAACGGTTGGGATATCGAAGTTCCCGCAACAATGCCCGCAAACAGTCTCGTATTTAACGCAACCTGGACTGAAGCCGAATACACAATCACTTATGTTGTTAACGGCACCAAGAGCACGGTTTCCTATAAGTACGGAGCAGATGTTGCTCAGCCCGACGATCCCGTTGTGGACGGTATGACATTTGTTAAGTGGGATAGCGTTATTCCCGCTAAGATGCCCGCTGAAAACCTTGTTATCGTTGCAGAGTTTAAAGTTGCGGTTTATAAGGCAACATTCATGGTTGACGGAGTTGCTTACGATCAGTTTATGGTCAGCCACGGTGACACAATCCCCGTTCCCGCAGAGAATCCCACCAAGGAATTCTATACATTCAAGGAATGGACCAATATGCCCGAAGACGGAAAGATGCCCGCACATGATATTGAAATCATTGCGACATTTGAAAGAGTTCCTGTTAAGCTTATCCCCATGGCAGGCTCCGAAACCGTTATCAATGATGAAATCACCGCAATTTACGGCATTGGCCTTTACGCAACGGAAGCTACGCTCCGCAGCACATATCTTGATGTTGAGGGCGATGGTTACTTTACCGTAGAGCCTTCAAAGAATACATCTTCTTCCAGAGGTGCACCTTGTGGTACAGGTACTGTTATCAAGCTTTATGATAATAATGATCCCAGCGAACCTCTTGAGACATATACAATCGTTGTCTTCGGTGATCTTGACGGTGATGCGAGAATCTCGATTACCGACTATACTCAGGCTTATGCCGAATATGATATGAGCACATCTTGGTCTGATCCCACAAGTGAAGATTACGACTTCTATAAGACAATGGCAGCAGACTTTGACGGCGACTCAATGATCAGCCAGGGCGAAGCTGCATCTATTGAGAGATATGTTCTCGGAACCGTAGATATTGACCAAACCAAAGGCAAAGTAGACCGCAGTCTATAAAGCACATCTAACCTAAAACTTTCACCTGCGGAGGAAACTCCGCAGGTGGTGTAAAGATTTTTATCCGGAAAAGATGAGCGGATGGTGCTAACCGCTCAAGTGTTTGCCTAAAGGCAGACAAACAGTTAGGAGGATCTCTCATGAAATTAACAAAAAGGTTAGTTGCTGTTGCATTAGCGATCCTGATGATTTTCGGTTCATTTTCAGCTGCATTAACTGCGACTGCCGCAGGAAACGGCACTACGCTGGGAATAACAACCAGATTTTTCAGAAATGTAAATGGCGCATGGATCGAAACAGACAAAGTAGTCGCCGGTGAAGAAGTTAAGCTCGGTGTTTATATTGATACCGATTATTATACAGGCGACGGCAGCATCCTGCTTTACTATAACAATACGTTCTTTGATAAAGCAACCGATAGTAATTTTGCAATCGGCAGCTATTATCAAGCGGGAACGGTTTACGATATAAGCGGTAACGCTCATATTGGTGCAGATTCTCAAGCAAGTTCAGTTAATAATGCAATGCTCAAGAATGAGAAAGTAACGCAGGAATATCTGAATACCCACGAACCTATCTATATTACCTATACATATGGTAAATCAGCAAAATCCCGTATGTTTAACGGTGAAAAGTTATTCTGTGAAATGCTCTTTAAGGTTAAAGCAGCTCCCACAGAAACAACCGGACTTGTTGAGGCTCTTGAATCAACGGCAGCTTCAACATCATTCCAGCGAGGCAGAATCAATATTCCCAAGAGCGAAGAAACCGAAAGCGGTGTTGGCGGATATCCCGAAATGGCTGTCCCAATGTGGAATTGGAATGCAGATCTTGTTTTCGCAGAGAACCCGGTATCGCTTTATACAAATTGTACCTCAGCATCATTTGATGCAAACGGAGGTAAATTTGCCGTAACAATCGGAACGGCAACCAAATACGACAACAAGCTTTATTCTCAGGGCGAAGCAGGCACGGAGATTTCAAAGCTCATTACAAGCGAAAGCAAAGTTATAGATTCGCTTCCCGTACCAACCAAGGACGGATACGCTTTCAAGGGTTGGAAGGTTAGCGGTGCAGAGGATGCAACCGCATCCGAGGTTACTGTTTATCCCGCCGTCAATACAGATTATGTAGCGGTTTGGGAGAGAGACGATAATGTTGGCAGCAATGTCACATTCAGAACCGAGTTCTACAGACAGAACGAAAGCGGAGAATGGGTATATACCGAAAAAGTTAAGCCCGGCGAAAATGTTAAGGCAAGACTTTTCATAGATACTGATTACAGTGCAGGTGACGGTCAGATACTTTTCTTCTATGACGGCGATTTCTTTGATACACAGTATAAAGCCGAAGATGGTAATTTGGTAGAGAAATATCCCGTCGATACTCCCGTAACCATTAACGTTAATGATAGCGAAACGAGCGTAACGGGTGCAAACAACATTATTGCCAAAACACAAAAAGCCTCATTATCAAACCGAACAATTCAGGAGCTTATAAAACGTGACTATATAACTGCGGACTATCTTGCAAATCATCCCGCAATGTTTATGACTTATCAGTTCCCATCGACAGCAGCTTGTCAGGTATTCAGCGGTGATGAATGGTTTGCCGAATTTGATCTCAGAGTTAAGGATAACGCTATCGGTGAAGGCGATTTCTTTGTTCTTTATGATACAATATGTAATACCGAAGACGGTTATCTTGCATATACGTCTGTAGGTAAAGAAGATGAATCGAGTAATCAAGCAGACCATGCATCGCATATGGCAAACTGGGCAATGCCGGAGGATATCTCCTGCGAAAGCAATCCCGTAAGCGTTGAAAACACGATTACGTTCAAAGCTAACGGTGGTCAGTTTGCAGCGGAAGATACCGAAACCTATGTTATCGGCGGAACCGTTGGTGCAAAGGTTGATTATTCAACAATTCCCGAAATTTCAAGAAGCGGCTGGACATTTATGGGTTGGATCGATGCTTCGGACGAAACTCCGACTCGTGAAGAAGCTAAGTTTGCAGATCAGCTTCCCGCAACAATGACCTATAATTCAGACAAGAACAGCGACACAGCTCTTGTTTACAATGCATTCTGGGTTAATGAGGTTAATATTACATTTGCGAATATTAATCCCGAAACCGAAATTGCAGAAGTAAAGGGAACAAAAACCGTAACTGTCGGTGCGGATTTTGTTGCACCCGAAGATCCGACAATTGACGGATATCGCTTTGTCGGTTGGACAACAGAATGGGATGAAGAAAACGGAATTCTCGGAAATATTACCGGACTTCCCGCAACCTATCCCGCAACCTCAACAACATATTATGCCGTATTCAGTGCAAAAACATACCCCGTAAACTATTATGTTATCGATGCCGATATTGAAAATCCCACACTTGATGATTTCAAACTTGTCGGTGTCGCAAATGTTGAATATAATACGGTTGTTCCCGCAGTTCCCCACGGCTACAATGCACCCGAAGGCTATGTAATTTCGGTGGCATACACAGACGTTTCCTATGCCGATCAAATCGTATTTGCAGATCCCAACAAGCTTGTTGTTGGAACAAAGATGCCCGCACACGCAATTGATCTTTACTATAAGATTGAAAGAGCGGAATTTAATGCTGTATTTGATGCAAAAGAAGGCACATGGGCAGACGGCGATACAACGAAGACGGTTCCCGCTGTTTACGGTGACGAAATCGTTCTTCCCGAAGAACCTATTCGTGCAGGCTATGTATTTGCAGGCTGGACTCCTTCGGCAACAATTATGGATGCCGAGGGCAAGACCTTTGAAGCAACATGGACTCCCGATGTATTTACCGCAACATATTATGTTGACGGTGTACAGTATGAAGCATACAGAGTAGAATACGCAGACGATATGGAAATTCCCGCCGATCCTTATAAAGAAGGCTATGAATTTCTCGGCTGGGCAGCGGAAGAAGGCTCGAATGATATTGCAGTTCTTCCCGCAACAATGCCCGCAGAAGACGTAAACTACTATGCAGTATTTGAAGTAAACGAATATACAATCAAATTTGCAAACACCGGTGATACGACGATCGATGATATCACGCTTCCTTACGGAACAGATATTCCCGAAGTTGCCGATCCCGAAAGAGAAGGCTATACCTTTAAGGGTTGGGCTGAAACAAGCGGAGCGAGCGAAGACGATAAGGTTGAGCTTCCCGCAACAATGCCCGCAACTCCCGCAGAGGGCAAAACCTATTATGCAATTTGGGCTGTAAAGCAGTATAATGTAACTTGGATTGTTGACGGTACCGAAACCACCGAAACCTATGATTTCGGCGAACCTATCGAAAAGCCGACCAATCCTTCAAAGACGGGTTACACATTCAGCGGTTGGACTCCTGCATTCCCCGAAGAAGGCAAATTGATGCCTGCCGAGGATCTTACCTATACCGCTGTGTTTGCACCAAAAACTTATAATGCTGTATTCCTCACAAAGGCCGAAACCGAAACTCACGACGGTGCCTTTGCAGACGATTCAACATCTGCAACTGTTCCCACGAAATTCAACGAAGCAATTGTTGCTCCCGCTGAAAATCCCACAAGAACAGGCTACACCTTTGCAGGCTGGACTCCCGTTGTTGATGTTATGGATGAAGAAGGCAAGACCTTTACAGCAATGTGGACTCCCAATGCGGACACAAATTACAGCGTTCAGTTCTATATGATGAATACCTCCGGCACTTATGAGCTGAAGGATACAGTCACAATGAAGGGTGAATCGGATTCGGTTATCGACTATAAGGTCGTAGCTCCCGAACACTTTACCATTGATGCCGCAACGAGTACATACGATGACGGTGTTATAATCTCTCCCGATGGTTTAACTGTTATTACTGTATACTTTAAGAGAGATTCATTCAATATCGTATTTGACGGAAACGACGGAACTGTTAACGGCGAAGATTCAATAACAACGATGTATTACTACGGTTCAACTGTTGCTGTTCCCGTAGCAAGCAGAGTAGGCTACACCTTTGCAGGCTGGACAGATAACAGCGGCAACGCTCTTGATGTTAATCTTACAGCGGTTGAAGCGGTAACTTATTATGCAAAGTGGGAAATCAATCAATACACAATCACCTTTGAAAATACCGGTGACAGTGTAATTGCTCCGATTACTCAGAATTACGCAACCGAAATTGTTGCTCCTCAAGATCCCACTAGACTCGGTTATGAATTTGCAGACTGGGATATTGAAATTCCCGAAACAATGCCCGCTAATGATATGACCATCACTGCCGAATGGAATGTACTTTCATTTGATGCAGTCTTCAATCCCAACGGCGGCGTTTTTGAAGACAACGAACCGCTCAAAACTGTTGAAGATATAACTTTCGGTGAAGATGTAACTGCTCCTACCGATGTACCCTCGAAGGAAGGCTACACCTTCAACGGTTGGCTTGATGCCGACGGAAATCCCGTTGGTAAAATGGACGACGAGGGCAAGGAATATTTTGCCGATTGGAAGATCAAGCGAATAACTATTACATTTGCCGAAACGGGTGACAGCGTAATTGCTCCTATTATTCAGGATTACGCAACTGCTGTTGAAGCTCCCGCCGATCCTAAAAAGGAAGGTTATACATTTAAGGAATGGAGTCCCTCAATTCCCGAAACAATGCCTGCCGAGGATATGGTTATAACGGCTACATGGGAACCGAATGAATATACGATCACCTTTGAAAATACCGGTGACAGTGTAGTTGCTCCCATTGTTCAGGCGTACAACTCGGAAGTAACCGCTCCCGATGATCCCGAAAAAGTCGGATATGACTTTGCGGGCTGGGATCCCACCGTTCCCTCAACTATGCCTCTCGGCGGTACAACGGTAACGGCAATGTGGGTACCCAAAACCGATACAGCTTATAAAGTAGTTGTTAACTACACGGATGCCGCAACAGGTGTTCATGCCGATGAGTATGACTATGCAGGCACAACCGATAATGCAATCGCAATTGTTGACGCGATTCCCGAACCCGAAGCGGAAAATACCGAATATGTTCTTATGAGCGATTTGGCGATTACCGGCTATGTTCTCGATACCGAGGCTGACAATGAGCTTACCGGCGTAGTTGCCGCAGACGGTTCAACAGTTCTTAATATCTATTACATTCCCGTTAAGGTTAAAGCAACCTTTGATGCCGACGGCGGTGCGTTCTATGATCAAACAACGTCAAAAGAAGCAGAGCTTGATTACAATGCACTTGTTTCTCCCGTTGCTCCCAAGGGTTACGACGCTCCCACCAAGGAAGGTTATACCTTCGGCGGCTGGCAGGGACTTAGCGATTCAACAAGACTTCAGGCGGCCAGAACCTTTAAGGCAATTTGGACTCCCAATACTTATAAGATCACATGGATTCTTGACGGAGTAACTCAGGCACCGGTATCTTATGAATACAATGCTCTTATTGCTAAGCAGACACCTCCCACAAAGGCAGGCTATAGGTTTGTCGGCTGGGTTGACGAAAACGGTAAGGCATTTGACGTTCCCAATAATATGCCTGCAAAGGATCTTACCATTGCAACAAAATACGAAGTTCTCAACTACAATGTTGTTTGGAATGACGGAACAAATTCAACAACCGAGAGTAAGGAATTCGGTTCAGCCATTGTTGAACCCTCCTATAAGCCTGTTAAGGAAGGCTATACCTTCGGCGGTTGGAAGACAGCGGACGGAAAAACTCCCGCTCAGGTTGCAACTGTTCCCGTTGACGGTGTTGAATTTAATGCACAGTGGACTAAGAATTCACATAAGGTTTATTACTATGTTCTTAATCCCGCAACCGGCAAGTTCGGTTCGGCTGTTGCAAACGCAGATGTTTTATATGATGCTGTAATCCCGACTGAATTCAGCGGCTATACCGCTCCCACAGGCTACAGCCTTGTTAATGTAGCTTATACCGATTCCGATCTTACCTCAACTCTTGCCGAAAACGCAAAGATGGGCGATAGCGACATCAACCTCTATTATGAGTTGGCAGCTAAAAGCTATAATGCGGTATTCAAAGCAAACGGCGGTTCATGGGCAGACGAAGAAGATGGAGAGAAGACTGTTTCCGCAGCCTATAATTCAACCATCAACGCTCCCGTAGCTCCTCAGTACGAAGGTTATGAATTTATCGGTTGGACTCCGGCTGTTGATAAGATGGATTCCGAGGGTAAAACATTCGTAGCTCAGTGGAGAGCAAAAACATACACTGTAACTTATAAATCAAACGGCGGTGTATGGGGCGAAGACGAAAGCATTGAAACATCTAAAACCTTCGATGTTGCTTTTGGTGCAACCGTAACAGCTCCCGAAAGCAATCCCGTAAGAACAGGCTACACATTCGGCGGCTGGAATGAAACCGTTCCCGCAACAATGCCCGCACAAAACCTTGTATTTACAGCAAAGTGGACAATTAAGACTGCTACTATCACCTTTATGGACGGAACAAGCACGATTGATACGGTTTCCGGCAGTTACGGAACAGCCGTTACCGCTCCCACCGATCCTCAGAAGGAAGGATATACATTTAATGGTTGGGATACTACCGTTCCCGCAACAATGCCCGAAAATGATATGACTATCAATGCAGTATGGTCAAAGAACGCTTACGATATCGTTTGGGATGTTGACGGTGTTAAGACTATTGTGAAGGATGTTCCTTATGGCAACACAATCACAAAGGCTCCCAATCCCGTAAAGACCGGTTATGAATTTAAGGGCTGGACCGGATATACCGATGGTATGACAATGCCTGCACGCGATGTAACATTCACGGCAGTATTTGAACCTAAAACGTATACCGTAACATTTGATGCCAACGGCGGTACATGGGAAAATAATCAGAGCAAAAAGACCGTTACCGCAGCATACGGTACAGCTCTTGCAGCTCCCGATGCTCCCACAAAAGCAGGTTACACTTTCCAGACATGGTCGCCCACAGTTCCCGCAACAATGCCTGCCGATAATGTAACTTATACGGCAATATGGGCAACGGCCGGTAAGGTTGACTACACTGTTGAAACCTATCTTATGAATACAGAGGGCACCTATACGGGCGTTACTCCCATAAGCACAGGCGGAACAGCAACAATCGATGCATATATCACGGTTCCCATCGTTGCTCCTGCAGGTTTCACCTTTGACAGCGATGCAACCGGCAATTACACCGAGGGTGTTGTTTCCGGCGATGGAACAACGGTATTCAAGATTTATTACGAAAGAAACAGCTATACAGTTAAGTTCGTAGGTAATGGCGGCACAATCGACGGTAACACCGAAAAGAGCGGCACATATTACTACGGAACAACCGTTGCGGAACCCGTAGCAGTTAAAACAGGCTACGAGTTTGCCGGATGGGCAGATGCTGCCGAAAACGGTAACGCAGTTGCTGTTGAAGTAACCGTTCTCGGTTCTGCAACATATTATGCACAGTGGAAGGCTGCAACCTACACCGCAACCTTTAAGGCATATCCCGGTGCATTTGGTAATGGCGAAACAACCGAGACAACCGAATTCACTTACGGCACGGCTATTACCGAACCTGCAAATGCTCCCTTGAGAGATGGTTATACTTTCGACGAGTGGACTGATGCAGACGGCAAAACACCCGATGATTACGGAACAGCCTATGCAGGTGATGCAACATTCACCGCAAAATGGGTTGCCAAGTATTATGATGCGAAGTTCTATACCGACAATACTAAGGCAGAAACGCACGACACGAAGAATGCTCAGTATAATACCTCCTATAATGTTCCCACAGATCCCGAAAAAACGGGTTATGAGTTCATAGGCTGGTACGATTGTGCAACAGATAAATCCGCAGGTCTTCCCGAAGCGGGCGGATTGACTCAGATGCCTCTTAATGGTGCAGAATACTACGCAGTATGGGAAGTAAAAGAATATAACCTTGTTTACAGAGCAAACAACGGTGCATACAGTGGTGGCTTGCCGAGCATGACTTACACAGTTCCCTTCGGAACAGCTAAAGCAGATATGCCCGCTCCCGAAAGTGCTCCCGTAAGAACAGGCTATACCTTTAACGGCTATAGTCCTGAGCTTCCCGAAACAATGCCCGCAGAGCAGTATAACCTTGTGGCTCAGTGGTCAAAGAATTCCTATGATGTAACCTTCAATGCAGGTGTAGGTTCGTTTGAATCCACAGGCAACTCAACGGAAACGGCTACAGTTCCCTTTGAAGATTACGTTTACGCTCCCGAAGAAGAACCCGTAAGAGCGGGTTATGATTTCGGCGGTTGGAAAGATGCAGATGGCAATATCTACAATTCCGGCGATGAAATCGGTACAATGGGTGCAGATGATATGACATTCGAAGCTGTTTGGTCAGCAAAAGAAGATGTTCCCTATACGGTTAAGCATTACTTTATGAATGTTAACGGAAATTATGAAGGCGTTGCTCCCGAGGTTGAAAACCTTCACGGTGAAACCGATACGACGGCAACGGCAGTTCAAAAGACAAGGGATAACTTCACCTTTGATTCGGATGCATCAACGGTCAGCGGAACTATTACCGCAGACGGTGCACTTGTTCTCGAGCTTTACTATGTTCGTGAAAAGAACGCTTTCACTATCTATGATGAAGATGGAAATGTTCTTGAAACATCGGATGTTTACTTTGAAGCTCCCATTTCCGTTGAAGCTCCCACTAAGGAAGGCTATGACTTTGACGGCTGGAAGGACGAAGAAGGCGTTGCTGTCGGAGAGCTTACAACAATGCCCGGCGATAAGCTTGATATCTATGAGAGCTGGAAAATTAAGTCATATAATGCAATCTTTGATGCAAACGAAGGTGCGTGGGCAGATGAAGATACAACTAAGACAGTTTCGGTTCAATATGATAGTGCAATAACCGCTCCCGAAATCAATCCAGTAAGAGCAGGCCACACATTCAAGGGTTGGTTTGATGCTAAGGAAAACGGCAAATCGCTCAGCGAATATGCAAAGATGCCCGCATCTGCCCTTACTTTCTATGCAAGATGGGAAGCAAACAAGAATGACTATAGAATCGAGATTTATGAAATGAATCCCGATGGAACGATGCCCGAAGATCCCACATCAATGGTAATTAACAATGCTCTTGTTAATGAAAATGTTGAGGCGAATGTAACTGTTCCGGCAGGCTTTACGCTTGATACCGACAGCAGCGTTCTTTCCGGCGTTGTTCCCGCAACAGGAACCCTTGTTCTCAAGGTAGTTCTTGTAAGAGCACCTCATAAGTTTACGGCAATTGTTGACGGTGTTGCAATTGTTGACAAAGTAGAATATTACTATGATCAGACTGTTGAGCAGATTGCTGTTCCCACTAAGAACGGTTTCACATTCCTCGGCTGGTCAACAGTGAAAGATTCCACAACCGTCAATGCCGTATATCCCGCAAGAATGCCCAATAACGATGTAACAATCTACGGCGTATGGTCAACCGATGCATACAATGCAACATTTGATGCAGGCGAGGGCTTGTTTGAAAGCACTAACATGTCAACAACGGTTGTTCCTGTAGAGTACGGTGAAGATATCGTTGCTCCGACCGAAGCACCTACCAGAGAAGGCTTTGTCTTCGGCGGTTGGAAGGATTCGCACGGAACGATTTATCAAGCCGGCGATGTTGTGGGCATTATGAGCAACAGTGATGTTAAGTATGAAGCTGTTTGGAATAAATCAAGCTTCACAGTAACATTCTATGGTTATGAAGCACTTGATGCATCTCCCTATAAGTCAGCTAACGCTTCTGTTGTTCTCGATTCTTCCGAATATGATTACAGAGATGTGATCACATTCCCCGAAGAAGCAGACTTCCCCGAAAATGCAAAGCTTAATACCGAGTATTACACCTTTATCGGTTGGTCAAAGACCGAAAACGGTACTGTACTCACAAGCTCTGAGCTTTACGCCCAGACTATGCCTGCTGAAGACACGGCATACTATGCAGTATATGAGCGTGTTAAGGTTATGCTTGTTCCCAATAGCGATGATGCTTATTGGAAAGACAGTGGTACCGGCTGTACAACCGTTATCGACAGAGCCGGTGGCACAGTTGATGATTATGATGCAACAACAAGCAGATGGTATGTATACGGTTTGACCGATAGAATGCAGATTAATGCAAGATTCGATGAGAAACGTCTTGATACCTATATCGATGTCAGCGGTGACGGATACTACGAAGTAGTTGAATTCAAGGTAAAAGAAGGCTCGGTAGGTACAGGTACGGTAATCAATGTTTATGATAATTTAACAGGCGAGCTTGTAGAAAGCTTCTGGATTATCATTTACGGTGATCTTGATGGTGACGGTATAATCGCAAACAACGACTATACTATCGCTTTGACTGAACATGCAGGTCTTACATCGTGGTCAGCGGTAGACGGTGATGAGTATATTCATTACTATACCAAGGCTGCTGATCTGAATGGCAACGACTACTTCAACTTCACAGATGCAGTTCAGATTGACTACTATGTAAACGGTATAGTTGCAATTGATCAGGCAACAGGCATTGCATACGGTAGCTAAACTTAATAACCAAAAGGCCCTCGGCGAAAGCCGGGGGCCTTTAAAAAGCCGTTACAGCGATGATTGCACTGTAACGGCTTTTGGTAAATTGCGATTATATCAAAATGATGCAAGGAGATATGTGTTACAAACTGTTGAAATTAATCTTCAAGAACAGCTCTTTTGTATTTTTCAATCATACGGCGAGCTGTTTCGACAGTGCTTGCATCTGTGGGTGGTTCGGGATTTGCGGTTGAGAGCCATTTTTTCTCAAAGTCGGCATAATTTTTATAGAATTGGTTTCCTCTGTAAATGTTTCTTTCGCAATGCTGCTTTTTAGTGGTGGTTGAGAATTTTTTGCGGCGGGGAAATTCATATGCAAGTCTTTCAAAAAAGCTCTGCCAACGCTTAGCGTAATATGTTTTAATAAGTCCGCCCCATTCCTTCCACGCATAGTCATAATTAACGGAATTTGCAAACGGTCCCCAAACCGTTATTTGAGCTAAAAGATTAAGCTCAAAATTCTGCTTGTCTTTTTCAGTAAACGCAAGCTCACCCGCTTCTTTTAAATGCTCGTGGAGAGTGAGCTCCGGTCTGGTTTGAAGAAGTGCATCGAGTTCTTCGCATATTTTAAGAAATGCATTCGATGAACGTTCAAAAATGTTTACATCTCGATTATTAAAGCCGTACATTGCTTTATCGTAAAGATTTGAAACATAGTTGCTCATAGTTTGGCGAGTGATGTCGCATACATCGTAAGCATAACCGTCTTTTGTTGCGTTTTGAGCCGCAAGAATCAGCTCGGCTGCTTTAAAAAGAGTTTTGTTATCATACCTAAGCTTTCTGAAGTCATTTGGAGCTGTGTGCAAAAGCTCGGTTGCAGGTCTGGCACAGATTATCGAACCGGTTTCTCTGCCGTTGCAATTTTCGCTGTAACAGCTTTCGCTAAGGAGCTTAACCGCATCAACAAGACATTTTTCCTTGCTGCCGTAACGGCGGTAAGCATAATTGCGAAGCCAGTCGTCAAGCTCAATCGAGGTTTCCTCCGTCAGCATTTGAAAAGCAAGGTCATAGTAGAGCGGATTTTGAAAAATACCCTCCATAAAAAGCCCTGTTCCGACACAGTTATCACATTCAAGAGCTGCATAAGGGTTAGCGGCAAGAGCTTTTATGTTGCCGTGAAGAGTGTTTCTGTCACCGAAATTGTGCAGATTTCCGAGAATAAAATCATAGCCCCAAAAATCATTTAATTCGCTGTGCTTTTTACCGTCAAGGTCAAGAATAAGAAGACGTTCTTTTGGAACGGCTTTAACTATCTGCTCACGGAGTGACCAGCTTTGCATAACCCAAACCGAGTCCTTGTCGAAATCCTTATACATTGTGTCGATAGCTCTGCCGACTTTCCAAAGATAATCCTTTGTTCTAACGGACGGAACGTTTTCGTGGAACGGATCGCAGGAATAATAATGGTATGCACCGAAAAGCTGACGTTGCTTTTCAAGAAGTGCGGTTCCGAATTTTTTGAAAACGGGATCTGTTGGATCAAGCTGATAGGTAATCGGAAAGTTGCACCATGAGGGAATCATACGCAGACGGACTTTGTTAAAAAGCTTTGTTATTGTTGCGGGAACGGTGCCGGCAAAGCCTTGCTGTATCGGTGTCATACCAAGCTCAACCTCACGCTCGATAATTTTCTTTCCAAGCTCAAGGCGACTTTCGATATATTTTACATCGGTTAAGCTGAAATAGCCGGTCAGGTTGGTCATAAGCTGCCAAGGCCAAAAGCCCGGTCCCGAAATGAACGAGAGAGCACCCGTTTCGCTGTAGGTGAAATCTCTGAGGGTGTAATACCAAACCGCCTCCGAGCCTACAACGGAAAGAGGCATATTTATTCCGTTCATTGCCATAAAGTCAATTTCTTTTTCCCATTTATCCCATTTCCAAAAGGCAAAAGAATAACCGAAAGTACAATAATTCAAATATGCACGTCTTTTTTGAGGAATGACTTTTCTTAATTTTTCGTTGAAAAGCGGAGCAGACGAAACGGAGATGTCGGTATTGCCGCAATGAGAAAGATTGACTCCGCAATAAGCTTTTAGGTATGCGTAATATCCCATTGCCTGACTGATTTTGCAGTCACCGCAAACGATAATTTTTCCGTCTTCGCAAAAAACCTCATAAACATTTTTGCCGTCAACGCTTTCAATGCTGCGAAGCTCAAATTTATCCGCAATTTCAGGGGTGTTTCTTAAAATCAGATTTTTCATTTCAATCTCCCAATTGATATATCTTGTTTAGTTTATTATACTATAAAAAGTAAAATCGGGCAAGCTGTTTTGACAAATTAACAGATTGTTTATTCTTTTTTAATGTGTATATGATAAAATATTCTAAAATCAGAAGAAATTTGCATATAAAATAATAATTTTTTTCATAAAATGTTAAATAAAGCTTTACACTAAGCCTTAAATAAAGTAAAATATAAATAATTATAATATAAAAGGCGGTGCTTAAAATGCAACCTGTTTATAAGCGAATCCTTCTCAAGCTCAGCGGTGAGGTGCTTGCCGGCGAGAAGGGACACGGCTTTGATTTTGACAAAATCAATTCAATTTGCAAATCCGTAAGCGATTTAACAAAGCTCGGAGTAGAGGTTGGTCTTGTTGTAGGCGGAGGTAATTTTTGGAGAGGACGCTCCGGCGGAAATATGGACAGAACCCGTGCCGACCACATCGGTATGCTTGCAACGGTTATGAATTCGCTTGCACTTGCGGATTCTCTTGAGCAATACGGAGTAACGGTCAGAGTGCAGAGTGCAATAGAAATGCATCAGATTGCGGAAACCTATATCAGAAACAGAGCGGTTCGTCATCTTGAAAAGGGAAGACTTGTTATTTTTGCAAGCGGAACGGGAAATCCGTTCTTTTCAACCGATACCTGTGCCGCATTAAGAGCGGCGGAGATTAAGGCAGACATAATTTTTAAAGCAACAAATGTTGACGGCGTGTACGATAAGGATCCCAATAAGTATTCCGATGCCGTTAAATACGATGTTGTAACGCATACGGAGGTTCTTGAAAAGGACCTTAAGGTTATGGATTCAACGGCAGCATCTCTCTGCCGTGATAATAATATTCCGATTCTTGTTTTCAATCTTGAAAATCCGGAAAACATAATCAAAGCAGTTCTCGGTGAAAACATCGGAACAATAGTCAAGGAGGGCTAAAATATGCAAACTGTATTTGCAATGGCAGAAGAAAAAATGGGCAAAACCCTGAACGCACTTAAAAACGAATACTCATCAATGAGAGCCGGCAGGGCAAACGCTTCCGTTCTCGATAAAATCAGAGTGGATTACTACGGCACTCCCACTCCGATAAATCAAATGGCGGCTGTCGCCGTTGCGGAGGCAAGAATACTCACGATTCAGCCTTGGGATGTTTCAACGCTTCACACAATCGAAAAGGCGATTCAGGCATCGGATATAGGCATTAATCCTCAAAATGACGGCAGAATTATTCGTCTTGTTTTTCCTCAAATTACCGAGGAACGCCGTAAGGAACTTTGCAAGGATGTTAAAAAGCTTGCGGAGGATTCAAAGGTTTCCGTTCGTTCAACAAGACGTGACTGCATAGACAAGGTTAAGAAGATGGAAAAATCCTCCGAGATAACCGAGGATGACCTTAAACAGGCGGAAAAGAAAATTCAGGATATTACCGATAAATATATTAAGGATATCGATAAATTATCCGAAGAAAAAGAAAAAGATATTATGGAAATCTGATTACGCAAACAGCATCGGAGGGCGGTTACGGCTGCCCTCTGTTATCCGAAAAAAGGGAGAAGGTTGAAAATGAAAACGGAAAAATTTTCAAATATCTCTATGCCGCGGCACATAGGAATTATTATGGACGGCAACGGCAGATGGGCAAAGCAGAGAGGTCTTGAAAGAAGCGAAGGACACAAAGAGGGTGCGAGAGTATTCAGGAATATCTGCGATTATGCCGCCGAAATCGGCATTGAATGTTTGACCTTTTATGCTTTTTCAACCGAAAATTGGAAACGCCCCGCAAATGAAGTGGAGGCGATTATGAATCTTTTCAGAGATTACCTTTTTGAAGCAGAGGAAAGAGAAAAAGAAAATGATGAAAAGGGAATGCGTATTTGTTATATAGGTGATAGGAAAGCACTTCCCGAAGATATAATCGGTCTTATAGACAGACTTGAACAGCATTCTGCCGAAAAAAATAAAATCACGATTAACCTTGCCGTTAACTACGGCGGCAGAGATGAGATTCTGCATTCGGTAAAAAAAATTGCCGAAAAGGTTGCGGCAGGTGAATTAAAGCCCGAAGAAATAACATTGAAAAATATTGACGAAAATCTCTACACGGCGGGATTGCCCGATCCCGATTTGATTATCAGACCGAGCGGAGAATATCGTCTTTCAAATTTCCTTATCTGGCAGGCGGCGTATTCCGAATTTTGGTTTTCGGATATTTTATGGCCCGATTTTACCACTGCCGATCTTGATAAGGCAATTATAGAATACGGAAAAAGAAACAGACGCTTCGGCGGCGTATAGGGAGGCGAGCGGAAAACAATATAGCAAAAAACAATAATGATTGAGAGTGAAAAACAATGAAAGTAAGAATTATAACCGGCGTTATTTCGTCTTTTCTCGTAATAATGCTTCTTGTGTTTACGGGACTCGGATATCAAGGTGTTATGAGCGTTCCGATGGGTGCGTTTGCAGCCATTGCGGCTTATGAGATAATGCGAGTTTCAAAGTGTAAAAATAAAGTTTTAACCGTTGTTTCAATGGTGGTTTCGGCAATAGTTCCGGCATATGTTGATTTTGATTTGCAGCAATATATACCCGTGCCTTTATCGGTATTGTTGACAATTTATATCACGGTGCTGTTGCTTATTATGCTCAAGTATTACGAAACAACGAAATTCGAGCATGTTGCTCTTGCGGTGTTCGGTTCGCTTGTAATACCCGCAGCACTCGGAACCTTTTTCAAGGTAAGAGACCTTTGCGTTAACTATCCCGACGTTTTCCAACGCTCACACTGCGTTTTTCTTATTCTTTGTGCAATGTATTGTGCGTGGATGAGCGATACGTGGGCGTATTTTATCGGAAGCAAATTCGGCAAGCATAAGCTTGCACCAAAAATCAGTCCCAAAAAATCGGTTGAGGGCTTTATAGCGGGAATTTTCGGCACAACACTTTTTTGTGTTGTAACTTACCTTATTTGCGATCATTTTTATTTCCACATTAAATCGCTTAATGTTTGGATGGTATTCATCGGTGCTGTTATTCTTGCTTTGCTGGGCACTTGCGGCGATCTTTCGGCATCGGTTATTAAAAGAAACTTCGGCGAAAAGGATTTCGGAAATCTTTTTCCCGGTCACGGCGGAGTGCTTGACAGAATTGACAGCTTCCTTTTAACAATGCCTTCACTCTATGCTTTGGTTGAAATAGGCATTGCGATTGCGGAAAGATAATCGGAAAAATTCTTTAAGGATTGATATAAATGACCAAAACCCTTGCCGTTCTCGGCTCAACAGGTTCAATCGGGGTTCAGGCTCTTGAGGTGGCGGAGCTTTCCGGCTTTGAGATAAAAGCATTGACCGCAAACTCAAGAACGGATATACTGGAAACGCAAATAAGAAAATTTTCGCCTGACGTGGCGGCTGTTGCCGATGAAAAAGCGGCTGAAGATTTAAAAATTCGTGTTGCGGACACGTCAACAAAAATTCTTGCGGGTAAAAACGGTGTTGAAGAATGTGCTCGTTGCGGTGCGGATACAGTGCTCAACAGTATTGTCGGTATTGCCGGACTTGCACCTACTCTTGCGGCTATAGAGACGGGTAGCGAAATTGCACTTGCGAACAAAGAAACTCTTGTTGCCGGAGGAAAGCTTGTTCTTGAAGCCGCAGAAAAAAACGGTGTTTCGATTCTTCCCGTGGACAGTGAACATTCGGCTGTTTTTCAGTCACTTCAAGGCTGTCGCAGTAAAAAGCAGATTAAAAGATTGATTCTAACGGCATCCGGCGGCCCGTTTTTCGGAAAGACAAGGGATGAGCTTGAAAATGTGACTGTTGAACAGGCGTTGAAGCATCCCAATTGGAGTATGGGTGCCAAAATAACGGTTGACTCGGCAACGATGATGAATAAAGGTCTTGAGCTTATAGAGGCTGCTTGGCTTTTCGGAATGAGAGCATCTGATATAGATATTCTTGTTCACAGGCAAAGTATAGTTCATTCACTTGTTGAATATATTGACAATTCGGTTATCGCTCAACTCGGAGTTCCCGATATGAGAATACCGATTCAATATGCTTTAACTTATCCTGACAGGCTTGAAAGTCCTGTAAAGCAGCTTGATTTGGCACAGGCCGCAACTCTGACGTTTGAAAAGCCCGATTACGAAACTTTTAAATGCATTAATCTTTGCAGGAGTGCATTTGAAAAGGGTGGCTTATATCCCGCCGCCGTTAATGCGGCAAACGAAAAAGCAAATGAGCTTTTCAGAAACGGAAAAATAGGTTTTCTCGATATCGCAACGGCTGTTGAAGCTGCTCTTGATTATACGCTTAGCACTTCGGATTACACTCTTAAACAGGTTTTTGAAACCGATAGCTTTATAAGAAACGAAACAGAAAGGTTATTCATATGAATTCAATTCCGCTTATAACGGTAGCAACAATATGGGGAAAGGCTTGGCCGATCCTTGTTGCCATTCTTTTCTTTGGCTTGATTATAATGCTGCACGAGCTTGGACATTTCATTTTCGCAAAGCTTTTCAAAGTGCAGGTTAATGAGTTTTCAATGGGTATGGGGCCGACTCTTTTTAAAGTTAAAAAGGGCGAAACCAAATATTCACTTCGTCTTTTCCCGATTGGCGGCTTTGTCAGTATGGAGGGCGAGGATGAAGAAAGCGAAAACGAAAGAGCATTTTGCAATAAACCGGTGTGGCAGCGTTTTATTATTGTTGCCGCAGGTGGTGTTGTCAATCTGATAATGGGTGTTATCATTGTTGCCATTATGCTTTGTCAATCCGATCTTATCGGTACACCCGAAATTCATTCTTTTCACGAGAATGCCGTCAGCAGCCAATACGGCTTGCAGGTTAACGATAAAATAAAGGAAATTAACGGCAGAAAGGTTTTTTCGGAATATGATATAAGCTTTCTTATGGTCAGAGATGATGACGGAGTTATTGATTTTGTTGTTGAAAGAAACGGTGAAGAAAAAGCACTTAACGGTGTGAAATTTGAAACAAAAGACACCGACGGAACGATGACCATTATTTATGATTTTATCATAAAGGGAGTTGAACCCGGTTTTGTTTCGGTTGTTAAAAATGCGGCTCTTGAATCCGTTTCGATTGCAAGAGTTGTTTGGGTAAGCCTTTTGGATTTGGTAACGGGTAAATACGGATTAAATGAGCTTTCCGGTCCTATCGGAACCGTCGGTATTATCGCCGATGCCGCACAAACTGCAACCCAACAGACGGATTGGACAATGCTTTTGATGATTATGGCATTAATTGCCATTAATATCGGCATTTTTAATCTTCTTCCGCTTCCCGCTCTTGACGGCGGCAGACTCTTTTTTATGGCAATTGAGTTTATTTTCAGAAAACCCGTACCGAGAAAATATGAAGGATGGGTTCACGCAATAGGTCTTATTTTGCTGATGCTTCTTATGGTCGTTATTTCATTCGGCGATATTATGAAGCTTATAAAAGGTTAGGTGTGAGCAATGGCAAGGCGAATTTGCAGGCAGATTAAGGTTGGAAATATTTATATCGGCGGCAATTCAAAAGTAACCGTTCAGTCAATGCTGAATCGTCCCGCTTCGGATATTGAGGGCAGCGTTAAACAGGCGGTTGAGCTTGAGAGGGCAGGCTGTGACATAATCAGAGCCGCTGTGCCGGATATGTCTGCCATAAAGCTTATAGAAAAGCTAAAAGAGAATTTAAATGTACCGATTGTTGCGGATATTCATTTTGATTATCGTCTCGCACTTGCAAGTCTTGATGCGGGAGTTGATAAAATTCGTATCAATCCCGGCAATATCGGTTCTATGGAAAGAATCAGAGCGGTTGCCAATGCTTGCAAGGCAAAAAACGTTCCGATACGTATCGGAGTAAATTCGGGGTCGCTTGAAAAGGAGCTTCTTGCAAAATACGGTTCGCCCTGTGCCGAAGCACTTGCGGAAAGTGCACTCAACCACGCTTCGCTTTTGGAACGGTGTGATTTTTATGATATTGTTATATCGATAAAATCATCTTCGGTACCTATTATGACAGAAGCGTATCGTCTTGTTGCCGAAAAATGCGATTACCCGTTGCATCTCGGAGTAACGGAGGCGGGTACACATGATATGGCGATTATCAAATCCTCCGTGGGAATCGGTTCACTCCTTCTTGACGGAATCGGAGATACGATTCGTGTTTCGATGACGGACGATCCGATTAATGAGGTTTCGGCGGCAAACGGCATACTTAAAGCTTGTGGTTTGAAAAAAGACGGCGTTGATATTGTTGCTTGCCCGACCTGCGGAAGAACAAAAATAGACCTTATCACTCTTGCAAAAGAGGTTGAAGCAAGGCTTTCGGACTGTAAAAAGAACATAAAGGTTGCTGTTATGGGCTGTGCGGTAAACGGACCCGGTGAAGCTCGTGAGGCGGATATAGGCATTGCCGGCGGCGATGGATGTGCTCTTATTTTCAAAAAAGGCGAAATAATATGCAAGGTACCCGAAAACGAAGCGGTCAATGTGCTTGTTTCGGAAATAGATAAATTATAATAATCACGGGGCAGAGAAATCTGCCCTTATTTATACCGGATGAGGAAAAATGCAGGATAATAATATTTTAAATTTTATAGGTGAATATATAAGCCGAGACTTGCGTGAAATTTTTTCGCACGGTCTTGTTGAGCACATTTTTCTCGATGAAGAAGCAATGAAGCTGAACATAACGGCTCGGTTTGATACGTATATCGAAGACAAGTATATCGTTTCTGCTCAGAACGAAATAAAAAGTGCTGTCGGAGTCGGCAAAGTGACGATAAATCCGCTATATAATCGCAGTATGTTCACGCAGGAGTGTGTGCCCCAGCTTATCAGAGCTTTGAAGGAGAACATTGCGGCGGCTAACGGATTTCTTGAGAACGCACGGTTTACATTTAATGATAATTCTGTTGAGATTTTTGTGAATAACGGTGCGAAAATTCTTATTGAAGCAGGTGCGAGAGAGTTTCTCTCAAAATATATAAAAGAAACTTTCGGAGTTCAGACGGAAATCAAAATAATCGGCGAAACGGGAGCAAAGCTTGATTCGCCCGAATATATCGAGATGCAGGCATCCGGAATAAAAATTTCAGTTCCCGTTGAGGAAGATATAAGCAAGCCGAAAGAACCGAAAAAGGAATATGACGATTTGCCGATATCCTTGACAAATGCAAAGGTGATTTACGGCAACAGAATTAAATCGAAGCCTGTTCCGCTTAAAGATATCTCCATTGAAGACGGAAATGTTACGGTGTGGGGCAAGGTTTTCTCTCTTGATATACGAGATACCAAAGACGGAAAAAGAAAAATAATCAATTTCAATATTACCGATAAAACCAATTCATATACTGTTAAGATATTTGAAGCAGTCCAGAATTGTGAGCAGCTTGTTGCCGGCATTTCCAACGGAAAAACGGTGATGCTCAGAGGCCATGTTGAATACGATGACTATATAAAAACATATTGCATAAAAGCAAATTCTATTATGCTCATCGATGAAATAACAGTTGAGGATACGGCACCCGAAAAGCGTGTTGAACTGCATATGCATACCAATATGTCTGCAATGGACGGTATGACAAGTGCAGCAAAGCTTGTTGCGAGGGCGGCGAAATGGGGACACAAAGCGGTTGCGATAACCGACCATGGCGTTGTTCAGGCTTTCCCCGAAGCGGCGACGGCTGCAAAAGAAAACGGAATCAAGATAATATACGGTATGGAGGGCTATTACGTTGACGATTCCGTTAAAATTGTCAGCGGTAGCGGGGATATGCCATTGAACGGCACGTTCATTGTTTTTGATGTTGAAACCACCGGACTTCGTACCGATAAGGTACGACTTACCGAGATTGGTGCGGTAAAATATGTTGACGGTGTCGAAAAAGCAAGGTTTCAGACTTTTGTGAATCCCGAAATGCCGATTCCCTCAAAAATAACGGAGCTTACCGGCATAACCGATTCAATGGTTGCCAATGCACCGAAAGAGGCGGAAGCGGTTAAGAAATTTTTTGAATTTTGCGGTGACGGAATCCTTGTTGCACATAATGCAACATTTGATACCGATGTCCTCAAGCATACCTGCCGAAGAAACGGTATCGAATACAGCTTTACTCATATAGACACTCTTGTTATGGCACAGAGCCTTGTTGAAGGCATAAAGAATTATAAGCTGGATTCGCTTCAAAAGCATTTTAAGCTTCCGGCGTTTGACCACCACAGGGCAGATGAGGATGCGGGTGCACTTGCGGGTATTTTTGAAAAGCTTATTGAGCTTTGCAAAGAAAAGGGCATTGAGAATGTATCCGAAATCAACGAAAAGCTACAGCTGAACATAAAACGTCTGCCTACCTATCATATTATTCTGCTTGCGAAAAACAAAGTCGGTTTAAAGCATTTGTATCAGCTTATTTCAAAATCGAATCTTGAATATTATTACCGTCATCCGAGAATACCCAAAAGTGAACTGCTTGCACACAGAGAGGGGCTTATTGTCGGCAGTGCTTGTGAAGCGGGTCAGCTTTATCAGGCGATTTTTATGGGCAGACAAAAGGAAATGCTTCTTGATATGGCGGGTATCTACGATTATCTTGAAATACAGCCGAACGGCAATAATGCCTTTATGATTCGAGAGGGTATGGTTGATTCGGAGGAGGAGCTTAACGAAATCAACAGAAGCATTATTAACCTTGCACAAGAGCTTGAAATCCCCGTTGTGGCGACCGGTGATGTTCATTTTATGGAGGAAAGCGATAAGGTATTCCGAGAAATTCTGATGGCGGGACAAGGCTTTAAGGATGCTTCACAGCAGGCACCGCTTTATTTCAGAACAACTCAGGATATGCTCAACGAATTTAAATATCTCGGCGAGGAGACGGCATATGAGGTCGTTATTAAAAATCCGTCACTCATTGCCGATATGTGTGAAGAAATCAAGCCGATACCCGACGGAACATATCCGCCGAAAATCGAAGGCTCGGATGAGGAGCTTAGAAAAATTTGTTACGAAAGAATGGAGGACTATTACGGTTCTCCGCTTCCGCCGTATATTAAAGAACGACTTGACAAGGAGCTTGAGTCGATAATCAAAAACGGATTTGCCGTGCTTTATATCATTGCTCAAAAGCTTGTTTGGAATTCTATGGAAAACGGCTATTACGTTGGTTCCAGAGGCTCGGTCGGCTCATCGTTTGTTGCTTTTGCTGCGGGAATTTCAGAGGTCAATCCGCTTGTTCCGCACTACATATGCGAGAAATGTAAGCACAGTGAATTTTTTCATAAGGGCGAATTCGGTTCGGGCTATGATATGCCGCCTAAGAATTGCCCTGTTTGCGGAAACGAGATGCACCGTGACGGTCACGATATTCCGTTTGAAACCTTCCTCGGCTTCTATGGTGATAAGCAGCCGGATATTGACCTTAATTTCTCCGGCGAATATCAGTTTTATGCTCACAGATATACGGAGGAGCTTTTCGGAAAATCCCATGTATTCAAGGCGGGAACCATAGGCACTCTTGCCGATAAAACCGCATTCGGTTTTGTAAAAAAATGGGCAGAGGAAAAAGGCGTTATCTTATCAAGGGCGGAGGAAGAACGCCTTGTGCAGGGCTGCGTCGGAGTTAAAAGAACAACAGGACAGCATCCCGGCGGTATGGTTGTTGTGCCTGCCGATATGGATGCGGAGGATTTTACTCCCATTCAGCATCCCGCTGACGATGCGGATTCAATACACAGAACAACTCATTTTGATTTCCATTCGCTCCACGATACGATTTTGAAGCTTGATAATCTCGGTCACGATGTTCCGACTCTTTATAAGCATCTTGAAGATTTAACCGGAAAATGTGTTATGGATGTTGATATTTGCGATCCTAAGCTTTATCAGTTGTTAACCTCTCCGGAACCGCTCGGCGTAACCGCAGAGGATATTGACTGCGAAACGGGAACGCTTTCGCTCCCCGAACTCGGTACACCGTTTGTGCGACAAATGCTTATGGAGTCGAAGCCGAAAAACTTTTCCGATATGCTTCAGATTTCGGGACTGTCGCACGGTACCGATGTTTGGATAGGCAATGCTCAAGAGCTTATCAAAAACGGCACCTGCACCATTTCCGAGGTTATCGGAACTCGAGATAACATAATGGTTTACCTTATCAACAAAGGCGTTGAAAAGGGTATGGCATTCAAAATTATGGAAATCGTTCGTAAGGGTAAGGCAACCAAGCTTTTAACCGATGAACATAAACAGGCGATGAAAGATAACGGTGTTCCGCAATGGTATCTTGATTCGTGTATGAAAATCAAGTATATGTTCCCCAAGGCTCATGCCGCCGCATATGTCAGTGCCGCAATGCGTCTTGCGTGGTACAAGCTTTATTGTCCCGTTGAATATTATGCAACCTATATGACGGTGCGAGGCGAGGATATTGATACCGCCTCGGTTCTTGCCGGCAGGGGAGCAGTAAAAAAGAAAATGGAAGAAATTAAGCAGAAAATGCTGATGAAAACCGCTACTGCCAAAGAGGAGGGCACGTTTACTTCTCTTCAGGTAATAAACGAAATGATGGCAAGGGGAATCGAGATTCTTCCCATTGATATTTATAAGTCAACCGCAAACAAGTATACTATTGAGAACGGAAAAATAAGGCTTCCGTTTTCGGCTATTGCGGGCTGCGGCGGCAGAGCTGCCGAGGGACTTGAAAATGCAAGAAACGATGGAGGCGGAGATTTTCTTTCTATGGAAGATTTTCAACTCCGTTCGGGTGCATCGAAAACTATTATTGCCGCTCTTGAAGAAGGCGGTGCGTTTGAATCATTGCCAAAAACAACCCAGCTTAGTTTTTTCTGATCGGAGATTAGTATGAAAAAGCCAAAAATCCCATTGCGTCAAAGAGCATGGTATAAGCTTGATAATGCGGCAAAGGTTTTTCCGGGGCAGGACAGCTCATCGTGGTCAAATGTCTATCGTTTTTCGGCAACTTTAACCGAACCTGTTGTACCCGAATTGCTTGAAATCGCCCTTGAAGCCGTACTCAAGCGTTTTCCGACCTTTGATGTAAGAATGAAAAACGGATTGTTTTGGCATTATTTTGAAAAAAATCCTTATGGTAAGCCGCCCGTTATGCGGGATGTCGCAAATCCCTGCACAAGATTCAAAAGCAGAGAAAACAAGGGATATCTTTTCAAAGTATATTATTATGAAAATCGAATATCCGTTGAGTTTTATCATTCTTTGACCGACGGATACGGTGCATCGAGGTTTTTTATGACCTTGATTGCGGTTTATTTGCGTCAAACGGGCAAGGATATTCCGAGCGGCGAAAGTGTTTTTGATGTTAACGAAAAGCCTTGTCCGGAGGAATCGGAGGATTCTTATTCCAAGGCTTGCACTTCAAAAGCAAAGGCAAAAAGGCTTCAAAAATTCACTTATCGCTTCAAGGGTAAAAGACTTCCAAAACACGTTGTTAATGTTACAACGGGTTATATGCCGGTTCCCGTGATAAAAGAAAAAGCTTCCGAATACGGAGTGACGGTTACGGAATATCTTGCCGCAGTTTTGCTTTGGACTATGTATAATTTGCAAAAGCGGGAGAAAAGAAACAAAGAAAAGCTTGTCGGGATTCAAATTCCGGTTAATGCGAGAGGATTTTTCGGCAGTCAAACTCTGCGTAACTTTATGCTGTGCTATTCGTTTCAAATAGATCCCAAAATGGGAGAATATACCTTTCCGGAGATAGTGAGACAGCTTTCATTGTATCTTCGATATATTAATAATGAAAAAGAATTGCGAGCGATGATGAACGGTAATATGGGGATTGAAAGAAATCCGATAATGAGGATTATTCCTTCTTTTGTTAAGGATTTCGGTGTCAGCGTTGTTTATAAAATTGCGGGAGAAAAGGCAACAAGCTGTTTGCTCTCAAATGTAGGTATAATAAAAACGCCCAAGGAAATGGAGCAATATATTCAAAAGCTTGTGCTTGTTATGGGGCCTGCAATGATAAACGGTGCAAGGTGCGGTTTACTTTCTTTTAACGGAACTCTTGCGTTCAGCATTTCAAATATTTATGTCAGTACCGAAATTCAAAAAGCTTTTTTTACAAATCTTGTGAAATTCGGCATTCCCGTTAAGCTTGAAAGCAATAAAAATGCGATTATGGGAGGTGAAACCTGATGTCGTATTGCGTTAATTGCGGCGTGGAGCTTGAAAGTGCTTGCCGCCTATGTCCGCTGTGCGATACACCGGTTATAAATCCGAGAGAAAAGCAAATCGAAGCCGAAAAATCGGTTTATCCCGATAATTTAAGCATACCGAAATCTCTGGGCAAAAAGTATTGGACTTTTATTTTATCGCTTGTTGTGTTGATTCCGAATCTTGTTTTGGTAATACTGAATGCTTTGATTTTTGACAGTAGTATTGTTAAATATATTGTCGGTGCATTTGTGGTTTTATGGATATGGTTTTTGTTTCCTCTGCTTTGGAAAAAGCCGATTCCGGTCATTTTGCTTGCCGTGGATGCTCTTGCTTTGCTTATTTATCTCAATATGTATAAGGTTTATGATGATGAAAGCGGTTGGTTCGGAGCAGTTGCAATGCCGATTGTTATTTCGCTTTGGGCAATATGCAATCTTTTCATCTTTTGGCTTAAAAAGCCGAGAAGTAAGGCTCTTATCGCCGCAGCAGCTCTCGGAGCGATAAACGCCATAACCTTTGTTGCAGAGATATGTATTAATGTTTTTTTATATGGAAAACTTCAAATAGTTGTTTCACTTGTAATGACTGCGTGCTGTGGCTCGCTTATAATATTTTTCCTCTTTCTTGAAAAAAGCAGACGATTCAAATCGTGGGCAAAACGAAAATTTTTTATGTAATAAACTGTTGAAAATTTTAATGCTATGCTTTATACTTTAAAAGAAAAGAGATTTGAAAGGAAGATATAAAGATGAAAAAATCCGCTTTACGCAAAGTATTTCTCGGTGCCGCTGCGGTTGCCGCCGGTGCAACGGCAATAAAAGCCGCAAAATTTGTTCCGCAGAAAAAAGATTTCGGTCAGCCGACCGAGGAAAAGGTTGATGAAAAGAGATGCCTTGAGCACCTTTCGAAAGCAATTTCAATTCCAACCATCAGCTATCCCGATAAGGATAAAATCGATTTTAGTCAGTTTGACAGATTCCACGCTTTTCTTGAAGAAGCATTTCCGCTGATTCATAAGAATCTCGAAAAAGAGGTTGTTCAGGAGGCGAGTCTTATTTATCGCTGGAAGGGAACGAGAGATGACCTTGATCCGATTGCTCTGCTTGCTCATCAGGACGTTGTTCCGATTTCGGATGGAACCGAGCAGGATTGGACTTACGAACCGTTCAGCGGACATAATGACGGTGAATTTATCTGGGGCAGAGGTGCTCTTGATATGAAGAATCATCTTATCGGCGTTATGGACGCAGTTGAAACGCTTCTTGAAGAAGGCTTCCAACCCGAAAGAGATGTTTATCTTCTTTTCGGTCAAGACGAGGAGGTTGTTGCTTCCGAAAACGGCGGAGCGAAAAATATTATGCGTACCCTCAAGGAGAGAGGAATACATCTTGACTGCATTCTCGATGAGGGCGGTGCAATAATTCCTGTTAATATCAAAGGAATTCTTAACAACAAAGAGCTTGTCGGTGTAGGTATCGCCGAAAAAGGTTATACCGATTTTGAAATTACCGTTAATGCAAAAGGCGGTCATTCATCACAGCCGCCGGTTCACTCCGGACTCGGTGAGCTTGCAAATGTTATTAAGGACCTTGAAAATAATCAGTTTAAGGCGGAGCTTATGCCGTTTGTTAAAGAGCTTTTCTCAAATCTCGGCAGAAATTGCGAATATCCCGCAAGACTTATTATGTGTAATCTTGATTATCTTCAACCTCTGCTTAAAACAGTTATGACAAAAATTCCCGTTGCTGCCTGTCTTGTAAGAACAACAACCGCCGTTACAATGGCTCAAGGCAGTCCTGCGGCAAATGTTCTTCCGCAGAAGTCAAGCGTTACCGTTAATTTCAGACAGATGCCCGGAACAACAGTTAAGGATGTTGAAGACCATATCCGCAAGGTTTGCAGAAACAAGGATATTGAGGTTAAGGTTCTCAAGGCTAAGGAAGCTTCAAAGTTCTCTCCCACCGATTCAAGAGCGTTTAAAATTATCGAAGAAATTTGTATGCAGGATAATAAAAACAGCATCGTTGCTCCGTATCTTGTTATGGGTGGTACGGACGCTTGCTATTATGAGCCTATATGCGAAAATATTTACCGTTATGCACCTTACAGAGCAAGTGTCGAGCTTCTCAGATGTACTCACGGCACAAACGAAAGAATACCCATCGGTTCGGTTGCACCGGGTGTTGCCTTCTTTAAGAAATACATCAGGAGAGCATCGGCTGAATAATATGAATATTCTTATTGCTCCCGACAGCTTTAAAGGAACGCTAACCGCTCAAGAGGTTTGCGATATTGTCGGAAAGGCTTTTTCGGATATAATAAGTGATGTGAAAATAACTAAGCTCCCCGTTGCCGACGGCGGCGAGGGGCTTTGCTCTTGTTTAAACAGAATTTGCGGCGGAACGATGATAAAAGCAAGAGTATGCGGCGTTTTCGGTGAAAAAACAGATGCCGAATATCTTATGCTTGAAGATAAAACCGCAGTTATCGAAATGGCTTCCTGTGCCGGACTTCCGCTTGCAAAAAACGGCAAAAATCCGGAAACGGCAACCACCTACGGAGTCGGAGAGCTTATAAACGATGCGGTTCACCGTGGGGCAAAATCAATTTTACTCGGGCTTGGCGGAAGTGCAACAAACGATTGCGGAATCGGTGCCGCTGCGGCACTCGGTTGGAAATTTACGGATAAAAACGAATGTGAATTTATTCCCACGGGCGGTACATTGAGGAATATTAAAAGAATAAAAAAGCCCGACCGTATGCCGAAAATTAAAATCATTGCCGCCTGCGATGTTGACAATCCGCTTTACGGAAAAAACGGTGCCGCCTATGTTTTTGCACCGCAAAAGGGAGCAGATGCGGCTATGGTAAAGAGACTTGACGATGGCTTGCGTTATGCGAAAGAGATAATTAAAAACGAATTATCTCTTGACGTATCCGAAATAAAGGGAGCGGGTGCCGCCGGAGGATTCGGTGCCGGTGCGGTTGCCTTTTTCGGTGCGGAGCTGAAAAGGGGAATCGACATTCTTCTTGATAAAGCAGATTTTGAAAATAAATTGATGCAGTCCGATTTAATCATAACAGGTGAGGGCAGGCTCGATTTCCAAAGCGTAAACGGAAAAGTTGTTTCCGGTATTGCCGAAAGAGCATCGGCTTTTAACAAAAAAGTTATTGCGATTTGCGGAAGCAAAGGCAAGGGAGCAGACGAAATAAAAAAGCTCGGAGTGACAGAGCTTTATTTTGCCTGCGAACGGGATAAGCCGTTTGATGAGATACTCAAAACCTGCCGCAACGATTTATACAATGTTTGCGTAAAGGCGGCAAAGCATTGCGTTCAAAAATAATGTTAATAACGAACAAAAGGCTTGTATGGGCAGTGTTTCCCGTACAAGCCTTTCGATATTCTGATTTGCGAACGGTTATTGTTATACCGTTTTCATTTGCAGCTTGAGATTATCGCTTATCATTGCGATAAATTCGCTGTTGGTGGGCTTTCCTCGTTCGTTTTGAATCGTATAACCGAAGTAGGAGCTTAAAACATCAACGTCGCCTCTGTCCCACGCAACCTCAATGGCGTGTCTTATTGCTCTTTCAACTCTTGACGGCGTTGTTTTAAAAGTTTTTGCTACCGTCGGATAGAGTATTTTCGTTACCGAGCTTATCATCTCGCTGTTGTTGATAGAAAGAATAATCGCCTCACGAAGATATTGGTATCCTCTTATATGAGCGGGAACACCGATTTGATGCATTATTTGAGAAACAACAACCTCCAAATCCTTAACGCCGTTTTGAACGGCACACGAATTATGAATGCTTGAAAACTGAATAATTCTTTCGGCAAGCATTTTCGGACTGTAGGGCTTCAAAAAATAATAATCCGCTCCGCTTGCAAGAACCTCGCTTTCAAATCTCTGATTATCGGTACTCGACAAAACCATTACCATCGGTCTTTTGTCAAGACGAATCGTGTTTAGCTCTCTTAGAACTCCGAGAGCATCAAGCTTTGGCATAAATCCGTCCATAAGCAGAACATCGGGGCGTTCACCACCGACGATTTTCTCAATTATTTTGGTTCCGTCCTTGATAACGGTTGAAACCTCAAAGCCGTTTGAACGCAGTGTTCCCGCAAGCTCGTGCATGGTTTCGCTTCCGTCTTCGGTTATCATAGCTTTCAACAATTTTCTCATGGTTTTTACCTCCGAGTGATTTAGTTCACGGAGATATTACCATATTTTGTAAAAACTGTCAATGACTAACTGACAATTTATGGTAAAACTCATCGCAAAATGCGACAGAATACCACAATATTATGAGGATTTAGCTAATTTTGTGTCGGATATGCTGTCCATTGTTTCAATCATTCTCTCTGCAAATATTGCATATCCCTGATCGGGGGAGTTGACAAACACATGGGTTACTGCACCCACAAGCATTGAATTTTGAACAATGGGACTTCCGCTCATTCCCTGAACAATACCTCCGGTTTTTTCAAGCAGCACAGGATCGGTCACTTTTATTATCATATTTCTCGATGACATATCCGATGACGGATAAATTTTGGTTATTTCTATATCATAATATTGCGGACCGCTATCATCGATGGTGGTTATCATCTGTGCTTTGCCGAGCTTGATTTCATTTTCAAGAGCAACAGGCATTACCTTTGCTCCGGAGGCATGAGAAAGCTCACCGTAAACACCTGTTTCATTGTTAACACGAAGGCTGCCGAGTGTTGTGTCTGAAAAAACGCCGCAAAGCTCACCCGGATTACCCGCACTGCTTTTGTAGAAGCCGTTGACTCTTGCTCTGACTGCTTCGCCGTTGTTTAAAGGCATAATTTTTCCCGTGTCAACATCGCATACTCCGTGACCTAATCCGGCAAACATTCCGGATAAATCATCGAAAAAGGTTATGGTTCCGATTCCCGCAGAGCTGTCTCTAACCCAAAGACCGGCTTTGTATTTTCCGTTAACCGAAACAACCGGCTTTAGCAAAACATCAAATGTTTCCCCGTTTCTGTCAACCTTCAAATGCAAGGCTTTTCCGTTTGACTGTTCAACGGCATTTGTCATTTGTTGAGAGCTTTCTGCCGGGGAACCGTTTATATGAGTTATAATGTCGCCGCATTTAAGTCCGGAAACAATGGCAGGCTCCGCATTTCCGTTAGCTGTTGTTACGGAATCCGTGCTAACAACAATAATACCCTTAGTATAAAGCTTGATTCCGAATGTTTCTCCGCTCGGAGCAACAAATCTTCGTTTAGTAAGATTAACCTTTATTTCCTTTATCGGTACGATTTTTAAAGCAGTTATTTGCGATTTAAATTCCGTTTCATTCATTCTTACCGAAGCTAAACGCACGGTATCGTTTCTTTCGCAGAAATAAAAATCACCGAAATCAATCTTTTCTCCATCGCTTATACTGATTTCATCCGGCAGCTTGCTGTTACCGTAAATGACTGCCGAAAAAACACATATGCAAACCGTAAACAAGACAATGCTGAGAGCTTTAAAAAAACGCTTCATATTTCACCTCCGTGTTTCGTTTTCATTGCTCCGCATTTACGAAGCACTAATAATTTGTCACAAGTCGTGCAAAATAAACACCGGATAAATAAGCCGTAAAAAACTTTCTGCCTTTCCAAATGAAAAAATATGAAAATTCTCAAAAAAACTAATGACAAATGAAAAAGCTTGTGGTATAATATGATTACATTAATAAGCTTTCAAGTATTCGTTCGGATATAAAGCTAAGCAAAGAGCTTTGCGGAAATTTTTTCTGCGAAGCTCTTTGCTATTTTTTTGCTCTTGACATATACCCCCATAGGGTATATAATTTAACGGAAGGCGGTGATAATATGAGTGAAGAATGCTGTTGCAAAAAAACAAAAGAGCGTTCCGAAGAAGAATATAAAAGCCTCATACACAGGCTTAACAGAATTGAGGGGCAAATCAGAGGAATTAAAGGTATGGTAGAAAAAAGTGCCTATTGTACCGATATTCTTGTTCAGTCCTCCGCTGTGACAGCGGCAATGAACGCATTTAATAAAGAACTTTTGGCAAATCATATTAAAACCTGCGTTGCAAGGGACATTCGTGACGGCAAGGACGAAACGATAGATGAGCTTGTTGCAACACTCCAAAAGCTGATGAAATAGGAGGGTATATGGAGCAATATAATATAAAAGGTATGAGTTGTGCCGCGTGCAGTGCAAGAGTTGAAAAAGCCGTATTAAAGGTATCGGGCGTTACATCGTGTTCGGTAAGCTTGCTGACAAACTCAATGAGTGTGGAGGGGACGGCATCAGAAAAAGATATCATTGAGGCAGTTGAAAATGCAGGCTACGGTGCATCAATTAAGGGGACAGATAATAACAAAAGCCGAACGGAAGAAGCCGAAGATGCTTTAAAGGATAAAGAAACTCCGATTATGAAAAAAAGACTTGCGGCATCGCTTGTTTTTCTTGCCGTTTTGATGTATTTTTCAATGGGACATATGATGTTCGATTTTCCGATACCCCATTTTTTTGCCGAAAATCATACCGCAAACGCTTTGCTTCAGCTATTGCTGACCGTTGCCGTTATGATTATAAATCAGAAATTTTTTATCAACGGTTTTAAAAGCGTTATTCACGGTTCACCGAATATGGATACGCTTGTTGCACTCGGTTCGGGAGCATCTTTTACTTGGAGCGTTTTCGCCTTATTTAAAATGCTCGATGCACAGGAAGTTGGCAATCACTCGGTTCAGATGGAATGGATGAATGAGCTTTACTTTGAGTCGGCGGCAATGATTTTAACGCTTATAACTGTCGGCAAAATGCTTGAAGCACGTTCAAAGGGCAAAACAACGGATGCCTTAAAAGGGTTGATGAAGCTTGCACCGAAAAATGCGACACTGATTCAAGACGGAAAGGAAATAAATGTTCCTGTTTCCGCAGTTGTAAAGGGCAATGTTTTTGCCGTAAAGCCGGGAGAGAGTATTCCCGTTGACGGAATTGTTGTCAGCGGTACGAGTGCGGTTGATGAATCTGCGTTAACCGGTGAAAGTATTCCGGTTGATAAAGCAAAAGGTGATTCCGTTTCGGCGGCAACGATTAATCAATCGGGATATATCACCTGCGAAGCGGTCAGGGTTGGCGAAGATACGGCTCTTTCTCAAATTATTAAGATGGTGAGCGATGCTGCCGCAACCAAAGCTCCGATAGCAAAGGCGGCGGATAAGGTTTCGGGGATTTTTGTTCCTGCGGTGATCGGTATTGCGGCGTTGACGGTTATATTATGGCTCATTTTCGGCGAAACTTTCGGATATGCACTTGCAAGAGGAATTTCCGTTCTCGTTATAAGCTGTCCGTGTGCTTTGGGACTTGCAACTCCGGTTGCAATAATGGTTGGCAGCGGAGTCGGAGCAAAGAACGGAATTTTATTTAAAACTGCCGCATCGCTTGAAACGGCGGGAAAGGTCAGTACGGTTGTTCTTGATAAAACGGGTACAATTACAAACGGAGCACCGAAGGTAACCGATATAATTCCTTGTATGGCAAGTGAAAAGGAGCTTTTAAAATATGCATATTCTCTTGAGAAAAAGAGCGAGCATCCGCTTGCAAAGGCGATAATCGAAAAAGCAAGGAGCAGCGAAATCAATTATGAAGAAGTTGAAGATTTTGAAGCGTTATCGGGTAACGGACTTTGTGCAAGGCTCGGAAATTCCCGCATAACGGGCGGAAATTTGAAATTCACGGAAAAAGGAACGGAGATAAATAACGATATAAAAGAAAAAATTTCCGCATTATCGGAAGAAGGAAAGACTCCGCTCCTTTTCGCAAAGGATGGTACCTTGCTCGGAATAATTGCCGTTGCAGATACGATAAAAGAGGATAGTCCCGAAGCGATAAAGCAGCTTCAGGGTATGGGAATCAGAGTTGTTATGCTTACGGGAGATAATGAAAAAACGGCAAATTCAATCGGTAAAAAGGTTGGCGTGGATGAGGTTATTGCCGGTGTTCTTCCGGACGGAAAAGAAAAGGTTATCAGCGAGCTGATGAAAAACGGAAAGGTTGCTATGGTGGGTGACGGAATAAACGATGCTCCGGCACTCACACGGGCGGATATAGGCATTGCAATCGGTGCGGGTACGGATATAGCAATTGATGCGGCGGACGTTGTGCTGATGAAAAGCAGGTTAAGTGATGTGCCTGCCGCAATCAGATTGAGCAGGGCAACGCTTCGAAATATTCATCAAAATCTTTTTTGGGCATTTTTGTATAATACAATCGGTATTCCGCTTGCCGCGGGAGCCTTCATTCCGATTTTCGGCTGGAAGCTTAACCCAATGTTCGGTGCTGCGGCAATGAGCCTGTCAAGCTTTTGTGTTGTTTCAAATGCGTTGCGGCTGAATTTATTGAAAATTCACAGCAACAAAAACGATAAAAGAATTAATTTAAAGAAAAAGGAGAAGAAAAAAATGACCAAAACAATGAAAATCGAAGGTATGATGTGCGGACATTGCGAAGCGAGGGTGAAAAGCACTCTCGAAGCAATTGGCGAAGTTGAAACGGCGGTGGTGAGTCACGAAACGGACAGTGCTGTTGTTACGCTCAATGCACCGATTGACGATGCAGTGCTGAAAAATGCGATTGAAGCACAGGGATATAAGGTTATTGAAATAAAATAAAGAAAACGGAGCTTGCAAAGAACGGTGGTTCGAGCAAGCTCCGTTTTTATGAGATTAAATTATGCTTAATTATGCCGCTATCAACGAAATAAAGAAAGCTTTGAGGAACGGTGTAAGGTCGAAAGCGGTTTCCGGAACAACAAACATACCATCGTCAACCTTAAATGAGATATCGTCAAAATATGTATACTGTACCGAATCGGTGGAGGAATCGGTTACGATAAGCATTTTAAGGTCATCGCCGACATAATAGAATTTGCTTGTAACAAACTCATGGTCGTCATATTCTTCAACATAATATTTTGTGCCGTCAACTGTTTCTTCGTAGCTTTTAATGTATCTTATAAATGTTTGAGTAAGGTTGGCCGCCTCAAGAACCATTGCCCAAACGTTTGCTCCCTCAAGCGGGTTCGTGCCCATCTTGACGTAGAAATACGGAATAGTGGGCATATATCCGTAAATGCCCTTGTCGTTTGCAACAACTCTTGCATTGATAAAGCCTGCATTGTATTGGTAACAGATGTTGCTGCCTTTAACGGCAATGGTGTTGGTAACTGTTGCGGGTATAACGCCGAAAAGCTTTGTTTCACCCGAACGGAGCGTTACCGAAACCTCGGTTGCGGTTTCAAGTTTGTCAAGAAGCACATCGGTTTTGGGCGTGTCGGCGGCAAAAGAATTGAGCGAGAAAACCGATGTGATTAAAATAATCGATACAACTAAAATACTAATGATTTTTTTCATTTGAAAAGCCTCCTTTTTATTTCATTCTATCATAAATCGATAAGCATTTCAACATTGAATTTATGCTTTTGCACGCCGGAACAATGAAAAGCAATGAAAATCAAGCAAGAAGCTCACAAATTATCGAATTTGAAATCAAAAAGCCTTTTGCCGTTAAAGCAATTTCATTTTCGGTTACGCAGAGAAGACCGTGCTTTTCAAGATTTTTTGCTTTGATAATCAGCTTTTCGGGAATGGCTTCATCAAATCGACTCATATATTTTTTGAATATCAAGCCTTCTTTTAATCTGAGAGCAAGCATAATATATTCCTCACGGTCACCGCCGATACCGTCATCAACAGGCGGTTTGCCATTTATAAAATCGTCAATACTGCGTTCGTAATAAAACCTTTTTCCATTCACAAACGAGTGTGCCGAGGCACCGATTCCGAGATATTCTTCACATCTCCAGTATTTGAGATTATGCTTGCTTTCAAATCCTTTGCGGGAAAAATTTGAAATTTCGTATTGATAAAATCCCGATTTTTCAAGCTCATCAACTGCTTTGAGATATAAATCGCAGGTTTTGTCCTCATCGGGAAGATTAAGCTTGCTTTTTGCTTTTGCAAACGGAGTGCCGTCTTCGATTTTTAAAATGTATGTGCTGATATGCGTTGCACTCGACAGATTGCAAAATTCTATTGAACGTTTAAGACTGTCAACGGTTTGATTGGGGTTTCCGAGCATAAGATCAAGAGAAATATTGCTTATTCCTCCGCTTTTTGCTCTTGCAACAGCTCTTTCAACGTCTGCACAGCTTCCTCGTCTGCCGAGCAGCTTTCTTTCTGTGTCGTCGGCACTTTGAAGCCCCAGCGAAATCCGGTTTATTCCGCTTTCGGCTACAACTGAAAAGTCAAATTGAGAATCGATTCTGCCGGTGTCGGACGGGTTGCATTCGAGAGTTGCTTCGCATTCGGGAGTGCGTTTAATGTGTGACATAATTTTGCGGATGTTATCCGAGCCTATGAGTGACGGAGTACCGCCGCCGAAATAGACGGTATCGTAAATACGATTGGTACTGTCGATTTTTTTACAGAGTACGGAAACATATTCTTCCGTTATCTTTTTTTGCGGAATTACGGAATAGAAGTCGCAATACGGGCACTTGCCGTTACAAAACGGGATGTGAATATAAAGTCCCAAGGGTTTCATTTTATCACCTGAAAATATACGGGCGACCTTTTTGGAGTCGCCCGTAAAATCAATCGTTGTCATCAAGCTTGAGAACAGCCATAAATGCTTCCTGCGGAACCTCAACGGTGCCGAAGTGACGCATTCTCTTTTTGCCTTCTTTTTGCTTTTCAAGAAGTTTTTTCTTTCTTGTTATATCGCCGCCGTAGCATTTTGCGAGAACATCCTTACGCATCGCTTTTACGGTTTCTCTTGCGATTATTTTGCCGCCGATTCCGATTTGAATGGGAATTTCAAACATCTGACGCGGAATATGCTCTTTAAGTCTTTCGGCAATTTTTCTTGCTTTTGAATAAGCTTTTTCCGAATGAATAATAAACGAAAGTGCATCAACAATATCTCCGTTAAGCAAAACGTCGAGCTTAACAAGGTTAGACTTACGGTAATCCGAAATTTCGTAGTCGAATGATGCGTAGCCTCTTGTTCTTGATTTGAGAGAATCGAAGAAGTCATAGATGATTTCATTCAGCGGCAGTTCATAGTGAATATCGACTCTGTCGGGAGTGATATAGTCCATATTTTTAAAAACGCCTCGTCTGTCCTGGCATAAATCCATAATTGTGCCGACATATTCCGACGGGGCATAAATATGCGCATCGGTAAACGGTTCTTCGCAGGAGGCAATCGTAGCGGGATCGGGATAGTGCGTCGGGTTGTCGATTTCAACCATAGTGCCGTCGGTCAGATTGATTTTATAAACAACGCTCGGAATGGTGGTAACAAGGTCAAGGTCATATTCTCTTTCAAGTCTTTCCTGAATAATTTCAAGGTGAAGAAGACCGAGAAATCCGCAACGAAATCCGAATCCGAGTGCACCGGAGGTTTCCGGCTCAAATGTTAATGCGGCATCATTAAGCTGAAGCTTTTCAAGTGCATCACGCAAATTTTCGTAATCCGCACCGTCTGCCGGATAAACTCCGCAGTAAACCATAGGATTAACCTTCCTGTAGCCGGGAAGGGGTTCTTCGGCGGGATTTTCAACCGTCGTTATCGTGTCGCCGACTCTTGCATCGCCAACGGTTTTGATTGAAGCGGTGATATAACCGACCTCGCCCGCCGTGAGTTCATTGCAGGGTTCGGGGAGCGTGGCTCTCATATAGCCTGTTTCAACGACGGTAAATTCTGCACCCGTTGCCATCATTCTCATAGTGTCACCGGGCTTGATTTTGCCCTCTTTTACTCTGACGTAGACGATAACGCCCTTGTAGCTGTCATAAACTGAATCAAATATCAATGCACGCAGCGGCAAATTATCATTCGCTTCGGGTGCGGGAATATCCTTAACAATATGTTCGAGCACCTGCTCGATGTTGATGCCGGTTTTTGCCGAAACTCTCGGAGCATCGGAGCAATCAAGTCCGATAACATCCTCAACCTCGGCTGCAACACGTTCGGGATCCGCCGAGGGCAAATCGATTTTATTGATAACGGGAACAAGCTCAAGGTCGTGGTCAAGAGCAAGATAGGTGTTTGCCAGCGTTTGAGCTTCAACTCCCTGTGATGCATCAACAATCAAAACCGCTCCTTCGCAGGCGGCAAGCGAACGTGAAACCTCATAATTAAAGTCAACGTGTCCGGGAGTGTCGATAAGATTAAGAATGTATTCTTCGCCGTCCTCGGCAACATAATTGAGCTTTACCGCATGAGCTTTTATGGTTATTCCACGCTCACGCTCCAAGTCCATTTTGTCAAGAAGCTGTGCCGTCATATCTCGCAGAGCAACCGATTTCGTTTTTTCGAGGAGCCTGTCGGCAAGAGTTGATTTGCCATGGTCAATATGAGCGATAATGCAAAAATTTCTTATTTTTTCTTTTGAAACTGCCAATGTGTTTTTCTCCTTGTCGGAATTGATTTTCAGATATTTGCTATTTCTTCGAGCTTGCGGTCGATTCCTGTTTGACCTATCCACATATCTTCCCATTTTTGACCTGCGATTTGCTCGAGTCGCTTTTTGTCTTTAGAAGAAAGATTACAGGTGCCCGTTTCGTGCTTTTCTTTTATTGCTGCCTGAATCATTTCGTGATCCCTTTTCTTCATCTTAAAGCTGAAAATAAGAATGAGAGAAATAAGGGCGAAAATTGCGGGAAGCCAGCTTACGGTAAGCCTTAGACCTAACTCGGCGGAATCCGAAAGCATTGCGTAATCGGGCGTTTTTGTGTCATAGCCCATATGAAAGAGCATCGTTCCGACGGCGCCGGAGGAAAAGCTGGTGATGGTCTTTTTGAGGAATGAATTGAAAGCGGAAATAACGCCCTCACGGCGTCTTCCGGTGATAAGCTCATCAACATCGGTAACATCGGGCTGAATATTGTTTACAACAAATCCGGGACCGGAAAAACCGAAATTATAGAAAATCGAAGCAAGATAAATAAAGAAAACGGGAGTAGCGGGGGAGGCAAAGCCGTTAATGAGCAATCCGATAACCATAAACGGTGCAAGCAAAAGACCGCAGAAACGCTTGTCGATATAGCGTGAAAGGAAGTAATTAAACGGCCCGCCGGCGATTTCCGCAGCACCGGCAATTGTTTGCAAAACAGCGAAGTGGCTGTATTTGTCGGCAATACTTCTCATAAAATATTGGTCGGCATCATTATAAAAGGTTTTGGCAAAGCTGTAAAAAATACCGATAAAGAAATATTGTCTGAAAGCTCTGTTTTTGAAAACCTGAAGATACTCTTTAAAGAAGCTTTTGAGGTTGAGGGGAGGATTTTCAAGGTCAAGAGAGCTTTTTTCTTTGGTGGTAAAAAATGTTACTATCGGTGCCCAACAGAAAAAGATAACAAGAACAATGCCGCAGAAAAGGTATTTCGGTCTGTCGGCGGCAGAGGGGTTCGAGAGATTCAAGCCGCCGAGGATAAAGCTCATAAAAAGAAACGAGGGAAACATACCGAACATATTGAATATGTATTCCATTATCTTATATTGTGTTCGTTCAAAATATCGCGGTGCGATTGTAGGCAGCATAGCGGTATGTGGAATGTTTATCATCGTGTAGCCGGTGCTGTATACAAATGAGGCGATAAGATAATAGATAAAAACGGCATTTGAATTTCCGGTTGCGGAAATTCCGAACGAATACCATTTCATAAAATAGCCGATGAGAAGAACCGGCAATGCAACGACAAACCAAATACGGTGTCTGCCGAAACGGGATTTTGTTCTGTCGGTTATAAGTCCCATCGCAACATCGGTTATTGCATCAAAAACACCGCCTATGGTGCTGATAAGACCGACCGCACGGGTGTCAAGTCCCTCAACAAAGGTTAAAAACTGCTGGTGATATTTGCTGAGAGGGTTTGAAACACCGCCTATGGTGATATTGGCAACATTATAGCTTACTATCGGTCTGAGGTATTCCCAGGTGTTACCTTCGATTCCGACCGCATCCTTAATTTTATTTCCGAATCCCAAGGGTATTCCTCCTTATACAATAGTTACTATGATTATAATAACAAATAAAGATGCTCAGGTCAAGAAAAAAATCCCGAAAGCGGCAAGGCTGACGGGATTTGCGATATGATTATCGATTGGCATCATCATCTTTTTTCAAATGCTCTTTAAGAATGTATATGGGACGATTCTTTATTTGAACATACATTTTTGAAAGATATTCGCCGATGATACCCAAGCAGAAAAGAAGAAGTCCGCCGATAAGCAGAAGAAGAACAACGATGGTTGCGTATCCGGGAACATCTATTCCGAATGCAAGCTTTTTGATTACAACCGCTATAAGATAAATTATTGAACAGCCGGAGGATAAAAGACCGATGAAGGTTGCGAATTTGAGGGGCATTGTCGAAAATGCGAAAATACCTTCAAGGGCATATTTGAAAAGCTTTCGGAATCCCCATTTGGTTTCGCCGCTCTCTCTTTCGCATACCTCATAAGGAATATATTTTGTATTAAAGCCTACGTAACTGAAAAGACCTTTTGAAAAACGGTGAAATTCGGTCATCTGCAAAATCGCTTCGACCATACTTCTTTTCATAAGCCTGAAATCAGATGCACCGTTAACGAAATCAACATCGGAAATTTTGTTGATTATTTTATAAAAAGCGGATTTCAAATGTGAAATAGTCTTGTTTTCTTTTCTGCTTTGTTGAAAAGCGGCAACGCAGTCTATTTCATCATCGGCTTCAATAGTGTTGAGCATTTCAAGAACAACCTCCGGACGCTGCTGAAGGTCGGCATCGATAAGGCAAACAAGCTCGCCCCTTGCCTTTGAAAGTCCGGCATAAATTGCCGCCTCTTTACCGAAATTTCTGCTGAATGTTAAAATCTGAATGTTGTAATCATCGGCGAAGCTGACGTAAAGCCTTTTCAGGTTTTGATAAGTTTTATCCTTGCTTCCGTCATTGACAAAAACAAATTCATAGCTGCCGACTTTGTCTTTGAATGCTTTATTAACCTCGCTGAAAAATTTTTCAACATTGCCTTCTTCGTTGTAGCATGGAATAACCAATGACAGTTTCATAAAATTTCACCTCTCATTCCGCATATTGCTAAAAAGCAAGTATAAGAATGATTTATACAGTTTGTTTTGGTTTCTATAGAATTTTATCATTCATAAGGGTTAAAGTCAATATATAAATCTTGCCGTAAATAATGCTCAACAAAATATAAACACGATTTTACAAAGTGTTAACAATTAAATTATTGACAAATTATTCATATTGGGGTATAGTAATAACAGCGATTAGCACTCGAGGACTTTGAGTGCTAAAATTAGCACTCAAAGAAAGCCGGTGAGGAGATGTCGGAGCTTAGCGAAAGAAAAAAATTGATTCTTGCAGCCGTGGTTGAGCAATATATAAAAACGGGTGAACCGGTCGGTTCCAAAGAACTTCTTACATTAACCGGTATGTCGGTTTCTTCCGCAACGGTTCGTAACGAAATGAGCGAGCTTTCCGCTTTGGGTTATCTTGAGCAGCCGCATACCTCGGCTGGCAGAGTCCCTTCGCAAAAGGGCTACAGATACTATGTTGATAACCTTATGCACTCAAGAGAAGTCGATGAGCTTAACAGAAAAATAATCGAAGCGGGTATTTCGTCTGCCGCAGGAGATCCCGAAAGGCTGATTGCCAAGGCGGGTGAGGTGCTTGCGGATATAACAAAATGTGCTTGCATTTCAACCGCACCGGGCGGAGATGCGGTGATTATTCGCAAAATGGAGCTTGTTCCGGTCGGACTTCATTCCGCAATGCTTGTTCTTTTAACATCAAACGGAATCCTTAAAAGCCGACTTTGCAGACTCGATTGCGAGCTTACCGCAAAAATTTGCGAAGAATTTTATAATATTGTCGATTCGTGCATAATCGGAAAATCGGCATCCGATATAAGCGTTGTTTCTATGCAGACCGCCGCCGCATCGGTAGACAGTGATGCGTTTGCGATGCTTCCGCTGATGGCAGGTGTTTGCGAGCTTGCAAAAAGTATGGAGGATTCGAGAATTATCCTCGGCGGAAGCTCAAATCTTTTTTCGCACAAAGACTATGGTGTAGGTGCGATTGAGCTTTTTGAGTTTTTGAATAAGCGAGAGCCGCTTTCAACCGTTATGAACGGAATAAAAGAACCGCTTGATGTTATTATCGGAAAAGAAAATCTTTACCGTCAGCTTGAAAATTCAAGCGTGGTTGTTGCAAAATATTCCGTAGGCGGCAAGGATTCCGGTGCAATCGGTCTTATCGGGCCGACAAGGATGGACTACGAAAGCATTATTCCAAGCGTAAAATATCTTACCGATATCGTCGGAAGAATGATAACACAGGCGATTGAGGAATAGAAAGGATAGAATATGAAAAAAGAAAAAAAGACTCCGGAGACAACCGAAGAAGTTAACGATACGGCACAGCCGCAGGAAGAAACCGCCGAAGAAAAGCTTAAAAAGGAGCTTGACGAGCAAAACGACAAGTTCTTGAGGCTTTATGCGGAATATGATAATTTCCGTAAGCGTTCTCAAAAAGAAAAAGCAGATATTTATGCTTCTTCAAAGGCAGACGTAATAAAGGAAATGCTTCCGGTTATTGATAATTTTGACAGAGCGTCGAATAACACCGAATGCAGCTTTGAGGATTACAAAAAGGGCATTGACCTTATATTCAATCAGTTCAGCGAAATATTCAAAAAATTGGGCGTTGAAAGCTACGGCGAAAGAGGCGATGCTTTTGATCCGAATATCCACAATGCGGTTATGACCGTTGAGGATGAGGAGCTCGGCGAAAATGTTATTGCCGAGGTGTTTACAAAAGGCTATAAGCTTGGCGACAGAATCATAAGAGATGCTGTTGTTAAGGTTGCAAATTCATAAATATGTTAAAAATTTTACTTGATTTATAGGAGGAAATTATTATGGCAAAGATTATCGGTATTGACTTAGGTACAACAAACTCATGCGTAGCCGTTATTGAAGGCGGCGAACCCGTAGTTATTGCGAATGCGGAGGGAGCAAGAACAACTCCTTCGGTTGTTGCTTTCGGCAAAACAGGCGAAAGAATGGTAGGTCAGGTTGCAAAAAGACAGGCTGTTACCAATTCCGACAGAACCGTTGCTTCAATCAAAAGACAGATGGGTTCCGATTATAAGGTTACGATTGATGACAAAAAATTCACTCCGCAGGAAATTTCCGCAATGATTCTTCAAAAGCTCAAGGCAGATGCCGAAGCTTATCTCGGCGATAAGGTTACGGAAGCCGTTATCACCGTTCCCGCATATTTCACCGACTCACAAAGACAGGCAACAAAAGATGCCGGTAAGATAGCAGGTCTTGATGTTAAGAGAATAATCAACGAGCCTACTGCCGCTGCTCTTGCATACGGTATCGATAAGGAAACAGATCAGAAGGTTATGGTTTATGACCTCGGCGGCGGTACGTTCGATGTTTCCATTATTGAAATGGGCGACGGTGTTCAGGAGGTTCTTGCAACAGCCGGCAACAACAAGCTCGGCGGTGACGACTTTGACCAGAGAATTATCGATTGGCTTGCAGACGGCTTCAAGGCGGAGCAGGGCGTTGACCTTCGCAACGATAAAATGGCTATGCAAAGACTTAAAGAGGCTGCCGAAAAGGCGAAAATCGAGCTTTCGGGCGTTACAACCTCAAACATTAGCCTTCCCTTTATTACAGCAGATGCAACCGGTCCCAAGCATCTTGAAATGACTCTTACAAGAGCAAAATTCAACGAGCTTACAGCCGATCTTGTTGATGCAACAATGGGTCCCGTTCGTCAGGCAATGAAGGATTCCGGACTCAAAACATCGGAAATCGATAAGGTTCTTATGGTTGGCGGTTCATCGAGAATCCCCGCTGTTCAGGAAGCGATTAAGCAGTTTATGGGTTCAGAGCCGTTCAAGGGAATTAACCCCGATGAATGTGTTGCAATCGGTGCGGCACTTCAGGCAGGCGTTCTCGGCGGTGAGGTTACAGGTCTTCTTCTTCTTGATGTTACTCCGCTTTCACTCGGTATTGAAACAATGGGCGGTATCAGCACGAAGATTATCGACAGAAACACAACTATCCCCGTTAAAAAGAGCCAGATTTTCTCAACCGCAGCGGACAATCAGCCTTCTGTTGAAGTTCATGTTCTTCAGGGCGAAAGAGAATTTGCAAAGGATAATAAAACACTCGGCGTGTTCCATCTTGACGGCATTATGCCCGCACCCAGAGGAATCCCCCAGATTGAAGTTACATTTGATATAGATGCAAACGGTATTGTTCACGTTTCCGCAAAGGATCTCGGTACTCAGAAAGAACAATCAATCAATATCACTTCTTCCACCAATATGTCTAAAGAGGATATCGAAAAAGCCGTTGCCGATGCAGAGAAATTTGCTCAAGAGGATAAGGAACGCCGTGAGAGCGTTGATACACGCAATGCTGCCGACCAAATGGTTTATCAGTGCGAAAAGCTTATGAATGATAACGCTGATAAATTCAGCGATGAAGAAAAAGCCGGCGTTAACGAAAAGATAGAAGCTCTCAAAGAGGCTCTCAAGGGTGAGGATATCAACCTTATTAAATCACGTCAGGATGAGCTTACCGCAAAGTTCCACGAAATCTCGGAAAAGCTTTATAAAGCTGCTGCCGAGGCTGCTCAGGCTCAGCAGGGCGGAGAGGCTCCCGACGGAAGTAACGGTTACACCGAAGCAAATTATACGGATGTTGATGATAACAATCAATAATCAGACTAATGTTAGGAGTTAATCCCATTGGCAGATAAAAGAGATTATTATGAGGTTCTCGGCGTTTCAAAAAATGCAAGTGAGGACGAAATAAAAAAAGCATACAGAAAAAAGGCAAAGGAATTTCATCCGGATCTTCATCCGGGTGACGCCGAAGCCGAAGCAAAATTCAAAGAAGCCAATGAAGCATACGAGGTTCTTTCCGACAGCCAAAAAAAGGCACGCTATGACCAATTCGGTCATGCAGGTGTAGATCCGAATTACGGAGCGGGCGGTTCGGGAGCTTACGGCGGCGGCTTCGGAGGAGGCTTCGATTTCGGAGATCTCGGCGATATTTTCGGTTCGTTTTTCGGCGGCGGCTTCGGCGGCGGAAGACAATCGAATCCCAATGCACCGAGGCGAGGCGAGGATGTTCAGGCAAGAGTAACCGTTTCTTTTGAAGAAGCGGCAAAGGGTTGCAAGAGAACAGTTGATATCAACCGTGTTGATACCTGCTCCGAATGCCACGGTACCGGTGCAAAGGCGGGAACATCGCCGAAGACCTGCCCCGATTGCGGCGGTAGAGGTTATGTTAATGTTCAGCAGAGAACCGCTTTCGGCGTAATTCAAACGCAGAAGTCCTGCCCCAAATGTCAGGGACAGGGTAGGGTTATCGAAAATCCATGTGCAAAATGTCGCGGTACGGGCAGAACCTCCTCAAAAACATCCGTTGAGGTTAACATACCCGCAGGTATCGATGACCGTCAGGTGTTTAATATCAGCGGTGCGGGCAATGCCGGTGTAAACGGAGGCCCTAAGGGCGATTTGAGGGTTGCTGTTTTTGTAAGACCGCATCCGTATTTTGAGCGTGACGGCTATAATGTTTGGCTTGAACAGAGAGTCAGCTATACTCAGGCGGGTTTGGGCGACAATCTCAGAATCAACACCCTTGACGGTGATGTTAAATTCGATCTTCCCGCAGGAACACAGTCGGGAACCGTTTTCAGCCTTAAAGGAAAGGGAATTCAGATTCTCAACGGCAGAGGCAGGGGAGACCAGCTTGTGCGAATTGTTGTTGATGTACCCAAAAATCTTACCCAGCGTCAAAAGGAGCTTCTTATTGAATATGAAAAGGAGCTTGGCGTTAAGAGGGGAGCACCCGTCGGCAATTCAAAAGAAGGATTTTTTGATAAATTCAAAAACAAAAAATAAGATAACGGCGGGGGCAATCCTCCGCCGATTTTTTTGAGGTGCGGTATGAAATACGAAGCTGTTATATTTGACCTTGACGGAACCCTGACCGATACTCTTGCCGATTTGAGAAACAGCGTAAATTTTGCCCTTTCCGAATTTGGCTATCCGAAAAGAACATATGAAGAAATTCGGTCGTTTGTCGGAAACGGAGTAAAAAAGCTTGTTTTTTTAAGCGTTCCCGAAAATACATCGGATGAAATATCCGAAAAATGTCTTTTAAAATTCAAAGAGCATTATGCGAAAAATTCCCTTGCGAAAACAAAGCCCTATGACGGAATAATCCGTATACTTGAGCAGCTTAAAGGAAACGGTATTAAAACTGCCGTGGTCACCAATAAAATGCAGACTGCCGCAAAGGATATAGTCGAGTATTTTTTCGGCGACTTGATTGATATTACGGTCGGTCAAGTTGACGGTTTGCCGCAAAAGCCGCAGCCGGACGGAATATATTATGCATTGAACAAATTAAATGCTTCCAAAGATAAGGCTGTTTATGTAGGTGATTCCGAGGTTGACTGCAAAACGGCAAAAAATGCGGGTATTCCCTGCATAGGTGTAACATGGGGCTTTCGCTCAAAAGAAGCTCTCACCGATAACGGAGCGGATTATATAGCCGAATCATCGGACGAGCTTATCGAAAGGCTGATGCCTCTTGAATAACGCTTTTGCATTTAAAACCAACACTTTTGCATTTTAAGCAAAAATCGGTTGACAACATATATCCCGTTTGCTATAATGGCAAAGAAATCAAATGAAAGTGAGGTGGACAAAATGACAATAAAAACTTTTAGTCAAATGATGTTTTATGAATATGGAACAGGTGCCTTTTTGTCCGCTCTAATAAGCTGACACTGATTTTTGTATGCTTTTAAGACGCCTTTTCATCAGGGCGTCTTTTTTATTTTTCATTGCAAAAATTCGGAGGTCAACATGGAAATTTGCATTTACAGCGAAAACACCTCACTCAGAAATCAAATAAAGGATTTTACGAAGCTCTTTTTGATTCACGAAAGCATTGACGGCAAAATCACGGCTCTTTCCGGCACGGAAATTCCCATTGCCGACGAACACCGATTTGACATTATTCTCATCGATCTTGATACAAAGCCCGAAAAAGCGGTTGAAACGGCAGAGGTGTTGAAAGAGCTGTCTCCCAAGGCGATATTCATTTTTGTAACGGAGCAATCGGATATAATTCTTCGCGTATTCGGCATCGGCTCAATCGGGGTTATCCGTATTCCGCTTTGTGAAAACGAATTCTGTTCCGTTCTCGCTTCGGCAGCGGCAAAGCATAAGGAACAAAACCCCGTGATCTGCCTCAAATACAAAACGAACCGATACCGTATACCCGTTGATGAAATCGGATTTATTGAGGGATATCAACGGCATTTGACGGTTCACACGGCAAAGAAGAAATATGAAGCCGTCGGAAAAATGTCCGACATACATGATATGCTGAAATCATGCGGCTTTATCAGAGTTCATCAGGGCTTCATAGTGAATATCCGCTACATAAAATGCTTTGACAATTGTGAGGTTGAGCTGACCGACGGGACAAAGCTGCCTTTGAGCGTTCGCAAAAGACAATCGGCACTGAACGAATACGATTACCTTGTCGGATTACGGCAGTCAGGAGTGAAGAGAAATGAAGAAATATAATTATTTTTCCAATTTAAAATTTATGATTAAACAGCATTGGCGGTTTGACAAATCCTATGTCATCATGCAGCTCGTGTTCACTCCGCTCGGTGCTCTCACCTCGCTCATTGCGGCGTATCTTCCGAAAATAGTTCTCGACTGCGTTGAAAGCAAGACCGCGCCCTCGGCTTTGCTCCTCAAGGTCGGCTTGCTTTCGGTTGCGTGTATTATTTTCACTTACTTAAAAGGCGTTGCGGAGAATAAAAATTGGTGCGGCACTGTTGTTGCAAGAGATGTTATGCTCAACCATCTCATATGCGAAAAAACGATGAGTATGGATTATAACAATTATGTTATCGGCGAAACAAGAGTGAAGCGTGAAAAAGCGTGGGAGGCTGCGCATACCGCTTGGGAAGGTGCGGTTGCAAGATTTTTGGGGCTGAACACCGCAATCTTTTCTTCGCTTTTCGGCATTCACGGCAATTATTATCGACTGCAATCCGTGGTTCATACCGATTCTCGTTGTCGGCTATCTCATCAACGCAATAAACTGGCTCCTCCTCCAAAAATGGAAAGATAAGATAAAAGACAAATTCGCCGCCATAAAGCTTCGTCTGAAATATGTCACATATCTTCCGAGAAATTTTTCTATTGCAAAGGATATTCGCATTTATAATATGACCGATTTTCTCTCCCGCAAAATCGACAAGCATTTGGATGACATCAACGAATATAATGTTGCAAGAAACAATCGGCATTTTCTTAATGTTTTGTTCGAGGATATTTTGGAATTCGGCGTAAGCCTCGGCGCATATATCTATCTTATCTACTTAAAGCTCAATTCGGATATGACACTCGGCGATTTTTCTCTTTATTTCGGTGCGATTACCGGCTTCGGTGCGTGGCTGTTACAGCTTGTTGATTCCGTTGCGGAACTTGTTTCGGGAGCACATCATGTAAGTGACTTTCGAGATTTTCTCGATATGCCCGACAAAATGAATACCGCAAGAGGCGTACCTCTCCCTGCCGCCGAGGAGCTTCCGTGTGAAATCGAGCTTCAAAATCTTTCGTTTTCATACGATGAAGCGGAAAAGCCGACGATAGATAATCTTTCGCTCAAAATCGGAAAGGGCGAAAAAATCGCGATAGTCGGAGTAAACGGTGCGGGAAAGTCAACGCTTGTAAAGCTCATCTGCGGGCTGTATATTCCCAACGGCGGCAAGGTTCTCATAAACGGTACGGACAGCAGTCTTTTTAACCGTGATGAATATTACACCCTCTTTTCGACGCTGTTTCAGGATTGTTCGCTTCTGCCGTCGAGCGTTGCGAAAAACATCGCATTATGCGAGGAAGAAAAAATCGACCGTCGGCGACTGCGTGAATGTATGAGCCTTGCGGGAATACTCGACAAAATTGATTCTCTGCCTCAAAAAGAAAACACATTGCTTGTGCGTGAAGTCAATGACGGTGCAGTATCTCTTTCGGGCGGAGAGCTTCAGCGGCTTCTGCTTGCAAGAGCACTGTATAAGGATGCTCCGATTATCATTTTGGACGAGCCTACCGCCGCACTTGATCCCATTGCCGAAAGCGAAATCTATTCGAGATTCAACGATATCACCGAGGGGAAAACGGCGGTGTATATTTCTCACCGTTTGTCCTCCTGCCGTTTCTGCGGTAAAATTTTAGTGTTCGATAAGGGAAAAATTATCCAAGAGAGCACTCATGAGGAGCTTCTCGAAAATCCGAACGGCAAATACTCCGAGCTTTGGAATGCACAAGCGGTTTATTATGCTGCCGACACCTCAGCGTGAGAGTGTTAAAGAAATAAAAATATCAATACGGCGAAATGAAACAGCACTCCACGCAAGCAGATAACTGCTTTTGTGGGGTGCTGTAGTTTATATTTCAATGTCGGCGTAAATTGCATTGTGGTCGGAGTAAAAATCTCCGTCCACTTTTTTGTTGATGACCTTAAAGCTTATCGGCTTTACGGTTGCTTCATCGACAAAAATAAAATCAATTCGTTCCTTGTATTTATCGGGTTCAAAATTGTGAAAGGTGTAGCAATCATCGCTGTCGGGAGCGAGCTTTCTTGCATCCTTCATATTCTTTTCAACCATTGTATTGTAGCAGTCGGAATCCTGAAAAACATTAAAATCGCCTGTGCAAACAACGGGAATACCGCCGAAATCGGCTGCCTTTTCACGAATCATTTTCGCACCGTTGACTTGTGCCGTTCTTCCGACATGGTCAAGATGAGTGTTGAAATGAATATATGCTTTGCCTGTTGCTTTGTCGGTAAGCTTAACATATGTTGCAATTCTTGTGCAGGCGGAATCCCAGCCTCTTGACGGCTTTTCAGGTGTTTCCGAAATCCAAAAATTTCCGCTGTCCGTTGCATCAAACTTGTCTTTTTTATAAAATACTGCGGCAAATTCGCCTTTCTTTTTGCCGTCATCTCTGCCGACTCCGACATAGGCATATTCCGGTAAAGAGCGTGAAAGCTTTTTCATCCAATCCCAATGTGCTTCTTGAACTCCAAAAGAATCGGGAGCGGCATCTTTTATTACGGAGATAACCTTAGATGCTCTTTTTCGCCAGGTTCTCGAACCTGCTCCGCCGCAAAGAATGTTGAACGAAAGAATGCGATACATTATTTTTCGCCTCCGTTAATCATTGTTATTACCGATACAACGGGGTGGTGATCGGAAGCATAAATACCGTTGACCTTTTCACTGATAACGGCATAGCTCTCAACCTCCGTTGAGAATGAATTTGTGAAAATAAAATCAATCGGAACAGCCTTTTCAACGGAATCGGAATAACCGTGGAAGGTTATATTGCCTCCGCTTACGGATTTTGCAAGATATTTTGTGTCTTTAAGTCCTGTTTCGAGAATGCGATTGTACATTGCTTCGCCCTCATAATCGTTAAGATCGCCCGAAAAAACAACGGGGATATTCGGTGCAACTTCGGCGATTTTTTCGGCAACGACCGCTACCGATTCAAGCCTTGCGATAACGCCGATATGATCAAAGTGAGCGTTGAAGTGAGCATAGGTAAAGCCTGTTTGTCTGTCCTTGAGGACGGCATAGGAGCACACTCTTTTAAACATCGCATCCCAGCCTCTTGATGCCTTTTCGGGCGTTCTCGAAAGCCAGAATGTTCCCGAATCAACAAGCTCGAATTTGTCTTTTTTGTAAAAAACGGGACTTGCTTCACCGCCGCCGCTGTTTGAATCTCTGCCTATGCCGACATAAGCATATTCATCACTCAAAGAGCCGGAAAGTCTTTCGATCCATCCCTCATCGGCTTCTTGAAGCCCAAAAGAATCGGGAGAGGCGGATTTTATGTTCTCAACAACAAGCGGTGTTCTGTTTTCGGGAGATTTTACTCCCGTACCGGAAACATAAACATTGTAGCTCATAACCGTTATCTTTTGCGTGATTTCCGCATCGGGAATAACGGGAGGGTTGACCTTTGTTACCGGAGTGGGCGTATAAAATATCATCATAATTGCGGTTACTACCGAGAAAAAGGCACGAATAACAGTATCAATCATTTTCAATCGTCTCCTTTGTGTAGTCCGTAATAGCCGAAATATCAAGCAATTCAATATCGTTTGAGAAATTAAGAACTTTAAGGATATCCTTGCACATCTTCATTGTACCGTTTTTATCGTTGCTCTCCGCATTGAGAACAATTATAGGATCGTGAACACTCAAACGAATCAAAAACCATCCGTTTCCGCAGGAGGAATCCGCATTGATTCTGATTCCCTCATAATTATCCGAACAGGTAGCCCATCCGATATGATTTTTCGCTTCATTCTCAAAAAGCTTTATGATTCGTTCGCCGATGGGACGAAAATCATCGCAGAGAATCTTAAATCTAAGCTCTTTTTCTTCGACGGCTTCGGGAAGCTCGGCTATCAAATCCTCAAGACAGGTACCCTTTTTTGAAAGTGCCGCCGCTTCAATGATAAGCTTTGTTATCAAATATGCACCGTCATCGAGAAAATAGTTTTCGGAGAATGCGGCGTGACCGGAGGTTTCCATTGCAAGCGGGCAGCTTACCGAATTTTTGCAAAGCTCGATTTGCTTGTTGATAACATTTCTGTAACCACGCTTGAACCTCAAATGTGTACCGCCGTTTGCTTTGATGAATTTTGCAAGACCGTCGGAGGTTACGCTGTCGGTAACGATTGTACCTCCGGGGTAGGATGCAAGAGCGATTTTTGAAGCGAGGGCTACAAGACGGTTACGGTTGATTTCAAATCCGCCTTTTCCGACACACGCTGCCCTGTCAACATCGGTATCGAATATAACTCCGAAATCCGCACCTGTTTCGGCAACGGCTTTTGAGATGCAGTCCATTGCCTGAGCGTTTTCGGGATTCGGTGCGTGATTCGGGAAATTGCCGTCGGGTTCAAGGTAGATGCTGCCGGAAATGTCCGCACCGAGCGGTGCAAGCACATCTTCAGCATAAAATCCGCCTACTCCGTTGCCGGCATCAACAACAATTTTCATTCCGGCAAGAGGGTGTGTGGGATTGGATTTGTCATCAACACCGCTGATTATCATATTTCTGAGTATTTCCGCATATCGTGCCATAAAATTGCATTTTTCGCATTTTGCATCTTTTTCACCGATGGGATTCTCGATTTTTTCGGCGGCTTCAAGAATATCCGCTATATCCGAACCGTCAAGTCCGCCGTTACGAGTGAAAAATTTAAGTCCGTTTCTGTCTTTCGGATGATGGCTTGCGGTTATTTGAACCGCTCCGTCACAATTCATTTCAACCGTTGTCATAAACATAGCGGGAGTTGATGCAAGTCCGCAATCGGCAACGGAAACACCGTTTGAGGTAAGAGCTGTTATAACGGCTTTTTTTATTCTTTCCGCCGAAAGACGACTATCGTGTCCGACCGAAACCTGCGGAGAAGCCTTTCCTGCTTTTTCTTTGAGCCAAGCGGCAAAAGCCGCAACCGAACGCATAACCATACTGTCGCTCATAAAAAGCGGGTTAGTTTCATCACCGAGAGCGTAGCCTCTTATATCGCTACCGCTTTTAAATTTAGAATAATCCATCTTCATTCGCCTTTCATAAAGTATTCATCCGATACACTGAGAAGAAATTGATACATGGGGGAATATGCTTTGAACGTTCCTCGGATTATTTCAATAATCCTTTCGTCCTTCAGGTCATCAATGTTGTCCGAATAAGCTATAAAGCCGATATCCTTTGCATTGTAGTATTCTTCCAAACCATCGGGACAATTCGGAAACGGTCGTTTGTATTGCGACTTTGAAAAAATCGAACCGACTTTTTTGCATAAATCGGCGGCTTTACGAAATTCTTCTGCTCGACAGCGAAGATTTTTACGAAAGACCTCCAAAAGTGCGGGTTCATCTCCGAAAAAACCGACTCCGAGGGAATAACCGAAAGGTGTTATCTCAAACCACATACAAGGGTAGCCTCGACATTCGTGCTTTGGACGCATAAACATTATCCACATATTATCTCTGTAAAGCCGTTTGTCCTTTGTGAAACGAGTATCACGACGAACACGGGAAACCATTTTTTGAGGAATGGCGTTCATCATAGGATCAATGTTAAGAAGCTCCATACCGATTGTGCCCGCAATTTGACGCAGCGGAACGGTTATACCGTTTTTGATTTCATCTTTATGTTCTTCATAAAAATCCTTTGAATCTCTGAAACGGTTGTCCGACAGCAAAAAAAGAGAATCACGGGTTATTCCGCTGTAACCCAATTAAATCAGTCCTTTCTTTTCAAGACAGTCTGCGGCAAGCATTATAGCCGTCTTTGCCGAATGGAAATTAATTCCGCCCTGCATCCAAACCGCAAAAGGTTCACGCAGAGGAGCATCTGCCGAAAGCTCGATTGATGAGCCGAGAATAAAAGCACCGGCAGCCATAATAACCTTGCTGTCGTAGCCCGGCATATCCCAAGGTTCGGGTGTAACGTATGAATCAACGGGAGCACCGCTTTGGATTCCTCTGCAAAATTCAACAAGCCTTTCGGAGCTTTTAAGGCATAGGGCTTGAATAATATCGTGTCTGCTTTCATTGCTTGAGGGTGTAACCTTGAAGCCGAGATTTTCAAAAAGAGCTGCCGCAAAAACAGCCGCCTTTAGAGCTTCTCCCACAATATGCGGTGCTTGAAATATTCCCATAAACATATTCCGGTTTTCGCCGAGAGTGCACCCAACCTCTTTGCCGAGTCCAGGAGTGGTTGCTCTGTATGCACAAAGCTCAACGAGCTTGCTTTTCCCGGCTATGTAGCCTCCGGTTCTTGCAATCGAACCGCCGGCATTTTTAATCAGAGAGCCAGCCATAAGATCCGCACCGACTTCGGTAGGCTCAAATTTTTCAACCAATTCGCCGTAGCAGTTGTCAACCATAACAACCGCATTGCAATTTTTGTGAACAAGTGAGGCAATTTCTCCGATTTCGGCAACCGAGAGACTCGGACGCAGACTGTAGCCTCTTGAACGCTGGATATAAACCATTGCCGGATTGATTTTAAGTGTTTTTTCAATTGCATCCATATCCGGTTTTCCGTTTTTATCAAGGTCAACCTGTGCGTAGTTTATTCCGAAATCCTTTAATGAACCCATCCCTTCGCCGCTCAAGCCGATAACGCTGTGGATAGTATCGTAGGGTGTGCCGGTAACGCAGAGCATAGTGTCGCCCGGTCGGAGAACTCCGAAAAGTGCAACTGCAAGTGTATGCGTTCCGCAGGTGAAGCTGTGACGAACTATCGCATCCTCCGCACCGAAAATATCGGCATAGATTCGGTCGAGCTTATCTCTGCCCGTATCGCCGTAGCCATAGCCGGTTGAGCCTGCAAAGTCCGTTTCGCTTACTCTGTTCTTAATAAATGCCGAAAGAACCTTTTGCTGATTGTATTCCGTTATATCGTCGATTTCATCGAATTTTGTTTTTGCTTTTTTTAAGGCATCGGTGCTTGCGACTTCGGTTTTTTCACCTATATTAAAAAATTTTTTTGTTTCCATTTTTACCTCTTATAAATTCTGTTAAGTGATTTAAAAAATTCCCTGTCGGCATTCATAAGCTGTTCTTTTGTTACCCTGTAGCTCCAATTGCCGTCTGCTACACCCGGAGTGTTGATTCTCGTATCCGAACCGTACATAAGAAAATCCTGAATCGGTATAATCGCAAGGTCGCTAACGCTTGCGAAAACAGCTCTCAACAAAAGTGGAGATGCACCGCCCCAGTCTCCTCCGGAGAAGCCGCAATAATCGAGAACCCTTTTGCGTACCTCATCGCCGCTTTCCCAAAGAAAGCCGAAAATTGTGTTGTTGTCGTGCGTTCCGGAGTAAGCGACCGAATTTTTAATATAATTGTGGGGCATATGAATGCTGTTGCCGTCATCGAGAAATCCGAATTGAAAAACTCTCATTCCGGCGAAACCGCTTTCATCGACAAGTGTACGCACTTCATCGGTGATATCGCCCAAATCCTCGGCAATTATCAGCTTATCTTCGTGACCCGCTTTTATCGCATTAACAAATTCGATTCCCGGTCCCTTTATCCATTTTCCGTTTTTTGCCGTTTTTTCTTTTGCATCAACAGACCAATAGGACTCAATTGCTCTGAAATGGTCGATTCTGATGCCGTCAAACATTTCAAGCGAATGGTCGATTCTTTCCTTCCACCAGCCGAAGTCTGTTTTTTTCAGCTCATCCCAGTCGTAAAGAGGATTTCCCCAGAGTTGACCGTCACGGGCAAAATAATCGGGAGGAACTCCTGCAACTCTCAGCGGATAACCTTTTTCGTTAAGCTGAAAAAGATTTCTGTTTTCCCAAACGTCACAGCTATCATCGGAAACATAAATCGGAATATCACCGATTACGGAAATGCCGTTTGAATTTGCGTAAGCTTTGACTTTTTTCCATTGCGAGAAAAATTCATACTGAATGAATTTCCACATACCGAAAGTTTCGGTATCGGTAATTTCGGAAGATGTCCATTCCTGCCAAGGCTTTGAACCGTTTTGTTCACGCAGTGTCATAAATCTGCAAAAGGCTTCAATTCTCGGATGCGTGCTTATAAACTCATCGATAGCATCGGTGTTTTTAACATTTCCGAAAGCTTTTCGGAGCAGGGGGATTCTTTCTTCGGAGAGCCTTTTAAATTCTGCCGCATAGGGAGTTTTTTGCTTGCAGGCTTCAAGCTCGGATTTTGATATCAATCCGTCCTCAAAAAGCTTTTCGGGATCGATAAAATAAGGATTTCCGCCAAATGCGGAAAAGGATTTGTAGGGCGAATTAAATTCGTCGGTAACGGTAAACGGTAAAACCTGCCAAACGGAAAACCCGTTTTCCTTGAGAAAATCAATAAATTCAAATGCATTCTTACCGAAATTTCCGATTGAATAATCGCCGTAAAGCGAGGAAATGTGCATAAGAATGCCGCTCTGACGTTTCATATGGGTACACCTACCATTATAAATTGATTTCAGTATATCATAATAAAATATAAAAATAAAGCAATTTTACGGAAAAACTTGATATTTTCAGATAAAAAGATTAGAATATAAGAAATATAATTCGGGAGTGATAACCGTGTCAAAAGCAGTTGAATATTTTGAAAACGTACAAAAAATTATGAATCGTATCGCAACGGAACAGCTTGAAAATATCGAAGAAGCGGCAAGAGCCGTGGCGGATGCTCTTGAAAGAGGAGGAAGGATTCACGCTTTCGGTACGGGGCATTCGCATATGCTTGCGGAAGAAATATTTTATCGTGCCGGTGGACTTGTTAACGTTAATCCTATTTTTGAATCGGGGCTTATGCTCCACGAGAGTGCATCAAAAAGTACGGCTCTTGAAAGACTTGAAGGGTACGGGAAAATAATTTTTGATTTTCACAAAATAAACCAAAAGGATATATTGTTTCTTTTCTCAAATTCGGGCAGAAACGGTGTGTCGATTGACCTTGCGTTGATTGCAAAAGAAAACGGAGTAAAAACGGTTGTCATAACCGATATGCTTCACACAATGCAGGGAAAATCAAGGCATTCAAGCGGTAAAAAGCTTTATGAGGTTGCGGATATCGTTATTGATAATTGCGGCTGTATCGGAGATGCATCGATAACGATAGAAAAAATCAAAAGAAATGTTGCACCTACCTCAACGGCTGCCGGTGCTGCGATACTTAACGCAATTGAAGCAAGAGCTGTGGAGCTTATGGTTGACGACGGATATCAACCGGAGGTTTTTTCGAGCAGCAATGTTGACGGCGGTGACGAAATAAACGAGGCTTATATAAATAAATACAGGGGAGAGATAAAGGCGTTATGATATATCCTACGCTTCAAAAAGCAGATGTGACCGAATGGATTGCTTTTTCACCGAAAACAATATCGGTTGAGGGATACGAAAGTGAATTTGCAAAGGAAATTCTGAACGAATATATGCAGAACGAGTGTAAAGGTGATACGCTTTACATAGTAATCTGCAAGGAGAATACAAAGAGGACGGAATATATAGACGAAGCATACAGTATAACGGATGAAAAATACTTTGTTACAGGGCAAAAATATGACGGTTCCTTCAAATTGAATATAACAGTATCCGGTAAAAAATCCTTGTTTCGTGCGTGCAATACGGTTGCAAGAATGATAGCCGATAAATGTTTTCCGTCGGGAACGGTCGAGGACTACCCACTGTTTACCAAACGCGGCTATATAGAAGGCTTTTACGGCAAACCGTGGAGTCATCAAAACAGAAAATCAACGCTTGAAATGATGTCATTTTACGGAATGAATACATATTATTATGCTCCGAAAGACGATCCTTATCATCGAGATAAATGGGACGAACCTTATCCCGAAAAGGAGCTTTCGCAGCTACGTGAAATTTCGGAGCTTTGCAACAAAAAATTCGTTGATTTTTATTTTTGTATTGCACCCGGACTCAGTATGAAATATTCGTCAAAGGAAGATTTCGACAAATTGAAATGTAAAGCAAATCAGCTTTACAGCATTGGAATTACAAAATTCGGACTTCTTGTTGACGATATCCCCGAAAATTTGTATTTTGAAGAAGATAAGGCTGCGTTTGGCGGTGAAGCGGTTAATGCACACATTTATCTTATCAATGAATTTTATTCATATCTAAAAAGTCTCGACAATAATTGCCGTCTTACCGTTTGTCCTTTGCTCTATCACGGCTCCGGCGAAGAATATTATATATCCAAGCTTGGCAGAAGCATTCCGGCGGATGTAAGCGTTTTTTGGACAGGAAAAAATGTTTGCTCGCAGGAGTTGACAGCTAAAGAAGCGATCGTATTTGAAAATTCCACAAATCACAAACCGCTTTATTGGGATAATTTTCCCGTTAACGATGCCGAAATGTACAATGAAATGCATATCGGCTATATAAACGGCAGAGATAGGGATTTGTATCGCTTTTCGGACGGTATTATCAGCAACACGATGGAATATTGTCTGTCAAGTCAAATACCTTTACTTACATTTTGCGACTATCTTTGGAATCCACCTGCGTATAATGGATATGAATCGTGGCAAAAAGCCTGCAAAACAGTTCTGAAAGAGCATTATGAAGCTTTAATGCCGTTTCTCGATAATCTTTTAACCTCTTGCTTGAGGGTTGAAAATTCTCCGATGATGAATTTGACATTAAATGCCGCACAGCAGCATCTTTATGCAGGTGATGCACAGGGTGCATATGCTGTTGTTGCCGAATACGGACAAGGGCTGAAAAAATGCTGCGAATACTTGAAATCCGTTGATATTCCTATTATATCGGAGCTTGAACCTTGGATAGAAAAGCAGTGCCTTGCATCGAATATTATCGATTCATCGCTTTCTTTCTTGCTGGATCATTCTGAAGAAAGCCGTAAAAAAGTCAAAGATGCATTGCAAAATTACAAGGATAATCCCAAGGTATTATGTGACTTTTTGCTTCAGGCATTCGCAGAAAGGGTTCAAACATTATGAAAGAAATAAAAAATGCTGCTCTAAGGGAAGCATATGACCGCTTGTATCATAAAACGCCGCTCGGATTTTATAACTGCGGAAGACTTTGCGATGGCTTGTGCTGCCGAGGTGACTGTAAAGGTATGTGGCTTTACCCCTATGAGGAGGAGCTTTTTATCGGTAAAGAGGGTTTTGAGGTTTGCGAAACTGAGGGAAACCACGGTTATCCGATGGTGATATGCTCCGGTGAATGCAACAGAGAGGAACGACCGCTTGCCTGTCGCATTTTCCCGCTTTTTCCGCTTGTTAAGCAAAACGGGGATAAAATTAACATCGAGGTTGTTTATGATCCGAGAGCTACAATGTGTCCGATTGCAAAAGAAAAAATGCCGTTAGACCGCTCTTTTATCAAGGAGGTGAAAAAAGCGGCAAGATATCTTTCTCGTGACGAAAAAATGCTCGAATATATGAAAGCGGTGAGTGAGGAAATCACCGAAATAATTGAGTTGAAAGAAAAGTTAGAGGGTTTTGTATAATGAAAAAAATAATAATGGCAGTGTACATTTTGCTGACGGTTATAGGCTTGTGCTCGTGCTCGTTTACGGCTGATCCGTCTGCAATACCCGCAGTTGCAACAACTCAAGCGGGTTACAATTATCAAAATGCCGCCGAAAAGCTTATGACCGCTTCCGGATTATCCGTAACCGAAGAATTCCTTGAAAGCCTGGGTGAAGAAACAACCGCAAGACTTGTTTCCGCCGTTGATTCGGGAACATTTACGGATAAGTCATGGCTTGAGATTGCGGGATATTCACGGTGCGTTGTTGCCGATATTCTTTCGGGCAAGGTGAATACCGATAATATCAAGGATTTCGGCTTTAACGGCAAGAGTAGCTTTAGCGTTGCTTTTGCTGGCGATATACTTTTTGATAAGGATTTCAGACCTATGGTTCACGCAAATGAAAAAGGCGGAGTGCTGAAATGCATTGACGAAAAGGTTATCAATTATCTCAATTCGTGCGATGTTTTTCTTATCAATAATGAATTTACCATTGGCGAGAGAGGGGAGCCTCTTGCGGGAAAAACATGGACTTTTCAGGTTGAACCGGATAAAATACAGCTTTTGAAGGATCTCGGAGCCGATATTGTATCTCTTGCCAATAATCATATATACGATTACGGTGAGGTTGGATTTTTCGATACGATTACCAACTTAAAAAAGGCGGGTATGCCTTATATTGGGGCGGGTAATAACATCTCGGAAGCCAAAAAACCGTATTATTTTATAGTAAACGGAATAAAAATAGGCTTTGTTGCGGCGAGCTGTGCGGAAAAAACAACTTCGTTTAATCCCGTTGCAACAGCCGATTCCCACGGAATTATGGGAACCTACGACAGTACGGCATTTGTTGATGAAATAAAAAGAGCCGATGCGGAATGCGATATTCTCGTTGCCTATGTGCATTGGGGAACGGAAAATACAACCGTTCTTGATGAGCAGCAAAAAACACTGGCGAGAGAATATATCGATGCCGGAGTTGATGCGGTTATCGGAGGACATACGCATTGCTTGCAGGGTATGGAATTTTATAAGGGTGTGCCGATAGTATACAGCATAGGAAATTTCTGGTTTAACAGTAAAACGCTTGATTCCTGCGTGATTACTCTTGAAGTCGGGGCAGATGCCGAGGCGGATATCCGCATTATGCCGTTGAAGCAAGAAAACTGCGAAACTCGGCTGCTTGTCGGAGATGATGCACGCAAGCTTTTTGACCGTGTTGAGGGATTTGAACCGCAGGGAGTAAGCATTGATGACAGCGGATTAATCACCCCTGCCGCTTAATTTTTATATACCGATTATACTATATGTTCAACATCGGAGGAAAAATGATGAGATATACACACATTATATGGGATTGGAACGGAACCTTGCTCAATGATGTTTCGGCTTCACTTGCAAGCATTAACGATATGTTGAAAAATCGGGGGATGCCGCCGATTGATATCGATTTTTACAGAGAATGCATCGGAGTGCCGATACGCAAATTCTATGAACGCGTTTTTGATATGGAAAAAGAAGACTATTCTATAATAATTAATCAATATAATAATGGGTATTTGAAGCATCTTGAAGCCTGTAAATTGACGGACGGAGCGATTGAAGCGATAGAATATATCCGAAAAAACGGAAGTCGGCAGGCGGTGGTATCGTCATCAAACAATGAGCAGCTTTGCGAAAACATAAAAAAATACGGTCTTGACGGTTACTTTGAAACGGTGCTCGGCTCTGCGGATTTTTACGCAGGCTCAAAAATCGACCGTGCAAAAGCCTATCTTGAAAAATCGGGAGCTAAAAGCGAAAATATTCTTGTTGTAGGCGATTTGGAGCACGATGCCGAAATGGCAGAGGAGCTTGGAGCGGACTGCGTTTTACTTACGAGCGGTCACGAGCATATTTCTCGATTGGAACAAACAAAGGCAAAAATAGTTGACAATTTATTTGAGTTGCTCGATTACATCGAATAAGTACGACTTGAAATTGCTTGGTAAATATGAACAAATAGATAACGGTCTGTTTGTCAAAACTAAACAAAAGAACGCTAAATTCACAGTTTATTCATAATTTATTTACAAAATGTTTAATTTATTGTACGGCAAATGCAACAACTCCTTTATAAAGTAAATAGCGTAAAGTACGGCATTTTATGAATGCCTGTAAAGGAGCTTTCAGCCTAAGCTCCGCCGCAAGTTTTCTTGTGCATAATATATGGAGGTGCAAATATGAAAAAGGCAAAACGACTTTTGGCAGTTTTGTTGGCAGCGGTTATGATTATGACAGCGGCTTATCTCCCGTCATATGCGTATACCGACGCAAACAATTATGCCAACCCCTCGATGAACAACATCAAGGGCTACTACCTGACCTACGATCAAACAGCGGGTTATCTTCTCGATATGCTTGATCAAATGCTCGCAGAGCTTAACATTGTTATCACCTGTAACGAGCTTAACGATGCGGTCGGTGTAGGTATCAACCTGTTTACTTCAAACATTTTGCTTAACCTTGACGAATATCTTTATGACGCCGGTGTTACCAAAACCGCTTCTCAGAGCTATGGTTTTACCGCACCGAGTGCTCCCAAAAACGATCAGGGTTACGTTGATTTGAGAAACATTGACCTTACCATAAGATCTCTTTACGGTGTTGCGGACTGTCTTGCCAACAACTGGGTAAGAGACCTCGGTGATGCTGTTGGTCTTCTCGGTGACCTTGTTGATAAAAATAAAGGTCTCGGCAGACTTTGGACTTATTCCTCACTCAACTACCTCAGAAGCAACAACAACGACGTATTGGTTCTCGAATATCTCGTTCAGCTTATCGTTAACGGCCTTGGTCCCATGGTAAGAGACCTTCTCGGTCAGTCCTTCGATGCAGGCTCACTTCTTGAGGGCACACTTGATGACCTCCTCAAGGATCTTCTCGGTCCCAGAGCATCGCTTAAAACCATAGGCACAGGCGTTAAAGACCTTCTTTATTCGATGCTTATCAACGAAGATGCTCAGATTATGAACGGTGACAATGCGGACGGTACTCAGGTCAATGAGCTTGATGATCCCGCAACTCCCGAAATCGAAAGAGTTGAAACCGTTGACGATATGGTTCAGAAGGTACTTGACTGGGCACTTATCGAAGGCACGGGCGAATTTATTTATCAGGGCGGTAACTCACTTCTCGGCAAAAACGAAGAAGCTCTTCTCCCCGACCTTGCAAATCAGCCCGGCGGTGCATCGATCAGTGCAATCCCCATTCAGGCAGACCACGACCTTGACGGTGCGGTTGAAAACCATACGATGAGCCTTTATCAGCTTGTTAACAACGTTCTCGAAGCTGTTCTCGGCGGAATGCTCGTTCCCGTGCTTACCGACCTTCTCGTTGATCTTTGTGATGTTAAAATTACAGAGCAGTATCCCAACGGTGATCCCGAGGTTATGCAGGATGTTATGTTCAACACCATTCTCGGTGCCGTTGAAGGTCTTCTTGTTCAGAACGGTGCTCCCGCTCTCGACTATTCGGTTTACGATACACCGGAGCTTCCCGTTGATACTCCCGTCGGTAAAATAACCGCACTTTGCACCTGGTTCCTTAAAGACGGCGGACTTGATACTCTTATCAAGGTAGACTATAAGGGCATCCACATTCAGGATAACTTTATGTCACTTCTTAATGATCTTGCTCGTCTTGCAATCAACCTTCTTCCCGGTCTCGGCCTCTTTGAAGACGGTACCGACCTTGCTTATACCGCCGATGAGCTTAATAAGTATTACGCATATGATGCAGACAAGAATATCGTTGTAGGTGGCAGCGAGGGTGAAGTTGATTCACTTTATCTCACATATAAATATAATGAAATAATTTATGTTGATCAGTATATCAATAATGCGGACGGAACAAAAACTCCCTCTGTTTATTGCTATTTTGAAAACGGTGCGGTTGTTAACACAACCAACCCCTCTGAGGCTAACTACAGAAACCCCGCAATGATCAGACAGTATTATGTTATAAGCACCAATCAGGTTTATGCTTGCCTTATCAAGATGGCTCTCGACAGCTTCATTGACGGCTGCTACTTCCCCGAATGGGCAGATACAATTCCTTCTGTTCTTGCTTACGGCCTTGCCGCTCTTGTATCACCCGTTCTTCCGCAGAACAACTATTTTGCACGTCTTGATGCATATCATCAGGAACAAACCAGAGGAAGCGATGTTTTCGATGCCTCCGGAGTTAATGTTACTCCTATTCCCTATTCGGTTGAAAAAACAATCGTTATCAACGATCCTGCCGGCAGCTACACGAAAACCGTAGTTGTTCCTCAGGCTGCTCTTGATATCGGCTGCTCATATCTTGCTTCTTATCTTAACAATATCCTCGATATTAACGATCAGGAAAAACTTGATACCGATACTTCACTTGAGAAATTCGCAGGTGAGTTCCTCGTTTGGGGCTTCACAAAGTACCTTCCCATGTTCACAGGTAAAATGGAGGGCGGTGTCCTTAAGAATTACACCTATTCCGGTATCAAAGTTTCATCCAGTGATGAAACCGCCGCTGTAATTGAAGACGGTATCTTTAAGGATGAGGTTAACGCATATCTTGCCGCAACGTATAAAGACTGGGCAACAAGAACTCCTATTTCGGATGATGATAACGATGCTTCATTCGATGCGATCTATACTCTCCTTGATCAGACGCTCTTTAAGCTTCTTCCCACATCTTGGCTTCCCGATATCCACGGTTCGCAGCAGTTTGTTCTCGATTGGCTTTTCAATAATCTTACAAACTTCGATCTTCAGGGTATTCTCGGCTTATTCAGCGTTAACGAAAGTGCCGATGCTGAGCTTAACCATTCGGTAACAGAGGTTCTTATCAGAGTTGTTGACCGTGTGCTTGCTCTTCTTGTTAATGACCATCCTCTTCTTCTTGATATCAACCGCGGTCAGGTTGTTACGGCGGAAAACTATATTGCTCCTTCAATAACAACTCTTGAAGGTCTTCTTGATTGCTCAAGCCCCAATGCGGCTCTCCCGCAGCTTGTTTATCAGTTGCTTGTCAGATTGAATCAGTTTAAGCGTCCTCTTCTTGCAACCCTGCTTCCGCTTCTTCTTTCAAGTAATTACGAAAGACCTTATGACAGTCAATATCTTGGCAGTAAGGGCATTGCATATTATAAAGTTGCCGATTTTGAAAATTACATCAGCAGTCTTACCGACCATATCAATGCAACTCTTATCAAGTCCTTTGATAATGTTGAAGATGCTTCCGCAGCAGCAAAGGGCGGAGCAACAACGGTTAGAAACAGCGACGGTACCTACAGCGTTAAGCTCAGAAACGAAACAATCTTCGGAACTTATAGCGACCTTGAAACCGCATCGAATGTTGCAGATCTCCTTGAAGATGCATATTATATTGCAGTTGACAGCGGCGAGGTTGATGAACTCGGCGAAAAGATTATTTCGTCCTATGATGTTTATTACCGTGAAGACTATAAGACCGCAGCAGGAAACGTCAATATAACAAAAGACAAATACGATCAGAATATTTACGAATATACCGATTTCTCTTATGCAACATTCTATCCCAGATCAAGCGAAAGAGATATGGTAGCATACGGCCAAGAGTATCAGACCTTTGAGCCTGAAGACTTTTCGGGTAAGGAATATTACTACACCAACTACAATAGTGTTATTGATGATGCAGAGGATTATCTTTCATCCTACAGATCATTTGCAACAAATAACTTGCCCAATGCATATGGCGATTGGCTTATGTTCTCAATTAAAACTCAGCTCAGAACCTATGATATTTGGGATGCAAACGGCGATGGTAAGTCGGTTATGGATACAAACGATTCCGACTATATCGCACCTACAAGGGATTCAAATAATGTTGTAACAGATCCCGGTATTCCCGCCGATGGCGAGCCCGGTATGCCTTCATCAATGTATCCCTTCTATACTACCAATGCAACTCCGTTCAGCTTCTATGATGATGTACTTGCAACAACTGTTAGCTCCGAAATGATGAATCAGTTCAATGCCGATAGCTATGAGCAGATTGCTCTTGCTCTTGAGTATGGTAAGGATAAGAGAAATAATGTAACTCTTTCCGACTCCGATACGGAATCCGTTATCAGACTTGCACTCTACGAAGCTTGCAATCTCGGAGCAGGTGCACTTGAGTTTGATATCACCTATAATGCCGATAACGTTTATGACGGCAGCCTCCAGTGGCAAACTCTTTCGGCTGAACAGCTTGCAGCCGTTCAGAATTGGCTTACAGCTCAGGGCTTCACCTATGAAGAAATTCTTGATGTTGACGGAAATGCAACCGGAGAATATTCAATTGCTCGTCCCGCATTCAGACTTATTGACAGCTCCTTCAAGATTTCTACTCCCGCAGTTGCTCTTAATGCAACTCCCGCAGCTACAGGCGATGCAACTCTTACGCAAATCAGCAGTATAAGCATTCTTTCAAAGAAAACAACTTATCAGGAAAGATATGTTGACCTTCACAATGCGTACAAGGATTATATTACCGCTCTTTATCAGAACAGAAGATCACTTTATAACATTATGGATGAGGTTTCTTACCGTACAGAATCCGCTGAAGCTGTAAGATCGATTCCGATGCAGAATAACGGTGATATTATCATTCTTGACTGGGCACTTTCCTACGCAAATTCGTACTATAAGGATCGCAACTATAAGTCAACGGGTAATGTTGTTAATGGTGTTGCGGAAGTTACAAAGATTTATACTTCCACTTCATTTGATAACTTTGAGCAGGCTTATGACTACGCATTCTCACTTAGAGAGAAGATCACCGCCAATGCTGCCGTTTCAAATGAAATTACGCAGTCAATGGTAACTGATGCTTACCAAGGTCTTCTTAAAGCAATCAGACAGCTTGTTGAATTTACCGGCTTTGCCGATTGGACACAGTTGGATTATTATATTGAAATGGCTGAAGGCATTATCAATGGTCCGGTTGATGATCCCGTTCTCGGTATTGAAAGCGGACTTGAAAACCTTATAACCGTTTATAATGATTCGATCACCCTCAGAAATGATCCGACAATCGACTGCGAATCACAGTCAAAGGTTGACTCTCAGCACGCAACTCTTTCCAACGCAATATTCAACATCGTTTATAAATCACTTCCCAAGCTTGTTGCAGATGAAAACTCTGATTCAACAATTGATACGATTAGCGTAACCTATGATGGTAGCCGTATCGTTGGTCACATCTTCGGTCTTGAAGAAGGTATGGGTATCAACAATGATATGATTAAAGGCGATGACCCCGTACTTTCAATTGCAGGTATGACAATTAATGAAAACGAAGGCTCCGTTGTCGGTCTTTCACCCTCCGGCCGTGGTAACGGTACAGGTGCTTACCTTTACGGTAACGTAAGAACCAATGAGAAGTTCAGATACTATGCGGTTATTTACGGTGATCTTAACGGCGACTCTCGTATAGACGGTTCGGATGCTTCCTACATTCAGTATTTTATGGCTAACGGTGAAAACAACGAAAATGATATGGGTAATGTTATGTTCGTTGCTGCCGACGCTAACCACGACAATGTTGTTGACTCCTCTGATATTCTCCTCATTCAGAATCATTACACTTATAAGAGTAAGATTGCACAGAATGAGCACAGAATTGAAAATGTTAATAGCTGATTGAGAAGCGGTTAATCTCAAAATAATAATGCGGTGCAGTCCTCAAAAGGGGCTGCACCGTTTTTATGTGCTGACTTGTCGGGTTGTGGTTGACCTGTAATATCGGTAAATAATACCAATCAAAAAAGGCTTTTACAAGGATGAAACGCCTCATCTGTACAAGCCTTTTTAGTCATTTTACTTCCGCTTTCGCAACTTGCGGCAATTACAAAAAATGAAAGGATTTTATGATCTTCCTGCAAAAGTTATTCACTTTTATATACTGTATATACTGTATAAAATTATTGAAAATTAGAAATAAAGCATCTTGTAAAGTGGAAAACTTTACATTTTAAGTACCAAAATAGAATAAAAAATCGAAGTTATTCACTTTTTCCACGGAGTTATCCACATCTGCAAGTAGTAAAACTTTACATAAAAACACTGTAAAGCTAATCACCTTTACTGCATATATTCATGCATATATTAATGTATATTATATTATTATATAAAGGCACCTTGCAAGAAACCTTTCAAATTTGTTTTATATAACCTTTTTTCCTTTAATATAAACGGATTTTATAGTTGAAAAATCTTCCGAAAGAATCAGTAAATCTGCATTTTTTCCGGCGGAAATACTGCCCGTGATTTTGTCAACTCCGATAACCTTAGCCGGATTGATTGTCAGCGATTTGATTGCCTGTTTAAGCGGAATACCGAATTTTAAAAGATTTTGAAATTCTTCAAAAAGATTTGTACTGCTGCCGGCAAGTGTTCCGTCCGCAAGTCTTGCCGCATCGGTTTTATAAATTTTTTGACCGCCAAGCAGATATTCGCCCGCTTCAAGTCCTGCCGCCATTGTTGCATCGCTGATAACAACCGTTCTGTCTTCGCCGAGAGCCTTGAATGTTATTCTTAACGTTGCCGGTGAAATGTGGATACCGTCACAAATAATTTCTGCGGTAATGTCTGTACTGTCGAGCACTGCACCGACCATTCCCGACTCTCTTGAACCAAGTCCGTTCATTGCGTTGTAAAGATGCGTTGCGTGAGAAATACCGAATGCAAATGCTTCCTTGCCCTTTGCATAGTCGGCAGTTGTGTGTGCGGCGGAAACCGTGCAAATTTTTGATGCACTTTTCGTAAACTCCATTGCACCTCTTTTTTCGGGTGCGATGTCAATGAGCTTCACGGGACAAATATCGTTAACTTCCGTCAAAAGCTTTATGTCGGGATCCTTGATATATTTGCCGTCCTGTGCACCTTTTTTCTCATAAGATATAAAAGGTCCCTCCATATTTATTCCGTGAATATATGCCCCTTCTTCTTTTCCCATTGTTTTTGCAATATATTCCGCACTCTTTTTTATCAGCTCGTCCGGCAAGGTCATTGTTGTGGGGCAAAAAGAGGTTATTCCGTTTTGGGCAAGCCATTTGCTCATCTTTGCGGCGGAATCCGGCTTTCCGTCGGTAACGTCCGCATAATTACAGCCGTGAATATGAATATCAATAAAACCGGGAATTATAACGCACCCCGAGAAATCAATTCCGTCGGAATCTGTCGGAGAAAGCGATTTGATTTTTTCGTTTTCGATTTCAATGTCGGTTTTTATCGGTTCAAAGTTTTCGCCATAAACGGTTGCATTTTTAATTATCATTTTTTTCACCACCAAAAGTGTAATAAAATAAAAGGCTCTTTTCGCCGAACAATAAGCATATAGTCTGCACATAAGTTCGGGAAAAGAGCCATTGGAAACATAAAAGAAAAATCCGAATATGAATAACCCCGAATGATGCAAAGAGTTAGTCAAAATGCGATTCTTTTATTTCAGAGCTGAATTTGCGATTAAGTTCTGTCTTCAATATAAGCAACAAGGTCGCCGACGGTTTTAATCTTGTCAAGAGCATCGTCTGAAAGCTCTATGTCAAATTCATCCTCAATTGACATTGCAAGGTCAACAAGGTCAAGGCTGTCTGCACCGAGTTCACCGGTAATTGATGAGCTTTCCGAAATAATGCTCTGATCAACTTCAAGCTGTTCACTGATGATTTTTTTGATTTTTTCAAATACCATTTCTGAATCTCCTTTAATAATGTTTGCTTCATCTGAAAGCTGTCAATATAAATATTATTGTTTTAACTCGGTTTTGTCAATAGTATTTTTCAAAAAACAGGAATATAAGCCGAAAGTTCACGGATAATAAACAAGAGGTGATACGATGGAAATATTCGTTGATTTGTTGAAGGCTTTCGTCGTAGGCGGCGGAATATGCCTTGTGGGACAAATACTGATTGATTTGACCAAGCTTACACCGGGCAGAATATTAGTTGCCCTTGTGGTGATTGGTGTTGCTCTGACTGCGTTCGGCATTTATGAGCCTTTGGTGGATTGGGCAGGTGCGGGAGCAACGGTTCCGCTCACGGGATTCGGCTTTTCTATGGCAAAGGGTATTGAAAAAGCCGTTGCCGAACAGGGCGTGAGGGGAATTTTAACCGGTGCGCTTACAGCTTCATCCGGAGGAATTACGGTTGCAATCCTTTGCGGGATAATTGCATCATTTCTTGCTAAGCCAAAGGAAAAATGAACCGCAACACTAAATATATAATAATTATTTTTTTGCGTTTGTCAACTCTAACGGAAATTAATTAATAAAATCTTAGAAATTGACGAAAAAGAACCCCCGCCGAAGCGAGGGTTAAAATTTAATCTTATGCTTCTTCGCAGCAGGAGCACGAAACGTAGTTTTCTTCACAATCAGCAACAGCGTTCTTCTTGTCGAGGAACTTTTTAACTGCAAAATAAATTGCCGCTGCCGCACCTGCAATTGCAATGATAATACCGATAACCTTAAGAATCTTCTTCATTTTTGTTTAACCTCCCGAAAGTTATTTTTGTTTTATTATAACTTAATTGCCGAGGATTGTCAATATTTAATAACCGTGGTCATAAAAAATTTACAACCACGGTCATCGTTTGTGTTTTGTTTTTCGCAAAACTTATTTTATAAGCTGTGCGAGAGCTGACTTCTTATGAGCAGCATTGTTTTTGTGGATAAGACCTTTTGCGGCGGCCTGATCAACCTTTTTGATAGCCTCTTTAACAAGGGCGTTTGCTTCGGGAGCATTTGCTTCAACGGCTGCATGAGCCTTTTTGATAGCGGTTTTGAGAGCTGTGTTGCGTGATTTGTTTCTTGCAGCTCTGGTCTTGTTAACAAGAACTCTCTTTTTTGCTGACTTAATATTAGGCATAACGACACCTCCTTCTTCATACAGGTGAATATGATAACACATTTTTCTACTGATTGCAAGATTTTTTTTGAAAAAAGTTGCAAAGCTTTTGCAATTAATATTACTAAATTTTATTAAAAAAATCAAGAGGAAATTTTAAATATGAATTTCAGAACGGATTTAGCACTTGAAAAGTGCGAAAAGTTAAGCCGAAAGGAGCTTGAAGGCATTGAAATCGAAGCTTTTGAGGCAAAAAAATCAAAGGTAACAAGAATCGATGTTGTGAATGAAAAAGGCTCTCGGTCGGTGGGGAAACCGATTGGCAGATATGTGACGGTTGAGGTAACATCTTTTGCAAAGCACGCTCAGCTTATAGATGACAGTCTTGAAGCCGTAACAAATGAGATCAGAAGAATAGTACCCGAAAAAGGTAGTGTTCTTGTTGTGGGGCTCGGAAATATAAAAATAACTCCGGATGCACTTGGCCCGAAATGTGCATCGATGATTTTTGCAACCAGACATATAAAAGGGGAACTGTTGAAAGCAACGGGATTTTCAAATCTCAGATGCGTGAGTGCGTTTTCTGCCGGAGTGCTTGGCGAAACGGGAGCGGAAGCGGGCGAAATGATAAAAGGTGCTGTACAGGCATTGGGTATCGATTCTGTGATAACGATAGATGCACTTGCAGCAAGAAATGTCGGCAGACTCGGAAACACTGTCCAAATGTGCAATACAGGAATCGTTCCTGGTTCCGGCGTCGGCAATTCACGCAGCGAAATAAGTGAAAAAACAATCGGTGTACCGGTAATATCAATTGGAGTGCCGACGGTTGTTGATGCGGCAACGCTCATTTGTGATTTTGCACAGGGAGAAATAAAACCGGCAGTTACGCAGCAGGCAGAAAGTATGATGGTTACTCCGAGAGAGGTTGATTTGATGATTGAAAGAGCTGCAAAGCTCACTTCTCTTGCCTTAAATTGTGCTTTGCAGCCGGAAATAACGCCGGAGGATATGTTGATTTTAACTTCATAACCGAATTTTAACTATATCTTGTGGCAGAAACGTCTTTATGCTACAAGAGCGAAAAAACTTTTGAAAAATTCCGAAAAAAATTTAAAAAAGCACTTGCTTTTAATGACGGTTCGATTTATAATATAGGGGACGTTAGGGTGAGTTTGGGGAAAAATGCAGACTCAAGGAAAGAAGATTCGGAAAGGAGGCAGGGAAGATGTCGTTACTTTTGGCAGGAAAAGAGTCAAGAAAATTCGATCAGGTTAATAGAATAGCACTTCCGACCTGCTTCCGCAAAGAAATCGGTGAAACGGCAATTCTTATGAAGTCGGTTCATAAGGAACCCTGCCTTATGCTTTTTACAGAGCAAGGCTGGGAGGATTTCAGCTATGCTTTCATCTATTCATATGATGACCCGATGAAGCGTGCAAAGGCACAGCGTCGTTTGGCTGACAGAGTTGAAAAAGTAACGGTTGATAAAACCGGAAGAATAACGATAAAAGACGATTTCAAAGCCTACGCACAGCTTACCGATGATGCGTATTTTGTGGGTATTATGGATAGGGTTGAAATTTGGAACGTAGAAAATTGGGATCTTATTAATTCCGACGATGACGATGATGACGATTTCTTCGACGGCGTTAATTACAGTGCACCCAGAAGGAGCGAATGAGCTTGAGTTCTAATGAATTTCATCATATTCCGGTGCTTTTCAACGAAACGATTGATTCGCTTAACATAAAACCCGACGGAATATATGTTGATTGCACATCGGGCGGCGGAGGTCATTCAAGTGCGATTGCTCAAAGGCTTAACGGCGGAAGGCTTATTTCGATTGACCGTGATCCTCAGGCAATTGAAGTTTTGAAAAAAAGACTTTTGCCTTACGGCTGTGTTACCGTGGTGCATGACAATTTTTTTAATATAAAGAACATACTTGATTCTTTGGGCGTGAGTGAGGTTGACGGTATACTTGCCGACCTTGGAGTCAGCTCACACCAGCTTGATGAGCCTTCAAGGGGGTTTTCATTCCATCATGATGCGCCTCTTGACATGAGAATGAGCCTTGAAGGAGTTAGCGCTGCACAAGCTGTTAACACGCTTTCGCAAAGCGAGCTTCAAAGAATTTTTTTTGAATATGGCGAAGAAAAATTCGCCCCGTCGATTTCAAGGGCTATTGTCAGGGCAAGGGACGAGAAGCCTATTGAAACGACGTTTGAGCTTTCGGATATAATCAAATCGGCGATTCCCGCTGCGGCAAGGAGAGACGGTCATCCGGCAAGACGAGTTTTTCAGGCTATCCGTATTTACGTTAACGGCGAGCTTGACGGACTTGAAAATGCACTTTCGGATATGTTTGACTGCTTAAAGTCGGGCGGAAGAATCAGCATTATAACCTTCCATTCATTGGAAGACAAGGCAGTGAAGCATCGGTTTGCTTCTTGGACCAAGGGTTGTACATGCCCTAAGAATTTTCCCGTATGCGTTTGCGGGAATAAACCCTCGGCAAAGGTTTTCAAGCCGGTTTCGCCGAGTGAAAAAGAGCTTTCGGATAATATGCGAAGCAGAAGTGCAAGACTTCGCACGGCTGAAAAGCTGTAATTTACCGATTATCGCATTTGCGTTTTTGGATGACTATGACATTGTTGCTCAACTTTTCGGAAAGGAGGAAGAAATATGGCAGATTATAATCGCAGTGAAGCGTACGATCTTTCGCTTTACGATATGCCTGTAATCAGGTCATCGGCGGCACCGCAAATTGAAAGAAAAACGGCACCACAGCCTGTGAAAAGACAAAATACGCAGATTCGCCAAAAATCAATTTCTTCCGCTTTTCGAGCGGTCAGACTTTTTGCTGTATCGATAACGCTTGCTTTGCTTTTCGGAGCGGTTTTGTTTTCTAAAATCAGTCTTGTATTAATTGAAAACGAAAAAGCGGAAATCGAAGCGAAAATCAACGAGGCTCGCAGCGAAAACACAAGACTTGTTATGCAGCTTAATTCAACGGCATCGATTGATAAGGTTGATGCGTATGCGGTTTCCGTTTTGGGAATGCATAAGCTTGAGCGTTACCAGATTCACTACTTTGAAAACAGGGATGGCGACAAAGTGGTTATGGCGGACGGTAAAGAGGTTGTGAATAAAGCCAATGCAGACGGCTGACGGCTTTAATCTTGATTTTTGTCTGCATATGCACGGCATAAGTTAGCATATACATATTAAAAAGTTATAGTCAAGGCTGTTTCAATTTCGGCGGTTTAAATGTGTTTTCGGTGCAATGCTCATCGGGAATTCGGTTTTTGCACGCTGTTTTTTGAAACAGCTTATTTTTTAAGATACAGAGTACGGATTTTTTGTGGATTTTTATCGGGAAGGAGAACACTTTGAATAAGATATCACCCAAAAGAAGGCTTTTTTTAAGAATGATTTTTGTGTTTGCAGTATTATTCTCGGTTTTTGTTTTAACGACGGTTAACCTTGCTCGAATACAGCTTGTTGACAGTGAATACTATAAGCAGCACGCAGAAAACAACCAGCTTCACGACAGCGAAATTTCAGCCGAAAGAGGCATAATTTATGATATTAACGGAACGGTGCTTGCCAAAAGTGCTTCCGTGTGGAAGGTGTTTATCAGACCGAATCAAATAAAAAACGAAGATTTTAAAAATGACCTTTGCAGAAAGCTTTCCGATATAACGGGTGTTGCTCTTGAGGATATTAAAGCAAAAGCAGACAAGAATAATTATAACTATCTTGTTGTTAAGCGACAGATAGAATATGAAGAAAAAGAAAAAATCTCGGAGCTTCTCAACGGTTATTATTCATATACCGTTATCAATGAAAAGAAAGACGGAATTATAGAGAATAAAAAGACGAAGATATATTACAGCTCCGCAATCGGCATTGAGCCGGACATTAAACGTTATTATCCTTACGGCAGTCTTGCCTCTAATGTTATCGGCTTTACCGGCATGGAAGATGAGGGCACTCTCGGCGTTGAGCTGAAATACGACAGCGTTTTAACCGGAACTCCGGGCAGAATCATCACCGCTCAAAACGGAAGAAGCGATGTTATGAGTCAGGAATTTGAAACGGTTTACGATGCGGTTCAGGGTACGGGGCTTGTGCTCACGATTGATGAAGTTGTTCAAAGGTATCTTGAGGATTCGTTGGAGCAGGTTTATGTTGATTCAAAGGGCGTTGGGGCATACGGAGTTGTTATGAACGTTAATACCGGAGCGATTCTTGCAATGGCTTCTATGCAGAATTTTGACCTCAATGAACCGAGGGCACTGACACAGGAGGAAACGGAACAGCTCCGGGAAGAATATTCCGATGCTTCCGCAAGAAACGAAGCAAAATACAATATTCTTTATTCTCGCTGGAGAAATTTTCTTGTCAGCGATACCTATGAACCCGGCTCGGTTTTCAAGATAGTAACCGCTGCCGCCGCACTTGAAGAAAATGCGGTTTCGCCGGATATGTCTTATAACTGTACGGGAAAAATTCAAGTGGCGGACAAAACTATAAGATGCCACAAAAGAACAGGACACGGCACGCAAAATCTTAAACAGGGACTTATGAATTCCTGCAACCCGCTTTTCATCACAGTCGGACAAAAGCTCGGTGCAGAGAAGTTTTACGAATACTTTGAGGCGTTTGGATTCACGGAAAAAACAGGAATTGACCTTCCTGCGGAAAATACTCCGGTTGCGGGCACTAACTATCACGCACTTGAAGATATGCATATCGTTGAACTTTCAAGCTGTTCCTTTGGACAGTCATTTCAGGTAACACCGATTCAAATGATAACCGCAATAAGTGCGATTGCAAACGGCGGAAAACTGATGACACCATATGTTGTTCAAAAACAGCTTGACGAAAACGGCAATGTTATCAGCGAAACTCAGCCGACAGTCAGGCGACAGGTTATTTCGGAGCAAACAGCCGCAACGGTTGCCGATATGATGGAGGCTGTTGTTGCAAACGGTACCGGAAAAAACGCTTATGTTGCGGGCTACAGAGTTGCCGGCAAAACAGGAACCTCCCAGAAGCTTCGCAAAAAAGGGAAATATGTTGCGTCATTCGGCTGCTTTGCACCTGCCGATGATCCCGAAATTGCCGTTCTGATTATTGTCGATGAGCCTGTCGGTCAAATTAACGGCGGTCAAATTTGTACTCCGGTTGCCGCACAGGTTGTTGAAAAAACGCTTGAATATATGGGCGTTGAACGCAGATATAATGAGGAGGAGCTTGAGCTTCTCGACACAAATGCTCCGAATCTCGTCGGAAGCTCGGTTGGCGATGCAAAGGCAATGCTTGTCAGCGAGGGCTTTGAGGTTAAGGTTGTCGGTGAGGGCGAAACGGTTCTCAGCCAAATGCCGTCTTACAATCAGTCGATGCCTCAAAACGGCGTTATTGTACTTTATACGGAGCCTGAAGCCGAAAGACTTACGGTGCCGGTTCCCGATTTAAGGGGAATGACGGTTTCACAGGCGAATAAATATGCTTTTTCGGCAGGACTTAATATTAAAATTTCCGGAAATGCTCTTAATGCGGGCGAGCTGGTGTCTTACGACCAGAGTATTGAACCGGGTGAGGAAGTTGAATACGGAAAAACGATAACGGTTTACTTTAAATCCGATGTCGGAGTTGATGATTTCGCAGGATAATTACGGAGGACAAAAGATGCTGCTTAATGTTATTTTGGAAGATCTCGGTATAATCGGTAGCTTTGAAAACAGAGAAGTTACGATGATAACCGATAATTCCGCTAAAATCTGCGACGGATGCGTATTTGTATGCATTGAGGGCAGACACTTTGACGGACACACAAAGGCCGCACAGGCTCTTGAAATGGGTGCTGCGGCAGTTGTCGTTCAAAGGGATATGGGACTTAAAAATCAAATTCTTGTTGAAAATACGAGAAGTGCTTATGCAAAAATATGTGCCGCTTTTTACGGTCATCCCGAAAAGAAGCTGAAGCTTATCGGCGTTACCGGAACCAACGGCAAAACAACATCGTGTTTCATTATTAAGTCTGTTCTTGATAAGCTCGGACATAAATCGGGCCTTATCGGAACGGTAAAAAATATTGTCGGAAGCAAAGAATATCCCGCTTCCCTGACAACGCCGGACAGTCCGGAGCTTTTCGGACTTTTTGCCGAAATGGCAGAATGCGGTTGCGAATATTGTGTTATGGAGGTTTCGTCTCAAGCACTTGACCAAAGCAGAGTTGACGGACTTCATTTTGATGCCGCTATATTCACGAATCTTACAAGAGATCATCTCGATTATCACGGAACATTTGAAAATTATAAGGCGGCAAAGCATAAGCTCTTTGAAAATTCAAGCCTTGCGATTATCAATATTGATGATGAAAGTGCGTGGGAAATGGTCGAGGGCACAAAATGCAGAGTGATTACCTGCTCCGTTGAAAACAATAATTGCGATTATTCTGCAAAAAGCATCAGAAACGAAGCTTCCGGCGTTAAGTATGAGCTTGTCAGCAATAAGAATATCGGCAGGGTGAAATTCGGAGTTCCGGGCAGATTTTCCGTTTACAATTCTATGGGTGCTGCGGTTTGCCTTGTCGAAATGGGTATGGATTTTAAAGATGTTCTCTTTGCACTTGCGGAGTGTACGGGAGTGCCGGGAAGAATGGAAATTGTTCCTACCGAAACTCCTTATACGGTTATTATCGATTATGCACACACTCCCGACGGACTTCAAAATGTTATCGGCTGTGTTCGGGAAATAACGAATGGCAGAGTTATAACCGTTTTCGGCTGCGGAGGAGACAGAGACAAAACAAAGCGACCGATTATGGGCGAAATAGCAACAAGACTTTCGGATATAACCGTTATAACATCGGATAATCCCCGAAGTGAGGATCCCGAATCGATAATAGAGGATATTACGGCGGGCATCGGCAGACACAGCTCAAAGGTTATTGTTGACAGCGACCGTACCGGTGCCATCAAAAAAGCTCTTGAATCCGCAAGGGACGGGGATATTGTTATTCTTGCGGGAAAGGGACAGGAAACCTATCAGATTCTCGCAAGCGGAAAGATTCACTACGATGAGAGAGAAATAGTTAAAAAAATACTTTCAGAGAAGGTCGGAGAGAATAAATGATTCCAATGACATTCAAAGAAACCGCTCAAGCGGTCGGCTCAACAACCGTGCTTGAGGGTGAATATGACAGTATATGTACAGACACAAGAAAAATTACCTCCGGTTGCCTTTTTATTGCGATCAAGGGTGATAATTTTGACGGTCATAGTTTTGCAAAGCGAGCCGTTGAGAGCGGTGCAAGTGCCGTTTTATGCGAAAAAGATTGCGGACTCGGAGATTTTCAGATTGTTGTCGAGAACACCCGAACCGCTTTGCTTGACCTTGCGGGATATTACCGCAGTAAGTTTGATATACCCGTTGTGGGTATAACGGGAAGTGTCGGAAAAACAACGACCAAAGAGATGACACACGCCGTTATGTCCGTAAAGTACAATACACTCAAAAACGAAGGAAACCTCAACAATGAAATCGGCGTACCGCTTACTCTTTTCAGACTTGAAAAGTGCCATGAGGCTGCCGTTATCGAGATGGGAATGAGTGGCTTCGGAGAGATATCGAGAATGACCGAGGCGGTTAAGCCCGATGTTGCGATTATAAGTAATATCGGAGTTTCTCATATAGAAAAGCTCGGTTCAAGAGAAGGTATCCTTAAAGCAAAGCTTGAAATTCTTCACGGAATGAAGGACAGTGCCCCGATTATACTTAACGGCGATGATGATATGCTTGTTAATGCCGAAACGGGCACGCACCCCGTAATTTATTACGGAATAAAAAATGTTAATTCATTATTTAAGGCATTTGATATAACCTCCAAAGAAAGCGAAACCGATATGTCGGTCGGCTTCGTCGACGGTTCGGACAGGGTGAGCCTGCCTTTTCCGGGCCGTCACAATGTCTATAATGCTTTGGCGGCTGTTGCGGTCGGTTCGCAATTCGGAATAGGTGTTCATGAAGCACTTGAAGCGTTAAAAGGCTATGTTCCCGCAGGAATGCGTCAAAGAATCAATGTAAAAAACGGTATAACCTTTATCGAGGACTGCTATAACGCAAGTCCCGATTCGCAGGCGGCTGCTCTTGCCGTTCTTGCCGGCTTTAATGCCAAAAGAACCGTTGCGGTTATCGGCGATATGCTTGAGCTTGGCTCGGTTAGTGAGCAGGCACATTACGGCGTCGGTGTTAAAGCGGCGAAAAACGGTATCAATGCTGTTTTTACTTACGGTGAACGTTCTCTTGAAACGGCAAGAGGAGCCAAAGAGGGCGGAGTTGAAATCGTTAAAAGCTACAGCGATAAGTCCGAGCTTGCAAAAGAGCTTTTGTTGTATCTCAAAGAAGGAGATGCGGTTTTGTTTAAAGCCAGCAGAGGAATGAAGCTTGAGGATGTTATTTATTCTGTTTACGAAAATCTGAATTGAGAAAGGATTTTTCGGTATGAATACCGTAGCGGCAATCTTAACCGCAGGCATAGCGGGCTTTGTTATTACGGGAGCACTCGGATTTGTTATGATTCCGTGGCTTCGCAAATTGAAATTCGGTCAAACAATACTTGATATAGGCCCTAAATGGCACAGCAGTAAGCAGGGAACGCCTACTATGGGCGGTCTGATGTTTATTATCGGAATAGTAGCGGCAATATTGCTGACGGTAATAACGGATAAGCTTATGGGTGGCGACATCACCGCTTCGGGAAGCCTTGTTCCCTCCGAAATGTATACGAAGCTTTGGAGCGGAGTGCTTATGGCTCTCGGATTCGGATTTATAGGATTCATTGATGATTATATTAAAGCGGTAAAGCATCGGAATTTAGGCTTAACCGTTAAACAAAAAACCGTTTTACAGCTCCTTGTTTGCTTGGCATACTTAACGAGTATGTATATGTCAATGCAGGGTGCACCGCATATGTTTGTCCCGTTTATCGGAACTCTTGAAATCGGCTTTTTTCATTGGATTTTCGGCATAGCGGTTGTTTATGCAACGGTCAATGCCGTGAATTTTACCGATGGTATCGACGGACTTTGCGGCAGCGTTACTCTTACAGCCGCAGTTTCTGTCGGCGTTATCGCCGCATTAAAAGGGCTTTTCGGCTTTTCGATGGCTTCTGCCGCACTTGCGGGAGCCTGCTTGGGATTTGTTATTTGGAATAAAAATCCCGCAAAGGTTTTTATGGGCGATACCGGCTCGATGTTTTTGGGCGGAATGATTATAGCTCTTTGCTATGCGATTGGCTGTCCAGTTATTATTCTGCTTGTCGGAATCATATATGTTATTGAAGGCTTGTCCGACGTTTTGCAGATTGTTTATTATCGTATTTCCGGCGGCAAAAGAATTTTTAAAATGGCACCTATTCATCATCATTTTGAAATGTGCGGTTGGAGCGAAAAAAAGATTACTCTTGTGTTTTCAACAGTAAATATTATCGGCGGAGCTGTTGCCGTTGCTGTTATGTATTACGGCGGATATGTATGATATAAGGAGTGAAACTGAAGCTTGAAGAAGGAAATACTTGCCCATTTCGGCATATTTTATCTTTTCGGAGATTTATTTAAAAAAAGGAAGAAATTAAAGGATTGCTTTTCGGCAAGTCCTTTTGACATAACTTTTTTAACTCTTGTAATCGCTCTTTTGGCAATTGGAATAGTTATGATGTTTTCGGCAAGCTATGTTAATGCATGGTATGATTCGAGCACAACCGTAAAAAATGATCCTTATTATTATCTTAAAAAACAAGTGGGATTCGCAATTGTGGGCATAATCATTATGTTTGCGGTTTCTTTTGTAAAGCCCGATATCTTCAGAGAAGCTTCGGGACTTATAATGGTTTTTACGATTTTGCTGCTTATTTATGTGCTCATTAATCCGTATGAAATTGCGGGTAAGGAGCAGTTTAAACGCTGGGTATGGGTGCCTGTACTCGGATCGTTTCAGCCGTCTGAAATCGCAAAGCTCGCGGTTGTAATGTTTCTTGCGTTCAGTATGGAGAGATATCATAAGCTTGTTGAAAAGCATTGGTGGATGATGGTGCCCTATATGGCGTTCCTTTGCGTAGTTTGCTTGCTTATTTATAAAGAAAACCACGTTTCCGGAACACTTATTATTCTCGGAATCGGCGTTGCGACAATTTATTTCGGCGGAATAAAAATTCATCCTGCGGTATATGTGATCGGAATTGTTGCCGTTATTATTCTTGCAATATGGTTTGTGTCAAATGCGGATAAATTTCTCGAAGGCTATGCAAGCTCAAGAATTAAAATATGGTTAAAGCTTCTGACAGGTGAAGAATTAACCTCGGATGAGGCAAGAGATTCAGGCTGGCAGAGCCTGCAATCACTCTATGCGATAGGCTCCGGCGGACTTTTCGGACTTGGCTTCGGAAATTCCAAACAGAAGCATATGTATCTTCCGGAACCTCAAAATGATTTTGTGTTTGCCGTTGTTTGTGAGGAACTCGGCTTTATACGAGCGATTCTTATTATCGCACTTTTTGTTCTTCTTGTTGCGAGAGGCTTTGTAATAGGCTTGAGAGCGAGAACAAGATATGAAGCAATGCTTGCAATGGGCATAAGCTTTCAGGTCGGCTTGCAGGCGGCACTGAATATTGCAGTTGTAACGGCAACGGTTCCGAATACGGGCATCAGTCTGCCGTTCTTCAGCTACGGCGGTACATCGCTTGTTATGCTCCTGCTTGAAATGGGAATAATTCTTTCAATATCAAGAAACAGCGAAAGGAAAAAGAAAAATGTTCGATAACAAAAAAATTCTTATTGCGGCAGGCGGTACGGGCGGTCATATTAACCCCGCACTCGGCACGGCGGGATACATTAAAGAAAAGCATCCGACAGCGGAAATCGCTTTTGTGGGAACAGCCGATAAAATGGAAGCAAAGCTTGTTCCGCAAGCGGGATATGAGCTTAAAACAATTGAAATCAGCGGCTTTTGGCGTAGCTTTTCGGGCGAGGCGATAAAGCATAATATTCAAACGGTGAAAAGACTTCTTCGCTCATCATCTCAAATCAAAAAAATATTGAATGACTTTAAGCCCGACCTTGTTATCGGTTATGGCGGATACGTTAGCGGCCCTGTTTTGAGAATTGCGGCAAAAAGAGGAATACCGACTGCGATTCACGAGCAGAACGCCTATCCGGGAGTTGCCAACAAAGCGGTTGCGGGAATGGTTGACAGAGTTATGCTTACCGCAAAGCAGGCAGAGCAATATATGAAGCCGAAAAATCCCTGCGTTGTGACCGGTCTTCCGATAAGAGGAGATATACTTAAAGGCGACCGTGATTTTGCGAGAGCGGAGCTTGAAACAGGGGATAAGCCTCTGATAATTTCTATGGGAGGCAGTCTCGGTGCAAAGCCGATAAACGATGCCGTATTAGGTCTTATACTGAATAAATATAAGGACAAGGACTGCGTTTTTCTTCACGCAACGGGAAAAAATGCCGATGCTTTTAAAGCGGAGCTTGAAGAAAAGGGCGTTGAGCTTAACAAAAATCCTCATATAAAGATTGTCGAATATATAGATATTCCGAAATGCCTTGCCGCCGCAGACCTTGTTATCTGCCGTTCGGGTGCAAGCACCTTGAGCGAGCTTCAGGCACTCGGAAAGCCCTCGATTCTTATTCCGTCGCCGTACGTCACCGAGAATCATCAATATCATAACGCAATGGCACTTGTTGATAACGGAGCAGCCGAGATTCTCGAAGAAAAGGATTTAACTCCCGATGCGTTAACAGAACGTGTTAATTCCTTGCTTAATGATAGAGCAAAGCTTGAAAGAATCGGCAATAACGCCAAGAAAATGGCTGTAACCGATGCCACAAAGAGAATTTACGATACACTTTGCGAAATTATAGGTAAATAATCAGCTTAAATCAATTACATAATTCACATCATCTGCGTTCTTTGAATATTATGGGAACAGAGTGCTCTCGGCGTTTAAAGGAGCGTGGATTATGGAGAAACTGGTAATTAACGGCGGAAAAAATCTTGAAGGAAAAATTCCGCTTCAAGGTTCAAAGAACAGTGCGTTACCTATCCTTGCCGCAACGGTGGCGGTTGGCGGAACAAGCATCATACATAATTGTCCGCAGCTTACCGATATATCGGCAGCGTTGAAAATACTTGAGCATACCGGCTGTAAGATAAAGCAAGAGGGGCATACTGTTATTGTAGATGCTTCATCGGCGTTTGGGTATGATATTCCCGAATGTCTGATGCACGAAATGCGTTCATCGATTATTTTTCTCGGTGCTTTGCTTGCAAGATTCGGCCGTGCCCGTGTGACTTCACCGGGAGGATGCGAAATCGGACTAAGACCGATTGACCTTCATCTTACCTCTCTTATGAATATGGGTGTAAAGGTGAGCGAGAACGGAGGAATGCTCGAATGTGAGGCGGAGGATGGCTTTGAAGGCTGTCATATAAGTCTTACCTTTCCGAGTGTCGGTGCAACCGAAAATATTATGCTTGCCGCACTTTCCGCAAAAGGAGAAACCGTTATTACGAATGCCGCAAGAGAGCCTGAAATAAAAGACCTTGCGGATTATTTGATAAAATGCGGAGCGGATATCAGCGGAGCGGGACAAAGCGTGATAAGAATTTGCGGCAGAAAAAAGCTTGTGCCTGCCGAGCACACAATTATTCCGGACAGAATAGTTGCATCAACCTATATGGCTTGTGCGGCGTGTACTGCCGGAAAAATAACGATCGGCGGCGTTGAAAAGGAACATCTCTTGCCGATTATTTCCGCATTTGAAGCATCGGGATGTGTGATTACAATAAAAAATAGGGAGCTTACGGTTAGAGCACCTAAGAGGATTTCTCGGATAAAAAGTCTTCGCACAATGCCTTATCCCGGATTTCCGACGGATTCGCAGGCAATTGTTATGGCTATGCTTGCAAAAGCCGATGGAACAAGTGTGATAACCGAAAAGATATTTGAAAATCGCTTTAGACATATTCCGGAGCTTATAAAAATGGGTGCGGATATTTGCGTTGAGGACGGCAGTGTTGCCGTTATCGAAGGCGTTGAAAGCTTAAATGGTGCAAGAGTTTCAGCTTGCGACCTAAGAGGCGGCTGTGCATTGGCGGTTGCCGCTCTCGGTGCATACGGAGAAAGCGTTATAGAAAATGTTTATCATATAGACAGAGGCTGTGAAGCGTTTGAAGATGCTCTTTCTCTGCTCGGTGCAGATATAAAGAGAATTAATAAGTAAAACGGTGGGATGAAAATGGATAGTGAAAGAAATCGAATTTCCGGCAGACAGCTTACACCGGAGGAAAAAGCAATCAGAAGAAAAAAACTTAAAAGAAAAAGAAATTTCAGAATAGCACTTGTTGTTGTGTGCTTTGCTCTTATTATAGGTCTTATTGCTTCTCCGATAATTATTTTTGCCGCATTCAGAGTAAAGGCGTTTACCGTTGACGGCGAAGCACCGTATACCAAAGAAGAAATAATTGCCGCAAGCGGTATTGCTCAGGGCAAAAATCTTATTTTTGCGGATATTGACGAGGGAGAAAGCAATATCGAAAAGGAGCTTCCTTATACCGATAATGTCAAAATAACAAGAAAGCTTCCGAGCACGATTGTGATTCGAGTTGAATCAACCGAAAAAAAGTATGCGATAATGCTTTCAAACGGAACATACGCTTTGCTCGATAAGAATCTCAAGGTTCTTGAATTTGCACCGCAGGTGCCCGAAAAGATAACAGTTATCAAAGGTGCCGTTCCGGTTAAATCGGAGACGGGGGAAATTTTGGCTTTTACTGTTGAAAATCCCGATGACAAGAGCAAAGAGGAAACACCGATAATCGACAGAACCTTATCGCTTATTCTTGAAATCGCAAGCGGTATTTCCGAAAACACAATGGAGGACATAAATCTTATCGATGTTTCTTCAAGCAGTAACATTTATTTGATTTATCAGGGCAGAATAGTTCTTAATCTCGGTGACAGCTCGAATATACCGTCAAAGCTTTCTCTCGGAAAGCGGGTAATAGCCGAGGAAAATTCCGTTTCTCTCACTCAGTCGGGAACGATTAATCTTACGGTCAGCAAAAAAGCGTATTTCAGTCCGTCGGATCCGGATGATATTAAAGAGTTAGTTTTGTTTAACGGTGGAGAATGGAATGAATCGAAAGCCGATATTTCAACGAAAAAAAGTGAACAATAGTCCGATATGAAATAATAAAGCCCGAAAATTTGCGAGTATTGGCGAATTTTCGGGTTATTTATATACAATTTGTAAAAAATTATGTAATTTTAAGAGGTTTTTTTAAATTGTTCTTGTTTTTTTTATAAATGTATGGTAATATAATTCTGTTTAATACTCAAATATTATGGTATAATAAATCCAGTAGGGGGTCAAACTAAATGGCATTTGAAATTGATAACGATTTTGAGAGTGCGGTGCAGATAAAGGTTATCGGTGTCGGCGGCGGCGGCGGAAACGCAGTTAACCGTATGATTACTCAGGGTGTTCTCGGTGCGGAATTTATCGCCGTAAACACGGATAAGCAGGTTCTTGTTCATTCCAAGGCTACCCACAAAATTCAGATTGGCGAAAAGTCAACTCACGGTCAAGGCGCCGGCGGAAAACCCGAAATCGGTGCAAAATCCGCAGAAGAAAGCAGAGATGCTATTTCCGATGCTCTTAAAGGCACAGATATGGTATTTATCACAACAGGTATGGGTGGCGGAACAGGTACCGGTGCTGCTCCCGTTATCGCACAGGTTGCAAAGGATATGGGCTGCCTTACCATCGGCGTTGTAACAAAGCCTTTCAAATTTGAGGGACGCAGGAGAATGGTTCAAGCTCAAGAGGGTATTGCAAACCTTGCAGAGCACGTTGACAGTCTTATTGTTATCCCCAATGACAGACTTCGTGCACTTGACGAAAGAAAGAAAACAATCGCAGAAGCTTTTGCGGAGGCAGATGAAGTGCTTCTTCAGGGCGTTAAGAGTATTTCCGAGCTTATTAAGGTTCCCGGCTTCATCAACCTTGATTTTGCCGATGTAACAAGCGTTATGAAGGATGCCGGCTATGCTCATATGGGTGTCGGTAGAGCAAAGGGTAAGGATAAAGCCGAAACTGCGGCAAATGCTGCTGTTTCAAGTCCGCTTCTCGAAACCTCCATTGCCGGTGCAAAGGGTGTTATTATCAGCATCACCGCATCAGATGATGTTGACCTTGAAGATGTTGAAAACGCAGCCGAAATCATTACCGCTCAAGCTCATGAGGATGCAAACATTACTTGGGGCATAGCATTTGATCCCGACCTTGATGATGAAATGGTTATTACCGTTATTGCCACGGGCTTTGATTCAAAGAAGGCAGAGCCTGAAAAGCCCGCTGTTCCCGTTGCAGCAAATCCTTTCCTCGCAGCGGTTAAGCCTGCGGCTCCCGCATCAAATCCCGCACCCGCAGCTCCTATGGCATCAAAGCCTGCGGCTCCTGCCGAAAAGCCTGCTTCGTCAACGGCGGCCGCTCCCTCGATTCCGAACTTCAATTCATCGAGCAGCAACTCCGGCAATGATGTTTCAAGTGTTTCGAGCAGTGCTCCGAAATCGGATAACGGATTTGAAGATGACCAGTTTTATATTATGATTAACGACATAATCAAAGGAAAAGAAAATAACTGATAAAAATTGAGGCTTGTACGGGTTAATAACCCATACAAGCCTTGTGTTTTGGGGCGATTATATTTGCTCAACTTCTGTCACTTCAAGCAAATATCCGTCAATTTTGAATTTAATGTTTAATCCCGCAAATTCAAGTCCGTAAATTCTATCGGGAATATCCTGATATGCGGGGCGTGGGTCCTGTGCAAGAACCGCTTTTAATGCCGCAAGCTTTTGAGACGGAATGATTTCAAGCAAATTTTCGGGGATACTAACCGTCAGCTTTCCCTCTTTCTCACTTAAAGCAAAGCCGTTGCTTGCTTCGGGATGAGAATCAACATAGGGCAGATAGGGCTTGATGTCATAAATAGGAGTTCCGTTAAGCAAATCTGCACCCGAAACACGAAGGATAAAGCCGTATTTTTCATCTTTTTCAATTCCGAGCAGCTTTACAACTGAAAGTCCAATGGAATTGGGACGAAAAGGGGAGCGTGTTGCAAAAACGCCGACCCGTTGATTTCCTCCCAAACGCGGCGGACGAACTGTAGGCGACCATTCTTTGTCGGCACACTCCGAAAACTGCCATAACAGCCAAATGTGACTGTATTTTTCAATTCCGCGAATTGCATCGGGATTGCGATATTCGGGTTCAAATATTATTGATGCTTCAAGCTCATCAACAAGCCCGCTTTGACGGGGAATCCCGAATTTGGAATTAAAATCGGTTCGGATTCGTGCGATTATTTTTAATTCGTTTATCATATTATCACCATAAGCCTGCAAGCGTTTTTGAGCCGCAAAGTGTTGAAAATCGATTCGTCATTTAAAAGAAACAGCCTTTGTTTACTATAACAAAGACTGTTTTTTTGGAGCTGCTAGGCGGACTCGAACCGCCGACCTCATCCTTACCAAGGATGCGCTCTACCACCTGAGCCATAGCAGCAAGCTATGATATTTTTACGTTCAATACCGAACGCAGATTATAATACCACATTGTTTTGCTTTTTTCAAGTCTTTTTTTAAAAAAAGTGAAAAAATCAGATAATATTTTTATCAATGGCTTTTTCAACAAGCTCCGAAAAAAGAGCACATGACCAACTGAACCAGCTTCTGGTGAATTTTTTCGGATTATTTGCATCAAATCCCTCGTGCATAAATCCGGTATCGGCATCGGTTGTTTCAAGCATATGAAGTATTTCTTTGATTTCTTCGGGATCATTGCTTGTTAATCCTTGCATAGAAAGGGCAATATGCCAAATGTAGCCCTCCGGTGTATGCGGACTGCCGACACCTTTTGCAAATTTTCCTTCATAATAGTAAGGATTATCCTTGCTTAAAATGAAATTGCGAGTGCGAAGATATGTTTCGTCATCATATGTGCAAAAGCCGAGATAAGGAGCGGAAAGAAGGCTCGGAACATTAGCATCGTCAAACAGAAAATAATCACCCTTGCCGTTGACCTCACAGGCATAGATTTTTCCGTATTTTTCGTGGTTAACGGTTGCAAAATTTTCGATTCCGTCATTTATTTCCTTTTTGAGTGTTTCGCATTCGTGTATAAGCTCTGTTTCTTCGGGGCAGGCGGCACGAAGCATTTCATCGAGATATCCAAGAACAACAACGGCAAACATATTTGAAGCAACAAGATAGCCGTAGCGGCAGGCATCGTCGCTCGGTCTGAAGCCCGACCAAGTCATACCGGTATATTCAACGGGTTCACCCATACCATTGTTGTGAATCGTATCGTGATAGGGGCAGTTGTTTCTTGAAAAGCGATAAGGCGATTTTTCAAAATGCTTTTGCTCCGTTTTCCAAAGGTCAACCGTTATTTTTGCACTTTCGACAAAATCATTTTTGAGTATATCAAGGTCATTGGTGGCTTTCCAATAAAGATATGCAAGCCTGATAGGGTAACAGAGAGAATCGATTTCATATTTTCTTTCCCAAACAATGGGAAGATTCTCCGGATAGTCATCGTGCTCTATGTGGTTATCCGGTTTCCTTTTGAAAGCATTTGCGTAAGCATCGATTGCAATATATTTTCTTTGCCTTTTGATAACACCTTTTATGATTTTTCCGATTTCCTCATTTTCTTTCGCAAGCGGAATATAATGCGAAACCTCTGCGGTCGAATCACGCAGCCACATTGCGGGAATATCGCCGGTGAGCACGAAAACCGTTCCGTCATCATCAAGCTCCGTTGCCGTTTCAAGAGTGTTGGGGTAGCAGTTTCTGTAAAGCTCGGCAAGCTTTGGACTGTATTTTTCAATGCGAGAGCAGTAATTGTCTATTCTTTCTTTAACACATAACGGAAGATTCATATTGTTGTTCCTTTCTTAAAATAAAACGAAACGCATTCTGTATTCTAATTATTTTTTGCAATAAAAAACAATCTGGGCATTTTTAGAATAACGGTATTGCTATTTCTTAATGGGAAATATGCTTTTATTCGTTCGAGAAGTGCATCTGTAAAAAAGACTTTCTCGTTATCATTCAAACAATCAAGATACGGCTTGAGTCCGCTTCCCGTATACCAATCAATAACGGCATTATGGGAATGTACGATATGATAATAGGTCGTTTCCCACATTTCTGTTTCCGAGGAAACAGAGGATAAAATATCATATGTTTCTTCGGGAGAGAGATTGTGAAAGTTATTTATTTCACGAAGCTTTTTCCACTCTTTTTCAAGCAATAATTCATTTAATATTTTATAAAACGGTGCATATTGAACAAGTGGAATTTGTACGGCAAATAATCCACCGCTGTTGACCTTGCTCATTATTTGGGGAATAAGCTGATGATGGTTGGGTATCCAATGAATGCAAGCGTTTGAAAATATCAAATCGAAGCTTTCAAGAGAATCAAGCTCATCGGGAATAAAGCATTTTTTGAAATTTAATGTGGGATAATTCGAGCTTGCGTTTTTTAGCATATCATTTGAGCTGTCTATGCCCAAAATAATTGCTTGTTCAAACTTTTTATGCAGTTGAAATGTGCTGTTTCCGGGACCGCAACCGATGTCAAGTATTGTTTTAGGATTAATATTGATTCTATTTATAAGATCGATTGACGGCTGCGTTCGTTCTTCCAAATACTTTGTATATGTTTTAGCATTCCATTCCATTTGAGGCACCTCCATTTTAAAAAAGTGCTTAAATTTCCTTGATAAAAACCGCACTGTAATTTTTTAAATCAAAGGTAAGTGTATCGGTTGTTTCGATAAGCTGTGCATCGTGCTCATTATCGAGAAGATAGATTTCATACGTACCTTTTCTTCCGAAATCTACCGAAAATGTTTTGCTTTTTTCGTTATCATTGTCGGAGTAGTGCGTGATAATCGACATCGTTTTTCCGTTTTCGCAAACTCCGCATAGAGAATATATATTTTCAATATGCGTTTCGCAGGGTATTTCCTTTTCGGCATCGTAGAGCTTGCCGTACCAATAGAGGGGATAATAGCCTTTAAGACGTTCATAGGAATACATATCAAAAGCTCCGTTGAAAATCGAAGGTCGTGTATCGTAGTACATAAGCATATCTATTGAGCTGCTTTGAGCTGCGGAAATGCAAGCCATTGTGAATGCCGCACCCTTTATTCCGTGAATGGCTTGAATGCTGTTTTTGTATTCATCCGTCCAGCCTTTTATGTAGTTCCATTCGTTGAGTATGCTTTCGGCGTTCTCAAAGCCGTGGCGAACAAGCATTTCTTTGAACCGCTCGGCTTTATCCGTCATAGGCTTAGGCTCGGTGCAATATATATGCCACGAAAAGAAATCAAGAGGCGCGTTTCTCCGCTTCATTTCCGAAAGAAAATCCTCCGCCCACGATTCTCTGTAAGCAAGTGCGGGGCCTCCGATTTTGATGCTTGGGAAACAGCTTTTCAGATGCTTTGATGCAATTTCGTATAAATCGAAAAATTGAGCTTTTGTTCCGCCCCAAGTACGCTTGTTCGGTGAATCATCTTCGTCAAGGTCGGGTTCGTTCCATATTTCCCAATACCGAATGTTGAGTCTGTAACCGTTTGCCCAACCCTCATTATAGTGACGAATGATATGCTCGCAAATAACCGCCCATTTGTGAAAATCCTTAGGAGGTATGGTTCCGTGCTTTTTTATATGATGCTCAATGGTTTGCCCCAAACGAAAAAAGGTTTCCGTTCCCGCATCAAGGCAAACAAGGATTGATTCGTCGGTGCAGTCAAAGTCATATGATTCGGGAGCGTAGGCGTCGGCGTTAAAATCCGGAAAAATTTTGGTTATGTCGTGACTGTACGGCCCTCCGTAAACGCCGCATACCCCGGAGTCGTGGTTTCTCGAATAAGGAAGCCTCGCCGCTTTGTAATCTTCAAAATTTGTGAGCCATTGGTCATTGCTGTGTCTTTTATGCCAAGGGCCGCCGTTGGTAGCGTTTAATATTTTGAATTTTTTTCCGGAATCCGTAAGATTAAATTTTAAAGCTTCCATTCATTTCCCTCCTTGTGAGCAAATGAGTAAACAGAAAGTATTTTCAATTGTTAATTGTATCAAACTTTTTATAAGAATGCAACTTAAAGATGAAAAGTAAGTGACCGCCGAGCTGTTTTTTTACAGGCGACTGCCGGCGGTAAAATATTTGTTGACAAATATCGAAGGGTGATATATAATAAATTGTCAATAGAATATGTCCTTATTAAGAGTGGCTGAGGGACAGGCCCTTTGAAGCCCGGCAACCTGTGTTAAGCAAGGTGCTAATTCCTGCGGTTTAAACCGAAAAATAAGGTGTTTTCAACCACTGAAACACTTTTCAGTGGTTTTTTTGGGACTTAATCCGTTGATAATACATATAACCAGAGAGGATAAATAAAATGGCAAACTATTTCTTCACTTCCGAATCGGTAACAGGCGGTCACCCCGATAAAATCTGTGATCAGATATCCGATGCGATTCTTGATGCTATTATGGCACAGGATCCTATGGGCAGGGTTGCCTGTGAAACCTGCTGCACAACGGGAATGGTTCTTGTTATGGGTGAAATAACAACAACTGCGGATATCGATATTCCCAAAATCGTCAGAGAAACGATTGATGAAATCGGATATAACAATGCCGAGTACGGCTTTGATTGCAATACCTGCTCCGTTATGACGGCACTTGACAAGCAGTCGGGCGATATCGCTATGGGAGTTGACCGTCTGGGTGCGGGCGATCAGGGTATGATGTTCGGCTTTGCCTGCGATGAAACGCCTGAGCTTATGCCGCTTCCGATTTCCCTTGCACATAAGCTTTGTGCAAAGCTTACCGAGGTTCGTAAGAACGGAACTCTTGCATATCTTCGTCCCGACGGAAAAAGTCAGGTTACGATTGAATATGATGAAAACAATAAACCCGTCAGAGTTGATACGGTTGTTATTTCCTCGCAGCATTCGGCAGATGTTACCCTTGACAAGATAAGAAAGGATATCATCGAAAATGTTATAAAGCCCGTTATTCCGGCATCTATGCTTGACGAAAATACCAAGTTTCATATTAATCCTACCGGCAGATTTGTTACGGGCGGCCCTCAGGGTGACAGCGGACTTACCGGCAGAAAGATTATCGTTGATACATACGGTGGATATGCACGCCACGGCGGCGGTGCTTTCAGCGGAAAGGATCCCACAAAGGTTGACCGTTCGGCAGCTTATGCGGCACGATATGTTGCAAAAAATATCGTTGCTGCGGGAATCGCAAAAAAATGCGAGGTTGAGCTTGCGTATGCAATCGGTGTTGAACAGCCTGTTTCCGTTTTTATCGATACTTTCGGTACCGGAAAAATTGCAGACACGGAAATTTCCGAAGTCGTTAAAAAGCTTTTCGATCTCAGTCCTGCGGGAATCATTAAAGCTCTTGATTTGAGAAGACCTATCTATAAGCAGATTGCTGCTCTCGGTCATATCGGAAGAACGGATATCGACCTTCCTTGGGAAAAGACCGACAGGGTTGAGGATATCAAAAAAGCGGCCGGAATCTGCAAAAACATCGTCGCTTGTACGACCGATAAAAATAATTAATAATAAAGCTTGCATGGAAGATTTTTCCGTACAAGCTTTATATTTTTTTGTCAGAAATTTTAAATATTTTTTGTGAAAAATTTGAAAAAGCACTTGACAAACGAGGTTTATAATTGTAAACTTATGACGAGGTTTGTAATAACAAACCTGATTTCTTGTATGAAACGGGGTATTTTTATGAGCGATTTAACTTTATGGGACAGCGAGTACAAATTTATGTGTGTTGTTTGGGACAACGCTCCGATAAATTCCGGAGAATTGGTTGAGCTTTGCAGGGAAAGTCTCGGCTGGAAAAAATCAACAACATACAATGCAATTCGTAAGATGAGCGAAAAGGAGCTTATTAAAAACGAAAACGCCGTTGTGTCTGTGCTTGTACCGAAGGAAAAGGTTCAGGCAAACGAAAGCGAAAATTTTGTTGAGCGAACTTTTGACGGTTCATTGCCGTTGTTCCTTGCATCTTTCCTCGGCGGCAAAACCATTTCAGAATCGGAGGCGCAAAGATTGACCGAGCTTATCAATAACCACAAGGAGGGTAAAAGATGACGGATTTACTTGAACGGATTTTTATATCTTTTTTCAATATGAGCGTTACCGGCAGTTATATTATTCTTGCGATAATTCTTGTAAGACTGTTGCTGAAAAAAGCTCCGAAGGTTTTTTCTTATTCTCTTTGGATTGTTGCGGGGCAAAGACTTATTTGCCCGTTTTCTTTTTCGTCGGTGCTCAGTATTTTTAATTTTTTCTCGGTACCTGTCAAAGAATCAACCTCCGGAGGAGCAACAGTTAATAACTATGTGCCGAATAATATCGGCATTATGCCGAAACCCGAAATTTCAACGGGAATCAGCTCTGCCGATACGGTTATCAATTCCGCTTTGCCTGTTGCGGAAATCGGTGACAGTGCAAATCCGATGCAAATTATAACAGCCGTAGCCTCCGTTTTATGGATAATCGGAATAATCGCTATGGTGATTTACGGAATTGTTTCGCTCGTTAACATTCACAAAAGAGTTGAGTTTGCAACAAGGCTTAACGATAATATTTTTGAATGCGAAAAGGTGCGTTCTCCGTTTGTTTTGGGAATTATAAAGCCGAGAATTTATCTTCCCTGCAATATGAATGATAAACAGCGTGAATTTGTTGTTCTTCACGAAAAAAATCATATCAGACGATTTGACCATATTGTCAAGCTTGCATCGTTTACCGTGCTTGCACTTCATTGGTATAATCCGCTTGTGTGGTTCGGCTATATTCTAATGATTCGTGATATGGAAATGAGCTGTGATGAAAGGGTGCTGAAAGAGCTTGGCGAGCTTGAAAAGAAAAACTACAGCTTAACCCTTGTTGCAATCGGTTCAAATCATCGTTTTGCCGCCGCCGCACCTCTTTCATTTGGTGAAAATGTTGTTGAGAAAAGAATAGTTAATGTTTTGAATTTTAAAAAGCCGAAAGCTTTGGCGATTATTCTTTGCGTTGCGGTTTGTATAACAGTCGGTATCGTTTGTCTTACTAATGCAACCGACAGTTTCGGCAGAAAAGAAATACGGGCAACGGTTGAAGAGTATATTGTCAAAAAAGAAGCAACTGAACCGTATAAAATCAATATTGCCGGTGTTGAGATTGTTGAATTTGATAAAAACGAAAAAACTGCCTACGGCTGGCGACAAACCTGTTCTGTCAGCGGCGAATATAAAAACCTTATCAATCCGAACAACATAGAATACAGCGGCTTGGATAACGAGCCGACACCGTTTAAGGCGATACTCGATGAAAACGGCGGAGTGGCTGAAATAACGGACTACGGCGAAAACAGTATTCCGGAATTTCTCGGTAATGCGAGTGAATATGTCAAGCCGATTTTTGAACGAATAGAAAGCAATGCGGTGAAAGAATATGAAAAGCATCGCAAGCTTACAAAAATTTATTCAACGGAAAATTTTACTTTTAAGTGCAATAATCCGGAAATTAATAAGCTTCAGGTAACGGAGCACGAGCTTGTTGCAGATTATCTCGGAAAATATTATTTGGTTCTCAAATTGAAAAATCCGAATGATATCGGAGATTATTCGGTATTTGGTGATTTTGAATTGCAAAAACAAAACGGAGAGCCTCTTGCCGAGCTTTATTATGATGACGGAGATACGGTTAAGCTTACCCCCTCCGACGAAGGCGAGGAACAGCTTTGGGCGGGCAATCTTTCAAGATATATCAATTCGATTGAAAAAACACATTATCTTGCGAGCATTCCCGTTTACTGTGAAAACAGCGGCGAAAAGGATATACTTTTTGTTGAATTTGATGTTGTGGCTTCAGAGCCTGCAACGGTGGATAATCCCGCTTTGGTTTACGGTAAGTCCAACGGTGTGGTTACCGTCTCGGTTACGGATAAGATAAAAAATGCGGTTTCGGTTTCCGCTTATCCGGGGGCGAATTATTATTGCGAAATCGTTCTTTCAAAGGATGAGCTTAATGAATTTATTGAGTGCTATAATCGCTCGGATTTTTATCCGTTAACGGAATTGGATTTGAAGAATAAAAACACGATTTATGTTTCGATTGAAATCGAGGACAACAAAAAGAGCAGCTTTATTCTTGCTGAGGGAGGCTTTATAAAGGATGCCGAAGGAAAAAGCTTTAGGTGTGACGAACAGCTTTATGAGATGCTTTTTAACATCGCAAAAAAATACGGTATAGAGTTTCAGCCGGACAAAGCAACCGCAGTCGGCGGTAGTGTGGGATATAATGAGCCGACTACCGCACCTTTCGCTATGTATCCCGACATTTCCACAACTCTTTTCCATACCGACGTATCGAAAAATATAAGTAGTGCGGTAACGATGGATAATTCCGAATCGGCGGTTTACGAGGAATATGTCATTTCCGAAATAAAAACACAATTTTCCAAAACAGACCATGGAATCAGGGTGATGGGATTGCGAATTTACAATTCGGATTACCTTGAAATAACCTTTACCAATGTTGGCGACAAAACTCTTTACGCTACTCCCAATCAATCGTTAAAAAGGCAGGTTAACGGCGAGTGGAGCGAAATGAAAATAGATGCTTCTTATCTGAATGATGAATATTATCCTCTTTATCCGAATACGCTGATGACCGTAAGCTTCCTGTTCGGTATGTGTTTTGAAACCGAAAATCTTAACGGAAAATATCGATTTACAAATGATTTGTGTTACGGAACGGATGCGGGGCCGGACACAAGCAGCACTGTTGAATTTGTGATTGATTTCAGCATTGAAAGAAGAATGATGAATCATAGCATTGCTCTCGGAGAAAAAATCGGAACACCGACGATGGTTAATATTTTTCCGTCAACATCGGGAGTAAATTATATCAAAACGGTTACGGATGCCGAAACCCTCGAAAATATTGCACAGCTTTATAATTCTTTCGATTGGTCGAAGCCTTATGACGGTGCCGCAAATGCCGAAACGAATAATAATATGTATACCTATTATTATATGGAAATTATTGACGGGGATAAATTTGTTGCTCTGTTCGTTTATTTTGACGGTACGGTTGAAATGAACGGCAGGAGATATGAAGTCGGCAGTGGCGGAGCAAAGCTTTATAATCTTGTTGCTTTTCCGTGGTGATAGATTTAAGCTGTGGCAGGATGGCTCTCGGCACAGCATAAAATTGCATAAATCAAGGGGTTCTTACAGCTACTATCCTGTAAGACCCCCTTGAGCTTTGAACGATATTATTTTGATTTTTTTGCCCGTTTTTCCGCTTTGAGTTTTTCGGCGTAGGCTTTTTCCTCGGCGGCAATGCGAGCGGCTTCGGCTGCGGCATCCGCCTGAGCTTTTTCGTGACGGATTTTCGCATCGTCATACATTGCGGCAATTTCGTCAAACTTGGCATAATTCTCACTTTGAATTATAAGCCTTTTGGCATCAATGTACGGCTTGGCGGCACGGTTATAAATCGAGTTTTCGTTTGTAGCGTTTTTGATTTTGCTCTCCAAGGCCTTTTGCATTGACTTGATTTCGGATATTTCCTTTTTATAATATGAAATATCATCTTTGTCTTTTCTGTCATTGGCATCATAAAGCTTTTGATATGTTGCGTTAAGCTTTTCGGTAAGTGCGTCTTCTTCGGCGAAAAGCTTTTCAAAAATCGAAACATCAAATTCAACTATATTGTTTGAATAATATTTTGCCGCCGCTTTTTTTGCACTTGCAAAATTTTTGGCGGAGGATATTGAGATTTTTCTGTATTCTTTTTCTTCCGAGGTTGATTTCGGGAGAGCCTTTGCGGCTGCGATTTCGGATTTGTCAAATTGATAAATCCTGTTGTAGCCCGCCGCAACCGTCTTATGTGCGTTTTCAAGCTGTATTTTTCCGAATGGGGTGTTGAAACGGTTCATTTCATCGAGAACATATTTGGAAATTTCTATTTTGACATTGCGTTCTGCGGCGACCTTGTACGCTTTCTTTGCCGCCTGTTTTGCTGCTTTGCCTTTGGCAGTTCTCTTTTGCGATTTCAATATTTTAAGATTTTCGGGAACGGCTTCCGAAAGCTCGTTTGCTTCTCTGATGGCATCAATAGCTTCAACAAGATCTTTATCCTTGAGTATTCCGTTTCCGTAATCCTCGAAAAGAGCACGGATTTTGAGAACCATAATCATACCTTGCTGTTTGATTTCGGAAAGGTCATAGAAGAAATAAGGCAAAACATTCATAAACGCACCGATAACCGATATTCCGATAAGCACACCGAAAATCGCCATAAATGTTTCACGGTGATAGAGGACATTATAAACATTTGTTGTGTCGGCAAGCTCGCCCTCTTGAGCGATGATTTCGGGAAGAAGTCTGTTTAAGGTTTCTTTATTGAATCCTATTCTTTCGTATATCGCCGGAATAACCGAGCTTGTGAGCATAGTAACAACACTGCCGACAAGACCGACGGCGGCAAACATACCGTCGATTCTTTCGCCTGTAATATACTGCTGATAGTCACGGATATCACCGTTAACGCTCGGCGTGAGAATATGAGTGAATGAGCCGACCAAAGCGTTGAACCACAGGCAAATCATTACAAGCCAAATCATAATATCCATTCCCGCATATTTAACAACGGGGTATATTGAAGCAAGAAAAACGATGTTAAGAAGATTTGTGAAAATAAGGGTATTTTTTTTGCCGAATTTTTTGATTGAAAGCGGTGCAAGCAGCATTCCCCAAAGCGAAGCATTGCCGTAAATGGTAACAATGAGCGAATATTCAACATCCGAGCACGCATGCTGATAGGAATAAAGCCAATTGAGAATATTGGAGTATGCATTTTCGAGAAATCCGAGCCAACCGGCAAGAGAAATGATCCAGAAATACTTGTTTTTTGCAACGGCACGGAGAGCATCCATAAATTTAATACGGACAATGTGGGTTTTAGCTTGAACGATTTTTTCTTCGGTATTAACATAAATAATTACGCTCAGGAAAAATCCGATAATCAAAATCGGAGGCCAAATATAGCGGTAAATTCTGATATCGTTAAGGTTGCTTGTTCCGATGAGATTGGTTGCAAGCATAGGAATGATAACGTTTGTCAGCGTCGGAGCGAAAGAGTCGGTAACGGCTCTTATCGATGAAACATTGGCTCTTTCCTGCGTGTTCGGTGAAAGAACAACAACGTAATTATCGTATGCATCGTAAAGGAAATTGTAGAAAAACTGAAAACCGATGTTGAAAAGAAGAACAACAAGGGATTTGGTAATCTGACTTTCCATTTTTTCGTAGGGCATCCAAAAATAGCCTATCGAAAGGAGCACGGTAGGCAGTCCCATGGAAACTATGTACGGTCGGTATTTTCCTTTTCTGTTTCGAGTGTTATCAACGATGTTTGCTCTGAGCATCGTCAGAGGAAAGCTTACAAGAACCGAAATAAGGTAAATATAATACATATTCATCGGTTCAATGCCGATGGTATTTCCGACAAAGACGTTGGTGGCGGAAATCATAACCGCCGAAACGCAGGTGATAATAAATTTAACACCTATTCCGCCGCCGGCAAGAGCTACTATTTCTTTAAAATTCATATAGTTGCCAAGCGGCGGGATTTTCCAATATGTTTTAACCTTTGAAATGCCGTTTTTGATTTGCGAAACCAAATCCATAGCTTACCTCCTGAAATGTCTGCGTTTAATATGACATATTATATCAAATTGAACTCAGATAAGCAATAGTTATCTTGCGGATTTGTATAAAAAAGCATTGTTCACTTGACGGAATTTATATATTTTGCTATTATATAAGCTGTAAACCAAAAAATTACGGAGAGTGACATATTATGGAAATAATAAAGAATGCAATCGAGTCGGGTAAAACCGCTCTCGGAATTGAGTTCGGTTCAACAAGAATCAAGGCTGTTCTTATCGGTAAGAATCACGAACCGCTTGCATCCGGCAGCTATGATTGGGAAAACACCTATGATAACGGTATTTGGACTTATTCGCTTGATCGTGTGTGGGAAGGTCTTAGGAGTGCATTCGCCGCTCTTAAAAAGAATGTTGCCGATAAATACGGAGTGAAGCTTACAACGGTCGGAGCACTCGGCATCAGCGGAATGATGCACGGTTATTTGGCTTTCGACAAGCACGGAAATCAGCTTGCACAGTTCAGAACGTGGAGAAATACCATAACCGCAAGGTCTGCGGAGGAATTAAGCGAGCTTTTCGATTTTAACATTCCGCAGCGCTGGAGCATTGCTCATCTTTATCAGGCAATTCTCAACGGCGAGGAGCACGTTAAGGATATCGATTATATCGCAACTTTGGCGGCGTATGTTCATTGGAAGCTTACGGGCAACAAGGTTATCGGCATAGGCGAAGCATCGGGTATGTTTCCGATTGACAGCGAAATAAACGATTATGATAAAAAAATGCTTGTGAAATTTGATGAAAAAATTTCGGACAAAGGCTTTCCGTGGAAAATCGAAGAAATTCTTCCCAAGGTGCTTGTTGCGGGCGAAAATGCAGGTGTTTTAACACAGGAGGGTGCACTTCTTCTTGACCCGACCGGCGAATTTAAAGCGGGAGTTGCTCTTTGTCCGCCCGAAGGCGATGCGGGAACGGGAATGGTTGCAACAAATTCGGTTGCGGTCAGAACGGGAAATGTTTCCGCAGGAACTTCGATATTCCTCATGGTTGTTCTCGAAAAAGCACTTTCAAAGCTTTATCCCGAAATTGATATGGTAACAACTCCGGCAGGCAAGCCAGTTGCAATGGTTCATTGTAACAACTGTTCGGGCGAAATCGATGCGTGGGCGGGAATGTTTACCTCGATGTTTAAGGCTCTCGGCGTTGAGATGAGTATTTATAAAGTCCTTGACAAAATGTTTGAGCTTTCGCTTTCGGGAGATAAGGATTGCGGCGGCCTTGTTGCCTACAATTATCTTTCCGGTGAAGTAATTACGGGACTTGACAGCGGAAAACCAATGTTTTTCAGAGGCCCCGACAGCAAATTTACTCTTGAGAATTTTTCGAGAGTGCAGCTTTGCTCGGCGGCTGCAACGCTCAGCATCGGTATGGAGATTCTTGAAAACGAAAAGGTTAAGGTTGACAGAATCCTCGGTCACGGCGGCTATTTTAAGGCACCGATTGCAGGTCAAAAAATAATGGGTGCGGCTCTGAAAGCTCCCGTTTCCGTTATGAAAACAGCGGGTGAGGGCGGTCCTTGGGGCGTTGCGATTCTTGCCGAGTATATGGTTGGTAAGGCGGACGGCGAAACGCTTGACGAATATCTCAAAAACAGAGTTTTTGCAGGTATGGATTCAACCGAGATTGCTCCCGATGCCGAAGATATCGCAGGATTCAACAAATTCCTCGAAAACTATAAGAAAGGTCTTGCGGCGGAAAAGGCGGCTGTTGAAGCCGTTTGATATTACAAATGTTCAATTTTGTAACAAAAGCCTCTGTCTTGTTGACTTTTATATATTGACGGAGTATAATTAACAAACATTCCAAAATAAGTGGTGGAGTCTGTCATAAAATGCTTTGCATTTTATTTGTTTCGGATTGTGAATTTGATTTTGTTCTTTTCAGGGATATTTTTTCAAATTCAACGGCAGAATCTGCTTTTCGGCGGATTCTGCTTTTCTGTTTTGACGGTTTTCATCCGGTAATCAGGAGGAAGATAAAATGAGCCCGATAACAATTACCGCATTGATTATTTTTGCGGTCACTTATGTGCTGATGATGGCATTTCAAAAAATCAGACCTTACATAACCGTTGCATCCGCATTGATTTTTGTTGCTTTCGGCATTATTGCATCCGTTAATCCGTCGCTTTTCGGTGAAGGCTTTTTTGCTGTAGGCGAAGCGAGCTACAGCTATGGTTTCATGCAGGCGTTGAACGAGATTGACTGGAATGTTATAATGATGATTGCCGGTACTATGGGTACGGTTTATTTGTTTATCGAATCAAAAATGCCGCAGCTTATGTCGGATATTCTTATTTCGAGAATGCCGAATGTTAAGTGGGCGGTGGTTGCAATGTCGCTTTTTGCGGGTATCGTTTCCGCTTTTGTCGATAATGTTGCAACCGTTCTTATGATAGCACCCGTTGCACTTGCTTTTTGTAAAAAGGTCAATATTTCACCCGTTCCGTCTATTATTTGCATTGCCGTATCGTCCAATCTTCAAGGTGCCGCAACGCTTGTAGGCGACACAACCTCAATTCTTCTTGCAAAGCAGGCGAACCTTGATTTTTCGGATTTCTTTGTTGATGACGGCAAGCCCGGTATGTTTTGGGTTGTTCAGGCAGGTGCAATTGTAAGTGCGATAATTATCCTTTTTATGTTCAGAAAAGAAAAAGAACCTATCAGCTTTGATTCAAGAACAAAGGTTGAGGATAAGTTTCCGACATTTCTTCTTCTCGGAACGGTTGTTGCTCTTATTGCGGTTTCGTTTATTCCTTATAAGGATGCCGCTGCACAGGGACAGTTTTATAAACCCGATATCACAAACGGCATAATTTGCATTGCATTTTTCCTTGTCGGCGTTATTCGTGAGCTGCTCGTTAAGAAAAACAAAGAAATAGTTAAAAATGCATTTAAAGAAATCGATTATTATACAATCGTTCTTCTTACCGCTCTTTTTGTTGTTATCGGTGGTGTTAAGAATGCAGGAGTTATCGATGTTATCGGTTCGGCGATTGCCGAGCTTGGCTCCGGTTCCGTTTTTGTTGTTTATACCGTTATCGTTTGGATGTCCGTCATTCTTTCGGCGTTCATCGATAATATTCCCTATACCGCAACAATGCTTTCGATAGTACCTGTTATAGCTATGGATATCGGAATCGAGCCGAAGCTGCTTTATTACGGACTTCTTTGCGGTGCAACGCTCGGCGGTAATCTTACCCCGATAGGTGCGAGTGCAAACATTGCCGGTATCGGTATACTCCGCAAGGAGGGATATGAGGTTAAAACAACAACCTTTATGAAATACGGCGTTCCGTTCACTCTTTCCGCCGTTATAACCGGTTATCTTCTCCTCTGGTTTATTTGGAGATAAGCGATAAAAGCTGTTTTTAATAATTTGAGAATAAAGTCAAACGGTATTTCACAGACGGAATAAAGCCTGTGAATACCGTTTTTATTTTTCGTATACGGTCAAATCTTGTAAATTTTAATTGTATTGTATAGAATTTGATGATATAATAGCGATTACAGCTATAATAATTTATGAAAGTTAATTTATCCCGAAAGGAATCAGAAATATGCTTGCGGAAAAACAAATTGAGCGTATGCTCAAAAAGCTTAAAAGATTTGAAATAACTCTTGATCCGATGCTGTTTAAAAAGGTTGCGAGAGTCGATACGGTGAAATTTTACGAAACGGAGGAGCGGCTTTACGAGATTCCCGATGATTCCGTTTGTTCGGTAATAAACAGCGGAGAAAGCTGGGGTAGAGAGGAAGCGTTCGGCTGGTTTAAAACTGATTTTATTGTGCCGCAGGAGCTTGACGGAAAAGCTCTGTTTGTTATGCCTCATACCGAAGGCTATGAATCGCTTCTTTGGGTAAACGGTAAACCGTTCGGCACATTTTGCACGAAGATTGTTTTTACCTGCCACGGTAATCACTATTGTGATATGCTGACTCTTTCGGCAAAGGCGGGCGAGAAAATCGGCATTGCGGTTGAAACATATACCGGTCATGCCCATCTCGGATGTATGCCGCTTGAAACGGAAAGGCTTATAAAGGATTATACATATCATTTTGACGGCTTTGATATCTGTGTTAAGGATGAGTTTATTCAGGAATTTTATTTTGACTTAAAGGTTATCAATGAGCTTGCCGAATCTCTCCCCGAAGCTTCGTTTAGGCGAGGCGAAATTATCAATGCTCTTTACGAGGTACATAAGCGGCTTTATTATGCATACGATGATACCGATGACGAAACTTTCAGAGAAGCTATGAGATCGGCTCATCCGTTTCTTAAAGATGTGCTTGCCGTTAAAAACGGTCCGGAAGCACCGCAGGTTGGAATTATCGGACATTCCCATCTTGATACCGCATGGCTTTGGAAAGCAACCGAAACGATAAAAAAATGTGCAAGAACGTTTTCAAATCAGCTTTCGCTTATGGAGCAATATCCCGACCATAAATTTGTGCAAAGCTCCTCTTGCCATTCGGATATGCTTCTTGAGCATTATCCGGAGCTTTTTGAGCGTATAAAAGAAAAGGTTGCCGAGGGAAGATATGAGCCTAACGGCGGCGTTTGGGTTGAATGTGATTGCAATATCACCTCCGGTGAATCTATGATAAGGCAGTTCCTTTGGGGACAGCGATTCACAAGAAAGCATTTCGGCTATACCTCTGATTGCTTCTGGCTTCCCGATACCTTCGGCTACAGTGCGGCGATACCGCAAATAATGAAAGGCTGCTCGGTTGACTATTTTCTCACAACAAAAATAGGCTGGAACGATGTTAATCATTTTCCTTATGACACCTTTTGGTGGGAGGGCATCGACGGTACAAAGGTTTTCACTCATTTCAACTTGAATGTCGGCTGGGCATCTCCCAAACAGCTTAATCAGTGCGTTTTCGGGGATCCGGAGGAGGACAACGGTATCAACGAAAGAAGCGTAACCAATAAACGCTTGGCGGCATTCGGTCACGGCGACGGCGGCGGCGGAACCCAGTATGAAATGATTGAAGTCGCACGCAGAATAAAAGATCTCAACGGCTGTCCCAAAGCGGAATATACGACTGTAAGCGAGTTTATGAGGGACATCGAAAAGACGGCGAAAAATGCCGGAACATATTCGGGTGAGCTTTATCTTGAGCTTCACAGAGGCACTCTCACAAATCAACATAACATCAAGCATAATAACAGAAAAGCGGAGCTTGCTTTGCGTGACCTTGAATTTTTAACGGTAGTTAATGCCGTAAAATCGGGAGAGGCGGCAAGTGATGAAAAAATACATCCGCTTTACAAAACCTTGCTTCTCAATCAGTTCCACGATATTCTTCCCGGAACCTGTATACCTTCGGCTCATAAGCTTTCGCTTGAGCAAACAAATGCACTTCTTAAAACAGCGGGTGAGCTTATCGGTGAGGCGATAGAGGGCAGCGGCGAAAGCATCGGAGTAACCAACACTCTTTCGTTTGACAGAGCCGATCCCATATTCCTTGAATGTGAGGAGGGATATATTGCGGATATTGATTGCAAACAGCAGAGCTATAAGAATCTTGACGGCAAGAATATTCTTATTATCAGCGGAGTAACCGTTCCCGCATTTTCAACCTTGAGGTTCAACTTGATAAAAGGAAATGCGGATTCGAGCAGCGAAATTTGCGTTGACGGAAATCGTGTTTCAACGCCCTTTGCCGATATAAGCTTTGACGAGAAAGGATATATCGAATCGCTTGTTGACAAAAAAACAAAGCGTGAGGTTAGAGGAAACGGATATCCGCTCAATACATTTATTATTGCCGAGGATATGCCGTGCGGCTGGGACAACTGGGATATCGATGCCGACCTTGAATGCAAGTTTGCGGATAACTCGGAACTGCTCGAAAGAAAAATCGTATCTCACGGTGCGGCGGCACTTATTATCAGAAGCAAATACAGAATTTCAAAAAAATCAACGATTTTGCAGGATGCAATTTATTTTGCGGATACTCCGGAAATCAGATTTGATACGGTTATGGATTGGCAGGATAATCACAGATTCCTCAAAACGGCATTTGACACCTCTGTCAGAAACAGCTTTGCACGGTTTGAAATACAGTATGGCAATGTTACCAGACCGACAACGAGAAACGATTCGGTTGAAAAGGCAAAATTTGAGGTTGTTAACCATAAATTTACCGACCTTTCGGAAACACGTTTCGGCACGGCAATACTTAATGACAGCAAATACGGAATCAGCGTTGAGGGCGGAAATATGCGTCTTTCGCTTCATAAGGGCGGACTCAGACCTGATTTTGAGGGCGACAGGGGAATACATAAAACCATTTATTCTTTCCTGCCTCACAGCGGCGGCTTCGGAAGTGAAAATGTTATTAAGCCTGCGTACGAGCTTAATATTCCGGTTATAAAGAGCAAGGGTGATTTTGATGCGATTCCTCTTGTTGTTCCCAAAGCGGAGAATGTTATCGTTGAAGCAATAAAGCCGTGCGAGGACTGCGAAAAAGCTTTTATAGCAAGGCTTTATGAGGCAGAGGGAACGCAGACCGTATGTGATGTTGAATTTTTTGACGGCGCAAAGAAAATAGAAGTTACCGATATGCTTGAAGAAGTTAAGGAAACGCTCAACGGTAACGAAATCTCTTTCAAACCGTTCGAGATAAAAACATTGAAAATTTCATATTAAAAATAAAAGACAACAAGGCTTGTGTACAATAAATTTTTGCACAAGCCTTTTTGTTACAGATTTTTCAATATCTTATTTATATGATTTATAAAGTCATCGATTAATGAAAATTTTTCCGTGCGGGATATGGTATAAATGATGAATATCGGCTTAGACCGAAAAAAGAGCAAAAGAATTTTTGAGCATTTTTTGACATTTGATTATTTAGGTAAAATATGTTACAATAATCACAGTGATGCTTTTGGGAGATGAGAAAATGGAAAAATATGGACTTGTTCTTGCAGGCGGGGGTGCAAAGGGTGCATATCAGCTTGGTGCGTGGAAGGCTATGCGTGAGCTTGGAATTGAATTTTCCGTGGTGGCAGGCGTTTCGATAGGCTCTATCAACGGCGCTTTTATCGCCTCAAACAGCTATGATGAAGCGATTGAGTTTTGGAAAAGTGCATCGGTTGATAAGGGCGTTAACATAAGCTCCGAGCTTAAAGATCCCGAAAAGCTTTTCAGCTTTAAAAATATTCCCGCATTGTTTAAGGAAATTGTTAAAAACGGTGGAATCGATGCTTCGCCGACGGGAGATTTTTTGCGTGAATATATCGATGAGGAAAAGGTAAGAAGCTCCGAAATTAATTTCGGTATGGTAACGTTTATGCTTTCCGAATTTTCTCCGCTTGAAATATTTGTTAAAGATATTCCTCAAGGACAGCTTATCGATTATTTACTTGCTTCGTCCAAGGTTCCGGGAGTCAATAAAATAGGACCGGAGGATGAACGCTATCTCGACGGCGGAGTTTACGACAATGCACCGATAGGAATGCTTCGCAAAAACGGCTATAACCGTATCATACTTGTTGATATTTCTTCAAGAAAAGGCTTCGGGCATAAGAGCGATTTGTCGGGAGCGGAGATTATATGCATCAGACCTTATGATGCCGACAAGCTCGGTGCGGCTTTCGATTTCGGCGATGACCTGATTGAAAGAAGGATCCGTATGGGATATCTTGATGCACATAAGGCGTTCGGCAGGCTTTCCGGCAGGCGATTCAGCTTTGAAAAGAATGTTTTCAGAGAAATGATTGAGGAATACGGTGCGGATGCCGTTGAACAGCTTGAGGCTCTTGCGGAGCTTACCGGCGTTGATGATTTGAAAATATATAACAAAAACGAATTTTTAATTGAGCTTAAAACAAAATATATTGATTATCGCAATGAGCAAATGCTCAAGGAGGCTGAAACCGAGCAGAAGTTTTACGGCACGATTATCAAAAAGCTTTATCGGTTCGGAGATGATGATAAATTTTCGCTTGCGGAAACGATATTGGATGAAATTATAGTGTAAAATACCAAACCCCCGATTTAGGTCGGGGGTTAAACTTATGCCTTGTAGTTTTCAAAAACAATATGAAGCTGTGCTCCCTCAATCGAAAGCTCCGACCACGCACCGCTTTTTTCATCACGGGTAAAAACGAAAATTCCTCTTTCTCCCGTTCCCTTGTATGTCCAAATTCCGTTGGAATAAGTTGCTTGAATGTCAACACCGTCTTTAATGCTTTTAAGTGTTTCCGTCAACAGAGTGCCGAAAGAAACCTGCGGAAAGCGGTCAAGCTCAGTTTCAAATTTCAGACCGTCATATGTAACCGTGCAGGAGGTGCCGCCGTAAAGAAGCGTGAGCGGACTTAAAATTTCGGGAGTGAGCATTTTCAGTTCGTATTCATCAAAGGATTTTTGATTGAAAACGGCTGTCATTGATGTTTCGCCGTAGTTGACCTTGAGGTTTGCCGTAAATGCTTCGGGAAGCGGCGGAGGCGCTTTGCTTTCGGTAATACTTCGGTTTTCACAGCCTGCCGCAAAAATCAATATTGCAGCGGTCAAAACGGAAAAAACTTTCTTCAAAAAATCACCTGCTATTCAAATTTTGAAAAAAGCTCAGGCAGGTAATTCATAACATCGCTCGGAAGCATTCCCGTCATCGAGGAGTTTCGGGCAACCGCATCTGCGGCAAGACCGTGGAGAAAAACGGCACAAACCGCAGCATCAAACGGAAGCATTCCCTGTGCGGCAAAGGAAACCATTATGCCCGCAAGCAAATCTCCGCTTCCGCCCTTTGAAAGTCCGGAATTTCCGGTTGTGTTGATATAAATACCGCTTGCTTTCGGATTGCAAACAACTGTATTGGCGGTTTTAAGAACAACGGTTACGCCGTATTTTGAGGCAAATTCTTCGGCGGTCTTAACGGGATTTGCGATTATTTCCGCAACGCTCTTGCCGCAAAGACGGCTCATTTCACCCGGATGCGGAGTTAAAATAATCGGTGCCTGAGCTTCTTTTAATATATCTATATTTGTGCTCAGTGCATTTATTCCGTCCGCATCGATAATCATCGGAATTTTTATTTCTTTTATCAGATTCTGAACCAGCGTTGTTGTGTCCTTGTTAAAGCCTATTCCGCAGCCGACGAGGACTGCACTTGCTCTTTTTGAAGCTTCGATTATGTCTGCCATAGCCGAAAAGGCAAATGTTCCGTCAAAATTCGGCTCAAGCGGCAGAAGGAGCGGCTCGGTAAGCTTTGGAGCAATTCCCGCATATGCGGTTTGCGGGAATGCGGCGGTAACAAGACCTACTCCGCTGCGTAATGCACCCATAACCGAAAGATATGCGGCACCGGTCATTCGCATACTTCCGCAAACGCATAAAGCGTGACCGTATGTGCCCTTGTTTGAAACAGGCTTACGCTTAGGGAGCTTATTTTTTATGTCACCGATTCCGAGAGTGAGGCACGGTGGCGTGTCCATATTGCGGTAGTCGGCGGGAATAATGCCTATGTCGGCAACAATGATTTTTCCGCAGGATTTGTTATACGGCTTCATAATATGTATCGGCTTGTATGCCGAAATGGCAATTGTTATCTCGGCCTTAAAAGAGGTTCCGCCTATGAATGCTTTGTCACAGTCAGCTCCGGCGGGAACATCGATTGAAATAATCGGAGCCTTTGAGGCGTTTGCTGCTTGAGCAAGAACGCTGAGCGAGTGGTCAAGGGTGCCGGAAAATCCCGTGCCGAAAACGGCTTCGACAATTATATCCGCTCTGTCAAAGAGGGCTTTGAGAACGGTAAGGTTGTTGTCGTAGTGAACAATATCTATTCCCGCCGCTTCAACAAGCGAAAACATTTCTATTGCATCCTGTGCTTTCGGCTCACCGCAGGCGAGCATTACCGTAACATCCGCACCGTATTCCCAAAGCTTTCGGGCAATAACCATTCCGTCACCGCCGTTTTTACCTTTTCCGCAAATAACAAGGACGTCTTTTTTGTTTTCTCGGCTTATATTAAATTGCTTTTTTATGATTTTGGCACAGGCCTGACCTGCGTTTTCCATTAGCTGCGTAAAAGAAATGCCGCGTTTTACGGCGTTGCATTCCGCCTGATACATTTGATTGCTTGTAACAATAAACATTTTAGTCACCTCACGCCTTGGTATCGATAAAATCTTCTATCAATTATATTTTAGCATATGTACGAATGCTTTTAAAGGGATTTTTATAAAAAACATAATAATTTTATTGATATATAAAGTGTAAAGTGGTATAATCAAAATGGATTTTTATGAATCGGTTTCGGAGGATTCTGTATGAAAGAATATATTAACGGCTATATACGTCCGAGACTTCAGGGCGATGGAGGCGAAATAACCTTTGTTAAGCGTGAGGGCGATGAGATAACCGTTCTTCTTCAAGGAGAATGTTCAAAATGCTTGATTCTCGATCGTTGCCTTTCATGGATTGAGCAGAGAATAATGATTGATAAGGGCGAAAGGGTAAAGGTTATCGGAATCCGCAAAAAGCCGTATTTTCAGGATGTGTGAGGTGAGATTCATTGGCACATATTAAGGTTGTCAGACGGAGTATGAGACCGGAGGAGTGGATTAATTTACGCTTCGGTTGGCTTAAAAGATATATTTACAGCGAGCTGTATGAGATAACGGGATTTAAAATCAAGGATGCACGTCAAAATTCCGAAATGAGCTTTGAATACTATGACGGTGGCGAGTTCAGAGATTTAAAAAGAGGGGATATGTATTTTACTCCCGACGGAACGGCTTTTATTCAAGCCGACTATGAATTGCCGGAGCATCTTGTTGGCAAGAAATATTGCTTTATGCTTAAAACTGCGGCTGAAATGATTGTTAAGGTTAACGGATTTTATGTCGGAGGCATAGATCCGAACCGAGAAAGGCTTGACCTTTCACCGTATGTTAAAGAAAGAAAACTCCATTTTGAAATAATGGGATATAATCGTTCAAAGCCCGATGACGAAAGAAATCCCGAAAGCTTGAGCGTAAGGGGCTGTAGGCAGATTTTTGAGGGCGGATATATTTGTGTTGTTAATGAAACGGTTCAGTCGCTTGTGTATGATATCGAAATGCTGCTTGATGCCGCATTGAGCGGAGTGTTCAACGAGGATTTTTCGGAGCTGGTAATTAAAGAAACAGATGCGGCACTGAATCTTATTGATTTTGATGATGTTAAAAACGACGATGTCAGAGCCGCAAGTGAATATATAGACAAAAATATTTTTTCAAATAAGTCCTATAAAGGCAGCGGAAGGGTTGCACTTATAGCACATTCGCATCTTGATATCGCTTACTATTGGAGAAGAATCCATACCGTACAAAAAAATTTGAGAACCGTTTTGATTCAGCTTAGGCTTATGGATAAATATCCGGATTTCAAATATGCACATACTCAGGCATATACCTATGAAACGATTGAAAAATATTATCCCGAAATATTCGATGAGCTTAAAGACAGAATAGCTCAAGGAAGATTTGAGCCTGTAGGTGCTATGTATGTTGAACCCGATTGTAACATACCTGCCTGCGAAAGTCTTATCCGTCAATGTCTTTACGGTCAGCATTATTTCAGAGATAAATTCGGTATTACTGTTAATAATTGCTGGCTTCCCGATGTTTTCGGTAACAGTTGGATTCTTCCGCAGATTTTGAAAAAAAGCGGAGTTGATTATTTTGTTTCCAACAAGATGTCAACTTGGAATGATACAAACAGATTTCCGCATAATAATTTTGTTTGGCGTGGAATAGACGGTACGGAGGTTTATGCCTGTGTGCCTCCGACTCATTTTATTTCTTGGAATATGCCGAGCCAGATTCAGGAGAATTGGGAGGCGTATCAGGATAAAAACGAGGGCGGACAAACGATGCAGATGTTCGGCTACGGCGATGGCGGAAGCGGAGTAACGGAAGAAATGATTGAGCTTATGCACAGATTCGATAAGCTTTCGGTTATGCCCGAAACAGAGCATATGACCGCAGCTCGTTTTCTTTCAGAAAATTTTGACGGAAATAAAGCTCTTTCGGTTTGGGACGGTGAGCTTTATCTTGAAATGCACAGAGGTACGTTTACCACAAAATCAAAGCTGAAAGAATATAACAGAAGGCTTGAATTTATGCTTAGGGATGCCGAGCTTATAAGCTCGCTCAAAATGCTTAAAGGCAAGGCTTATCCCGCACAAAGGCTTAGAGAAATATACAAAAAGCTGATGATAAATCAGTTTCACGATATTCTTCCGGGCAGTCATATAACTCCGGTTTACCGTGATGCTATGGAGGATTATGCCGAAATGGAAAAGAGCCTTTCGGACATCATCGGCAGTAGCGGAGAATATTATAATACTCTTAATTTTAAAAGAAACGGTTTGACCTTTATTCCCGATGAAAACGGCGATAATATCAGGAATGGCGAGAGGGGATTTTTTACCGTCCCCGATGCCAAAGCTCTTTCGAGGGCGAGAATAGAAAAAACGCATTACGAAACGGATTGGATAAAAACGAACGGCAGAAATGCCGAAACCCCGTATTATTCCGTTGAGTTTGCCGCAGACGGAAGTATTATATCGCTTAAAGACAAGGAGCTTTGCCGAGAGTGGGTAAAGGGCGATTTCAATAAGTTGAAAATGTATCACGATACTCCGGGCAACTACGATGCGTGGGATATTCTGCCGAATTATAAAGACAGACCGTGTGAAATGAAGCTGAAAAAAGAGCTGGAGCTTGCTTCGCTTAACGGAGAATGTGCCGAATTTTCGGTTGAATTTGAAACGGAAAAAAGTATTTGGAAAATGATAATCCGTCTTTTTCGACGTTCAAGAGGAATCGAGGTTGAGCATATAGTTGATTGGCACGAGAAGCATAAGCTTGTCAAAGCCGAATACGGCTGCAATGTTCTTTCAAGAGAGCTTGTGTGCGATACATCTGCCGGTATGATAAGTCGGGAAACGCACCGCAACACAAGCTGGCAGCAGGCACGGTTCGAGGTTTGTCACCATAAGTGGTGCGATATGGCGGAGCACGGCGGCGGAGTTGCACTTATCAATTCCGGAAAATACGGAGTATCCGCAGAAGGCTCGGTGATGGGATTATCGCTTTTGCGTTCTACTATCAGACCGGATCCCACCTCCGATATGGGCGAGCATAATTTTTGCTATATGATTTACCCGCATTGCGGTGATGCGGTTACCGCAAAAATAAATGAGCTGGCATTTGAATATAATATACCGCTGAGAAAAGCGGAGGTTGAAGCAACGCTTCCCGATTTTTCGCCTTTGTGGTTACAGGCGGTTAAGCTCTCGGAAAACGGAAAATATATTGTAATACGTCTTTGTGAGCAAAACGGCGAAAGGGGAACGATTGAGCTTCCCGCAAAAACGGCGGTTCTTAATCTGCTTGAGGATAAAATCGGTACTGCCGAAAAAATCGAATATACACCGTACGAAATAATAACCCTTGGGGTTGAAATTTAACATAGGAGTGATAAAAATGAACGCATATGAATATTGGCTCACTTTTGATGAGGCAACAAAAAACGAGCTTGAAAGCATAACGGACAAAGCGGAGCTTGAGGACAGATTTTATAAGGATCTCGAATTCGGTACCGGAGGCTTGAGAGGAATAATGGGTGCGGGTGCAAACAGAATGAATAAATATACCGTGTCCAAAGCAACAAAGGGACTTGCAGATTACCTTAACGGCTGTTTTGACGGCGAAAAATCGGTTGCCATTGCATTCGATTCAAGAAATAATTCGCAGTATTTCGCCGAGGTTGCCGCCGGAGTTCTTTGCAAAGCCGGAATAAAGGTATATCTTTTCGATAAGCTTATGCCGACTCCGGTGCTCTCCTTTGCCGTCAGATATCACGGCTGTACGGCGGGCATTGTTATTACGGCGAGCCACAATCCCAAAGAATATAACGGATATAAGGTGTATGACAGCAAGGGCTGCCAGCTTGTTCCGAAATATGCCGATAAGGTTATAAGCTATGTTAATGCGGTAGAGGATATCAAAAACATACCGTGTGAGTCGCTTGAAACGGCAAAAAATTCCGGTAAGCTCATCATGATTGGCGATGAAACGCTTGATGCATTTCTTGCTGAGGTTAAAAAGCAGAGTCTTTACGGCGAAAGCTCCGAGCTTAAAATAGTTTATACTCCGCTTCACGGCACCGGAAATATTCCCGTAAGAAGAATACTTGAGGGAAAAAATGTTTCGATTGTTGCCGAACAGGAGCTTCCCGACGGTAACTTCTCCACCGTGCGTTCTCCGAATCCCGAAGAAAAGGACGCACTCACCCTTGCACTCAAACAAGCCGAAAAAGAAAATGCGGATATTGTTATCGGAACCGATCCCGATTGTGACAGAGTCGGTGTCGGCGTAAAGCATAACGGCGGCTACCAGCTCCTTACGGGTAACCAGACCGGTGCACTTCTTGTTGATTTTGTGCTTAAATTCAAAAAAGATTCGATGCCGAAAAATGCGGCGGTTGTTAAAACAATTGTTACCAGCGGTATCGGTGCCGCAATAGCGGAAAAGCACGGAGCGAAGTCGGTTCAAACTCTTACGGGCTTTAAGTATATCGGCGAAAAAATCTGCATTTGGGAGGATAGCGGAGAAAATACTTTCCTTTTCGGCTATGAGGAAAGCTACGGATATCTCGCCGGCACACACGCAAGAGATAAGGATGCCGTTTCAGCTTCAATGCTTATTGCGGAAATGGCGGCATATTATAAAAACAGCGGAAAAACTCTTGTTGATGCACTTAATGAGATTTATGCCGAATACGGTTATTATTTTGACTGCCTTGAAACCTTTGTCCTTAAAGGAAAAGAGGGTGCCGAAAAGATTCAGCTTGCAATGAAAGCTATGAGAGACAGCGGAACGGAGCTGTTTGATGACCTTGATAAGCTTCTTGATTATTCAAAGGGAATTGACGGACTTCCCAAAGAAAATGTTTTACGTTTCGACTTTAAGGATGGTTCGTGGGCTGCTGCAAGACCTTCCGGAACAGAGCCGAAGCTCAAGCTTTATTTTTCCGTTAAAGGCGAAAACAGGGAGCAGGCAGAAGCAAGACAAAAGGAGATTCGTAATATTCTTGCTGCCAAAATTCCTGAATAATACTCAAACCAAAAAATAAATTTTTTAAATATAACCGAAAAAATTGTTGACAAATCCGTTTTACGGTGCTATTATTTATGACAAGAAAAGCTATGACGAAGAAAGCAGAGTTGCAAGGCTTTCAGAGAGGCGGCGTTTGGTGCGAGCCGTCAGCGGAACAATTCATTGCTATCCCTTCCGAGCAGAAGCTCCCAAAATCCATATCGGGTGAGTAGACAGCTTCCGTATTCACTGCGTTAAAGTGTAGGGCTTGTTGGAGTCCGTTGAGAGGCACGTGAAGTGCAATTTGAGTGGTACCGCGGGTTAGATTTTACTCGTCTCAAAGCAAATTTGCTTTGGGACGATTTTTTATTTCTCAAAGCGAGAAAGGAGAGAAACATATGATAACATTTGGTCAGAGTTCGGTAGAAAACAAAATAATGGAGGTTGCTCAACGAATTATTTCACTTCGTTTGGATATGGGACTTACGCAAGGCGAAATGGCAGCAAAAATAGGCTTGAGCGAAGAAGAATATTGCTTTTACGAATCGGGAAGCAAGGATTTCAGCTTTACATTTATTTATAAATTTGCACAGGCTTGCGGCGTTGAAATCACGGATATTATGGAGGGCAGCAGCCCCAGTCTTACCGAATATACGCTTACAAGAAAAGGTGAGGGAATGCCGATAACAAGGCGTGAGGGCTTTGTTTACAGTCGCCTTGCTCCGTTCTTTAAGAATAAAATTGCAGAGCCGTTCAGAGTTGTTATTCCTTATTCGGAGGAGGCTCTTAATCCGCCTTATCATTGCGTTTCGCACGAAGGTCAAGAGATAAATATTGTTACCAAGGGTGCTTTAAAGGTTATTATCGGTGACAGAACGGAAACGCTCAACGAGGGCGATTGCATCTATTTTGATTCCTCCGTTCCTCATAACGAAATTGCAGTCGGCGGCGCTGAATGTGAGTTTTACGCAATTGTCATTTCTCCCGACGGCTCATCGGAAATGAGTGATTTTGTTGAAGAAATAAAAACACCCAGCACCACCAATGTTGACCTTGCAAATCTCCAAAATCCCGTTTACGAAAGATTTATCGAAACAACTGTTGATGAAAACGGTGTTCTTAACGGAATCAGCTTCAAAAACGATGATAAATTCAATTTTGCGTTTGACATTGTTGATGAGCTTGCAAAAAAATGTCCCGATAAAACGGCGATGCTTCATATTTCCAACGACGGAACGGAAAGACGTTTTACTTTCAGTGATATGAGTCGTCATTCCGCTATGACCGCAAATTATTTTAAGTCGCTCGGAATCAAAAAGGGCGACAGAGTTATGCTTGTTCTTAAACGCCATTATCAATTCTGGTTCTCGATTCTTGCTTTGCATAAAATCGGAGCAATTGTTGTTCCGGCAACAAACCAGCTTGTGGAGCACGATTTTGAATATCGTTTCAATGCAGGTCAAATCAGTGCGATAGTATGCACGGCAGACGGCGATGTTGCTCATCAGGTTGAGCTTGCGGCGGCAAAATGTGATGTTCTCAAAACAAAAATTATTGCTCATGGTAAGCGTGACGGCTGGCATACCTTTGATGAGGAATATTGTGAGTTCAGTGATGTTTTTGAAAGACCTTCACCCGAAGAAGGTGCATTCGGTTATGATCCGATGCTGATGTTCTTTACCTCCGGCACAACCGGATATCCCAAAATTGCAATGCACAGCCACAGATATCCTCTCGGACACTTTATTACGGCGAAGTATTGGCATAATGTTGATCCCAATGGCTTGCACTTTACTATTTCCGATACCGGCTGGGGTAAGGCACTTTGGGGTAAGCTTTACGGTCAATGGCTCTGCGAGGCGGGTGTTTTCACTTATGATTTTGACCGCTTTGTTGCCGATGATATTCTCAAGCTTATCGGTAAATACAAAATAACAACATTCTGTGCACCTCCCACAATGTATCGTTTCTTTATCAAGGAGGATCTTTCAAAATACGACCTTAAATCGATTAAGTATGCAACAACAGCGGGCGAAGCACTTAATCCCGAAGTATTCCAGCAGTTCCTTAAAGCTACCGGCATACGTCTTATGGAGGGCTTCGGTCAGACCGAAACCACTCTTGCTATTGGCAATTTTGTCGGCTCATCGATTAAAGTCGGCTCTATGGGTAAGCCGAGTCCTCTCTTTGATGTTGATCTTATTACAAATGAGGGTACGGTTGCAAAGGTCGGCGAGGTTGGAGAGATTGTTGTCAGAACCGATGTTGGTTCGCCCTGCGGACTTTTTATGGAGTATTATCGTGATGAGCAGAAAACAAAAGAGGCTTGGCACGATGACGTTTATCATACCGGAGATACCGCTTGGCGTGATGAGGACGGCTTCTTCTGGTATGTCGGACGTGTTGATGACCTTATCAAGTCATCCGGCTATCGCATAGGACCTTTTGAAATCGAAAGCGTTATTATGGAGCTTCCTTATGTTCTTGAATGTGCCGTTTCTGCAGCACCTGATGAAATCAGAGGTCAGGTTGTTAAGGCGGATATCGTTCTTACAAAAGGAACGGAAAAAACCGATGCACTCAAAAAGGAAATTCAGAAATATGTTAAAGAGCGTACTGCTCCTTATAAATATCCCAGAATCGTTGAATTCAGAGATGAGCTTCCGAAAACAATCAGCGGAAAAATCCGCCGTGTTGATTTGAGAGCCGGCAAATAAGAACGATAAACAGACAGAAAAGAATAATAAATCAAAGCAAGGCTTGCGTCGGAAAAACCTACGCAAGCCTTGCTTTTTCAGAAAAACTATATGATTTTTGCGAAAATATTATTTGATAACCTCAAATCCCGTGCAGTAAGCTGCAAAAACATTTTTAAGGTTTTCGCTGTATGCGGTAACGGTGAAGTTCTTGCTGTCTGCGGCATCTGTTGCTCTTGAAGATGCAAGCTCCGCTTGGTTTTCGGCAGTCATCGTTCCGTTGAGAATATCAAACGAGCAGTAGAGTGCACTTCTGAGAAGTGTTGAAGCAAGAGGGAATTTGTAAGATGCAAATTTTCCCTTGCCTTCGCCGTCTGCGGAAACGGCTGCTTTTATGCTCTCAATATAAGCGGCAACATCTGATGCTTTTTCGGGTGCGGAGGCTTCATAAACCTCGCCGAGTCCGTTGTATGCCGTGGGGAAAGAGGGGCATATATAAATAAGTCCTTTTGAATTTGCAACCTCTACGAGTGCTTTTTGAGCGGCACTGTCTGTTGAGAAAAGTGCAGCATCGGTTCCGTCGATATCGCCGTTGTTGTAAAGTCTTGCAACAGCTTCTTTGATGAATTTACGTGAACCTTCGATTCCGGTTGAATAGATAGGATCAAGTGAATTTTCATAAATATAGCTAATACCTTCGGCTTCACAGGCGGCTTTGAAAGCGGCATTCGCACCCGAAAGGAGAGGGTTATCGGTTATATGGCGGTTTATCGAGAAAACAACAAAGCTTTTTGCACCCTGAGCTTTTGCCGTTGCAACTATATCGTTTGCAGCCTTTACCCAATCAACGCAGAAAACGAGATTTGCAAGTGAGGAAATTTTTTCAACCGATTCCTCAGGCTCAACACATACCGTAACGATTTCGGGATTTTTGGCTTTTGCGGCACTTATTGCATTGGTGGTGAATTGAGTTGCTCTTGCGAAAACAATCGCTCCGATTTCAGGATCTGCGGCAAGTTCTTCGGAAATTGTCATAATTTCGGGATTGCCGGCTTTGAGAATGCGGCTGTCGGAATATTCCTTGATAACGATTTTTTCGGGATATTCGGCTGCAAGCTCTGCGGCTGCTCTGTAGTCTTCGGGGTACTGTGATTCGGGAGCAACGAGAATAGCGACTTTCTTTTCGGACGGGGTGATCGGAGTGCTGCTTTCGGAGGGCTTTTTGTTGTCCTTGCAGGATGCGAGTGCGAAAACGAGAACGAATGCAAGCAAAGCGGCAACGATTCTCTTAATAAGAATTGATTTGTTTGAGTGTACCATAAATAATTACCTCACAACTTATAAAATATTTTTTGCTTTATTTTTTAACAGCTCATACAAGCTGTCGGGTGCCAAAACTGTTACTTTATCGCTGTTTAAAAACAGCCAACCGATAAGCTCATCGCTTATAACGGTAAAAATTTTTGCCGTACAGAAACCTGCTTTTTCGGATTTTCTGTATTGAACCGACTCTCTGAAGTGTGATTCGACAAATTCCGTATCGCTTTCGTGAAATTCGAGGATTATCCACCTTGCTTCACAGTTACAATAATCAACGGTTCGACCGTCAAAATAGTTTGTGATTTCGGTCGGGATTTTTTGGGGTATAAATGCGGATTCATCTTTCATAATAGCGGAATTGATTCGGAAGATGTTTATGCATTCTGCGTGCAAGCTTTTTTCATCACGAATAAAAACCAAGAAAAGCATTCTGTTTGCCGCAGCTATGTAGAGCGGATTAACGGTTATCTTTTCAAGCTTTTTGGAAGGTGAAAAATAATTTCCCGGAACAATTCTCGACACCGTCAAATCAAGCTTTTTTCTGCTTTTTACGGCAACTCTTATGCCGTAAAGTAATTCAGCTTGAACGCCTTTTTTAAACGCAGGACTGCTGAAATTTTTTGTTGTGGCAAGAACAAGCTTCAATGACGGAACGCAAATTGATTCTTTAAGATAGGATTTAATATATTCAATCTCATCTGCGGTAAACAAATCCGAGGAGAAAACCGCATCGATTATCATTCGCGATGCTGACGGAAAAGAGCTTTTTGCAAGATAAAAGCCTTTTTTCGGAGAGCTTACGCTGATTATCTTTACCGATGTTGTGTTGATGATTCTTATATCGGAGAGTACGCTTCTTTTTGAGGCTTCATAGCCATATTCGCCGAGCTTTTCACATATTTCTTCTGCCGAAATTATGTTCATTTCATCGGAGTACATAGTTAAAATTTCAACTATGCAGAGAAGCCTTGTTCTTGAATTAACATTTTTGACCATTCAATCACCTGTTTCTTTCTCAGCTTTTACAGGAAACGGTATGTCAGCTTTTTGTTGATGTCAATAACAACATCTTTATCAAGCTTTAATACCTTGCGGTCATAGCTGTAAATTCCGTTAACCTCAAATTCAACATCGCTCACCTGAGTGTAAACCGTTGCACAAAGACCTTTTTTAATCAGCGGGATAATTTGCATTTCGTGCAGTCTGCGATATGCCGCAGAGAGCCTTTTGCTGTCGGAAAACATAATATATCCGAATGATTTTGCGGCATTCCAAACATGACCTTTGATGTTCCAACTGTAGCCGCCGTATTCGCTTAAAACATAAGGTCGTCCCTTTAACTCATACTTGAACGGGGGAGTTACGGGAAGAATATATCGGTGCATACTCTTAAAATCGGGGCCGCCCTGATCGTGCCAGCCGCTTGCGTGGTCAACAAATCTTGAAGCATCAAGTTCTTTGACTTTATGTCCTATTTCTTTTGCATCAAATTGCCCCCAGCCCTCGTTAAACGGAACCCAGCAGCAAATTGAAACGCAGTTGTAAAGATTATCAATCATTTCAAAAAGCTCATTGCGAAATTCTTCACGCCATTCGGGCTTTTCACGCTTGAAGCTTTTGTATATATTGTCTTTAACGTGGATATTCAGGTTCGGAAGCACACCGGCAAGCAGATTGCCTATGTATTCTCCTCCGCTTACCATATCCTGCCAAACAAGCATACCAAGCTTGTCGCAATGATAATACCACCTCAACGGCTCGATTTTTATATGCTTTCTGAGCATATTGAAACCAAGCTCTTTCATTTTCTGAATATCGAATATCATAGCTTCATCTGTCGGAGGGGTAAGCTGGCTTTCGGGCCAGTAACCCTGATCGAGCAGACCTCTTTGAAAATACGGTTCATTATTCAGTGCAAGTCTCGGTATTCCTTTTGAATCCTTGACGATTGAGAATTTACGCATTCCGAAATAGCTTTTTATTTCATCCTTTTCACCGTTGCATTCGTATGTCAGCTCGATGTTGTACAAAAAGGGATTTTCAGGACTCCAAAGCTTTGCATCGGGAACTGCAACGGTATCGTTTTTGCCGATTTCTCCATCAAAAACAACGGATTCTCCGTCAAGAATTTTTGCAAAAAGCTTTCCGTTACCGCTTGCAGATACTTCAATATTGATAAGACTTTTATCTATATCCGGCAAAAGCTTTATTTTTTTGATTTCATTCTCGCAAACGGGTTCAAGCCAAACCGTTTGCCAAATACCCGATGTTGCGGTATACCAAAAGCCGTGAGTTTTGTTGACCTGTTTTCCTCTTTGCTGATGACCGGAATCGGTCGGATCGAAAACCTTAACAATAAGCTCGTTTTCACCGTCGTTAAGAAACTTCGTTATGTCAAAGCCAAAAGGATTATAACCGCCGGTGTGTTCGCCTACAAGAACGGAATTTACCCAAACCGTGCATTGCCAATCGACCGCACCGAAATTGAGAACAGTTCGCTTGCCTTTAAACTCATCGGTAAGCTTAAAGCTCCTGCGATACCAAAGCCTTTGTGTCGGCAAAAGCTTTTTCTGAACGCCCGATGCTTCGGATTCAACCGAAAATGGAACAATGATTTTTCCATCGTATTTTTGCGGAAAATCCGAATCGGCATCGGTTATTGCATAGTCATATTCTCCGTTAAGGCATAACCAGTGCTTTCTTTCAAGCTGTGGTCTCGGATATTCGGGAAGGGGGCAGTGCTTGTCTATTTCATCAAACCATTTTGTTTTTAAACCGCTCATTCAATCAACTCCTATTCATAAAAATCGCAAAGTCGAATAACTCCGTCCTTGTCCGTAACATCGATTTTTACGGATGTGGAAAAACCGTTTGTCTTTTTTAAGCTGACTTTAAAAAGATAACTGCCGTCATCGTTGAGATTTTTAAATTCTACGGTGAAATCAGACCAGTCGTACTTCGGATTTTCTGATTCGCTGTATTGCATATCGAAATAGAGCTTTCCGTCAATATCGTAATATTTTTTCGGCTCGTTAAGAAGCTTTTTCGCAATATCTTCGGTGTATGTTGATTCAACAAGCCTTTCCAAATCCGAATAGGTTGAGATGATATCGGATTCAACGGGAGCTAAGGTTTTTGAATCGTGAATTATCATTTCGGATTCGTTAACGGAGAGGTGGTCTGCACCGATAACGCTGTTTGCAAGAAATCCGTTTGCCTTTATCAAAGAACGTATAACGGTCATTTTGCCCTCGCCGATATAAACCTTGTTATCGGCACCGCTACAGCCGACAAAAGATGAGATAATGACAATGAAAATTGCCGTTAATGAAATTAATCTTTTCATAAACTGTTATCCTTTAGAATTATAGTTACTATTATTATATATATTTTTTAATCAATAGTCAATGCTTCATATGTTAATTTTTGAACAAAATACACAAAAATTGCAAAAACGTCCTTGATAGGGAATACAAAAGACTTGCATAGGTGATAGGCTATGCAAGTCGCAGAGGGTTTGTAAGAAATTTATTTGAGTGCAATCAGAGTAATTGCGGAAATCGTTGCCTGAAGCATACAAAATCTGAATATAACTTGAGTGTTTGACCAGCCTTTGTTCTTTCTGAAATGGTCGTGAAGCGGAGTACGGATATTTTTGAATGCGTTTTTCATTTTAAGGAATCGAATGAGCGAAACTTTAACTATACCGAGCAAACCGTCAAGACAGAGCATAAAGCAAAGGGGAATAACAAGCAGAATGTTGCCTGTTTTTAAGATGCAAATGCAAAGGAAAAGTCCGAGTGCTCTTGAACCGGCATCGCCCATCAGCATTGTGCTCGGTTCGGAGTTGCTCCAAAGATAGGGGAAAAGAGCAAGAATCATAAGAATAATCATATAAATGATATTTGAATCCGTGTGGAGAATGTTTATCGCAAAAAGCACCGAAACTAAGGACACTATGGAAAGACTTCCGCAGAAACCGTCGATTCCGTCAGAGCAGTTGGTGGCGTTTATAAGCATCCAAACAAGCACGGCGGCGATTATTCCGAAAAGAATCGGAGGAATTGCAAGACTGAAGCCGAAAAGCTTTATTTCGGTTAACTCCGGATTAAAGTATACAAAGTTTGCTGCTGTGAGGGCGGAAATTGCAAGGTCGATGACACCTTTTTTGTATTCGCCCCACGGCTTCTCCGAACGGTCGTCAAGATAGCCCGAAAGCATACCGAGAAAAATAAGAATATAATAAAAAACATATTCAAGAGAAACGGGAACAAAAAGAACGGCGGTTATTATAAAGGAACAAACAAAAATAATGCCCGCTCCTCTGACCTTACCTGCGGAGAGCTTACCGTTAAAGGCAAATTCCCTGCCTTGGTCACGGGGAAGCTTGTTTTTAAAAATTTTAAGTAAAACGGCACAAAGTGCAATTGAAGAAAGCACCATAAGCAGACAAAGTGTTTTTTGCGGAATTAATTCAAAAAGCATAATTTACCTCCGAAACATTACATTTTAATGTTATTTATCGTTTTCTTTTTCTTTGATTTCAAAAGCAGGCTCGCCTGCTTTTTTCATATGCTCAACAAGGATTTCACGCATTGTACTGCGTGTTTTTGAATAACCGGGGTGGTCGGCAAGGTTGTTCTTTTCATAAGGATCGTGCAAAAGGTCATAAAGGCAATCTTCATAATAAACATCGGAATATGCTTTGTCGGCATTTTTTGCCGCAACGGAATATTTCCACCTGTCGGTTCTGACGGCTCTGCCTATCTGACTTTCCGAAATCTGAATAAAAACGCTTTCGTGACCTTTTTTATCGGTAAGACTCTTACCCATAAAGCTTTCGGGGATTTCGGCTCCCGCAATGTCAAGAACGGTTGCCGGCAAATCTATCAACGAAACAAGCTCGCTGACCTTTCCGCCTCCGGTAAAAGCACCTCCCGTTATAACAAGAGGAACCCTTATGCTGCTTTCGTGGCAGGAACGCTTGTATTCGGCATTGCGTGTTCTGAAGTGGCATCCGTGATCGGAGGTATAGATAATAACCGTATTATCATAAATTCCCTCGTCTTTAAGAGCTTGAATCAGTCGCCCGAAATTTTCATCAACACGGTTACAGCACGCAAGATAAGACGGCATCTGTATACGCCAGTCGCCGACTGTTCCCACAAGGTCGCCGGGGATATCATAGTTTTTGAAATTTTTTGCAAGCCCCTTAGGAGCTTCAAATCTTAAACGGTCATTTTGATGATGAGGCTCAAGCTGAGAAACAAACATAAAGAAAGGCTTTTCGTGTTGTTTCTTTATGTAGTCAACGGCAAAGTCATTTATTCTGTCCGCACGGTAGCCTTTAAAATTAATCTTATTGCAGTTCTCATCAAAAACATAGCCGTTGTAGCCGTGAGAAGTAAATTCAAGCACATCGGAGGCTCTCCAATAGTCGTAGCCGCCCCTTCTTTCCTTGGGTGTGGGCTTTGTTGCAAGCTTGTGTTCACTGTCCGAGGCGAGATGCCATTTGCCTATGTATGCGGTGTCGTATCCGGCTTCGGAAAGATAATGAGCAATGCCCTTTGTTTCGGTCGGCAGAGCGATGTTGTTTCTGTAACAGCCGTTTTGAGAGGCATAAACACCGCTTTGCAGACAAGCTCTCATCGGACCGCAAACGGGCTGACAGGTAAAAGCGTTTTCAAAAAGCGTTCCCTCCTGTGCCATTTTGTCAAGATTCGGGGTTATGTTTAAGGCTTGACCGTAGCAGCCGGCAGTATCGGCTCTCTGTTGGTCTGAAAAATAGAAAATAATATTAGGCTTTTTCATTTTGTTTTCATCCCTTATTTATATTTTCGAGTTTGTTAAGAACGTGCAGAATAAAATCCTTTTGCGGACAGTAGCCGGAAAGCTGATTATAAAGGCTTCTGTATCTTTTGCAGCCTCCTCCGCATACGGCTTTTACCCGACAGCTTTCGCAAAGAGAATTTTTCTTTTCATCATACGAAAAGAATTTCTTTATGCCGTCGGAATTTAGTATCCCGTTAATGTCGGTTTGATTGATGTTGGCACATTCATATTCGTCAAGACAGTAAAAGTCGCAGGGATAGCAGGTGCCGTCCGCTTCAACAACAAGCTGGGCATTGCATCTTCCGCTCGCTCCGCATTGCTCGGCAATTCCTTTGGTTAAAAGTGAAAGCAGATTGTCAAAATCGCGAACATAAAACCGATTCCCTTCGGATACTTCGGCAAACCAAAGGTTGAAAAGTCTTTTTTTGAACCTTGCAAGCTGTTTTGCCGTTAGGGAATATTCCGCTTTTTCTCCGCCGAGGGAATCAAGACAGTAAATCGGCTGAACGGAACGAAAGTCATTTTTTATATAGAAATCAAAAAGCGAAGCTGCATCCGTTTTTGATGTTATGACAGAAAGAATGTTAAAAGCGATATTATGCTTTTTAAGCAGTTCGATACCGCTCATAGCTTTGTCAAACGAATTACAGCGGTTTTTATCGTGCAGCTCCTTTTCGCCGTCAATCGAAACACCGACAAGGAAGTCGTTTTCCTTAAACAGCCTGCAAAAATCCTCGTCAATAAGGGTTCCGTTGGTCTGAATCGAATATCGAATATTGCTGCCGGCGGTTTTATGCTTTTCCACAATTTCGATGAAGCTTTTGAAAAAATCAACTCCCGCAAGAAGCGGCTCACCGCCCTGAAACATAAATGTCAGTACGGAATCGTTTCCGCAAAAATCAAACATTTTTTTAATCAGGTTTTCCGCAGTGGATATTTCCATTACGGAACCCGCAGTCTTGTTGCGTGTTTCCGCTTCGTCGCAATAAAAGCAATAATTGCAACGGAGATTGCAGCGTGATGAGGCAGGCTTGATTAAAGCTGTCATATTTCGCATAATAACACCTCTTTTGCACAAATTATTTTAGGTGACTTAATGAAACGATTTAAAGAATATTTTATGTGCTTTGCCGTTGGAGCAGTTGCTTACGGCTTTGTTGAGCTTTGCGTGAGAGGATATACTCATTGGACGATGGCACTTACCGGAGGCTGTGTTTTACTGCTGTTTAATCTTATCAACAGAACCGAAAAAATAAGCTTTTTTCTCAAATGTCTGCTTGGTATGATCGTTATAACAAGTCTCGAATTTGCCGTCGGAATGACGGTTAATATCGGGCTTAATTGGAATGTTTGGGATTATTCGGACAAACCGTTTAATCTTTTCGGTCAAATCTGCCCTCAATTCTGTGTTGCTTGGTTCTTTATCAGCATTCCGGCATATCGAATCTGCAATTATATACAAAAAAGAATCAACTGCGGCTGATATAATTTTTGATTCCCAGAACCGTTGCTTCGGCAAGAATATCTCGGTTTGAGGCGGTTTGAAGAATCTGACATTCCGAGGTGTTTGAAACGAAACCGTATTCGATTAGAATTGCCGGACATTCTTCAACTCTTGTAACCCGAAATGCATAAAAGCTTGCACCTCTGCTGATTTTTGACTTAAAATCGGCAGACTTGTCCTTGTATATTTTTTCTTTATACGCATTTACTATGCTGTTGTGAATCGCATCGGCAAGCGGCTGACCGTAGGCTCTGTAGTAAAACGCCGAGGTTCCCATTGCCGATGCCGAGGAGGAGCTTGAATCGCAGTGTATTGCAATGAACATATCGGGATTTTTATTGCGAACGGCGTTGTTGCGGTCGGTATAGCATACCCATTTGTCACTTGTTCTTGTCATCAGCACGGTTGCACCCTCTGCCTCAAGAAGCTCTTTAACCTTTGTTGCAATTGAAAGATTTATATCCTTTTCATTTCCGTATGAGGCGGAGGAAACAGCACATTTCGCACCGCCGTCAACGCCGCCGTGACCGGGATCGAGCATAATGGTGTAGCCGCTTAGAGAGGATGACGGCTTATGCTTAACGGAGATAACAAGATTTCCGTCATTATCAAATTCATAATGAAAACCGTAAAATTTTCCCGCATTTGCAAGCTGCATGGAAAGAGTGACCGTCGATTCGGCACTATCGGAGCTGAAAGCCGCACTTTTTATAACGGAATCCATAAACGAAAAGCTGCCCTCGGCACTTACGGTGTCGGAGAAAGTAAATTCAAGACCGGTGCAGTTGAGCGAAGAAACGGAAACAAGCCTGCCGTTATATGAGCCGTAGGTTTGTCCCGTGAGCTTTGCCGTAAAAGCAACGGCACGGTTCATTTCAAGAACAATAACCGTGTTTTTTGCATTTGAGCGGCAAGAAAGAACTTTAATGCTGTTTTTCGGCATAACGTAGCCGTCTTTAATGCTTATATGAGTGATTTTACCGTTGCTGCCGGAGGCAAGACGTTCTTCACGCAAGGTGGGAACCTTTAATCCCGATGCAAGAACATAGTATTTATCTCCGTCGAGAGTTATCGGAGAGCCTTTAACATAATCAACCGTTCCTTTGAGAAGCGGTGAGCAGTCGGGAACGGAATGAGTTTTTGTATCATTTCCGGGATATACTTCAACGTAATCATCGATTATTTCGCATATCTTTGCGGAACCCAGACCGTAATTTTCTGTATAAAAATATTTCTCCATTGAGTTACCAACCGGAGCTTGAGAGGATTGCTCTTGAGTTTCTTTTTTGCTCTCGGAGGCGGTGGTGCTTTGCGAATGTGATATATCAGTATCGGCAACGCTTGATTGAACGGCATCGGTAGGTTTTGCGGAAACGGAAGTTGACGTAGCGGCGGAGGTTGTTGCCGGCTTTGTTTGCACGGGAGCGGTCACGATTTCCTTTGCAGTAACGGTAATGCTTGCACCGCTCAACGTTTCGGAAAGTGAGCTGTAATTAGCCGTAACCTTATATTTGCCGAGATTTTGTTCTTTTTCGGTGCTTTCGGGAACCTTAACGGTCGCCGAAAATGTTGCAAATTCCGATGAGGAATCCGGTGAATCCTCGCCATCGGCGGTGCTGATTTCCATTTTGTAATTCTTTCCGTTCAGTGAGAGCGTAACCGATGCATTTTTTAACGCAACGGCGGAAACCTCAACGAGCATTCCTCCCGGAACAGTAATATTTTCTGCGGGCGAAACGGATTTGAGAAGCTTTATTTTATAAGTGACTTTGTATGTGTAGGTCTTGCCCTTGTGCTCAAATTTAATGGTGTTTTCGCCCGGAATGAGCTTACAGTCAAGCGAAAAATCGCCGTTAGTTGCAACCGATAGCTTTTGACCGTTGCATAAAAGCTCATGTGCCGGACTGCTTGTTCCTTTGAAAATGACAGATGACTGTTCAACTGTAAAGCTTGTTTTTGAGTGGTTTGTTATCGAAAATTCCTTGTCGAGAAGATAAGAATCTCTCTTTTTTATGTATTCTTTAACCGTTTGAGCGTTCTTTCCCGAAGCATTGGCAATGCTGCCGAAGGGCGAAAAAGCAAGACCTTTACACATCGGCATATCGGCGGAAGCGGAGGCAAGCTCTATAATTTTGTTTGCCTTGTCTGCCGAATATGATGAAATATCACTCAAATCGTGGCTAAGCCAAAGAGGTATACTTTCTTCGTTCCAAACGGATTGAGTTGACTTAAAAGATGCTTCCTTGCCTTTTTCGTGAGAAAGAAATACAAAATCGGCGGTTCTTTCGGCAATGAGTGATTTTTGAGATTCCGAAACCTTTGAACCGATTATCGGTTCAAGACCTATTAGAATCAGCGGGTCAAAGGCTTTTATTTCGGAGCAGGCTTTGCCTGCCGTTTCGGCATAGGCTCTATCTACCGTTTCATCTGCACCGCCGAGAATAATAAAATCGATATTGTTATTTTTTGAAAAATCAATAACATAATCCGAACCTTGGGAAATATCGGACTTGATTCCGCAATAAAGAGAATTTTTCTTTGCTTCTTCAATAAGCGGCGAAACAGCTTGCGAATTATCCTTTGTCATATCAAAAATAACCGTGTTAAAGCCGAGGTCTTCAAAAAGAGAAAGCTCAAGCACGCTGTTTTCGGAATATGACGAATAGACCGAAGCAACAACCGTTTCCGGATGTTGGCTTTTCGGCCTGCCTATTGCGGCTGTAGCCGCCTCGGTTGTTGTTTCCGAAACGGCGGTTGAGGCTTCGCCCGAATTATTTGTTTTAAGAGAATCGAATTTACCGGTTACAAACATAGCCGCTATTATTGCTATGAAAGCAACGGCAATTCCGATTATCGCAGTGATTATAAGCTTGTTTTTTTTCATTTCTCAGTCCCCGTAATGGTATTTTTCAAATTATCGATTTCCGATTTACAATCGCTTCGGTTTAAATCTTGATAAGAAAAAACAGCGAAACCGCAGTAATTATCGTTTTTACGTATTGCACTAACCTGTCTCGAAAGAATATCCGAGTTGGTTTCCCATTCATCCGAGCCGGTACCGGCATATTTATCAACGGCAGAGCATTTGTGGGCGGCTATACCGCAGGCGAGCTTAACGCTTGATGCTCTTGCAAGGCTGCTCCATTTATCCAAAAGCGGTTTAAATGCAAGCGTTTCGTGCTCAAAGCCGAAATATATTTGAGGTATTATCAAATCGGCATATCCGGAATGTGACAGCCACAATTCACAGTCTGCGTAGTTGCTTTCGTAATTTTCGTCAAGCCGACCTGCCGGACTTATGCTTACCGTCAAAGACGAATTAACCGCTTTAACCGCCGAATACAGTGATGAAACAAAAGCGTTAACGCAGTTTCGCCGCCAATCGTCGAGACTCATTGTGCCCGCATTTGATTTATACTCCGCAAACTGCTTTTTATCAACCGTTTCGGAGGTTGACGGGTAAAAATAATCATCGATGTGGATACCGTCAATATCATATTTATTTATGATTTCACGAATGCCGTCAATTATCAGCTTATGGTTTGACGTACAGGACGGATTATAGTAAATTCCGTTTGACAGAATACAGATTTCGCCGTCAAGGTTGCCGGAATCAAGAATTTTTTTTGCGGGATTTTTTGAGGACAGCCGTGAAATGTCGGTGCTTGCAGAAATTCTGAACGGGTTAATCCAGCCGTGAACGGATATTCCGTATTGCTCGGCACTTTCGAGCATTATTTCAAAGGGATCAAACGGAAGCGATGCACCCTCCTTGCCCGCAATCAATGAGGAATAGGGGAATATATCGGATTGATAAAAGGCATCCGAAAACGCTCTCAGATGGATAAACGCCGTGTTAAGACCGCAATCCTTTATCCTTTTGAACATTTTGTCGGTCAAGTCTCTGTATTGCTCTTTTGTTTTGTTCTCCGCCGAAATATGGTCGTAGCAGGAAATCCAAATGCCTCTAAGCTCTTTTTGTACCGAAGCGGAGCCGGTGTCCGCTTCCGATAGGTTCGGGTTTGCACTTGACGGAATAACCGTCTTCAATGCGGAGCGGTTTTGCTCCGTGACGGCTTTGAGTTGACAGGAGGTAAACAAAAGGGATATAATTAAAATCAAAGGAATAAGCTTTTTCATAGTCTTTTTCCTTTCATTATGTTTTCTGAATTAATATATTAGAGAGGCTTGCTTAAAATGACATGGTTTACCGAATTGGCAGTTATTTATTTTTGCGTGATGACGGGAGTGTCGATTATAATAACCGTTGCGGATAAAATATTTGCAAAAAAACATATGTGGCGTGTGCCGGAGACAACACTTATCTTGCTCGGACTTCTCGGCGGAGCATTGCCGATGTACATTACAATGACGGTGATAAGGCACAAAACAAAGCACAAAAAATTTATGATAGGTTTGCCGATTGAGATAGCGATACACATAGCGGTAATTTGCATAGCGGTATATCTGTATTATTCATAATTTCTTGCAGGACAATCCCAAGAGGACTGCCCTGCATTTTTCTTAAAGAGTGCTTAAATCATAAGGCGTTTGCTGATAAACAAAATAGTTGAGCCAATTACTGAACAGCAGATTTGCAGTTCCCTTCCAACACATTTTCGGCAGCATATTCGGATCGTCATCCGGAAAATAATTGAAAGGAACATTTATTTTAAGACCTTTGTTGATGTCTCTGAAATATTCTTTTGCAAGTGTTTCTCTGTCATATTCCGAGTGACCTGTTGCGTAAAAATTTCTGCAATCCATATCGGAAATGAGATGAACACCGGCTTGCTCGGAATAAGAAAGAATTTGCAAATCTTTAACAAGAGCAATATCGCTTCTTCTGTTTTCGGTATGCCTTGAATGCGGAACATAGAATGTGTCGTCGATTCCTCTCATCAGGGGGTGAAAGGAGTCAAGGCATTTATGCTGAAATACGCCGAACAGCTTTTCCTCAAGCGGATATTTGGGGATTCCATAATGATGGTACAGTGCCGCTTGTGCACCCCAGCAGATGTGAAATGTGGAATAAACATTCTTTCTGCTCCAATCGAAAATTTCGCAAAGCTCATTCCAATAATCAACCTGATTAAATTCAAGATTTTCGACAGGTGCACCGGTGACGATAAGTCCGTCGTATTTTTTTTCGCAAATCTCATCAAAGGTTTTGTAAAATTTCAGCATATGCTCCTGTGAAACATTTTTTGATTTGTGAGATTTAACCTGTAAAAGCTCAACCTCAACCTGAAGCGGAGAATTGCTCAACAGTCTGAGAATTTGCGTTTCGGTTTCTATTTTGGTTGGCATAAGATTTAAAATAAGAATATTGAGCGGACGTATATCCTGCGACATTGCTCTGTCTTCGGTCATAACAAAGATGTTTTCCGATTCGAGGGATTTATGTGCGGGAAGCTCATTTGCTATTTTAATTGGCATTGGATCACCTTAATTAAAGAAATTTTTTGTTAGCGGTTAACAGAGCTTTTGAAACTGCCGAAGCGATGATGAATCCGGCAATCGCCTCAACAACGCCGTTTATTCCGACAAACCACGCAAAAAACGCAATAAGACCTGTGGCTGCCGATTGACCGTAAAGGCTTGCGAAAACGTCTGTTTTTCCGAAAAGTAAAATAAAGCCACCCACAAAGAGAAGTGTGTTGATTGCGGGGCACGCCAAGCCGGAAACGGCACAGGGTATTGAATTGCTCTTGCAAGCTTTAGATAATGCTTTGAAAATCAAGCCCGTAAGCCAGCCTTCAAGGATTCTCGGAACAAGGCAGAGAATAAAGGTTAAAACGGGACTTACATTAAAAAGAGTCATACCGAATACGCTCATTCCGGTTGCCGCCTGCCAAAAGCTTGTCAGACCGAATACCGTTCCGCATACTGCCCCAGCGGTAGGGCCGAGTACAATTGCTCCGATGGCAACGGGAATAATATTCAGTGTCATTTCAATGGCACCGATTTTGATGTAGCCGATGCTTGTAAAGCCGAGAATTATCAGCAATGCAACAAGCACCGAAAGCTGGGTGAGACGCAGTATGCGTCCTGTTTTTGCGGATGATTTTGACATATATATTCCTCCTTGCTGCTGCTCCCGAAAATTTTTTGAGGGATGCAACGCAAAATTTGACGGAAATTATTTTTTGTTCTTCTCATAAAGAACTTTAAGACCGTAAAGAATTAACTCACGGTTAAAAACGATATCCTTTTTGCAGCTTTTGATAAGATCCATTGCAAGACCGCCCGTGGCAACTCTCGAAGCAACCTTTTCTCCAAGCTCCTCCTCAAGCTTTTCACACATTCCGTCTATCATCGCAGCATATCCGAAAACGGTTCCCGACTGCATTGAGTCAACGGTGTTTTTGCCTATCGCTCTTGCGGGAGTTTTAAGGCTGATTGCCGGAAGCTGAGAGGTTTTTGCCGAAAGGGCATCGAGAGAAATGCCGATTCCCGGTGCGATCGTGCAACCGCAAAAAGCTCCGTTTTTATCTATAACGCTTATTTTGCTCGCTGTGCCGAGGTCGATAACGAGGCAGGGGAGCGGATAAAGAGCTGCCGCACCGACGCAACCCGCAAGGAGGTCGGCACCGAGCTGAGCGGGATTATCAATCAGAATGTTCATTCCCGTTTTGATTCCGGGGCCGAGAAGCATCGGCTTACAGCCCGTTATTTTTTCAACGGCAAGGCTCATTGCAGTTGAAAGCTCCGGCACAACGCAGCTTATCGCCGCACCTTCAAAGCTGTTGCAGGACATCTCATAAAGCAAAAAAATTTGCTTAAATTCAACTGCATATTGGTCGGGGGTTTTAAAGCGGTCGGTTGCAAGCCTTGAAACAAAAACAAGAGAGTCCTTATTGTAAACGCCCATAGTTATGTTTGTGTTGCCGATATCAATTGCAAGAAACATAGTTTTCATCCTTTACCGTCGGTGATTTGTTTGAGTTTAATCCTATAATCTTTTTTATTATACTATATATTATAAGATTTTGCAATGAAAATATCTTGCATTTGCCATACTTTAATGTATAATATAACTGAAAAAGAAATGAAAAGAGGGATTTGCGGTGAAATGCTCGGTGTGTCCGAGAAGCTGTATGGTAAACAGAGCGGAGAATATCGGCTTTTGCTCCGTGGGTGAAAAGATAAAGGTTGCAAGAGCGGCTCCGCATTTTTGGGAAGAACCTTGCTTGAGCGGCACAAAGGGTTCCGGAACCGTGTTTTTTTCGGGATGCAATCTCGGCTGTGTTTTTTGCCAGAATTACGGATTGAGTCACGAAGCTTTCGGAAAGGAAGTCGATGAAAAGCAAGTTATGAAAATATTCGATGCCCTTATAGAAAAGGGTGTGCATAATCTTAATCTTGTAACGCCGACTCACTACGCACCGATGCTTGCGAAAATTCTTGAAGAATATAATTCGCCTGTTCCCGTCGTTTGGAATTCATCCGGCTATGAGAAAGCCGAAACGCTTAAAAGACTTGAAGGCCTTGTTGATATTTATCTTCCGGATTTTAAATATTTCGATTCCGCTCCGGCATTAAAATATTCGGGTGCCGCAGATTATTTTAAATATGCGTCTGCTGCCGTGCTTGAAATGCAAAGACAGGTCGGAGCACTAAAGCTCGATAAAAACGGCATTGCCGTTAAGGGTATTATCATCAGGCATATGGTGCTTCCCGGTAATATTTCACAGGCAATCAAGGTTTTTTCTTGGGTTCGTGAAAATTTGCCGGAGGAAACATATATCAGCGTTATGCGGCAGTATGTTCCGTTCGGTGCGGCAAAGGATATGCCGCCGATAAACAGACGGCTTTCGGCAAGAGAATATTCGATAGTAAAACAAAAAGTTCTATCTCTCGGCTTTGAAAACTGCTTTTTTCAAAGCGGCGAAGCAGCAGAAGAAAGTTTTATTCCGAATTTTACTCTTGAAGGTGTTGACCTTTGATAAAAAATTTGGTAAATTATTATACATAAAATAACGGAGGTTGCTTGTTATGTCAAAAGCAAAAGGAATATGTGCGGAATTTAAAAAATTCATAATGAGAGGCAGCGTTATCGATCTTGCGGTCGGCGTTATCGTGGGCGGTGCGTTTCAGGCGATAGTCAATTCGCTTGTTAACGATGTTGTTATGCCTGTTATCAGCCTTGCAACAAAGAGCCTTGATTTTTCAAATTGGTTTGTGGCACTCGACGGTAATCAATACGCAACTGCGGAAGAAGCGGCTCAAGCAGGTGCTGCCGTTCTCAGCTATGGCAATTTTATAAGTGCCGTTATCAATTTTATCATTATGGCGTTTGTTGTTTTCATTCTTGTTAAGGCTATCAACACAGTGGTAGAAAAATCGAAGAAAAAAGAAGAAACTCCCGATGAGCCGACAACCAAGGAATGTCCCTATTGCAAAAGCGAAATTGCAATCGAAGCAACAAGATGTCCTCACTGCACATCGCAGCTTTAATTTTAACATAAAATTCGGTGCAGAGCGTAGCCACAGCCAACAAATCCGGTTTGGATTTTAGGGTGATAAAAGCTTTGCACCTTTTTATTAAGGGTGGTAAATATGAAACTCGGATTTATCGGAACGGGAAATCTTGCAAGTGCAATTTTGAGAGGCGTTGTTTCGGCAAACGAGATACCGTTAAATGAAATTGCGATTTACGATATCAATCCCGATAAGGTCATAAGTCTTTGCAACGAGCTTTCCGTTAATGCCGCACAGAGTGTGCAAAAGCTTGCGGAGGATTGCGAATATATTGTTATTGCCGTGAAGCCCAAGGATTTCGGAGCACTTGCGGAAAAAATAAGCGGGAATGTTAAGGCGAATGATGCGGTTGTTATTTCAACAGCCGCCGGAACGCAGCTTGAAAAAATCAAGTCATATTTCGGATATAATGTTAAAGCGGTGCGTATTATGCCGAATATCAACGCATCGGTAGGCGAATCGATGACGGCATTGTGTGCCTCGGAACGGGTAACGGATACTCAAAAAGAATTTGCATTTAAGCTCTGTTCTTTTTTTGGGAGAACTGTCGAGCTTGAAGAAAAATATTTTTCGGCTTTTACCGCCATTGCAGGCTCGGCTCCAGCATTTGCGTATATGTTTGCCGATGCTCTTGCTGTTGCGGGTATCAAATACGGCTTGCCTGCCGATACGGCACAAAAAATCGCATCACAGATGCTTTTAGGCTCTGCAAAGCAGCTTATTGAAAGTCCGCTTTCGATTAGTGAGCTTATAAGACGTGTTTGCTCACCTGCCGGAACAACGATAGAAGGCGTATGCAGCTTAAAAGAAACAGGCTTTGAAAGTTCGGTGATAACGGCAGTTGAAAAAACCGTTGAAAAGGATTTGCGGTTGAGTGCCGAACAATGAGGTGATTTTTTGGAGCTTTTAATTTTAAGTTCCCTTGAAAAGGTGTTTGCGAACGAAAGACCTTCGGCACCGGAAATTAACGGATTTTCTATGCTGAAAAACGAGCGTTCATCCTTTCAGATATCGTTTAGGTGTGAAAAAAACGAATTGCTCTCCGTTACGCTTAACGGAAAGCTTGCGGAAAAAGCGAAGCTGTATTTGGTCAAAGATGTTCCCGTGGGTAAGGCGTGCTCCGATGATGCAGATGATTATTATTTGCGAAAAAGCTCCGGCTTTTATCCCGATTGTCTTATTCCGCTAAATGAAAAAATAAATGCGGAAGCCGAAAAATGGTACAGCGTTTGGATAGAGATTTGTCCCAATGGCGAAATCGGTAAAAATAAGCTTGAGGTATCGCTTGAATCGGATATCGAAACGGCGAAAAAAAGTATTGAAATTGAAGTTATCGATGCAGAGCTTCCCGAACAGAAATTGATTTTTACCAACTGGTTTCACGCCGATTGTATTTGCAATTATTACGGTGTTGAGCCGTTTGACGATGAATTTTGGCGTATATGTCGGAATTTTATCAAAACAGCCGCAGAGCACGGTATGAATTGCATATTGACACCGCTTTTTACTCCTCCTCTCGATACCGAGGTCGGCGGAGAAAGAAAAACCGTTCAGCTTGTTAAAATATACCGAAGCGGCGGAAAATATCGCTTTGATTTTCGTAATTTAAGAAAATGGATAGCGATGTGTCGTGAATGCGGAATCAAATATTTTGAGATGAGCCACTTTTTTACTCAATGGGGAGCAAGCCATGCTCCCAAGGTGGTTGCGTTTGACAGAAAGCACAGAGAGAAGAAGATTTTCGGTTGGTCAACAAAAACTTCAAGCCGTGAATATGATGATTTTCTTCGTGCATTCGGTGAAAAGCTTATCGACGTTATCGACAGCGAAGGTATTAGAAATAATTGCTTCTTCCATGTTTCCGATGAGCCTTCGGCGAAGCACCTTGAGATTTATAAAAAACGGGCTGCATTGATAGAAGAAATTTTTTCGGGCTTTCGCATTATCGATGCGTTGTCGGATTACGATTTTTATGAAACGGGAGCTGTTAAACAGCCGATACCGAGTGAGAATTCCATCGAAGATTTTGTCGGTAAGGTTCCGGAGCTTTGGACTTATTATTGTTGCGGGCAGGGGAATGAATATGTTCCGAATCGTTTTATGGCGATGCCGTCCCTGCGAAACAGAGTGCTCGGAACTATTATGTATAAATATAATATTAAAGGCTTTTTGCATTGGGGATATAATTTTTATAATACCCAATATTCAATCAAGGCGATTGATCCTTTTGAAATTACCGATGCCGGCGGAAGCTTCCAATCGGGTGATTCATTTGTCGTTTATCCCGCTGAGGACGGTAAAGCTATTGAATCATTGAGGCTCAAGGTCTTTTATGACGGTTTTCAGGATATGATGGCATTAAATTTGCTTGAAAGTAAAATCGGCAGAGAAAAAACCATTGCGTTTATCGAAGACGGACTTGAAGCTCCGATTTCTTTTAAAGAATATTCTCGTAATAATGAGTGGCTTCTTGAGCTTAGAGAAAAAATTAATCATACCTTAGTATAGTTGCAACCACAATAGTCCATCGCACCGGAAACTTAGGGGATCAATACTTATATTTAGATTTGCGGCTAAGCGGTAATCTTCAAATGAGGATTACCGCTTTTTTGGGGCATAATAACAGTTGGGTGAAGACAATTATGTTATATTTTTTTATCATTTCGGTTCTTTCATATCTTATCGGAGGAATAAGCAATGCTGTTATTATCTCAAAAAGAATATACAAAAAAGATATAAGAGATTTTGGAAGCAAAAATGCCGGTGCAACCAATATGCTTCGAGTGTTCGGGAAAAAAGCAGGTGTATCGGTGCTTCTTCTTGATATGTTAAAAGGCTTTGCGGCGGTAACGCTTGCAAGGTGTGTTGTTGTCTTTTTTCAAGCTCCTTATGAATGCTTGCTTTTTGCCGGATTTTTTGCCCAAGTGGGACATATGTTTCCTGCTTTTTTCGGCTTTCGAGGCGGCAAGGGTGTTGCAACGGCGGCTGGCTCTGCTTTGGGAATTATGCCGTTGACTGCTTTACTGCTGCTTGTTTTATTTGTCGCTTTGATTGCGGCAACCAAAACAGTTTCGCTTGCCTCGGGCATTTGTGCGGCGGTATACCCGCTTTTTGCCTTTTTTCTCGGCAATGATAAGAGAGAATATAATTTTATTTTTGCGGCAGCTTGTGCGGTTATGATCGGAATTAAACACATACCGAATATTATCAGATTGCTTGACGGTGAAGAAAAAAGATTGTTTTAACAGGTTTAAAAAATGACAGCGGTTGTCGTACCGCTGTCATTTTTGTTAAGCCGAAGTCGAAAAAACATTGCATTACGGCAGTTTAATCTCCGATGGCTATTGTTATTTCATTGTTTTCTTTGGTTATTTTTTCACTTAGCTCGTGCCTTCTGAGCATAAGCTCCGAGTACATTTGCTCACGAAGCTTTCCCGAAAGGGGATAGAGAAATTTCGGTATAACGGCAAGTATTCCGGTGAGCTGCGGAATGCCCGTACAGAGAGCAAAAAGCCACCATTTGGTTTTGTCACTCTGTGTTCCGATTGCAATTCCCTGCTTGTAGCCGATTCCCTCAAGAATAAGATTTTTTGCGGAGTTCATAAACAGACTTTGGAGCTTTGTTATAAGGTTTCTCGCAACTCCGATGGTTGCTTCAACTCTGTAGCCGTTTTTCCATTCGCAATAATCCATAGCTTCATTATAAAGCTCCGCTTTAACAACCTTTCTGATTCCGAATGCCCATTTGTCAAACCAAGCTTGAACTCCGAAAAGAATTGTCATCAGCAACGGCTTCTTATAGTTTTTGCCTATAGAACCTACGGCAAATAATAAAAGATACCAAAATCTTGTGTACAGGTCTTCAAAAACCCATATTGCCTTTGAGGAAAAGCGTTCTCTTATCGGCTTAACAAATGCGTAGCTTATGCTTCCGTTAAGTCCGGACGGAAAGTTTGCAACGGTTAAAAGAGAAGCGGAGCCGAGAACATCTATAAAATAATTTGTGCTGCTTCCGCTTACGCTGAATCCACCGAGAAAATCGGATATTGTTATAAGCAGAACAGGATAATTGTTTAAAACCGCTTTAAGCCCTTGCTTTACGCTCGGTGTTTCAATCGATTGCATAACTCTTTCTCTTGAAACAAGAAAAAAATAAAAGGTAAATACGGATGATATAATGCTTGTTCCGAGTCCCATAGCAAGAAAAACATTTTTCAGCTTCCACTTTAAAACATCATTGTTTATCAAATCGAGCAAAACGCCCATTATGTAATTCGGCATATCCTCGCCCATATAACCCGTCAGAAGCTCCGCAAGGGTTATCAGTCTTGTTCTGTCATTGGGATGAGGTGTTATTGTGGTCATATATCCCGCCTTTGCAATGCTTGTAAATGTTCCTGCCGTTTCGGTTATAACATTGAAGGCAAAATAATAAATAAGCTTTGGCAGATAGGTTCCGGATGTGCCCGGAAAGAAAAAAGGAATAAACCAATACAATGCACCGAGAAGTGTCATCGGAATTTGAAAAGAAATAAGGTACGGTCTGAATTTGCCCCATCGGGTTCTTGTTTTATCAACGATTGCGGCAATAATCGGATCGTTAACAACATCCCATATGCCGGTCAACATACTGACAAAAGCGTTGGTTTTAAAATCGATTTTAACAACATCCCAAATGAACCTGTCGGTAAACTGACCGATGTTAAAGGCGTTTGAAAAGTCATTGAGAAGATAAGCGACTGTTTCTTTAACGCCGACATATCTTCTGTCGTAAACCTTAAAGCCGGAAACCTGTCTGTTGGGGGAATCGCCCATATATCCGCCTCCTCATTTGATTATTGCAATAACAAAAAGCGTTGCGGAGAGTAACCGCAACGCGCGCATGAACGGTGGTTTAATTCTTAAAGATCTTGAACAGCTTCTTTGAGTGCTGCCATTTCATCCTTGCTCAAAGTAACGCCCTTGCCCATTTTTTCATGGTCAGGTGCCCACTCACGGATGTCATACTTAGGATCTCTGCCGTTCCAGCTGATGAGGTTGAGTTCCTTTGTCCATCCTTTGGGATTTTCGGAAAGAACTGCTACTGCCTCAACGATTTCATAAGTAAATTCGGGCATGGTGTTGCTCCTTTCATTTATTATATGGTTATATTATAATATAAACTTTTTCAATTGTAAATATATTTTATTAATATTTTTAACGGAATTTTAAAAATGTGTCGATTTTTTGCTACTGTAATTCTGTAATATTTCGGACAGGTTTTGAATACATTATAACAAAAATGTCAAGGAGAGAAAAATTATGAACTATAACCGTGATACCCGAAAAATCGGTTTTTGCGAAACCGTTTATGAAGCAACGGCGGAGCAGTCGCTTGAAGCGGACATAAATTTACCCGATTACTGTCCCGAAATTCAAAGAATCCTTAAATGCTCCGTAATTCCCAACATTTCCTCCGTTCAAAATAATTCGGGAAGAATAACTACCGATGCAATTGCCACCGTTCGTATTTTGTATCTCGGAGAAAACGGCAAAACAGCGGCATATGAGCAGAATTATCCTTTGCAAAAATTTGTTGAATCGGGAAAGGTTACATCAGATTGTGCGGTTGATGTCAGAATTAAAACGGATTACGCAAATTGCAGAGCTGTAAATCCGAGAAGAGTCGATATAAGAGCAATGCTTACTTTTATTTTTAAAGCGACCGATAAACGTGAAGAAACGATTCTTTGCTCTGCCGACGGAGCGGGGATTCAAACGGTGACGGAAGAAATAAACACGGCATCTCTTTGCGGGTTGAGCGAAAGAGCGTTCTCTTTAAGCGAGGTTATTGAGCTTGGTGATGATAAGCCGCCGATTTCACAAATTATCAACGTGTCGGCTTGTGCGATAGCGAACGAGATAAAAATCATTAACAATAAGGCACTTATAAAAGGTAACTGCAATGTTAAAATATATTATATCGGTGACGAATCGGCATCGATTGAGAGTATAGAGCATTCTATGCCTATAAGTCAGATTATTGAAGCGGAAGGGCTGAAAGAAGAATGCAAACCGAGCTTGAGGCTTAATGTGTGCTCCTGTGAAAGCATTCCCAAAGCGGATTCATCGGGAAATATGCGGCTTATGGACCTTAATGTCAGAATAAGTGCTTTTACTGCAGCGTTTGAAGAAATTCCGATTTCTCTTATTTGCGATGCTTATTCAACCGAATTTCCCTCCGAAAATTCGCAAAAAAACATTGAGCTTTTAACCTTTAACGATAACTTTGATACTTCATTTACCAACAAGGTTGTTCTTGAAAGCATCGGTGTCAGCGTTGATTGTGTTCTTGCGGTTTGGTGTTCCGAGATAAAATACGGCTTTGCACCTAAGGAGGATAAGTGCGGAGTTTCCGGAACGTATCAAGCGAATATTCTTTACAGAGACAGTGAAAATCAAATCGGAATTATTCAAAAACCCGTTGATTTTGAATTTCAGGTCAAAATGGCAACAAGTGCGGAAAGATTTCTGTGCACAGGTTCTGTTCAAATAATGTCGTGCTCGTGTGCCGTTACGGGCGACAGTCGGCTTGAGCTTAAAACCGAGCTTTGTGCCTCCGGAATGATTCTTAATTTGTGTCTGAAAAAATATATCGGCGATATCGTTCTTTCGTCTGAAAATAAAGCCAAAAGCGATAATTGTGCATTAACAATTTATTTTTGCGATAAAAATGAAACTATTTGGAATATTGCCAGAAGATATAACACAACGGTTGAGGCAATAAAAACAGAAAACGATATCGACGGTGACATAATAGAGAATAAATGTATGTTGATGATTCCCTCAAGTAAATAAAATGAATAAATCCGCTTTTCCGAGCAAACATATTAACGATTATTGTGTAGAATGTTTCGGAAAGGAAAGGGATTAAAATGAAGATATTCGATGTTACGGGCGACAGCTATACAAAAGAAATCGAAAACTATGACGGTACCGTTCTTATAGATTTTTTCGCCGAGTGGTGTACACCCTGCAAAATGCTTTCATCAACGATTGAGGATATTGCAGGCACTACAGATGCCAAGGTGTGCAAAATAAATGTTGATACGGAAAAGGAGCTTGCGGAGAAATTCGGAATTATGAGCATACCCACGCTGGTTGTTATGAAAAACGGAACGGTTCATAACAGGAGCGTCGGTGTTACCGGAAAAAGGGCAATAATGGATATGCTTGAATAAAAACCAGTCAAACCGCCGATTTTGTATAGTTGTAAAATATTGACAAAGTTATCTTTTTTATCTATAATTGAATTGACAGCAGAGCTGTTAATAAAAAACGGAGGGCAAAAAAATGGAGAACTTTGTAACCGAAATCCTTGAAATGGTTCAGAAGATTCTTGCGTATTTCAACGAAATCGACGGAGCAAATATTGTTGCAATCATTAAAGATGCATTTGCCGGCATTCTTGGCAAATAAGCAATGAACCGAAGCACCCCTCAACAGCTTTTGTTGAGGGGTGCTTTTTGCTTATTTGAATTATTCGGCAAATTCTTTTTTTATTGCTTCGATAACTTCATCAACATCTGATTTTACAACAAGCATTGCAATTTCAATTTCAGAGGTTGTTATCATTCTGACATCGGCATCGACACTTGCAACCGCTTTGAATACGGCGGCGGAAACTCCGGGAGTTCCTCTCATATCCTCACCGCTTACGGTGATTTTGCAATTTCCGCTGCTGACACTGATTTTGGTTTTCGGGGATCTGTTGCGAAGCTCCGAGGCAATCGAAAGAACGGAAACAAAGTCGCTGTCACTGACCGTAAAGGAAAATCCCGAACCCGCACCGCTGAGAGGAAACTGCGAAATCATATCGACATCGATTCCCGATTCGGCAATCATTTTAAAAACATCTGCCATATGGGAAATATCGGCAGGTGCATCGCACAGCGAAAAAAGAGTTACATCTTCCGTTACAAAAATATTGTCTATGAGCTTCATTTTGTAATCCTCCTCATTTAATCATATCGGACATATTATATAATCCTGCTTTTTTACCGCAAATAAATTCCGCCGCATTAATTGCACCGGTAGCAAAAAGCTCCTTGCTTCGTGCACTGTGTGAAACGGTAATTATTTCGTCGTGTCCGGCAAAAATAACCTGATGTTCTCCGGTTATCGTACCGCCTCTGACGGCGTGAATACCGATTTCTTTTTTTGTCCTTTTTTCTCTTTTGGAGTGGCGGTCGTATTCGTATTTTATCGGTTCATCGAGCTGCTCTTTAATTGAATCCGCAATCATAAGAGCAGTACCGCTCGGAGCATCGATTTTTTGATTGTGGTGCATTTCTATGATTTCAATATCATATGAGTCACCGAGAACGGAAGCTGCTTTTTTTGCAAGCTCACAAACAAGATTAACTCCGAGCGACATATTCGCACTGAAAAATACGGGAATTTTTTCGGCGGCATTTTTTATAAGATTGATTTGCGCATCGTTAAGTCCCGTTGTGCATATGACTGCGGGAATTGAATTTTCAACCGCATATTCAAGCAAACCCGCAATTGCATTCGGATTTGAAAAGTCGATGATAACATCGGCTTTTTTTGTTATTTCATCGGGAACAAGAGAAGGTGACGAAAAAACGGGATAATCATATTGCTGTTCGGTAAAAATATCGATTCCCGCAATAATTTTAAGCTTATTGCTTTCTTTAACGCTGTTTGTAACGGCTTTACCCATTTTACCGTTGCAGCCTGTCAATATAATTCCTGACATTTATTATTACCTCTTAATGCTTTAGATAAGACCGTATTTGGCAAGGGTTTTTTTGAGTGCCTCTCTTGCATCGTCACTCATTCTGTAGAGCGGAAGTCTGCAATCGCCGACATTCATACCCATAAGGTTCATCGCTTCTTTTACGGGAATGGGATTAACATCGCTGAAAAGACCGTTGCAAAGCTCAAGGTATTTGAGTTGAAGCTTTGCACTTTCCGCGTGATCGCCTTCAAGATATTTTGCGGGAATATTGTGAGCAACCTCCGGAAGAATGTTGGATAAAACCGAAATCGAGCCTTTGCCGCCAAGCGACATAAGAGCTGTAACCTGATCGTCGTTTCCCGAATAGACATCAAGCTCATCTCCGCAGAGTGCAATAGTTTTTGCAATTGAAGAAATATTTCCGCTTGCTTCCTTGGTCGCAACGATTCTGCTGTGCTTTGAAAGCTCCAAATAGGTTTCGGGTTTAATGTCAACACCTGTTCTTGAGGGAACATTATAAAGAATAATGGGAACACTTACACGGTCGGCAATAAAATTAAAGTGCTCAATAAGACCTCTCTGAGATGTTTTATTGTAATAGGGAGTGACCGAGAGAATAGCATCAACGCCCGCTTTTTCGGCTTCGTTTGAAAGCTTAACGGCATATGCGGTGTCGTTACTGCCTGTTCCCGCAATAACGGGGATTCTTTTGTTTGTAACCTCAACGGCAAATCTGATAGCTTCGGAATGCTCCTCGTGGTCAAGAGTGGAGCCTTCGCCTGTTGTTCCGCAAATTATGATGGAATCCGTTTTATTTGCTATTTGAAATTCGATAAGCTCGGCGAGCTTATCATAGTTTATTTTATTGTCTGCCGTAAAAGGCGTAACAATTGCAACGCCCGCTCCCGTAAAAACAGTTTGCTTCATTGGTGTTCTCCTTTCATCAGTTGAACTTGGGTGTGATATAGTTTTGAGCACAAAGCTGCTCTGCCATAAGTACGGCACCTCCTGCCGCACCTCTTAATGTATTGTGTGAAAGACAAACAAATTTATAATCATACTGTGTATCTTCTCTGAGTCTGCCGATTGAAACAGCCATACCGTTTTCGAGGTTCCTTTGAAGTCTGGTTTGAGGAAGATTATCTTCTTCAAAATAATTGAGGAACTGCTTCGGAGCACTGGGCAAGCCGACCTGCTGGGGATAACCCTTGAAGTTTTTCCAAATTTCTTTCATCTGTTCTTTGGTGGGCTTGTTTTCAAATCTTACGAATACCGCCGCCATATGGCCGTCTGAAGCCGGCACACGCAAGCATTGAGCGGTAAAGTTGGGTGATGTTGCCGGAACGATAACGTCGCCCTCAATTTTGCCCCAAATTTTAAGCGGCTCCTGCTCTGATTTTTCTTCTTCTCCGCCGATGTAGGGGATAACATTGTCAATCATTTCGGGCCAAGTTTCAAAGGTTTTGCCTGCACCGGAAATTGCCTGATAGGTGCAAACGAGAACATCCTTAACGCCAAATTCATTAAGGGGATAAAGAGCGGGAACATAGCTTTGGAGAGAGCAGTTTGATTTAACCGCTATAAAGCCTCTCTCCGTTCCGAGACGCTTTTTCTGGGCGTTGATTATTTGTGCGTGTTCTGTATTGAGCTCGGGAACTATCATAGGAACATCGGGAGTGTGTCTGTGAGCACTGTTGTTTGAAACAACGGGGCACTCCGCTTTTGCATATGCTTCTTCAAGAGCTTTTATTTCATCTTTTTTCATATCAACGGCACAGAAAATAAAATCAACCGATGAAGCGATTTTATCAATATCCGCCGTTGCATCCATAACAATCATATCGGCCATACTTTCGGGAATATCAGTTGCCATACACCATTTTGCACCTACAGCCTCTTTATAGGTTTTTCCTGCCGAACGGGGGCTTGCGGCAAGAACGGTAACTTCAAACCAAGGATGATTTTCGAGGAGCGTTGCAAAACGTTGACCGACCATTCCGGTTGCACCGACAATACCGACTTTGTAGTTCTTCATAGTATAAATCCTCTTTTCAAAAGTATTATTTTAAAACCAAATTAAAAAATTAATGTCATTATAAACCTTGACAAAAACTTATTATAATATTATGATGATATCACAGAATGCAGTATCAAGTCAAACAATTATTTATACAAATATAATTAAAATTTATTAATAATTTTGAGGATTTTTAATGAAAAGAAGCGATTTTTATTACGATTTACCAAAGGAATTGATTGCTCAAACTCCCGCAGAGCCGAGAGATTGTTCAAAAATGCTTGTGGTAAACAAGAAAAGCGGAGAATGCAGCCACCATATTTTCAGAGATATTATTGACTTTTTAAAGCCGGGTGACTGCCTTATACTTAACAACACAAAGGTTCTTCCCGCAAGAATGTACGGTACGAGAAACGATACCGGTTCGGTTGTTGAATTTCTTTTGTTGAATCAAAAAAACTGTGACACTTGGGAAGTTATAACCGGTCCCGGAAAAAAAGCGAGGGTGGGGCATAAGTTCACCTTCGGTGACGGTATTCTTACCGCCGAAATTATTGAGGTTTTACCCGACGGCAACAGAATTGCCAAATTCGGCTTTGAGGGCAATTTTTTCGATGTTATCGATAAAGTCGGCGAAATGCCGCTTCCGCATTATATAACCGAAAAGCTTGAGGATAAAAGCAGATATCAGACTGTTTATGCCAAAGAGGAGGGCAGTGCGGCGGCACCGACCGCAGGTCTTCATTTTACGCCCGAATTGATTGAAAAGATTCGTCAAAAGGGCGTTGAGATAGGCTTTGTTACCTTGCACGTCGGTTTGGGAACGTTCAGACCTGTTAAGGCAGATGATATCGAAGACCATCATATGCACTCGGAGCATTATTATCTTCCCGCAGAAACGGCGGATATAATAAACCGCACCAAAGAAAACGGCGGCAGAGTTTTTGCTGTCGGAACAACCTGTTGCAGAACTCTTGAATCGGTTGCGAATTTCAGAGGCAGGATCTGCGAGGATGAGGGCTGGACGGATATTTTTATTTATCCCGGCTATGAGTTTAAGTGTATCGATTGCCTTATCACTAATTTTCATCTTCCCGAAAGCACTTTAATAATGCTTGTAAGTGCTTTCTGCGGATACGAAAAAACAATGAATGCGTATAAAATTGCTGTTGAAGAAAAATACAGATTCTTTTCATTCGGTGATGCGTGCCTTTTTTATGAGGAGAAAGAGTAAAATATGTATAAGCTTATAAAAAAAGAAAGAAATGCAAGAAGGGGTGAATTTGTGACCGTTCACGGAACGGTGCAGACACCTGCATTTATGAATGTTGCGACCTGCGGTGCGATAAAGGGTGCCCTTTCCGCTGTTGATTTAAAAGAAATCGGATGTCAGGTTATGCTTTCAAATACATACCATCTCCACGTCAGACCGGGAGATGACCTTGTTCGTGAAATGGGGGGCTTGCATAAGTTTTCCGCTTGGAACGGTCCCATTCTTACCGACAGCGGCGGTTTTCAGGTTTTCTCACTTGCATCGCTTAGAAAAATCAAAGAAGAAGGCGTATCTTTTCAGTCGCATATTGACGGAAAACATATTTTTATGGGACCGGAGGAAAGTATGCGTATTCAGTCGAATCTCGGCTCGACAATTGCTATGGCATTTGATGAATGCGTTGAAAATCCCGCAAAATACGAATACGCAAAGCAGTCGTGTGAAAGAACCGTGCGTTGGCTTGCAAGATGTAAGGCGGAAATGAAGCGTCTTAATTCTTTGCCAGATACAATCAATCCGCATCAGCTCCTTTTCGGAATAAATCAGGGCTGCACTTTTGATGATTTGCGTGTTGAAAATATGAAAGCTATCGCAGAGCTTGATCTTGACGGCTATGCGATTGGCGGTCTTGCCGTCGGAGAACCTAAAGAGGATATGTACAGAATCATTTCCGCTGTTGAGCCTTATATGCCCGCCGATAAGATACGTTATCTTATGGGTGTCGGAACTCCCGGAAATATCATCGAGGGAGTTTACAGAGGAGTTGACCTTTTCGATTGCGTTATGCCGAGCCGTAATGCAAGGCACGGTCATCTTTTTACAAAAAAAGGTATAATAAATCTTAACAACAAAAAATATGAGCGTGACTCACTTCCCATTGACACCGAGTGCACTTGCCCGACTTGTCGCAGTTTTTCCCGTGCGTATATCAGACATCTTTTTAAAAGTAAAGAAATGCTTGCGATGCGTCTTTGCGTTATTCATAACCTGCATTTTTATAATATGCTTATGTGCGAAATCCGTGAGGCTCTGGATAACAATGAGTTTGAGCGTTACAGAGAAAAATATGTCGATGTGCTTGATACAAGGATTTAATAATTTGTAAAATATTTTATTTTTCTATTGCATATTTTACGTTAATACTGTATAATATTTGCATTATGTTTTGGAGGTTTAAAAAATGAATTTTATTTCTCTCTTGGCTCAAGCGGGTGGTTCAGCCGCTTCGGGTACAACTTCTCAGCAAAATCCCATGACAATGATTATTATGATGGTTGTTCTTTTCGGTGCAATGTATTTTATTATGATCAGACCGCAAAAGAAAAAGCAAAAAGAAGAACAGAATATGCGTGACAGCATTCAGGTCGGCGACGAAATAACAACTATCGGCGGAATTATGGGACGTGTTGTAACCGTTAAGGATGATTCTCTTATCATCGAAACCGGTGCAGACAGAAACAAGATGAAAATAACTCGTTGGGCTGTTTCAACCAATAATACCGCAGTTGAAAAGGCAGAAGCTGAAAGACAGGCTGCAAAGGAAGCTGCAGAAGCGGAAAAGAAAGCGAAAATGGAAGAAGCTGCCGAAAACAGCAAAGCAAAGAGAAAAAAGACAAAGAAGAAAAAAGACGATACCTTTGATAGCTGATAAATAAGAATATTTATTTTACTCCTTTCATATTATTGATTGTTGATATAATATGAAGGGAGTTTTATTATGCCTGCAAAAAATACCGCATCGCCAAAAAAAGAAACCGGATTTCCGATTTCGCATATAGCTTTGTCATCGGCAATCGGAACAATTTTGTTTTTTACGTTATTGTTTATCGAAGCAGCAGTTATACTTAAAACCGAATCGGCTCAGCCTGCATATCTTATTTACGGAATAGCCGCCGGATGTGTTTCGGGTTTTGTAAACGGGTTTATTGCACTGAAGCTGATTAAAGAAAAAGGCATTGCTTTCGGAGCGATAAGCGGGTTGATACAGTCACTTTTATGCTCACTTATAATTTGTATTCTGAATAAAGACGTTGCGGGTACGGGCGTTTTCATTCTTGTGTTCGCTGTGACATTTTTTTCCGCTTTAGGGGGATTGACCGCAGTAAATTTCAAGAAAAAAATAAAATATTAAACGGTGCTCAAAATGAAAAAGACAGTTACTTTTATTTTGACTTTTTTAATTGTAACGCTCTCCGGTTGTTCGTTACAGGAAAAAATGAATTATCGTATTTTTTTGGAAAGGCTTAAAGAAAATTATCCCGAATTAACTGTTGCGAATGACGCGGTATATGATGAAAGCAAAAAAATATTTTGCTTTATTGATTATAATAAAACGCCGTATGCATTGCAGCTTGAGGCTGACGGTGAAGAAAACATAAAAAAAATCTGTCTTGCATCAAAAGACAAGACAGATAATTTTAAATTTGTTTGCGAGGCAATCATAAAAACATATGCCGAAAACGAAAATTCAAGCGAGGTTATTAATTCCTTGTTTGCAGATGAGAGACATTATTACGCCGGCAGGTGGTACAGCTATGCTTTCTATGCTGTCGGAGAAACGGCTTATTTCTCCGTTGAAAATTCAAAGCTGTCAACAAATACGGATGCGGAATTAACCTTAAAGCAGAATGATATTACTTACCGTTGATAATTCTGTATGCAAGGTCGGGAAGATCGGACATAATGCAATCTGCTCCGATATCGTTTATGCGTTTAATTTCTTTTGCGTCGTTGATTGTCCAATACTGAACGGCGATTCCGTAATTATGAGCATAGGTAACGAAACGCTTTGAAGCAGGTCTTACAACTATATATTGATTTCCGGGAACCTGCAAAACATTGAATTTAATCCATTCTTTTTTGAGTGGAAGATTAAATGATGCGGCAATATAAAACAGGAAAAAATCCATTTTGCTTGCGGAACGGTTAAAATCGGGATAAGTTTTGTCAACATAGTCTGTGATTTCCTGATGAAATGTTGCAAAAATAACCCTGTCAAGCATATTTCTGCTCTTGACGATTTTATAAAACTCATCCGTAGCGGTTTTGCCGAGTTCTTTGCCGTTTTTGATGTCGATGCTGTAAAGGTATTTACCTTTACACTCAAGATAATCAAAGCATTGTTCAAGGCTCAATGCACGAAGATTATCGGGAATATCCTTGCCTCTAAGACCACGGTAAGGATAATTTCCGTTATTATCGACGTAATTTTCGCCGAGATTCAACTCGCGAATTTCCGAAAAGGTTTTGTTTTCAACATATATTTCCGTTTCGTTGAAAAATTCACAGGCGTTTGTTGTTCTATCAAGCGTTTTGTCGTGCACGATAATCAGCTTGCCGTCCTTTGAACGTCTTAAATCAAATTCAAAAAGCTCAACCTTAAATTCATCGTTCTCAACGCATCTTTGAAAGGCAAGGAGCGTGTTTTCGGGGGCAATGAGAGCACCGGAACGGTGAGCGGCAACGAATGCTTTACCGTCCTTTTTAATAAGAGGATTTTCCGCTCCGGAATATTTCTTTTTCTCTTTAATCGGAACGATTGAACCGATGAAGCCGACAAGAATCAGAAAAATGTTTAATGCAAGAAAGGCACCGATGAGTATTAGAATGCCGAGTAAAATTTTGACGAGCATCGGATAGCACCTCCAAATTAATAAAAGCTCCGGTTTTCGAACCGGAGCTGTGTTTGTTTTATTTCATTTCGGAAAGCTTTACAGGTCTGCCCTCGGCAACCGATTTTTTAGCGGCAAGAGCAACAAGAATTGAATTCAAGCCGTCTTCGCCGGTTGTGGGGGTTGCTTTGTCATCGATAACAGCTTCAACAAACTGAAGCATTTCATCTCTGAAGGACTGCATATATCTTTCAAGGAAGAAATAGAGGGGCTTGTCGGCAACAACACCGTCTTCGCCCATATAAACAACATTAGTGGGAGTATCGTTGGATGCAACAGCGGCACCTTTGCTACCGAAAACTTCGATTCTCTGGTCATAGCCGTAGACCGCACGTCTGCTGTTATCGATAACACCGACAGCACCGTTTTCAAATTTAAGGCTGATAACCGCCGTATCAACGTCACCGGCTTCACCGATTGCGGGATCAACAAGGCACGTTGCATTTGCGTAAACCTCGGTAACTTCGCTTCCGGCGAGGAAACGAGCCATATCAAAATCGTGAATGGTCATATCAAGGAACATTCCGCCACTGACTGCCGAATATTCTGCCGGCGGTGGAGCGGGATCTCTTGAAGTGATTTTTACGATGTGAACATCGCCGATTTTTCCGTCATTAACCATAGCTCTTACATTTGCAAAGTTATGGTCAAAGCGGCGGTTGAAACCAACCTGAAGCTTTACTCCTGCTTTTGCAACCGCATCGATAACCGCATTAACCTTTTCGGGAGTGAGGTCAACGGGCTTTTCGCAGAAGATGTGTTTACCTGCCTGTGCCGCCTCGATAGCGATGTCGGCGTGAGTATCTGTTGAGGAGCAAACAAGAACTGCTTCAACATCGGGATCTGCAAGCATCTGCTTGTAATCATCATAAATTTTGGGGATGTTAAGCTCGGCGGCAACCTTTTCGGCGTTTGCCTTGAAAACATCTGTGATTCCGACAACAGTTGCGGTCGGTACATTATATGTAATCGACTTTGCATGAAGGGAACCGATTCTTCCGGCACCGATGATGCCGATTTTAAGCTGCTTCATTTTGACAGTCCTTTCTCAAAAAAATTCGGGAAGTCCGATTTCTATAATATTCTATCATATGTTCTCATCAAATTCAACACAATATATTCAATTATTTTAAAAATTTTTGCTTTGTAGCCATTCCGCCTCTGATATGTCTTTCTGCCTTATTGATATCAAGAATTTTTCTGACATCACAATAAAGCTCCGGGTTAAATTTTTTAAGTCTTTCGCTGACATCAACAAATACCGTGCTTTTGGAAACGCCGAATTTTTTTGCCGCCGCACGAACGGTGGATTTATTTTCGATTATATATTCTGCAAGCTCAACAGCTCTTTGCTCAACTTCATTTCTCAATTTTGAACCCTCCATATGACATATTATTAAACAATATGAAAAATAATGAAGGAATATAACCGAAAAACAAGGCGTGTATGGGTTTTCGCCATACACACCTTGCATATCAGAGCATTTTTTCGTCTTCTTTTCGCTGCTTTGATGAACGAATCAAAAAGGGGATTCCGAATCCGAGAGCACCGCCGATAATTATACCGAAAATCATAAACAGCCACCAAAGAGTATTTTTTTCTTCCTTATCTTCGGTTTCGGTTTGGATGATTTTTTCTTCGATAACCGTTGAAGCGTCAACGGTTTCACTGTAGACATTTCCGAAATCATCCTCATATGATATTTTTATTTTAGCCACAACCGACACATCCGAACAGCCGTTTCTCTTTTTATTTAGTGTATCATTCACATAATAAAATAACAAAAGCAAAAGAAAAAATCAATACTTGAATCGGTACAGTAACCGATAATAAAAAGTCCTGCACGGTGTGAGCTTCCGTGCAGGATTAGATGATATGATGTTATCTTTCTTCTCTGAAATATGAAAGACCGAGGCTTGCGGGAGGTTGCGTTTCTCTTTTGCGACGCATACTGATAAAGATGAGTACGATAATCGTTACCAAATACGGCGTCATCTTAAAAATTTCCTGCATACTGATGCTGAGATTCGGAATATAATTGTGGATAATGAAAAGACCGCCGAAAAGGAACGAACCTATAATGCTGAAATTCGGCTTCCATACGGCGAAAATAACAAGTGCGATAGCAAGCCATCCTCTGTCGCCGAAGCCGTCGTTAGACCAAACGCCGCAAGCATAATCCATAACATAATATAAGCCTCCGAAGCCGGCTATAACGCTGCCGATTACGGTGGATAAATATTTATATTTTGAAACATTGATACCGGCGGCATCTGCCGTTGCGGGATTTTCGCCGACAGCTCTCAAATTGAGTCCGGCTCGTGTTCTGTTAAAGAAAAACGAAGCAAGGAGTGCAATGATTACCGCCGCATAGGCAAGGAAGCTGTAGGAAAGAAAAACATCTCCGAACCAACCGAGCTTATCTGCAAAGGGGAGTGTTTGCTTAAAGCAGTTGCTTGTTTGGGTGAGCGTGATTGAAGGGGTGTCGGAATTGAGAAGCTTAATAAGAGAACCGCCGAAAAAGTTACCGAATCCGACGCCGAAGGTGGTAAGTGCAAGACCTGTAACATTCTGGTTTGCACGGAGAGTTACGGTCAAAAAGGAATAAAGAAGTCCCATTAATGCCGAACCGAGCATCGATGATAAAAGCGGAATTATTACGGCGAGAAACGGATTTAAAGTTTCGACCGACTGCTCGTAAACAAAAGCACCTATAACGCCGGAAATACCTCCGACATACATAACGCCGGCAGTACCGAGGTTAAGATTACCGCTTTTTTCCGTTATTATTTCGCCTGTGGAGCCAAACAGGAGGGGAATGCCTTGAACAATTGCACGCTGAATGAATGCAACAATCATTATTTGTCAGCTCCTTTCCTGCTTTTTTTGAATTTAATGGTATAGTTAACAAAAAATTCACTGCCTATGATGAAGAAAATAATTATTCCTGTGATTATTTCCGAAAATGAGTCGTTAAGACCGTAAATAGTTGAAATTTCAATTGCTCCTTTTTGCAGAAAAACAATTAAAAACGAAGTAAGTATCATATAAAACGGATTAAATTTTGCAAGCCAGGAAACCATAATAGCGGTAAAGCCTCTGCCTGCCGCAGTATCTCTTGTTATCGTGTGGTCTGTGCCGCTGACAAGCAGGAAGCCTGCGATACCGCAGATTGCACCCGAAAGGAGCATAGTACGCATAATAACCTTTTTAACATTGATTCCGATGTATTTTGCGGTGTTTTCGCTTTCGCCGACAACGGAAATTTCATATCCGTGTTTGTTATATTTAAGATAAATATACATTCCGAATGTGAGAATGGCGACAATTAAAATGTTGGCAAGATAGGGTGAGCCGCCGATCGAGGGCATCCAACCCGCTTTGGTTGAGGCGTTGATAATACCGATTTGTCCCGAACCCTTGGGCACGGACCATTTGTAGGTAAAAAACGAAACGATTTGCATTGCGATATAGTTCATCATAAGAGTGAAAAGTGTTTCGTTTGTGTTCCAATTTGCCTTAAAGAATGCGGGAATAAATCCCCAAACAGCACCGGCAACAATGCTGGTTATAATTATGAGCGGATAAAGAATGACGGGGGAGAGCTTATCTCCGAAAAGAATCATACACGCCGCCGTAGCAAGTCCGCCGATAAGCACCTGACCTTCGGCACCGATATTCCAGAATTTCATTTTGAATGCTGGGGTAACGGCTATCGAAACGCAAAGGAGCATTGCAATATTTTGCATAAGCGACCAAATGCGGCGCTGTGTGCCGATCGCACCGTCAATCATCGTTGCATAAACGCCGAGCGGATTCTCACCGGTTAAAACAACCGTAACAGCGGCACAGGCAACCAATGCGGCAACAACCGAGAGGATTCGGATAAGCCATGAAAGCCAAAAGGGGAGTGCATTACGCTTCGAGATGTGAAAAAGGGGTTCGTGAACTGTTTTTTCTTTAATGCTCATTGCTTTCACCTCCGTTATTTTTTGTCATAAGCAAGCCGATTTCTTCCTTTGATGATGTTCTTGCATCAACAACGCCCGAAATTCTGCCCGAACTGATAACGATTATTCTGTCGCAAAGCTCAAGAAGCACATCAAGATCTTCGCCGACAAATATAACGGCAGTACCATTCTCTTTTTGCTGATTAAGAAGATTATAAATAAGATAAGAGGAGTTGATGTCAAGACCTCTTACGGGATAAGCCGCCATAAGTACCGTTGGCGAAACGGCGATTTCTCGTCCGACAAGCACCTTTTGAACGTTTCCGCCCGAAAGACGGCGAACGGGAGTATTCGCATTTGGAGTAACAACCTCAAGCTCCGAGATAATTTTATTGGCAAGGTCCTTGGGCTGCTTGCGTTCAAGAAAAATCGATTTTCCTCTGCGATAGCTTCGCAGCATCATATTATCGACTATATCCATATTTCCGACAAGTCCCATTCCCAAACGGTCTTCGGGAACGAAAGAAAGACGAACGCCCAGCTCTCTGATTTGAAGCGGAGTTTTGTCGCAAAGGTCAATTGTTTTGTTGCTCTTGGGATCAAAATAATTGATTTGACCTTTGTTGATTTTCTGTAAACCGGCAATCGATTCCAAAAGCTCACGCTGTCCGCTTCCCGCAATACCGGCAATGCCGAGAATTTCTCCGGATTTTGCCGTGAAGGATATATTGTCTAAAAGCGTTATTCCTTCTCTGTTGATGCAGGATATATTTTTAACCTCAAGCCTGTCAACGGCATTCTTCGGCTCGTTTCGAGCAATATTAAGGTTGATTTTTTTGCCTACCATCATTTCGGTAAGCTCGGATTCGTTGGTGTTTTTTGTTTCAACCGTGCCGATATATTCGCCTTTTCGGAGAACCGCAACCTTATCGGATAAGGAAAGAACCTCGTGAAGCTTATGAGTGATGATGATTATCGCTTTTCCGTCATCACGCATTCTGCGAAGAACCGCAAAAAGCTTTTGAGTTTCCTGCGGAGTTAATACGGCGGTCGGCTCATCGAGGATAAGAATATCCGCACCTCTGTAGAGCACCTTTATAATTTCGACGGTTTGCTTTTCGGATACCGACATTTCATATATTTTTTTGTTCGGCTCGATTTCAAAGCCGTATTGCTCGCTGATTTTTTTGATTGTTGCGGCTGATTGCTTAACGCTGAATTTGTTGCTTTCTTCAAGTCCGAGAATGATATTTTCGGTTGCGGAAAAAACATCAACAAGTTTAAAATGCTGATGAATCATTCCGATTTTGTGATTAAAAGCATCCTTGGGAGAACGGATAACAACCTCTTGACCGTCAATGAAAATCTGACCGCTATCGGGAAAATATATTCCCGAAATCATATTCATCAGTGTTGTTTTTCCGCTGCCGTTTTCACCGAGAATCGAAAGAATTTCCCCGCGGTTAACGGTTAAGCAAACGTCTTTGTTTGCAACAACATTGCCGAAGGTCTTCGTTATATTTTTAAGTTCGATTGCAGCTTGCTTGCTCACTTGTTTTCCTCCTGTTTTAATTTTCAAAAATCGGCTGAAATAATCAGCAAATTTTTCAAAATTAAAAATGAATCAAGGCGGAGCCCATTTTGAACTCCGCCTGAGTTTTTAAAATCAGAATTTTTCGTTGAGAAGTGTAATACCGTCGATTCTGAGGTCGAAATAGGGAGCCGAACGATATTCGGACTCGTGGAAATATCCGTTTGAAATAACCTCTGTATCGGGTGTGTACTTGTCATCGGTGTTAACATCTGCCATATAGCTTGTGAGTGTTTCACCGTTAACCGTGAAGTTTGCGGTGTCAAATACATGGAGAGAACCGTCTGCAAACTTGGCTTTTGCTTCTTCGATTGCTTCTGCGGTACCCTCAGCGGCAGCGTTTGAGTTGATTTCGCTAAGCTCAACCGAACCCTCGGAGATACCCATACACCAATCTGTTGCGATTTCTTCTCCGTTGGCAACGCAATTGATGATGTATTCAAAGTAGGGCTGCCAGTTGATTCTTGAGGAAACAATAAATGTATTGGGGCAAGCTTCAACAGTGCTTCCGTTATATGAAACATTGGGGATTCCTGCGTTTTCGCAAGCTGTGGGAGCACCCATTGAGTCGGCGTGCTGGCTGATAAGCTTACAGCCGTTGCTGATAAGCTTTGTTGCAGCTTCCTTTTCTGCTGTTTCGTCATACCAGCTACCTGTGAACTGAACTTCCATTGTTGCAGAGGGGCAAACTGACTTAACACCGAGATAATATGAGGTGTAGCCGGAAATAACTTCGGCGTATGTGTAAGCACCTACATAACCGATTTTTGCTTCATCTGCTGTAAATTTGCCTTCTGCAATCATTTCGTTAAGCTTCATACCTGCTGCAATACCGGCAAGATATCTTCCTTCGTAAATCGAAGCAAATGCGTTGTGGTAGTTTGCAATGTTTTCGGTATGAGCTCTTGTTCCTGTTGCATGGCAGAACTGAACATCGGGGTTTTCCTGTGCGGCCTGAATGATAAACGGCTCGTGACCGAAGCTGTCGGCAAAAATAAGATTGCATCCACGGTCAACAAGGTCAAGTGCTGCTTCCAAGCATTCGTTTGTTTCGGGAATGTTGCTCTTTTCAACATATTCAACACCGAGCTTGTTGCAAGCTTCCTTGGCCGCCTTAATGAAGTTAAGGTCATAAGTTGAGTTTTCATCGTGAAGGTAGATGAAACCTACTTTGATGTTTTTAACGCTTTCGTTGTTTGACTGAGCGTTGGTGTTCTCGCTGCTTACATCTGTTGTGCTGTCGTCGCCTTGTTTTCCGCAAGCCGCAAAGCTGAAAACGAGAGCGAGAGCAAGAAGAATTGCGAGAATTTTTGTGAATTTCTTCATTTTTTTAACCTCCGATAGATTAAATTTATCCAAAAATGACTTTTCCGTCATCTATGGCCTTAATAACTGCAAGGGACTCGACTCTGTAACCGAGGGAACGCAGAGCATCACCGCCGGGTTGGAAGCCTTTTTCGATAACAATGCCGATACCCTCAATGGATGCACCCGCTTGATTGATGATATTAATCAATCCGTGAACAGCTTTACCGTTTGCCATAAAATCATCGATAATAAGGATGCGGTCATCGGGGGAAATATATTCCTTTGAAATTCCGATGGTGGTTGTAATACCCTTTGTGAAAGAATAAACATCGGCTTTGTAAATATTATCGCCGATATTCCTGTTGGAGCCTTTTTTTGCGAAAACAACAGGTACGGAAAAATATTGTGCGGCAATACACGCAATTCCGATGCCCGATGCTTCAATAGTCAAAATTTTGGTTATTTCTTTGGACGGAAAAATTCTACGGAATTCCTTGCCGATTTCGCAAAGAAGCTCCACATCTATCTGATGATTAAGAAACATATCGACTTTAATTATATCAGAACCAACTGTTTGACCTTCTTCAATGATTCTCTTTTTTAACAGCTCCATTTTGTCACATCCGATAATAAAGTAATATTTATTTGATTATAAATCACCGCTTAACAAAAATCAAGGCTTTTTTGACAAAATGTGCATATATGTGTGTATAATCTTCTTTAAATTTGCTTGTTCGCAATTTCAACTGATTTTTATATAATACATTATAATATATTTGGCAGGATTAGACGACGATTCGGTTGCGATAAAACGCTTTTTTCATTATTTGAAATTTGCCACTTCCCAAATATGTTCAATAAGCTCTTTCGGTAACACGGCAAGAGTATAGTTTGCCATTTCTTCCGGTGTATCGGTCATATCACGAGATAACCAAAGTAAAAAATGATTGAAGGTGCCGCCAATATGAAAAGCGACATTGAATTTCATATCGATAGTGTGATTTTCCGCTTCTTTTGCTCCGAGCTTTTTCTTCAGAACGTCATAAAACAAAAAAGACAGACCGCTGTTTTTATATATTGTCAGCATTTGTTCTTTGTGAGCGTAATAGTGTTCATAAATATTGACAAGGTGTTCCTTAAAATCGGGCTTTTGCTCTTTATCCCATTTCGGTATATCATCGGAAATGCAATCAAGAAAGTAAAAGATGATGTCTTGCTTTTTATCAAAATGACGGTAGTAAGTGGAGCGGTTCACTCCCGCTTTTTTTACAATTTCTCCTACGGTAATTTCTTCAAACGGTTTTTCTGACATAAGCAACAGCAGACTTTCTGCTATAAAAGACTTCATCATTTTGGATGTGACGGCTTTTCTTCTCATAGAGCAACAAATGCCCTCCCTTTGTGTTACAGATTTGAATTGACTATGAAAAAAGTTTGTAGTATAATGACAAGCAACATTTGTTGCTTTCAGCATAGCATACAAAAATAAAGTTTGTCAATATTTTTGTGAGGTGTAACGCAAAATGCTGTAGTTTGGATAAAATTATATAAAAAAGTCGTTTTTTATCAGTCGGATATTTTTGTGCTATGAGAAAAAACGGCAATTTGCTTCGCCTGCTTATTTTGCATGGCGAATGTATCAGTTGAGGAAATTGAAGGGAGGATACTATGGATAAAAAGAAAAGAAATATCGGCATAATTGTTTTTGCCTGTCTTTCCGTTATATTAATGATTGGTACGATTATCGTAAAATCACCGGAACACCACGGCTCCATTCGTGAACCGATGCGAGATGCCGTGCTTCACGAAACCGATAAGATCAGCCTTTTCGGTTTGATGGATGTCAATCCCGGACTTATCTCGGCTTTCACGGTAACGGGTATATTTTTTGTGTTTGCCGTTATTGTGAGAATATTTGTGATACCGAAATTTAAGCTTGTTCCCGGAAAAATACAGTTGTTGCTTGAAACGGCGGTGGGGTTTTTCGATAATCTTGCAAAGTCAAACAGTCCGCATCGCAATAAGTTTCTCGGAGCGTATATATTTACTGCCGGTGCATACATATTCGTCGGAACTGTTCTTGAATTATTCGGTATTCAGGCGATTACAATACAAGGCACGTCGGTGGCATTACCCGCACCGCTTGCCGATATCAACGGTGCACTTATGATGGGTTGCTTGTCATATCTTGTTATACTTTCAGGAGGAATTGCGGGAAACAAGCTACGTGGTGTAGGAAAAACGCTAAAAGAGTTTTCATTGCCTATATCAATGAGCTTTCGATTGTTCGGAGCCTTGCTCAGCGGTGCATTGGTAACCGAGCTGGTGTATCATTATATTTCGCTCAGCTACGGACTTCCGATTGTCGTCGGAGTACTGTTTACACTGCTGCACGCACTTATTCAGGCGTATGTGCTTACAATGCTTACCGCATTATTTTACGGCGAGGTTTCCGAGCCGACACAAAAAGAGAAATAAATTTGGAGGTTTTATTGTTATGAAAAAGAGTTTTAAGGGAATTATGACGGTTTTGATTTTAGTTATTATGATGCTTGCGGTTGCAATGCCCGCTTTTGCGGCAGGTGCCGAAACCGAAGCTGCGGTTGATACTACCGCTGTCAGCACCGAGGCAGTAACAGAAGACAAAACACTCGGCGATAAGGCATGGTCCGCCGCAATTGTTGTCGGAATTGCCGCAATGGCAGGTGCAATTGCCATGGGTTGGGCAATTGCAAAGTCGGTAGACGGTATTTCCCGTCAGCCCGAAGCGGAGGGTAAGATACGTACCACACTGATGCTGGGACTTGTTTTTGTTGAAACGGCTATTATCTATGCACTGGTTATTGCTATTTTGATTATCTTTGTTTTGTAAGAGAGGCGGGTGAAATACAATGCCGCTTAATATAGATTGGCAACAAATTCTTCTGCACTTATTCAACTTTATTGTTTTATTCGCAATACTCTATTTTCTTCTCTATAAGCCGGTAAAGCAGTTTATGGATAAGCGTACGGAATATTATAAAAATCTTGAAGATGAGGCAAATGCGAATCTTGCCGAATCGGAAAAAGTTAAAGAGGAATACATAAAAAAGCTTTCCGATGCCGAAGCGGAGATTGCGGAGAAAAGTGAAACGGCACGCCGAGAATTGGCGGCATCACTTGATATCCGAAAAAAGCAGGCGGAAGAGGAAGCAAGCAAAATCATTGCCGATGCAAGAAGTGCTGCGGAGTCGGAACGTGAGAAGATTCTGAAGGATGCACAGGGAAAAATTACCGATATGGTAACGAACGCTGCCGAAAAAATTGTTTCGGGCGGTGACACTTCCGATGCCTTTGATCAATTTCTTCGCATAGTGCAAAGGGGAGAGAATGATGAATAAGGCCGCAGTTTTATATTCAAATATTCCTCCGAATGAAAAGCAGGAAAAAGGCTTCAAGGATTTTTTGCTGAAAAAATATGATGAAAATTTTACGCTTGTATGGAAAAAAGATGACTCCATAGAAGGTGGTTTTCGTTTACAGGTAGGTTCTGAGGTTTACGATTGGAGTATCGGCGGACGGCTTTCGCAATTCAAAGAAGCACTTTCCGAGCTGAAAGACAAAAGCGAAAATATTATCCCTCTGCTTGAAGAAACCGTATACAATTGGACACCTAAAGCACTTGCTCACGAAGAGGGTACGGTGCTTACCGTAGGTGACGGTATTGCAACGGTTAAGGGACTTGCAAAGGCAACCTACGGAGAAATTCTGATATTTTCCTCCGGCGTTCGCGGAATGGTGCAGGACCTTCGCCCTAACGAGGTTGGCTGTATTTTGTTTGGCAGCGATGAGAAAATCAGTGAGGGCAGCATTGTACGGCGTACCGGAAAAACGGCGGGTATTCCTGTAGGAAACGCATTTATCGGCAGAGTAGTGAATGCCTTGGGCGTGCCGGTAGACGGTAAAGGCGATATTTCCTCCGAAGAATATCGACCGATTGAGCATCCCGCACCCGGTATTATAGACCGTCAGCCTGTTGATACACCGCTTGAAACCGGTATTCTCGCTATCGATTCGATGTTTCCTATCGGCAGAGGTCAACGTGAGCTTATTATCGGCGACCGTCAGACGGGTAAAACCGCAATTGCCGTTGATACCATTCTCAATCAAAAGGGCAAGGACGTTATTTGTATTTATGTTGCTATCGGTCAGAAAGCAAGCTCGGTAGCACAGCTTGTTCAAAATTTGAGGGCGCACGGGGCTATGGATTATACCGTTGTTGTTAATGTGCCGGCAAGTGATTCGGCACCGATGCAGTATATTGCACCCTATGTCGGCTGTGCGATCGGCGAATATTTTATGGAAAACGGCAGAGATGTGCTTATTGTTTATGATGACCTTTCAAAACACGCTATCGCATATCGTTCGCTCAGTCTGCTTTTGGAACGTTCTCCCGGCCGTGAAGCGTATCCGGGTGACGTGTTCTATTTGCATTCAAGACTGCTGGAACGCTCCGCTCATCTAAATAAAAAAAGAGGCGGCGGCAGTATGACGGCACTTCCGATTGTTGAAACGCAGGCGGGCGATGTTTCGGCGTATATTCCCACCAACATTATTTCCATTACAGATGGACAGATATTTCTTGAAAAAGATTTGTTCTTTGCCGGTCAGCGTCCTGCTGTTAATGTCGGACTTTCGGTTTCACGTGTCGGTGGCGATGCTCAGACAAAAGCAATGAAAAAAGCGGCGGGTACCATACGTTTGGATTTGGCACAATACCGTGAAATGAAAGTGTTTACGCAGTTTGCGAGTGATTTGGATGAAACGACAAAGAAACAATTGACCTACGGTCAAGGTCTGATGCAAATATTGCGTCAAGAGCAGTATCATCCATATAGTCAAGCGGAGCAGGTTATTATGCTTACCGTTGTATTGCGGCATCTCTTGCAGGAGGTTGAGGTGTCCGAAGTGAAAAGAATTATGGCGGAGCTTCTCGGATATTTCAATGAAAAACACAGCGAAATTGTTGATGAAATAGAATCAAACGGTGTTCTTTCGGATGAATGCAAGGAAAACATTATCCGTATAGCCGAAAAGTATTTGCGAGAGCGGTGATGTTATGGCGACCACGAAGGAAATCAAAAACCATATCAAAAGCGTAAAGGATACTCAAAAAATTACCAATGCTATGTATCTTATCGCCTCCACCAAACTACGCAAAGCAAAAAGCGAGCTTGATTGCACCCGCCCCTATTTTACGGCGTTACAGGATGAAATCAAGCGTATTTTCAGAACCTCGGAAAATGTTGAAAGCAAATATTTTTATCCCTCAACGGGTGAGCATGATCTGCCCGGTTCTTACGGATATTTGGTTATCACGGCAGATAAGGGACTTGCGGGTGCTTATAATCAAAACGTAATAAAAAAGGCTGTTGAGTTGATGAATGAACACGAAACCCCGAAGCTGTTTGTGGTTGGCGAATACGGACGTCATTACTTTACCTCTCACGATATTCCCATCGAACAGAGCTTTTTATATACGGCTCAAAATCCCACAATCAGCCGAGCAAGAGTGATAAGCTCAATCCTTTTGGATTTGTTTAATCGAGGTGAGCTTGCAAAGATATTTGTTGTGTATACCGATATGCACGGTGCAATAGATTCCGAAGCTCTTGCAACAAGGCTTTTGCCTTTCCATCGTGCTGATTTTATTGTGCCCGATAACCGCGAAAAAAAGGTTAAAATACCTTTTGAATTTCAGCCGTCAATAGAAACGGTGCTGGATAATGTGGTGCCGAGCTATGTAACCGGATTTATTTACAGTGCACTCATCGACAGCTTTTGCAGTGAACAAAATTCCCGTATGAATGCTATGGATTCGGCAAATCGCAATGCTCAGAATCTGGTTGACGAGTTATCTTTACAGTATAATCATATTCGTCAGGGTGCGATTACGCAGGAAATAACGGAGATTGCCGCAGGAGCAAAAAGTATGAAAGGAAAAGCCAATCAAAACTTAAATGAAGGAGGTGCGGTGATATCGTGAACGGAAAAATAGTAAAAGTATCGGGCTCGGTTATTGACGTAGCTTTTCCGGAGGGGAAACTACCGAAAATAAAAGAAGCACTTACCGTTACTCTTGATGAAAGCGTGCGAGTTATGGAAGTTGCACAGCATATCGGCAACCGTACCGTTCGTTGTATTATACTCTCGGAAAGCGAGGGCTTGTATCGCGGTATGGAGGTTGTGGCTACAGGTAATAACATTTGTGTGCCCGTAGGAGAAGCGACGCTCGGCAGAATGTTTAATGTTTTGGGAGAACCGATTGACGGCGGTGCACCGATTGATGACCGCACGGAAAAGTGGAATATCCACCGAAGTGCACCGAGCTTTGATGAGCAAAGTCCCGCTGTTGAAATTTTAGAAACCGGAATCAAGGCAATCGACCTTTTAGAGCCTTATCCAAAGGGCGGTAAAATCGGATTGTTCGGCGGTGCCGGTGTCGGCAAAACCATGCTTATTCAGGAGCTTATCAATAATGTTGCAACGGAACATGGCGGTTACTCGATTTTTACGGGTGTCGGTGAACGTTCAAGAGAGGGTAATGACCTCTGGAGAGAAATGAACGAGAGCGGTGTTATTAATAAAACCGCACTTGTTTTCGGTCAGATGAATGAAGCCCCCGGCGTTCGTATGCGTGTTGCTCTTTCCGGACTTACAATGGCTGAATATTTCCGTGATAAAGAAAACAAGGATGTTTTGTTGTTTATTGACAATATTTACCGTTTTGTGCAGGCGGGCAGCGAGGTTTCGACTCTGCTCGGACGTATGCCGTCAGCCGTTGGTTATCAGCCTACGCTTGCGGAGGAAATGGGTGCTTTGCAGGAGCGTATCACTTCCACGAAAAACGGTTCCGTAACATCCGTGCAGGCGGTTTATGTTCCTGCGGATGACCTTACAGATCCTGCTCCTGCCACAACCTTTTCTCATCTTGATGCCACAACGGTTTTGAGCAGAAAGGTTGCCGAACAAGGTATTTATCCGGCGATTGATCCGCTCGAATCCACATCGAGAATATTGGAAGCGAGCGTTGTGGGTGAGGAGCACTACGGCATTGCAAGATGTGTGCAGGAAACTCTGCAAAAATACAGCGAATTGCAGGATATTATTGCTATTCTCGGTATGGAGGAGCTTAGTGATGAAGATAAGCTGATAGTCGGCAGAGCAAGACGGATTCAGCGTTTTCTTGCTCAACCTACCCATGTAGCCGAAAAATTTACCGGTGTACCCGGTATCTATGTTCCTTTGAGTGAAACCATCAGAGGCTTTAAAGCGATTGTAAACGGCGAAATGGATGAATATCCGGAAGCTGCATTTTATAATGTCGGTACAATTGAAGACGTTATTGCCAAAGCCGATAAAATCAAAAAAGGTGAAATATAATGAATGCTTTTTCATTAACCGTTCTTGCTGCCGAAAAACCGTTTTATGAGGGGGAGTGCGTTTCTCTTGTTTTTCCGACCGTTAACGGTCAATACGGTATTCAAGCGGGACATAATAATATGATTGCCGCGGTTGTTCCCGGCGAACTTAAATTTACAATGCCGAGCGGTGAAGTTGCATTTGCGGCTGTTTCGGAGGGACTTGTTAAGGTGGAGAGCGGCAAGGTGTTGATTCTTGTCGATACAGCCGAGCGTCCCGAAGAAATAGATGAAAATAGAGCACGTCATTCAGCCGAGCAGGCAAAAGAAGCAATTTTGCAAAATAAAAGTATTCAAGATTTTTATGAGATTCAAAGCAGAATGGCAAGAGCAGTTGGCAGGCTTCGTGTGAAAAACCACCAAAGCAGACGTTGACCGATAAACCCGAAAAGCATCTAATAAAACACGCCGTTTAAGGCGGGTTCGGATGTCTAAGGTAAACTCTGCGACTAACGGTGTGTCGGCAAAGCACTTTTAAATTGTTATATCTAAATACAAAAATCGCCGAAAATCCAAGCTTTTCGGCGATTCTTGATTTGTTTGCTCTGTCGGTTTGTTTTAACACTTGTTATAGAGTCAAGTAAAAAAAATCCTGCCCTCATAAAGAGAACAGGATTTTGGCGGAGAAGGAGAGACTCGAACTCTCGCGCCGGTTACCCGACCTACGCCCTTAGCAGGGGCGCCTCGTCACCAACTTGAGTACTTCTCCATGGTAACTTATAATAAAAATTATAATCATTAATAAGTGGCGGAGAGAGTGGGATTCGAACCCACGGTACCCGTAAGAGTACGACGGTTTTCAAGACCGTTCCGTTATGACCACTTCGGTATCTCTCCGTAAATCGCTTACATATGTTATCATAATATTTTGTCTTTGTCAATACTTTTTCAAATATTTTCGATAGCAGGTAATTTTTGGCAACTATTTCGATTTGGTTTGACACATCTTAATCCAAATGATATACTTTTAATGAATAGTCACAAATGAAAAGCTGATTAAATATGAATAAGAAAAATGATTTGGTTAACGCAATAAAGCCGAAAGCCGAAACAGTTTTCACAAAAGCGGATATAATGCTTAAAACCTGCAATGTGGAGTATCTTCTTTGTGATATGCCGATTTGAAAGTATATTTATCACGCTTTGAATGGTATATCAATCAAAAAAATACTGTCAAGAGATTAACTGCTGAGGTATTTGCGGGATATAAGAGTCCAAAATCACAGACTATCTGATTATGGGAATGAAATGCCGATATAATATCGGCAGTACGGCGGTGAAAGAATGTTAAAGAAAAAAACGAAAATTTTATATGCTGTTGTCGCTTTTCTTGTTTTTATTGCGGCGTGTATACGCATTATGCAAAAGCTGTATGATTACGATATTTTCAGCCTTAATCTTTTGCGAAGCACTATTTATATCGGAATAATCGGCGTTTGGGGATTTTTCGTAAGAAAAAGAATAATTCAGGTGCAGGTTAGGCGATATCTTACCGCTATTGCCGTATTGATGGATTTTTGGCTGATAATAAGAACAATCAAATTCTTTTTCATTAAAAGTGTTTTTTGGAATCATCAGCTTTGGTATTGGTATTATTTGGCATTGCTGTTTATTCCTTTATTTGCACTGTTTGTTTCTTTTTCTTTGCCAAAGCCCGATAATTATTCTTTGCCCAAAAAAGCTTTCTTGCTGTTTATCCCCGCAACAATGATTCTTGCGATGATAGTAACAAATGATTTGCATCAATTTGTTTTTGTTTTTCCGGACGGCGAAATTGTACCAGACGGAAGCTATGAATATGCCTTTGGTATGTATATAGCTGTCGGCTGGCAAATTGTTTGCGGTACCGTTGCGGTTGTAATGATGATAATAAATTGCCGCATATCGAAAAATAAAACCATGCTTCGACTGCCTTTGGTGCCTTTGACGGCGGCTATGATTTATACATTGCTGTATGCACTCGATATAAAGCTTGTTAAATTATTAGCCGGAGATATGACGGTAATGCTGTGCCTGCTCATAACAGCCGTTTTTGAGTCGTGCATACAATGCGGATTGATACAGTCGAATATAGGCTATGATTCTTTATATGCCGCAACAACCATAGGCTCACAGATAACGGATACCGAATTTAATGTTATTCATTCGTCTTCAACTGCCACAACGCCATCAAAAGAAAGTATGGCGAAGGCTGTTGCGGGTGGAGTTTTGCTTGATGATAACACGATTCTCAAAGGTCACCCGATACGCAACGGCTATGTTTTTTGGCAGGAGGATATTACCGAGCTTGTTCGGGTTTCACGAGAGCTTGAAATTACACGGGACGAGCTTCGGGATACCGGCGATGTTATAAGAACCGAAAGCGAGCAAAAGGAATATTGGCTTAGACTTGTTGAGGAAAACAGACTTTATGATCTTATTGAAGAACAAACCGCTCCGCAGATTGCTTTTTTGCAAAACGCTTTATCAAGGCTGAAAACAACAAACGACCTCGATGAAGCGAAAAAGCTTTTGGGCGAAATAGTTGTTGTGGGTACATATGTAAAAAGAAAAAGCAATTTGATTCTTATATTCGGTCAAAACGATACTGTTGATGCAAGGGAGCTGTGGCTTTGCATTAACGAAACGGCAAAAAACCTGAAGCTTTACGGTATCGACTGTGAGATTAATTTTGATATTTCCGGTGAACTTTTGCCCGAAATCACGACCGAAATATACGATTTTATAGAAATTGTTTTGGAGAATATTTTTGATTTCGGAAAATCCGTTTTTGTTTATGTAGGAAGAATCGACGAAAATTATCAGGTCAATATCAATGTGCAGTGCGATGCGGATCTATCTTTTTTGACGGGACAAATACCTATGCTTATCGTTGAATGCGATGATGACGGAATATGGTACCTGTCGCTCACCTTCGATAAAGGCGGTGAAATAATATGAAATATATCAAAGAGAGCTTTGATAATATGCCGATTGCGGTTTGCTTTTTTGATGAAGGAGGCACGGTACGCCTTATAAATCACAGAATGCTGACTGTAGGCTATGAGTTGTGCAATAAAGGAATACAAACTCTTTTTGAGTTTCGGGAGGCACTTAAATCACCTCAAAATGCTGTTTTGATAGATAAAAGCATTCCTATGTATCGCTTTTCCGACGGAACCGTTTTAAAGTTTGAAGAAGCCCTTATAACCGACAGCGAAAATAAAAAATATACCCAGATAACCGCCCACGATATTACCGAGCTTGTTGAAACGCAGGAGGAGCTGAGGCGTGAAAACAAGCAGCTTGCCCAAGCCAATGCCGCCGCTCGCCGTCTTTATGAGAATATGGCGGAGATAGTGCGTGATGAAGAAATTTTGTCGATGAAAATGCGTGTGCACGATGATATCGGACACAGTATTTTAGCAGCTAAAAAGGCGTTATTGGATAATGATGATATTGATGCGGTAAGAAAGAATGCTTTGGTTTGGGAAAATTCCATAGAGCTTTTGCATCACGCCAACAGTATGAACGAACAGAGTGATGAGCTCGAATATGCGATAAAGCGTGCGGAAGCATTAGGCGTAAAAATCATTTTTAACGGAGATTTTCCCGCTCAGGAAAAAATACGTCAGCTCTTTTCGCTTGCTCTCCGAGAATGCGTGAATAATTGTGTAAGGCACGCAAACGGCAATGAGGTTTATGCGGATATAATTCATTGTAACAAAAATTACATATTGACCGTCACAAACAACGGTGCTCCGCCTAAACAAAAAATAATCGAGGGCGGCGGTCTGTCTGCACTGCGAAGCAGTTTCGAGAGAAACGGAGGAAGTATGGCGGTTAAAAGCGTTCCGAGATTTGAGCTTACCGTTTCGCTGGAGGAGAGATGAAAATGATAAATGTTATGATAGTGGAAGACCAAAAAATGATACGCAGTCTTCTTGAAAGCTACATTGAAAAGGCGGAGGGTTACAAATTAATTGCCTCCGTTTCGAGTGCTGCCAAGGCTCCCGAAATATGTGATGCTCAATCCATTGATTTGATTTTTATGGATGTTCAAACAGAGCATCGAGAAAACGGGTTGGAAGCGGTGAAAATAATAAAGCAAAACCACCCGAATATTAAGATTATTGTTGTAACCTCCCTTGTTGATTTTGAAGTTTTGAAAAACGCAAGGCTTAACGGTGCAGACAGCCTTTGGTATAAAGATGTTGACGAAGAAGCACTTCTTGATATCGTTAACAGAACTATGAACGGTGAACACGTTTTTCCCGATGCACCTCCCGTTGTTGAAATCGGTACGGCAAAAAGCACCGAATTTACAAAAACCGAGCTTGTTGTTTTGCGTTATTTGGTTAAGGGACTTTCGTATGCCAAAATCGCAAATGAAATGGGAATAGAAGTTACCACCGTAAAATATCATATAACAAATATGCTTCATAAAACGAATTTTGAAAATAAATTACAGCTTGCGTTGGCTGTAAGCAACGAAAAAATGATTGCCGAGCTTAATGATTTTTAACCGCTTCTTTGTTGCACATACACCGTAAACATTACCTGTTGAAAACATTTTTTGTGAAAACTGTACTTTTGTATGGGGCGTAATACCAAAAAACAGTATATAATACACACATAATGTGTTATTGTATCTAATTTTTCGCTTTCAATGCAAATAATGAAATGAGGTTTTGTTTATGAAATTTAAAAGCATTATTATGTTAACGGTTTCTTTAGTATTATGCCTATCACTCTTTGCCGGCTGCGGAAATCAATCGTCGGATAGTAAACCCACCGACAATATTAATGTGGATTCCGAAAAAAAGACGGAAATCGCATCGAAAAATCCAACCGAAAGCAAAACAACACAAGTGGTAGTCGAGCCTGCCGAGCTTGTATACTTGCGAGCAAAAATTAAAGAGAATGCTTCTGCCGTCGGCGTAGCTTATATTGATTTTGTGCCGAATATAGAAGTCGTTAAGGAGCATAACTATGCAAGCGATTTTTCAACGAACGGTATTTTTAAGGAATATCCGTTCTTCTATGAATATCCAGTTTCCGTAAAAACAGGTTCCCAGATGTTTGCCGTTGTTCCCGCAAACGCAAAGTCCGAAATCAAGGTGTATAAAGTCAATATTGACGATGAAGGGGAGCTTCACGTTGACAGAGACACCGTTCTTTATGAGGATAAAGCGGGCAAACCCTTTATTCTTCTTTGCAATGACCATGAAGCGTATTCAAATGTTCTTATTGCCGTTCAAGACGGCGACAAGACCGTTGAGTTTTCTCCGAGCGTGTCACTTGAAAACGGCAGAGACCTTGTTCTCAATGACGGCTGCTATGATTTCACCGTCAATGATGTCAGAGCTTATTCCGATGAAGCCCACGAATATCTTGTCGAAAATATTGATGAAATCAAGGAGGGAGTCGAAAACGGAATGACTCTCAGATCCTGCGAAGATGTTTTTATGTGTAATCATTATACACTCAAATTTGAACTCGGAAAGTATGATGAAGATTACAATTTCATCGTTGCCAGAGCGTTTTTAGTTGACGAATATTATACCTTGGCATTTTATGAGCCGGAAAACGGCGAGCAAACCATCGGCTGGCGTGTGGTCGGCAATGGCTTTGATCATAATCAAGCAATGGGTTGACGGTAATGCGAAGAACCAAGAGAAGCGGAGGCTTTTTGATTTCCCTGATTTTCAATATCCTTTTGAATTTTGAGGGTATAATTCCGGCGGCCGTTTTGTTTGCATTGCATTTTTGGCTCGATATATCAATTTGGTGGAGTGTGGCGGCACTGGCACTTTGGTTTGTATGGATAATTCTTTGGATGCTTTTTATGAGATGGGCAAGCGATTGCGGCAATACGCCGGATCCTCCGAAAGAAAATAAAAATCCGTATTCCGCAACAAACAAAGCGTGCAGAACCGTTAAAGGAGAAAACGAAAAATGAAAAATCTGAAAAAATTAACGCTTTTGCATTCAAACGATATGCACGGTGATTTTCTCGCCGAAAAAGTTGACAAAGACCTTGTCGGCGGAGTGTCGCTTCTTTCGGGATATGTAAATCGTGTAAGGCAAGAAGAAAAAAACGTGATATATGCCATAGCCGGCGATATGTTTCGCGGCTCGGTTATAGATTCCGAGTTTAAGGGAATGTCAACTATCGGAATTATGAACCTTTTAGGCCCCGATGTTGTTACTATAGGAAACCACGAAGTTGACTACGGACTTTCCCATCTGCTGTTTTTGGAAAAGTGTGCGAATTTTCCGATAATCAATGCTAATTTCCATATAAAAAACAATCGTAAACGTATGTTTCAACCATACTACATAGCACATATTGACGGAATGAAAATTTTGTTTATCGGAATTATCACCGATGATGTGCTTTCACAGACAAAGGCAGATGACACGATAGGTGCATTTGTCGATATTGCCGAGGCAGCGGAAGAAGTAGGCAATATTTGCAATGCTTACAATGCAATTGATATTGACTTTACGGTTCTTTTGACTCATATCGGTTTTGAGGAGGATAAAAAGCTTGCCGCAATTCTCGATCCCGCATGGGGTGTGGATATAATCGTCGGCGGTCATTCGCATACGTTTATTACCGAACCCGCAAAAGTAAATGATATTTATATTGTTCAAGCCGGAACGGGAACGGATCAAATAGGAAGATTTGATATACTGATAGATACGGATAAGAACGCAATAGACAGTTTTGAGTGGCAGGTTATACCCATAAACGCTTCAACCTGTCCGCGTGATCCCGAAATGGAGGATTATATTTTACATTATAAAAATCAGACAGATAAAAAGTATGAAAGAATTGTTACACGCCTTGCCTGTGAGCTTACTCATCCCGCTCGTAACCGTGAAACCTCGCTCGGAAATCTTTTTGCCGATATTTTGAAGGACTCTTTCGGAATAGACATTATGTTTATGGGTTCGGGTGCAATAAGGAATGAGAAGTTAGGCCCTGTTGTAAGGTATGCCGATCTTTGCGAGTGCTTGGCTTACGATGATGCTATATATATGCTGACCGTTACCGGCTCTCAGCTTGAAAGAATGCTGCGTTATGTTATGAGAGATGAGGCATTCAAGGGCGACCATACGGAATTTTATCAGTTTTCTCATGGTATACATATGGTGTGGTCAAGAAGTAAGCAATGCTTTGAGGAATTGACCTTAGAAGGAAAACCGTTGAAGCCCGATGGACTTTACACGGTTGCTCTTCCCAATTATCATTATCAAAACCTACCCGAATTTCTCAATATCACAATAGAAGAAATTGAGAAGAATGCAAAAATACGTGTTTTGGCAACCTCATACCGTAACGTTGTGGAGGAATATATGATGAAGCATCAGCATCTTTCACGTGAGGTCGAGGGACGACTGACGGTTATCTGACGATAAGCTATGCAGATACATTGAAATATTAGTCAATCTATCGGCTACCTTGCCGGTAAATATATAAAATTAAGTGAAAGGAATCATTATTATGGGACTTATTAAAGCCGGAATCGGAGCACTCGGTGGAACTCTCGCCGACCAGTGGAAGGAATTTTTCTATTGTGAATCGCTCTCTAACGATGTTCTTATGAAAAAAGGGCAAAAGCAAATAAGCGGTCGCTCATCAAACACAAAAGGCAATGACAATATAATCACAAACGGATCGGGAATTGCAGTTGCAGACGGTCAATGTATGATAATTGTGGAGCAGGGCAAGGTTGTTGATATTTGTGCCGAGCCGGGAGAGTATACTTATGATTCGTCAACCGAACCGAGCATTTTTGCCGGTAGCTTCGGTGAGAGCGTTAAACAGACTTTCAGAACTATAGGCAAGCGTTTTACCTATGGTGGAGATACCGCAAAGGATCAAAGAGTTTATTATTTTAACACAAAAGAAATAATCGGCAATAAATTCGGAACTGCAAATCCGATAATGTTTGAAGTCGTTAATAAGCGTATCGGTATCAGCAGAACGGTTCAGGTTCGTTGCAACGGTGTTTATACATATGTTATTTCCGATCCGCTTCTTTTCTACACAAGATTGTGCGGTAACGTTGCGGATGAATTTACAAGAGATCAGATTGACGAACAGCTTAAATCGGAATTTATAGATGCTTTACAGCCTGCTTTTGCGGCACTTTCCGAGCAGGAATTAAGACCTGCACAGATACCCGGCAAGGTTAACGAGCTTAAAGCCGCTATGAATAATGCGTTGAAGCAGGAATGGATCGACAGCAGAGGAATTTCGGTTGAGAAAATAGCTCTTAATCCCATCACTCTTACCGAAGATGATATGAAGAAGATAAACGAGATGGAAGATGCGGCAAGCATGGGCTCCAACCCGTTTATGATGGCAGGCAGAATGACAAATGCAACCGCAAACGCAATGGAAACCGCCGCTGCAAATGAAGCTGGTGCTATGACAGGCTTTATGGGCATGGGTATGGCAGGCGGAATGATGGGACAAGGCGGTGGCTTCGGTGCTGCGCAAAGCTTTTATAATATGGGTGTTCAGCAGCAGCAACAGCAGCAACAACAGCCTGCACCGGCGGCACCCGCAGCTCCTGCAGCAGATAGCTGGAAATGCTCTTGCGGTGCAACAGTAAGCGGAAAATTCTGCCCCGAATGCGGCTCGAAAAAGCCCGAACCCGTGCAGGCGAGCGGCTGGAAGTGCTCTTGCGGAGCAACCGTAAACGGAAAATTCTGTCCCGAATGCGGTTCACCGAAGCCGGCAGAGGCAGAGGGCTGGACCTGTTCGTGCGGAGCGGTTAACAAGGGCAAATTCTGTCCCAATTGCGGAGCGAAAAAGCCTGTAGATGCACCCCTTTATCGCTGCGATAAGTGCGGTTGGGAACCTGCCGATCCCAAGAATCCTCCCAAATTCTGCCCCGAATGCGGTGATATTTTTGATGATAACGATGCAAAATAATTGAATATTATTATATAAAGGAGATTTTTACTATGGGATTATTTGATAAAAAGTATTGCGATGTATGCGGAGAAAAAATCGGTCTTCTCGGCAACAGAAAATTAGAGGACGGCAATCTTTGCAAGGATTGTGCTGAAAAGCTTTCTCCGTTTTTCAGTGAAAGAAAGAAGTCAACAGTTGAAGAAATTAAGCAGCAGCTTGCTTATCGTGAAGAAAACGAAAGACAGCTTGCATCTTTCCGTCCGAGCCGTACATTTGGCGAAGATATGAAAGTTTATATCGATGAAGCGGCAGGCAAGTTTATCGTAACAAGAAGAAGTGATTGGAAAGCCAACAATCCCGATATTATCAGTATTTCACAGGTTACATCCTGTAATCTTAATATTGATGAAGACAAAGATGAAATTTATGACAAGGATAGTGAAGGCAACAGACGTTCCTACAATCCGCCCCGTTATGAGTACAGATATGAATTTTACATTGAAATCAATGTAAATTCTCCCTGGTTCTCATCAATCCGTTTCCAGCTCAATTCCGGCAATTATCCCGACAGCCGTTATACCGACCTTTATCGTCGCTATGAGCAGGAGGGTAATGAGCTTTGTGCGGCACTTCTCGGCAGAGGCACACAGGCATTCGGATACGGTGCACCCCAACAACAGTACGGTGCTCCCCAACAGCCTTACGGTGCACCCCAACAGCCTTACGGTGCACCCCAACAGCCTTATGGTGCTCCTCAGCAGCCTTACGGTGCACCCCAGCAACAGTACGGTGCTCCCCAGCAGCAGTACGGTGCACCCCAGCAGCAGTATGCCGCACCCCAACAGCCTTATGGTGCTCCCCAGCAGCAGTATGCCGCTCCCCAACAGCCTTATGGTGCTCCCCAACAGCAGTATGCCGCACCTCAACAGCCTGCCGGTGCGTGGATTTGCGGAGCCTGCGGAGCAAGAAATGAGAGCGGAAAATTTTGTCAGAGCTGCGGCTCTTCAAGGGGTTAATGAGGTTTAATTTAAAATCCGATTAAACATTACGAAAGGAAGCGTTGCACGGTGAAACAAAGTAATAATGTTTGCTCAATTTCAACGGAGTATTGTGTAAAAAAGCCAAGCTTATCGAATCGGTTGCTGCGCTTTCAATTTAAAAAACATAATTAATATTGTGGACTGCACTCGATTTAATATATTTGGGTGCAGTCCCGTGTACATTTTCGGAGGTATTATGAGCGTTTTACAAGAATATAAATGCCCGTCTTGCGGCGGAGCGATAGAATTTGACAGTGCAACGCAAAAGATGAAGTGCCCTTATTGCGGTACGGAATTTGAACTTGAGGCTCTCAAAAACTACGATGCCGCACTGCAAAATGATGCGGAGAGCAATATGCAGTGGGAAACCTCTGCGGGTGGCGAGTGGCAGCAGGGCGAAGCCGACGGACTTCGTACCTATTCGTGTAAATCCTGCGGCGGTGAAATTGTCGGCGATGAAACAACGGGTGCAACTTCCTGCCCGTTTTGCGGAAATCCGGTTGTTATGATGGGGCAGTTTTCGGGTGCTCTTAAACCGGATATCATTATTCCTTTCAAGCTTGATAAAAAAGCGGCGAAGGAAGGTTTAATGAAGCATCTTTCCGGCAAAAGGCTTTTACCGAAAATCTTTAAAGACCAAAACCATATCGATGAAATCAAGGGTATTTATGTTCCTTTTTGGCTTTTTGACACCGATGCCGATGCCCGCATTCGCTACCGTGCCACAAGAGTGAGAACATGGAGCGACAGCAATTACAGATACACCGAAACAAGCTATTTTTCTGTTCATCGAGGCGGCAGAATCGGCTTTGACAATGTTCCCGTTGACGGTTCGGAAAAAATGGCAGATGATTTAATGGAATCCATTGAACCGTTTAATCTTGCGGATGCAAAGGAATTTCAGTCTGCTTATCTTGCAGGTTATCTTGCCGATAAATACGATGTTACCGCCGAGCAAAGCGTGCTTCGTGCAAACGAGAGAATCAAGAAATCCACCGAGGAAGCGTTTGCAAAAACCGTTACGGGCTATAGTACCGTTGTGCCCGAAAACACAAACATCAATCTTTACGGCGGAAAAGCAAAGTACGCTCTTTATCCCGTTTGGATTCTCAACACTACTTGGAACGGCGAAAAATATACCTTTGCCATGAATGGTCAGACGGGTAAGTTTGTCGGAAATTTGCCGGTTGATAAAGCGGCGGCAACAAAATGGCTTCTTTCTTTGTCGGCAATTTGCAGCGTTGCGACTTACGGTATCGTTTGGTTGCTTCACATTTTGGGCATTCTGTAAGGGAGGAATTTGCTATGAAAAAAAGAATTATATCTCTTGTTTTTGCAATCGTTTTGTGTCTGACTGCGGTGCTTCCCGCCTTTGCGGAAAACGGATTTGACGATTTATACTATCGCGTTGTCGATAAGCCCATTGTTCTGACCGTTGCGGAACGTGAAGAATTAGGTGCAAAGCTCGATGAAATCCGTTACCGTCAAAATATGGACGTTGTTGTTATGATAACCGGCGATTTGGAAGGAATGTCCATAGCGGATTATGCGGTTGATGCTTACGAAGGCCGCTTTTACGGCTACGGAGACGATTTGGACGGCGTTATGCTTCTTATTGATACCGGAACCGATAGCTGGCACATCGCAGCCTTTGGCTACGCCGAGACCGTTTTTACCGATTCGGGAATAAGATACATCGGTGATCAGATGAAATCCTATTTGTCCGAGGGATATTACGCCGATGCGTTCAATATCTATGCCGAGAAATGTGACGAATTTATAACCATGGCAAGAGAGGGACAGCCGTTTGCTTGGGCGGATGAACCTGAAAGCGTTGTTGATTCAAACGAAGAACCCGTTGAACCCGCAGATTCCGAGAATGCTCCGGACTTCAATAACACCGCAGAACCCGACAATGCCGAAGAACCGAAAGAATCACTTTCTCTCGTTTGGATTCCCGTATCTCTCGGTATCGGAATATTCGTTGCTTTTCTTATCGTTCACGGTATGAAAAGCAAGCTCAAAAGTGTCAAAAAGAAAAACGAAGCCAACAGCTATGTAAGAAACGGCAGCTTGAATATCAACGAAAACTATGAGTCATTCCTTTACAGCGAGGTTTCAAAAACCAAGATTCAGAAGCAGAATACTTCAAACAACGGCTCAAATAATTCGTCCTCCGGTACAACACACGGCGGAGGCGGCGGAAAATTCTGATAAAAAGGTGAAAATATGGGATTCTTTGATAAACTCAAAAGTACGGCGGTAAATACGGTAAGCAGCTCCGTTTCAAGTGCGGCAAGGCAGATGACCGATAAAGCGAGACACGGCGTGCAGGATGCCGTAAGCAGTGCGGTTAAAAGCGTCGGAACAAAAAGGGAGAGCTTCAAGTTTTCCTCGTTGCCTCAAAGCCTTGAGGAATTGCAGGCGTTGCCCGAGGCGAGCCTTGATACACCGTATAAAACTGCGGCGTTGGCTGTCCTTGCTCTTTGTGCGTACACCGCTAACAGAGAAGCGGGAACGGAAATGCTCAATTGGCTCAGAGGTCCCCGCCCGATGAACGGTCAGGATGTTTCTTTCCTCAATGACCGCTTCCGTGACGGCAAAACCTATTTGCCCTTTACCTATTTTTCCGGCTCGACTCCCGATAACGGATATACGCCGACACAGCCGTATACCCTCGTTATTCAGAGCGACCACACCTCAAATGACGAAGCGGGCTATATGAAGCTCTTTATTCCCTGCGGCGGTGCCGATGCACCCAGACCGATAAAGCTCCGCCAAAGAGGAAGCGACGGCAAATGGTTCCTCTGGGAGCAATATCTGCTCACGGGAGTACAGCTTCCCAAAGAGCAAGACCCTTGGGCATAATACGGTGAATAAAGTATTTAAGGCGGTGACCGTTTTGGCAATAGTATCTGTTTTTGCGGGACTTTTCGGCTGTAAAGGAAAACCCGAATATACCGTTGCCGATATTGAATCGCTCTCGATTTCGTGCGGTCACATGGATTTAAGAAAAAGCTATTCGTTTGGTGCTTCTCAAAAGGACGGCGTTTGGATTCTCTATGCGGAATGCTTTGCCGCCGACGGTGAAACACAAATAAAGCTCGAAACACCCATTAAAAGCGAGGAGGCGGAGAAGCTGCTTTCCGAAGCCGAAAAAAGCGGCTTTATCGCCTCTGTGCAAAAATACAAAAGCTCCGTATTTAAGCCCCGTGTTGCCGATGAAACGGTTTATTCGTCACGGATAACCCTTTCCGACGGCAATGAAATATCTGCACCGATTCCTGCAAGTCGGGAGCTTGAAAACATTTTTTACGCTCTTGCCGAGAAATACACGGCGTAAAAGAGCAAACGGATTTAATCCAAGGAGAATAACATGAAAACATTTAAAAGAATTTTAAGCATCGTTTTGGTGCTTGTCATGACGGCAACGGCAGTACCGGCTTTTGTCAGCTTCACCCCCAAAGCCGAGGCTGTTAAAATCCTCGGTAAAACGGCCTATTACACTAAAGACGATTTAAAATCGGGCTATATCGAACTCGGTTCCTATCCCCAGTCGCAAGTTACGGATTCGACCCTTCTTGCGGCATTGAAAGAACAATTGAACCCTTTTGATCTTAAAGGTTACAACTACTACAGCGGCACGGGTGAAGCCGGCACAATGCAACAGAGTGCCTATATGATGTACACCGATGTTATGTATAATTCCGCAAAGTACAGATATGTTTTGATTTCAGCGTACAGACCGAAATATACCTTCGATGAATGCAGTGATAGAAATTCATATCAAGACAATAACGGCTACTACGAGAAGAAAGAGTATTGGTTTAAGTTCGAGCCGTTAAAGTGGCGAGTCTTAGATAAAGAGACCGGCTTGATTATGTGCGAGAATATTATCGACTCACAGGCATATTGCAATACTGCTTATGAGACGGAGGAGAATATCAGCGGCGCTTGGGGTTATAGGTATTATTATTACAGCGATGCCGCACATGCTTATAAGCAAAATGAATATGCAAAAAGCTCCATAAGAGCATGGCTGAATGATGATTTTTATAACACGGCTTTCTCATCAATAGACAAAACCGCCATTGCTACAAGCAAGCTTGATGACTTCGGTCCTGCGTGTGATACGAGTCTTTACGAAGAAGGCAAGTATTTATACGATAATATTTTCTTGCTTTCACGAACCGAGGCTTTTAGCAGCTCATACGGCTTTGAAAACACTTCCGCGAGACCGGATGAAGCTAATTGGGATCAGGCAAAGGAGGCAAAGGGCACCGATTATGCCAAATGCCAAGGTCTTGAAGTAAGTAGTAGTGTTTCCAGTCATTCTAATGGTAATAGTGCGTGGCTCCTTCGCACCGCGGCACCGGATACTGCCACATTTTGTGGTTCGATGACCTATATAATCAATTTCTCCGGCGGAATGAGATCCCCCGGCTCCCTGCATGCTACCTCTTGGGGAGTTCGCCCCTGCTTAAAGATTAACCTGCATACTCACAGCTACACTGCAAGTGAAAAAGTGGGACAGGCTGCAACCCATCTCTCTCAGGGCTATAAGTTCTGCTATTGTGTTTGCGGTGAAAGTATAAGACAAGTTATCCCCAAAACAACCGAACACACATATACCGTCACGGATTCATGTGAACCCACCTGCACGGAAGACGGCTGGAAAGTCTACACCTGTGCCTGCCATGCCACATACACCGAGTATATTCCCGCCGGACATAAATTTGAAGGCTCGGTTTGCACCGGTTGCGGCTATGACAGAGCCGATGATTGCTCCTGCAATTGCCACAAGACGGGTATATCAAAATTCTTCTTCAACATTATGCTGTTCTTCCAAAAGCTCTTCGGCAATAACAAAGTCTGTGCTTGCGGAAAGAATCACTATTGATTAAGTCCATATGGCGTTTAAAAGGCATTCTTAAATCGAAATGATTTGCTTTATGACTATTAAAAACAGCGGCACACAAACAGAATCGGGCAGTGACATTTTCGCCACTGCCCGATATCTCATTCTTTTCGTTTAGAGTTCGAGGCATACTGTCAAAAATAGCGGTTACGCATATAATATAGCAGAGGTTATACCTCGAAATCGGAAAGGACTGATTGCGATGAATGAATACGGCGGATACAGATATCCGCAGCGGCAGATTCAAAAGCGTGAACCCTGTTCGTGCAGCATCACGCCTCTGCCGTCGAATTATACCGTAACAATGCTGTATGTACCTATGCAAATTGATACGGCAATGTTCGATGAAGCCAAAGCATTTGAATGCGGAACGCTCTTTACTGTTCTCAGCAAACCTTTTGCGGGGAAGTGCTGTAAATGAACAAAAAAGAAGCAATGCTTAAAAATTTGAGTGCCGCACAGTTTAAGCTCTGGGAAATTCACCTTTATCTCGATACACACCCGTGGGATTTGCAAATGCTTGAGGCTCATTCCAAAGCCGAAATGAGATATAAGGTTTTGCGTAATGAATTTGAGGAAAAATTCTTCGGCTTAACTCCCGCAAGTGCACAGGGCGTTGACTGGCTCAAAGGACCGTGGCCGTGGGAGCTTGAGGAGTGTGACTGCTGATGTTTAATTATGAAAAAAGATTGCAATTTCCCGTTAAAATAAAAAATCCCAACCCCAAATACGCTCAAATCGTAATTGAACAATACGGCGGTGCGGATAGTAAAAAGCTACAGCGTGATATCGCTTTTGAGCGGTAAAAATTAAATAAAGCTTTAATTTTTAGAAAAAAGCCTTGACAACACGCATTGCGTGTGTTATAATATATACGTCAGATGGAGGTGAGGACATGACGATAAAAGAAGCTCGTAAATATGCCAAGTTCACTCAACGACAAGTTCATGAAAAAATCGGAATACCGATTCGAACATTGCAATGCTGGGAAAGCGGTCAAAGACATTGCCCCAAATGGTGCGAAGAATTAGTAGTTGAAAAGATAATAAGTTTAAAAGGAGAAATTACCATGACAAAATATGAAGTTTATACAGATTCATTTCAAATAGAAAAAGATGCCATTAATATTACATCTAAGGAAATTTTTGATTATTATTACGACGAAACAGAGCATGATGCTGAATTGATTGCTCAATTTGATTCTTTGGAAGAAGCTAAATCGGAGTTTGAAAAGCAGAAGCAAATTTGTGAAACCAAAAGCAACCGAAACAATGGGAATACACTGTTCTGGGGAACGCTTATTTATATCGAAGAAAACGAATATAAAGTTGACGATGAGGGTGAATTGAGCTTTGATGCTTCATGCGGAGTAGAATGCTATTATGCTCAGCCGGAGCAAATCGCAAATGCAGAACAGTATCTTTAATATGTATCTCTAAAATATACTTAAATGAATTAATAAAAAATGTTGAAGCCATGTCAATATTAATTTTTGTTAAAAAACCGCCGAGTGAGACAATGAAGCTCACCCGGCGGTAGTTTTATGCGATATATTATTAATAACAGATCTTCGATGATTAATAACAGCTCTGCAACAATCAGAAACAGATCTTTGCTTATGTTGCGGAAGATAATTTCTGCTTATCGCAATGCAGCTCGTTAAAACGCAAGATGTTTTTGAAAATTAAACAGTAACACCATTTAAGAACAGGGAGACAAGAAGGATGATGCTTTAAAACCAAAGTCTGCCGATTTTGGTTACAAATGGATATATTGAGCTGCAATTACGATTTAACAACCACTTGTGATAATAAGCTGATTGTTGTTATTGAAAATATCTCAAATAGATCTCAATGATTTTTACAATATTGTAAATTAATTCCGATACGGCATAAGGAAAGTGTGTGATCGGGATGTTGGGCAAGCCTTCGATTGTGAAAAATTCAGCCGATTTAATTAAATGAGTGAAAAGCATTAAAAGATAATCCATTATCAAAGCTCCTCAACAAGATTAGCGGAAATCCACATTTCTTTTTTATCGCTGATTTTAATCCACGAGCATTTTTTCCGATAGCCTTTGACTATCATACCGGCTGGGAAATCGTTATCCTCGGCTTTTCCGCCATTTCTCAAAACCTGTTCTTGCTCATACGGCGAAAATTCATCAAATTTAATTCGTCTGAAAGCCGTCCCCGTGCCGGCTCTGACATTAACCGCTTTGACTACCTTGAAAAGCTTAGTTCCGTCAATGCCCTCTCTGTGAATCGGTCGAAGAACGCCGAGAAAGTATTGGTAATTGTGTTCAACAAGCTTTGCGGATTTCCCGCCCCAGTTCATGTCAAAGCTTTCAAAGCTGCTTGTATCGCCCTTGCCCGTAGCTATTGATACATGACCATAGCCGTTGAGCTGCTTGCTCCATACGCATATATCGCCCTTTTGTGGAACAAATTCTTTTGAATTTCCGATTTTTATAAAATTCTTCTTGAGAAAACTGTATGAATTGAAGCTGTCAAAATAAGCGTGGGCATTCCCAATAGCTTTCGGAGTGATGCCGAACACATATTTCAAATACATCTTTATCAAATCAACGCATTGAGCGCCGGCAGTCCCGTCATAATCAATTGCTTTTCCGCTGTATTTTTTGATAAATTCATCAAGCGTAATTGTGCCCGCCCCCTTTTCCGAATCGTTCTTTTTCAAAACGTCAATTGCTTTCGTAATAATCTTAGGAATAGGTATTCCCATTAGTCCCACGTTCTCAACTATACTAATCAATTCGTTTAAAATGAACGCTATGCACACTGTATCTTTAATGTAAGCAGCGCCCAAAAGTAGGTCAAGCCTGCTCGCTATAAGCACGAAGAATAGCATTGCACCCTTGCGGCACAGACCTTTAAGACCGGCTCTCGACTCAAGTGCTCCTGTTTCTGTTTTAGTCGAATTATGAAAGACACCCGCAACCACGAGTCCGGAAATATAGTCTAATGCCATGAATATAATCAGCGTAGTCATCGCCGCCGTCCAGCCGCCGAATATTGAGGCTATCACTGATCCGGCAATGCCGACTGAGGTCAATATAATATGCTTCATTTCAATTATTCCACCTCTGCTATTACTTCATCGTAGTATTCGATAGTGAAGTCCGACGCTCGGCAGCTCGCTATTTTTCGCAAGTGTTCAGGCGGAATTTCGTTTGAAAATGATACAGTTGCGACGAGGTTCATGCCTTCCATTCCATTAGTTTTCTTGTCCCGATAATACGTAGCCACAGCTCCGTCCATATCTTCCAAGTATTTTCCTTCGTGTTTAATTGCTTTAATACGTTTGGTTATATTTCCGCTTTTTAAAAAAGAGGATTCAATATAAAAGCTTACGTCCTTATGCGTGGGATTTTTTATGACGATGCACGCAACATCATCGTGCATTGTTTTTGATTTGAGTAACATATTAAGCATTCTCCTAATCTGTATAGTATGTTATTTTTAGTCTTACGTTTGAACCGGTGTTCAGTGCTTTTGCGAACCAACCAATTTGTGTCAAATAATAAATCGAAAAAATGACAATTCCGCCATCTGCCGCGGCGTATATATTATCAAAAAGCAGCGAATAACCAATTTGGTCAATTATATTCATTCTTGAAAGCGGAATATATACATCCTCTGTTTCTGCCGCCTTCACTTCAATGCTTTTGATTTCGCTTCCGATTTTTAATGTTGAATTTTCGGGAAATTCCCATAAGCCAATTATATTAACGGTTCCTGCTCCCGATATTGAAATATTATTCGTATCAACTTCAACAATGTCCGTCGGGCGTTCAGCTACGTATCTTTCCCCATTAAATGTTAATACTCCGGCACTTTCGGAAAGGGAATCAAGAGTGCTTGGGTTTGAGTGGGTGTGCCTTGCAAGTGTGTTGGCCGCAACCTCTGCCAAGGTTGAATTTTGTGATAAGGCAATTTGGTCATTATCAACTCCCCGAACGGAATCCTCAAATTTCAGCTTAGTCAATTTTCGACTTTTAACCACGAGATCACCGCTTTCGCTGTAGCCTTCAAGCTGAACGGATATTTCCGGTGAAGATGTTATTTTGACCGGCAGAGCGAAGCTTAATACCGAAGATTTTTGCAATGTTTCCGACCGTACGATCACATTGTTGCTAAGCTCAAACGCTATTTTGAAAGATATGATCCTATCACATTTAGTCATTTCGGCCGGTGGCTTGATTTCAAGCTCGGTGGCGTTGTGCTCGCCCATATAGCCAAGAAAATCGTTAGTCTGAATCGGTGAATCCGCCGTGAAATCTATGATGTATGTTCTGATTTTTACCGCCTCCCATTATTTTAATTGATTGTGTACATTGTTAAGAAAATTAATCCAATTGTTAATTACAATAAGCCAATTTGAATTTTGCTTGTTGAATTTTTGCGTGGAAGCAGGGAGCGGCGATGTCGATAATCCAAGCTTTGCCGCTGCCGCTTTGAGCTTTTGACAGTCTGCCTCAACATTATTGCATGCCGGCAGAATTTTTTGAACGGGACAGTTCTTACCCGATATATTCACTCCGGACAATGAAGCTACCTCTGCTCCCGATTCTATAAGCTCGGTTCTGACTATTGCTATTGCCGAAATTATTTTTAAAAAGTCTTCTGCGGAGAAAAACCGTGTAACCTCAGAAATGTATGGGAAAGCTGCCGAGGTTGATACATTGACGGTGCATTTTGCGGTATATCCGCCGTCGGTTGTTTTTATTGTTATAACAGCAGTAGCAAATGGAGCTGAAGTTTTTTTTGCGGTAATGATTCCGTTTTTATCAGCCGTTGCCACCGCTGTATCGGAGCTTGTAAAGGTTACTGCTTGAAGCTGTGCCGTCAAAGGGGACACGGTGTAATTCAGCTGTGCGGATTCGCCCTGCGTGATGTTGAGTACCGAATCACAGGTTACTCCGGTCACCTTTTGCGGAACGGTAAATCTGCCGAGCTTCGTGTATGTTTTTCCGTTTGCTGCCGTAAGGATAACGCCGTATTCGTAAACAGCACCGCTGTTGAGTGGATGGCTTTTTTCATCGATGCAGTCAAGATCAAGGGTAATGCTGTTTGATTTAGTGAGATTAACGGTTTTTTCCAAAATCAGTGTATAGGCATTTCTTCCGACATCGTAAACATAGCTTGAGGAATCCGCTTGAGTTACCTTGCCGACTCTTTGCTTCGCTTGCACTTCGGTAAGACATTTAAGCTCGAATCTGATTTTGGAAAGAGCGTATGAAGTATGAGCCGCCGTAAACGAGGTTGAGGCGTTGAGTCCGTATCTGTCGGCAGATATTTTGAAATTTGAAAGAGTCGGTGAGGAAAGATCGATTTCAGTCAAGCTAAGTGTCGTATCGGCTCCGCCGGAGGTGCGGTAATAACCAAGCAGCTCATCGGCTTTGATGGACACGGAAATTGATGCGGAACCGCTGCCGTCCGATCGGTGAGCAACCGTCAGTGATCCACGCAGTCGAGTATCGCCGGAATCCCGCCAATCTGCACTTGCTTCTAAGGCTTGTATTGCCGTTGAGTCAACAAGCTTGTTGCCGTTAATTTCAATAGTATAATCGGCAGTATAGCTCGATATTAATTTACCTGAAGCGTTTTTGTATTGAATTATGTAATTAAGCGTTGATGAGTTAGATCCGATATTAACCGTTTCTTCAACCTTTAATCGATAATTAACTCCTGCGTGATGGTTTCGTTCCATTGTCAAATCTAAATAGGTTGGCATTACTCGTCACTTCCTTTTGGTGAAAACCCTCGCTCTATCATTGTTAAGGTTGAGGTTATTTTGTTATAACCCAATATTATATGCATCGATTTTATTATTCCGATCCTTAATCCATCATATGGCGTTTCAATCGTTAAAATATCACCTAAGAATTCATCTTGAAGTTCTATTCTCGCCGTGATTTCATTTCTGCCAAATCCGGATTCAATAAGCTCATTAAACCTATTATTTTCGTTTATGATAAGTGAATATTGATCAAATATCTTATGTTCTGCGGAATCGGTAGATTTTTTATTTTTATTAACGGCTGTATTTACCGATTTTATTGTATCGAAATTCTCTGAAAAGCATTTCAATACAATTTGGGAATACTGTGATTTCTCGCAGTATTCGGCTCGTCCAAGAATTTGACTTGCCGAAATAATTTTGTTTCTTTTATTGCAAGGTTTTTTTAATGTAAGCATTTTTTCGGCAAATCCGGTCAAAAAGCACCCTGTTCCAAATGAAAGCATTGCGGCTGCATATCTGCAAGTGTCCTCTTGAATGAATCCTGTAAGTTGAGAATCTTCATATCCGTTTGCATTAATGCTTAAATTTGATGAATCGTGAATTTTTTTAACCAAAGATGATACGGAGTAATTTCCTTGACTAAGTGCCAATACAGTCGATTTCTCAAGCTGCATTATTGCATCGGAGCATTCAAACGAGTATCTATTATTCCCAAGCGAAATTATATTGTCAACATAGAATTTCCCGAAAAGCTTATTTTTTCCGTACACATAAAAGCTTTGAGCCTGTGAGGGTTTAAAATCTTTAATCTCAGCTACAAAATCGCAGGTTGAACCGGGGACATCGGCACAGTCGATATTTATTTCTGTAAATATTTCAATGTTAGAATGAAACTCGGTTATTTCTCTTTTTACACCGAGATCTATTCCCGCAAGCTTAATGAATTGATTGGGATAATATGTGTGCTTAAATTCTATTTTTATTTTATTGAATGACTCTACCTTGTTTTCACAATAAAATTCAAGAATTTTAGATTCTGTCTGTTTTGGAATAACGTCTACTTCGATTTTGCTTTCTTCCTTATCGTCTTTAAGCCAAGTGATAGTCATTTTATCGCAATAATCTTTATAAAAGTAAAATGTGATTCCCGGAGCCGAATAATAGCCATTAGAAAGCAAAATAACCAATGTATTTGATATCGATTTGGATGTATCACTGATTTCGCTTGAAATATAGCCGATATTATCATCTTCTTCTGCCAAGTAAAGTGTTTTGTCGAGAAGATCAATTCCTTCTTTTTCAAAGCTTGCATAATTTAATATTACTCTATTGTTTTCATTCAGCAATTCATTGCACTTTTGATAATCGGATGAACCGCTTGCGGGAACTATAACATTTTTTTCGGCGTTTGCCGCAAAATCGTTATATATGATTTTGTTCATTTTAGTATTCCTGCTTTGCATTTAAGAAAGTCTATGGCTTCTTTTGGCTTTTTAAAACAATATCTCTCTCGCCAGCCTGCACTACCGTCGAGGTAAGCAGTTCCGGAGATTGACGGAGTGGTCAATGTTATCGATCCGTTCGCACAGCTTACCGCCGATATCGGGGGAGGACTGAAGATAACACGCTTGAGCCAAGTAACCCAGACTTCGAATTCACAATTCATATTAATCATACCCTCAATGTAGCCAAATCCCCCCCAAACTCCAACAGCAGGCGGATCAACGACCATATTATTTTGTACTATGCACCCAAACATTTTTTCATATGCGTAAAAAGGAATAGAGGATGTGTTTAATGATACTGCCGCATTGACGAATATCGATTTACCTGAAGAAAAACGTGGAAGTTGCTTAAAATTTTCCGCAACGGACACGGTCAACAAATTGCCGCACTGAATTCCGGCACTGTATCTTGTATCTTTATTTGGGGAATAATTAGATATCACGGGAGCGAAAACCGGATGTGAAGCTTGAATAACGGGCATTACTGCACCTTCTTTCTTTGAGGTGCTACAGATCTGAAAATAATAACAATATCATCGCTCCAAACATATTGACCGTCAATTATATCTATAAGCTCCCTTGCACCTGATGTGATATGAGCATTATAGGTTATTTCGCCTGTCCCGTGCGGTAGTGTTACAGTATGTATATCTTCCGGACTTGATAGCAGATTAAAAAACTCATCGGATTCCTCTGCGGTTGTTTCCGGATTTTGAGTTACTGTGATTTCATGATTAAATCGAACTCCTATCGTATCATACCAATCTTCGCCGTCTTGTTTTATTACCGAAGCTTCTCCATATACTTTTTCAAAGCTTTCAACAATTTTTGTAACGAATACTTTACCATTATATTCTTTTCCGTTAATTATAAGCAAAGCTGCACCTCCGGTTATTTTTTCTTTTCAAACACGCCTTGACGATCTTCTTCTTCCTCGATATAGTATGTTAAATTTCGAGCTATCCCACGAGCAGAGCCTTGAGCTATAATGTTAATAGGTCGGTTGGCTGATGCTTGTGTGTTACTTTTTATCGCATCTATTTTTCGATTCAGCGTTATCAATTCGGATTCTCGCTCTTGCCGTTCTTTGTTATAATTACGGTTTTCCGCTGCTGTAAGGATTCTCTCTCCTTCGTGCAATTCCGATATATAACCATCATAAGGAACATAAGCAAGACCACCCGCATGGGAACTCGGTGGATCTTCTTTATCGCTTTTTTCACTCTCACCTGTGATTAGATGTTTTAATCCGTCTTTTATTCCGGCGAATATATCCTTTGCGACCGACCACCAGTCATACTCTACAAGTGCATCAACAAGAGCACCGATTAGTGCGAAGGCTCCCGTTATGATATCGGGTGCATGATCCACAAGTCCGGTTATCAATGCCGAAACAATATCTAAGGTCGAAGTTGCCAGCTGCCCCATATTATCATCAGCTAATAATCCGTCAATCAACGCTTCGATCATAACGAATGCCGAATCAATTATTAAATCTGAATTATCGCCCAAAAATCCCACTAATTTGGTAACCAACAAAAGCGCTGCTACTGTAAGCTTTTCTAAATTTTCTTTTTCCAAAAGTCCATTGCTTAGTGCTTCAAGCATTCTAAACGCCGCTTCTAAAATAGGATCAAGATTTTCAAGCAATCCATTCACAAGAGAGGTTATTATATCCGGTGTTAAATCGGATATTGTTACCGTTACATCTTCAATTATTCCGGTTACCTCCGGAAGAAATGTCGCTAAACCGTCAACTATACTTTCAACGCCGTTTCTTATAAGCTCCGGTGCTCCTTCTTCCCCTGAAAGCAGGACGGTTAATCCATCTACTACATCGGTTATTCCCGGCAAGAAATCAGCTATAGCATTATTTTTGACCTGATCGACCGCATCACCGAGATCCGCAAGGCTTAGGCTGTATTCTGCTTGAGCCTCCTGTGCATTTATAAGGACACTGCTGACTTCTTTAAATTTTTCCGCAGATTCTCCATAAAGCCCGTTTAAGGTTTCGGTAATTAGTGCTTGTCTTTCTTGTTCGGATGAGCAAGCATCGAGCTTTTTCTGAAAATCTTCTTCATTTACACCAACCCAGTTCAATGCGTCGGCAAGTGCACCGGTAAGCTTACCGGTTTTAGATGTTTCGTTTGAAGCCTCTGTAAGAGCTTCCGTTGGCAAGCTGTCGCCGAATCTGCCGTAAACTCCGGTACATATCTCCGTCCATTTTGCAAGCTCTTCCTGACTACTTGTCATTGCGGCGATATGCGTTGCAGTTTCCGTAGCTTTATCGCTATCGCCTAACACTGCGTATAAATCAACATATGTGCTCTTGGCATTTTCTGCCGACGAATTGTTGGCGGTGAATGCCGTTTCAAGCTTGCCTAAGTTATCGCGAAGTTCTTTTGTTTCATCGCTTATTTCGAGCAACTTATTAGCTACGCCGATACCACCGGCAACCAGTGCACCCATAGCAACAGCAGTACCCTCGGCCGCACCTTTGATTCCTTGCAATCCGATTTCCGCAACGTTTTTTGCTGCATCTCCTGTTTTTTCAAAAGCACTTATTAATTTAGGGTGGGCTTCCCGAAATGTATCAACTTTTTCTTTTACCTCGCCGTAGCCGTCTTTTAATTTGCCAAGAACCGAACTATGGTTTTGTATTTCTTTTTTGGTATCGGTTAATTGCTTTTTAAAATTTTCAAGCTTGCTTTCGGTTGCTATCAGATCTCTTTGAAATGCCCTATATTGTTCTGCACCGATATCGCCTTTTTCAAATTGCTCTTTAACGGATTTTTCGGCACTTTTCAATGTATCGAAAGATTCTTCCGTTGCCGAAATTCGATTACCGAGCACATCTATTTTCTGTGTTAAAAGCTCGACATTATCCGGATTAAACTTTAACGCTGAATTAATTTTATTAAGCTCTGCGGAAGCTTCTTTCCCTTTGTCGGTAGCCGCTTTAAGCGATGCTTGAAGGTTAGTAGTGTTGCCGCCGATTTCAATTGTAATTCCTTTTATTTTAGCTCCCATTATTCTATCACTTTCATTCCTTTTGCAAGTAATGCATCTCGATCCGGCTTGGTTTGTTCGAAACAGTAGCATTCTTCAAGCAATTCATTTCCGCTTTCCGTTTGTTTGAGTTTGAAAATAATCGCATCTCTTAAAAGCTGCCAAAAAATAAAAATATTAAGCTCGTTTATTTCTGAAAATGATAGTCCGCTGTAATCCCGAATCACTTTTTCATTATAAGTTAATATTGGATATGAATATCCCGGATCATCCGAGCCGTGCAGACTTGGACAATCCGGGATTGTCAGTTTTTTTTATTTCTTATGTCATTCAGCCAATTTAGATAAGCATTTTTCAGCTCGATGAGCGATGGGTATTCAAAATTTTCGAGCATTTCAACCGTAACATTAAAATGTGTTTTGTTTCGAGAAAAAATTTTTGAAAGCACTTCTATCACTTCATCAATTGTTTTTGCAGAAATCAGCTGTTTAAAATGCGATGTCTTCGGTGCGTTGATTTCAAGCTCGTATCTCTTGACTTCGCCGTCATCATCTTCAAATTCAATTTTTGCCGAAAAATAATTATTGCTTATTTGTGAAATATCAAACATCTTCTTGCTCCTTTATTCAGTTGTGGACACTGCTTTATTTAAAATAATCGAAGTCACGCCGCCGGTGTCAAAAGGTTCTGCTGTAAATACGGGATTGGTCATGGTGCCTGCTCCATTCGCAAAAGCAAGAGCAATTGCTCCTGTGTTTTTGCCGCGAATCATAATGATAATATCTCCGTCAGCTTTGTCTTCGTGCACGAAAATTATAATATATTTTTTCCCGTTGTCGTTTTGTATGCCTCCGATTTTAGCCATTTCATTTCCGCTTTCATCAGCTTCATATTGAAGGGTTGAAATGAGCTTTTGAAGCATTGTTAAATCAAATGTTATTAATCCCGCTCCAAGGGTTACCGTTTCATCGGTTGTTGTTGTTTTGGAAACTTCATTAAAGTCATCTTTTTCCGTGTACGAAGTAAATCCGTAATTATAAGTTGCTCCGTTTTTTATTCTTCCGAGAATATTATCTTCTTTTGTATTTTCTTTCACAAATGCTAACACTGATTCAATATTCATATCGGAAGTAAGCTTAACCGATTCGCTTTCTTCGATGCAATACAGCTTTCCGCTGCCGAGTGCAATTCTATTTGCTTTTTTTGCTTTAATGGCCGACATCCCCGTCATCTCCGTTCTTCGTTATTATTTCGGTTGTTATTTCAAAAACTGTTAAAAAAAGCTGTTCTTCTTTCAACCAATTTCTGTATTTAATAAAATGCAATCCTGATTGATATAAAAATTGCTCAAAATCCTTTGTGTCGGAAGTTTGAGTGTATCGTTCAATTGTTAAGTCATGAACAGTGTACAGATTAACTTCATCGCCGCCGTTTGTTTCTGACTTGTCAAGAAAAACATTATAGGGAATCGATACGGTATTTGGCGTTCCGTCTTCTTTTCTCGGAGGGAAAGCGGTATCCGCCACCGGATCCCCGAAACTTTTCAGCCATTCCTTTATAGTTCCGCTAATCCTCAATTTTCTTGACCTCCTCAATCACATATTTTTCATAATTTTCTTTTGCAAAATCTTCTCCATATTTGATGTGCGGAAATGCTCTTGTTCTTCCGCCGTTCTTTTTTGCATGACCGTTCTCAAGCAAGTGCGTTAAACGATAATACGGTTCTTTGACATACCATCTGCAATATGATTCAAAAGACGATATTTTTATTTTTTCAATCCGGAAAGCTTTAATATAAGCTCCGCTGCCGCCAAATTTGCAATGTTCTTTTATTACCTCGTTGACCTTGCGTGCACAACCGTTATTGGCGGCAGCAACCGCATCTGAAACTGCAACGGAGTAATCCTGAAGCTTTTCTTCGATGAGTTCGTGAAGATTATTTTCTTCCATTTGAACTTACTCCGTAATCAATAAGCGTTAAAACAGTACTGTGCGGTTTTGTTGATTTTGTAGGCTGGATCATATCGATAATGAAAGTTTTACCGTCAATTATTGCAAGGCTTCCGTTTGAAACCTCCTGCGTGTACGGAATGTATATCACACGGGAGATTTGATTTCCTGCTGTTCTTGCCGCATAATGCCGCTTAAATCCAATACTTTTTTCTCCGAAATTATAAGCTTTTCCGCCAATTATTACTTTTCCATCAAAAAAAGTTAAAAATTCAATCATTTTCATTCTTCGATGCACCCTTTAAATTATAATCAAAATGCAAAGATTGAAGATCGGCTAAATTGTTTTCGTTGAAAAATTCAAGAGCACAGCTGTTCGCATAACGGCAATATGTTTTTAAAAGCGTAAATGCAAATATGTCTTTTGAAAAATCAATTTTTGCACCTGCAATTCTATTGAGGTAGCTCATTCCCGCTTCGATGTATTTTTCAATTCGGTTTTTTTGACTTTCATCGGCAGATTCGTTATATCCGAGTTCAGCTAAAATTTCATTTTTGACATCATCGGTAATATTAAATTTAGCCATTTAGTTCACCACCCTATCAAGGGGATGATGTTTTCGAAATCGCAATTGTTCCAAGATCGACTATCGCATTGTCAACAACAAATTCTTCCTCAACCGTATTATAATTATCAGCGGATACCTTAACCGTATAACTACCCGCTGAAAGAGGAGGAATGTTAACAACTCCCGTCGCCAAATTAACTGTTATTCCCTCAACCGTACTTCCGGAAGCATTTGTTAATTCTACTTTGGCAACCGTTTTAGGAGCTACCTTGAGCCTTACTTTAAATTTTGTCCGGCTCGATGCATTAATTTCAATGGCAAAAGGCTGTAGATTCTCGATATCGAGAACGATAAAGCTTGTATTATCTTTCGGTCTGCCGTCTCCAAGAATTTTATTCTTGTATACTCGCATATCCTCATCGTAAGCTGTTGAATCATCAAACGAAATATCGCCTGTTTTGCCGCCAAAGCAAACCGGCATAAAGTATCTTTTGCCAATTCCGAGAATTGCTTTGCCGTCGGGAATCTGAGGTTCTTCAATTATTTTAAGCGGAAGCGGCGGCTTTTCAATTGTATTGCCGTTTCCATCCATTACCGCCAATGCCGGAAAGATTTTGGAATAACGGTCAACCGGATTTACCAAAAGAATCACATCACCCATTTTTCGTGCTCGACCGTTTTCATCTTTTGCCAGCTCCGCAAAAAGAACACCCAACGTTTCGGCACTCAAATCTGTAATAATAACCGGAGCTTTTTCCGGATAGACTCCACCAACTACATTGGCTGTCTCTGAAATGTTACGGCACATTCCAATCGGCTCACCTTTACCGCTTCCCCAAGCTGCTGCATAGCAAAGAGCAGATCCGATTGACTCAACAAGGATCGCTCTAACATAGATATCAAGCCATTCGGGACCCGCTTCAATATAGTCCATTGATACGGGAACAATAGCGGCAAGCTTATTGCTCTCAATATCCACCGAGTTAAATGCACCTTCAAGATTTTTTGTAATTGCCGAACCGAAAGCTCCCCACGAAGCAAGCTGTACTCCCTTTTTATTGTAAAGGTACCTTGTGATCACCGTTGACATTTGAAAATCAATTTCATTAAGCAGAGGAAACTCCGTTCTAATGTCACCGGTTATTTCTTCGACCACTGAGCGAGGATATCCAGCTTCAATTCCCTCAAACGCCATTTTAATGTCGCCGAGTTTAACTGCTTCGGCATATGCTTTATAGAAAGTTTTTTCTTCCGCCGTAAGCTGTCTGATTCCGCGAGAAGCTAAGATATTAACATCTTGCGTTCGCTGATATGCTTCGTAATCGTTCAGAAGATTGTCTTGCAATTCCATTGCATATTCCGAAAGTGCATCTGCAAAAGCATCACCGGAATCATTTTTCAATGCGTTTGCAAGCTTTTCTTTAAGCTCGCCTTTAATTAATGTTTTTGACTTCATTGACATTTTTTGCCTCCTTGAATCAAGAAATAATTTGCTGCAATTTCTGCATTATGCTGTCTTTTGCCTGTTGTTTCATTTCTTCCCTTGTTTTTGAAAGCCTCTGTTCTGCCGCTTCAATCATCGGATCCTTTAGTTGCTTAATTTCGTCGCACAAGCCTAACGACAAACACGTTTCGGCATTTAACCATGTGCTGCTATCCAGCAATTCGGTAAGTTTTTCATGTGAAAGCAATTCACCGGCTTTTTTTCGATAGCTGCTAACCACTGTACTGTCTATCACTTCAAGATCGTCCGCAATCTTTCTAAGCTCATTAGGATTGCCATAAGCTCCGCACGATGCGTGATGAATCATCATTAAAGTGTTGTGCCCCATAATAATCTTATCGCCCGCCATTGCGATTACCGAAGCTATTGAACAGGCAAATCCATCAACATATACTGTAACGAATGCCTTATGTCGAACAAGCTGATTATAGATCGCCAAACCTTCTTTAACATCTCCGCCATTTGAATTAATATAAACTTCGATGTTTCTTGCATTAGGATTTTCCTCAAGCAGCTCTTTGATATACTTTGCCGATGTTTCGCTTTTAATTTCTTCACCGGTCCACCAATCAACAGAATCGCTCACAATGTCGTCGTACAAATATATTTTCAAACAATCATTTTGCATTTTTGCGGCATACAGTGTTTCATACATCTTTCCCACCTCCTTCCGCCTTATCTTCTCTCAAGCACTCGGTATTAAGCTCCGCATAATTTTTGGTCATAAAGTGTTTACTTGACCACCAAGTATTAAGCGGCGAATCTCCGAGCTTTTCTCGGATTTCATCTATATTGTAAAGTCCTGCGGCAATAAGCTTATCGGCTTTATCCGCAATTTCAAGCAAATCAAAATGTTTAATATTTGTAGTGTCGATTATAATTCGATATCCCTTTTTGAATCCGCTCAATCCGAATCTTTTTCGCAATATTTCACCTTCGAGAAGGTCAACAAGAGGAAGAATACCGATTGTAAGCGTTTCTTCCAGTGCAGAATCAAGATTTGAAACATCGCCGATAAGTAACGCAGGTGCTATTCTTGCCGCCTGTGCTGCTCTTGTAAAAGCCTCTTTCGTAAGATTCACTATATCTGCTACATCCGATGTTGATTTTTGATTCCCTGAGGCTTGAATTTCACTATATTCCATTCCGTCCGGCAGAACTACAAGAGCATTTTCGTTTTGAAAATAGGATTTAAAGCGATTAGTGTAAAGGTCATTTAATGCTTTGTTCCATTCTTCATTTTGCTGTGGCGTTATTTTGGTTTTCATTACACCCTTTCGACCACCGGCACGCTTATATTTCTGCATTGAAAGACCTATAAGCTCAGAATATCCGGTCATCATTGAAGAAAGCAAGCCTCTTATTTTGGAATATGTGTAGCGTAAGTAAATTACATCTTGTTCAAGAAATACTTTGGGGAAAGTATAATCTCCTCGCCTAACATTGCTGTATGTGTTTTGATAAAGTACATACTGTTTTCTTTCAAAATCATCTGCAATAATAAGCTGACCACCATTCTCAACAATAAGCACTTCGTTACGATAAATCAATTTTGAAATTAATTCAGATATAAAATCAGTGCCGTTTTGATTAAAGTTTGGTTGATAGTTCCACAGGTAATATTCATCGTCTTTGGTTTCTTCTCCGTTTTCAACTATTTTAAATTCACATTTTGAAATTATTCCGGCAATGATATTAATAGCAAGTTGAATCGCAAAATCTTCTACCGCAAGGCTGTATTTTTTTGTTTCAATTTTTTGCGAAATAATATATTCCGTTTGCTCTTTTCCGAATTTATCTACAAGAAAATCTATAAGTTTCAAAGTGATCCTCCTAATAAGTGTAAGTAGCTACTTCAATATATTTGCTGTATTTCTCGCTGTCTTCCAAATCTTCGCTTGCACAAAATGCGGCAACCAATGCCATAAAGCCGTCGGTCATTCTTGCATTTGGATCTTTTTTTGAGAAAGTTATATTTCCGTCCTTATCACAATCAGCAAATGTATTGTTAGTGAACCACCTCATTAACGGATTATCTCCCCAAACTATACGATGATTGGCAAAAGCCGATTGAATAACAGGTGCCCATCTCATTTCTGTAACTCGCTTCACAAGCTTGACTTTGTTCTTATCGTCAACATCAAATCCATGTGCTTTTAGTGCCTTTCTGAACAGCGTCACTCTGAAATTATCCATTCCGAAAACTGTTATATTATATTTATTAGCTTGACCTTCAATCCATTCGATAGGTATATCCGGTGAGATCTCTATTGCATCAACAAAAGTTAAAAGCCCTCGCTGTTCCCAGTCCTTTAGCGGGGCTTTAATCCTCGGCAAATTCACTGAATTTTTGCAAACCCAAGTGTGCGTAATCCAATAGTAAATATCATTTTTCAAAAAAAGCAAGCCGGCGGAAACAAAGTTAGAGGTTTTGGCGTAATCCACCGCAGCTACACAGGTACATCCGGTTAAGTCAGGTATAGACTTGTTGGTAGCAAGCACATTATCCCACTCCGTTACATCGTTAAGCATCACTTTAGGCGGAAGGTTCATTCGCTTGGTCATAAAATCTGCGGCCGCTGATGGATTTATCTTGAAAATTTCGTATTCTCGATTTATTTCTTCGAATAAATTCGGGAAGAATTGTAACGATGGATTTGCTTTATGCCATTTTTCGCGATCATGAACTTCATCGGCAGAATCGAGCTTAAAAATCATTGGCAATAATCCTAAATCCGCTTCACCCTTAAAGAGAATGTCGTTTGCTCTTTCTATAAGATCATCAAGCGGTCCGCCTCTGATGTTCCCTTGAGTTGTGAATATTCCTTTCCGAGGGTACTTCTTTTTTCCGAGACCTGTTTCCGCAACCGTAATCAGATCGTAGTTTTCGTATCCGTGATATTCATCAAAAATTACATAGCCGGGCTTTCCCCCGTCTTTCGTTTTTGCACTCGAAGTTCGAAATTTGATTTCCGAGCCTGTTGCAATGTTGCGTATTACTTCTTTATTCCAACGAAATTTTCGCTCAAGCTTATTATCCTCAAGGATTTCCCTTATTTCATTTGGGCTTATTTTAGCCTGCGATTCCGCTGTCGCAAAAATATCAATATCATAATTTTTTACACCGTTTATCGGTGTTGAAAGTGCCGTAGATTCAAATGAAATATACCCGTTCTTTCCCGTCCCTCTACCGCTTAAAAGAAGCAGTTCCGGAAATCGAAGTTGACCATTTTCTTTATATAGGCAGTTATGTAAAGCGAATATAAATATTTCCCATGGAAAGAGCTTGAACGGAAAGTATTTTTGTAAGCTCAAATATCTTTCAAACTGCTTCTCATCAAAAAATAGCCGTTCCGACCTCCAAACAGTTTCTACTAAGTCGCATATCGCAAATTGCTCTTTGCAATTTCTACACGGATTATTTCGAACGCTTTCAATGTAGTTTTGAACAGGTTCACAAATCGGCATCTTCATCATCCTGCGGAATTATTGTGTTCGGATCCAATTTAAGCTTATCAATAATGGCCAACATCTGCCGATTCGTTTTTATCAAATTTTTAACCGAAGGATTATCTTTCATAACTCTATTACCGCTCGAATTATAATCCTCGTATGTCACTCCTCGATTCTTGATATCCTTTTTCAATTGTGTTTTAATATCAAAAAGTGACATATAATCATCCACTAAATCAGCAAAAACAGCGATTTTGGCTCCCTTTTTTTCAAGCTGCTCAAGAAACGACTCTTTTATTATTTTTTTTGAAAAAGACACACATTTCACCTCACAAAAAACTCGTACGTGCGAGAAATCGGAATTGATGTACCCCTTATCCCGATATCCCCAACGCAAAATTTTTTTCCATTTTTTTGCCGGGGGGGTTACCATTTTTCGTCATCCCAATGGCTTTTTTTAATAAACTCTTTAAATTTTTCGGGATGTTCTTCGTTGTGACAATCGTGACACAATGATTCAAGATTATCGTTGTCAAACGCAAGTTCCGGGCACTGCTTTAGATGCTTACGATGATGAACCGTTGAAGCTCTGCGGTATCTGTGATAGACTTTTTTGCATTTTTGGCATTCATTTCTATCTCGTTTCAGAATTTCTTTTCGCTTTGCCTTCCATTCTTTGCACGAATAAAATTTATCGATTGCGATAAGCTCTTGAATTTTTTTCAATGTCATCTTTGCCCGCCCCCAACCCTGCGTAACGCTATGTCACGCTCTCTAAAAATAATACAACGCTCCGCAGGTTCCACATCTGCAAAGCGTTTCAATTAAGGAGGAATGTATCTTTTTGATATTCTCCACAGTTTAATTATAAGTTTAAAAGATGATGACATTCAATGACATCATTTAAATCATCTTATTTTGATTTGCATCCAAAAAGGCACGAAGTGCTTTTGGGTGAATCCGGTAAATACTTCGAGTTGTATAATTCAACTCTGCGGCTATATTTTCAAATGTGTAAAATTGCAAATACCTTTTTTTGAGCACAAGTTTATAAGTCGCATTTTCTACATTATTTATCATATCACGCAGCGAAATCCTTATTTTTAAATACTCATCTTGTTTTTTGATAATAATATTTTCTCGCTCAATTATTTTTTCGATGAGCTTTACATATGGTGCATTGCCTCCTGCTCCTCCTTTTGATGTTTCTTTCAACGAACTTGCTAATGAATCTTTTGTGCTTTTAAGATATTCTAACTCTTGCATCAGTTCTTTGATTATTTCGTTTGACCTGTAAGCGCCATTAAGAAATTCTTTAACTTCGTCAAGTTTCCTATCTTGCATTTAAAAGCTCCTTCCCGGATATTAAATTGGTTTTGCACTGTTGGCTTTTTATGAATAATTAATACGGCAAATCAGGTATATCAACATAATCCGATGTGTCACATTCTGTCGCCGAGGACTCTTTTTTCATTTCATTGCCTAAGCTTACATTTTCAGCAATGATTTCAACAGCTTTTCTCTTATTCCCTTGCTTATCTTCGTATGTTCTTGTTTGCAAGTTGCCTTGAATTGCAATAATTGAGCCTTTGCGAAAGTAGCTGTAAATAAAATCTGCGATTTTCTCCCACGCAACAACATTAAAGAAATCGGTTAACCGTTCGCTGTTTTGCAGATACTTTCTTTCAACTGCGACTGCTATAGTTAATACTTTCTTTCCGTTTTTACTTATTCTAAGCTCCGGATTTGAGGTCAACCTTCCGAGGATAATTACACTGTTTATCATTTATTGTTCCTTTCTTATCCGAAATTTTTATCATTTTATAAGTTTGAAAAGGATATCCCTCAATTGTAATATCACTGTAAATGCTATCTTCGACTATGTAATACCCTTTTAATGCCGTTGGTGATTCAGTCCAAGAATCCGCATCAACTATCTCTTTTTTTATTTTCGGCTTTTCAAGGTTTTTAGAAGCATTCCATCTTTTCCTTTTAACATCTTCATTTTGAAATGTTCTTTTTGTTTCCTTGACAAGATATGCTGCTAAGCTTGAAAAATCACCGGATGAATAGAGCGGACGAATATGAATGCTTCCAAACCGCCACGCTTTAGTTAATACTTTTGAATCGATTGCTTTAAGAACGATATGATGATGTATTCTTGTACTTTCATATTCGGTTACTTCGACATATTTAAAGTTCTTTCCTGCCTTTTTATATTCAGCTCGTAATTTGCGATTAAGCTTTCTCAAATTTTCTTTCGCCTCATCGACGGTCGGACATTCTCCGGCATATGTAAGCGTTAAATGATAGTCACCCTGCTCAAAGTTGGAGTTAATTAACCATGTTAATTTCTCAACTGCGTTTCTTTCGTTTATTTCTTTCATTTTTGTCGAGGTCGGATTAACTGATGTTGACTTCTTAAATCGATTAACTCCGCCGTATCGTGAAGAATAATATTTTTTTATGTAAATTACGTTTCCGGCTTGAACCGTTCTTTTAATGTACGGCAACTTAACCTCTCCTTGTCCGTTAGTTAATAGCTTAACCGAGTTGTCAAACGCTCTAAACAAGCGTTGTTTTTTCAACATTTTTAAGCTTTCAAGGTGCTATAATATTAATGTATTTATATATATTAGAGTCTTACTTTGTCTTTTTCTTTTTATGCGTTTTCAGAAGATATTATCTCATCAATCGCTTTCTTTATTTCGGCAGCACTCTGCACTGCTTTTATTCCAACCAGTATTGGCTGCGGAGTCGGCATATTTTCGTTTATTGGTCGCCATAAATGCAAACAATTCCCGACATTGTTGACATATTCGCTCTTTGCCGGATGAAACTGCACCACTACTTCGTTTTCGTAAAAAAACATATCTTTCAAACTGCACATATCATCCCACGACGGTGTTATTCGTCGGTTATACGGTGCTACGCTGACATGTTCCCAACCTCCGCCATTGCTCCATATTACCGAGCCATATTTTTTTCCGTTCGCAAATATAACGCCGTAGCCTCCATCTTCCGCAATATTCCTTATCATCAAATTAGGTGCGTTCCTTATTTCATCTAAAGTTTTCATTCAGTTTTCCTCCGTTAAGAATTTTAATAACTTCAACTCTCGTCAGCCGTTTAACGGGTTTTATTTTATTCGTTACACATTTTGAAGTTTCGTAGCCGACTACTTTATCACCAATTCCACATTCGTAAATGGCTATATCCTCGTCGAGTGTTCCGCTATAATAGTCAAATAATTCAAACAGATTGGTACAGAAATGATAGCCTCGTTCGCACATTTCGATATCGGATACTTCGTCCGACCATTCGGTTTCTTTAAATTCATAATTTAGACAAAACAACTTGTTATTCTTTAATTTAAAAGCCTTGTAGTTTTTCGCTTCACTTGCAAGGCTTGTGCAGTTGTAGAACGCATACTTGCCTATACTTGTTACACTGTCGGGGATTGTTATGCTTGCAAGGCTTGTGCAGTTGTAGAACGCACTTTTACCAATGCTCGTTACACTGTCGGGAATTGCTATGCTTGCAAGGCTTTTGCAGTTGGAAAACGCACCATGACCAATGCTCGTTACGCTGTCGGGGATTGTTACGCTTTCAAGGCTTGTGCAGTTGTAGAACGCCTCCTCGCCAATGCTCGTTACGCTGTCGGGGATTGTTACGCTTACAAGGCTTTCGCAGTCGGAGAACGCAGAACTGGCAATGGTTTTTGTTCCATCTTTTATCGTATATGAACCGGAAACAGTATCTTTTGCTTCGATAAGATGTTTACCGATATAAAGCACACCGTTTTCCCAATTTGATTCATTATTGTAATATGCGGTATTATAGAATGCCAAACTGTCAATGCTCGTTACGCTGTCGGGGATTGTTATACTTTTTAGGCTTGTACACCAGTAGAACGTCTCATCGCCAATGCTCGTTACGCTGTCGGGGATTGTTACGCTTTCAAGGCTTGTGCAGTCGGAGAACACAAAATCGTCAATGCTCGTTACGCTGTCAGGAATCGTTATGCTTTCAAGTCTTGTGTAGCCGGAGAACGCCTGCATACCAATGCTCGTTACCGGAATGCCGTCAAACTCCGACGGAATAATTAAATTGGGGTTAATTCGACCTGTATAACCTGTTATTGTCGCTTCGCCGTTTTCATTAACAATATAAGTGAATTTCATAATGTTCCTCCTTTATCCCCGCCGTTTCGATTTGTTGCAAAAAAATCGAGTGAAATTAAGTTTTATTTTATATATTAAATTTTGGTGAAACGACGGGGTAGTGTTTAAGTTTAAATTATCAAATAATCATTTTTCGATACTTTGACTTCATTTTTGATTTTTTAACATTCTTTCTTGGGCTGAATTTCTCACATTCCGTATCCGTTGGGATACATCCTCTTTTTTCGCCAGTTTCGATAATGTAAGTACACATACTGTCATTTTTTGAATTGCCGTTATAAAATGACTCATATTTACTCGATTTCCGATATTTGCAATTTCGACAAATCGCAGGAAGTTTGTTGCTATTCTCCATAAAAACATCTCCGCTTGATTTCAATTTCGTATCATTTACATTTCATTTTTGTGATTTCCCTTGTAAAGTTCTTTAAGACCGACAGTTAACAAGCTATTACTGCCGTTTAAGGCGGTCAGCTCAGCAGCTAATGTCGTTTTATTTGTAAACCGGTTCTTCCTGTAGGCTATGCCGGTTACTCGATAAGCTCCGGTGTGAAACTTAACCGGAATATTTTTGTCAATGCAATAAAACGCAAATCGTTTATATTCCAATTCTTCGTCTTGCATTTCGCATCGCCTCCTGTGCTTCGTGTGGGGATTTTTTTGAATCAACAAAAAGTGACATAAGAACATCGTTGCAAGGAAGCTTGCAACCATATTTTTTAAAACAGTTCTTGCAGCAATTAAACGCCAATTCCTCCGCTTTTGTCATTTCGTATCATCCTTTCAAAAGAGCAATAATCGCATTTAATGCATTTTGCAGCTTTTCCGCTGTAGCATTGTCGGAATTTTCGATTATGCTACGCATATTATTTATGTTTTTCTGTGCTTCTTCGAAATAAAAAGAAAATTTCATTATCACCGGATCATCTTGTAGTTTGGATGATTTTTTAAATTCGGCAAGCCGTATTTCGGCGATGTCTCGCTCTTTTTCAATTGCAGCTAATTCCGATTTATGCTTTTCTGTAAGCTCCGATATTTCTTTTTCTTTTTTGCTCTTTAAAGCATCTATTTCCTTTTGATTTTCTCTTGTTACTGCTTTTAATTTTTTTTCTACTTCGGCAACGGCATTTTGCGTTAATGCTGCGATCTCTTCAGCAGAGGGTTCCCGAACCGAAACGGACACGGGTTTATTTTTTTCGATTTTAAGCTCTTTTTCAAGCTCCGCATTGTCTTTTTTTAATTTTTCATTTTCTTTTACGATGAAAGTCAATTGTTCTTCTGCTGCTGTTGCTTTTGCTATAGCATCTTTAAGCTCGCGTGCCGACATTTCTTCAATATTATTTTGCTCAATAAAATCGGCTCTTTCGTTTCTCGGTATCTCGCAAAGCAAGCTAAGCTTTGTTATTCCGAATTTTGCAGTTGACTGCAAAACGGATTCACCGAGATTTTCGAGAGCTTGAATATATGTGTAGGCCTGCCGCTGCTTTATTCCCACCGCTTTTTCAACATACTCTTCAAAAACATCAAAGCCTAATTCACAATAGAGCCTTTTATCTCTCATCTTTTTTAGCCCCTTGCAAAATTCAACAAGTGCCGCCGCCGCAAATTCACCGTTCTTTTTTATTTCAAAATGAAGTTCCACAGCTTCTTTTTTTGATTCGGTCATATCCGATGTACTAAATATTGTCAGATCCATTTTCTAAGCTCCCTTATCTTTTTATAATGCACTTGCTTTTGCACGCAATTGCTCCAAATACCACGGTTTTAAAATCTCGGATTCCCATAGGTTAACAAAATGTCTTACTTTTTGAGGAATTTGGTGAGTATACTGCTTGTTTTCACCGTGATGTTCATTGCCGTAGCCGTGAAGCTGTATTTCCTTTGGTTCACCGTTTGAAAAATCTATATTAAGAGTGTAATAACTTCTTTCTTTTCTGCGATACTTTCGAACGAAAAAAATAATTGATTTTCCTTCCTTTTGTCTCTTCACATAATTCCCGACACAGTGTCTCAATGTTTTGCCCTCTGCAATGAGGTCACTTGCTTGCCTTGGCAGTACAATGCAAAGCTCGCCATTTGTAAATTCCAGTTTTGCATATTTTTTCACCACTTCTTCATATGAAATTGAGGAGCTTGTTTTTTGTTCGCAAATCGCCTCGTGAGCTCTTTTTAAATTATGAGGAAAAATCAACTCCTGTTGATTTAAGCATCGAACGGCTAAATAATAATCGCAAAATAATTCAATTCCCGCCGAGCTGTTTTCGCCCTGCTTTTGCAAATAATTGTTTATTCTTTCAAGGCTTATTTTACAAGCACTGTTTTTCCATTGCCTCAATCCCTTTTCGCCGTATAAAGAATAATATTTTTTAAATTGCTGCAAGTTGATATGATTTTCTTTCATGAGCTTTATAAACAGCTTAAATTCTTCCAAATTAAAATCCGCCGAACAAAGCTCATAAAAATCATTTTTTGTAAGCCCCAACATTTCGTGCGGCTTTGCTTTATTTAGATCGAAATAGTCCGAAAAATCTGTTAAAAAATATGTCGGGAAGAAATCGTAATCAATATTTAATTCTATCGCCGCATCGAACATTTCAATAAATAAGCCGCCGAATTGAGATTTAACAAGATTTTCCATATTTCGCATTTTCGTCCAAGAGTTGATGTACACGCAAGGATAATGTCCGCCTTTGGTTATATAGTCGGCAAGTCCGGTTTTCTCTCCGCTCTTACCTATAAGCTCCGGAATCTCCGTATCTTGAAACCCGCCAATCTTCGACTCGTTAATGCTTTGAGAATCTTCATAAATTTCTTGTAAGCCATCGAAATAAATGTCCTCATCAGCTGCTATCGGTCCGCAACAGCTCCATTTATTTCTATCATAGTAATATACCGCAAGTGATCCATCATTCCCGATTGCAATAGCACTGACTGGCACCACGGCTTCTTCTTTCAAATCAAACTTTTTAAAAACAGTTCGGTACTCCCAAGTTATTATCACTGTAATATCAACCACATTAATTATTTGTTGACTTCTAACGGCCTCAATCTCATAAGCGGGGAAATCTTCGCAGCTTTTTACTCGCAATAATTCCCCGCACATAGGGCATTCTATTAAATCATCTATGGAAAAAAGCATCGAATCAAAATCATTTCTTTCTGCATAGCCGGGGAAAATCGTTCCATCTATACCCTGTGTTAAAATTATTTTATAATCTCCGTAATCATTGAAAAAGCCGGCATTAAATTCTTCGCCGCAGTCGGAGCACTTGCATCTTGCGCCGACAACATTTTCCTTGCAACTCAAGTCATATGAAAATTGAGACATCGGATCGAAAAGCTCTATCCTCACTTTTTTAAAGTACAAATAACCTATTCCTGTGAAATCCGGTTCTTCGTGCTCCGTTCCGTTGAGCATCCTTTGAATATGTTCATCACTCGGTTGCACCGGCAGATGGTTTGAAAGACTCAAAATATTCATATTCTCTCACCTCAAATAAAATCTGTAAGGTTGATTATCGATACCTGTTTTTGTGTGTCATCATTCTTTTCGGGAAGACCGTAAAACTTCCGAAGAAGCTTGTCCGCAACCTTGTACGGGCAACACCCGCCGTGTTCTCGGGCATATTGGGCAATTGTTTTTTCAGCATTATCAATTGACATATCCGGATTGGTCAGATCATTTAAAATAAGCTCCGCAATATCCTTGCTTTCTTCTGCAATCTCTTTTAATTGCTCTCCGATCCAATAAATTTTATCATTTTCGGAATACGGATTTTGTTGCTCCGATATTTTTAACAATGTTTTTTCAATCATATCGTTCATATTTCCTTTCTTTGTTAAATGTGAAAGCCTTTGAAATAATCCTCATACTTTTCGTTTCTCCAGTCATCTAAGATCTTGATGCTGACATTGTTAAGCTCATTTGATATGCGGTCTGATAGTGACGGCTCATCAAGCCATTTCATAAACCTTTCCGATGCTCTAAGCTTTTTAACGATTTTAACGGTAATCGCTTTAATAAGTCTGTCTTCAAAAGCGATTATTCGATCCTCGTAGGCAAAGCCGACTATTAATAAGCTGTTAATTATACCGACTACTACCGCCCATATCATTATTTTAGTCATTTTTTCTGTCTCCTTTTCTCACATACGCAAGTGGTTTGCTAAGCGATTCCCTTTTATACGCTTCAAGGTCATAGCTGGCCTGATGTGTGGGCTTGTCCGTCAAAGAGGTTAAATCATCCTCCCATCTTCTGCCGTTGAGCCATGTGGCGGCGTGCGGAATAAACTCTTTTGTTTGCCATTGCTTTGTTTTTCGATGCTCCGCAAGAGCGGCAAGCAGGATATTGAGCATCTGCCGGTCCTTGCAAACCTTTTTAAATGCCTTAAAAGCCTTAACCTTATCCGTTTTACGGGGATATTCGCTCCAAAAATCATTGAACATTTCTTCTAATTCTCGATATTTTTTATCTCCGTCAACAATTTCGATTTTGATTGGCTTATCGCAATCCTGCCACTGTTCCATTAAATTTGAAATCGCTTCTTTAATTCCAATAACTTCATCCTCATCATCGGTATTGAGCGAAACTTCAAATACGATTTTGATATTTTCCAAAAAATCATAGCCTTTCAAATTCATCAAGATGCTCGCTGTAATAAATGCTCATTCTGCGGCTAAGATTGTCGCACATCCTTTTTCGATACATTTCTTTCTGTTCCTCAGTCAAATCGTCCCATCGATATGTTTCGCCCTTTTCGGTGTCTATCATAAATATTCTGAAAGTCATCGGATTCGATTTTCTTGCCACAATATCACTCCTTTTTTCAATTCTATTCAGAAACCATCACCCGTGTGCGTGTCCGGAATAAAATTATTTATTGTTTTTAAAATTTCATTTGCATTAAGCTCCGTAAATCCTACAATATCATCATCGTTATTTCTACCGATTAAGATTGCCGTTTCGAAAACATCATCTTCTCTTTGCCATTATCAATTGTTGTTTTGTATAACAATTCTTGCGAAAACGCAAGTTATGCAGCAAAAAAAATAGCCTGTATTTCATTCGCCGTAAGCTCCAGCCTCATCCGAAGCATCTCAATCTCATTTCGCGTAAAGTCGCTGCTTCCATTGATCTTGCGACTAAGAGTCGCCACGTTTATGCCTAATATTTCTGCGACGTTTCCCATAGTTAAGCCGTAATACTTAAACTTGCTGCATAATTTATTTTTGTCGAGCATTCTTTTCCACCTCTTTTCCTTGCGTTTTCGTAAGTTATTATAGCCGTCATATTGCGTTTTGTCAATACCTTTTCGCAAAGAAATTGATTTTTTCGTGAAAAAGTATTGCATTTTTGCAATTTCGTGTTAAAATGTACTTGTTTGGAGGTGAATATATGGATATAAATGCTCAACGAAAAAGATTGAATCTTACCTTAAAAGAGGTCGCCGACCATGTCGGAGTAAGTGAAGCAACGGTGTCACGTTGGGAGAGTGGAAACATTGCTAATATGCGCAGAGACAGAATTGCATCTCTTGCTCAGATTCTTAAAGTGTCCCCGATAGATATCATGGGAATTGCCGAGAGCGACGGTCGTACCGAAGCCTTTCAAATCCCCGTTCTCGGATATGTCCGTGCCGGAATACCGATGAACGCCGTTGAAAATATACTTGATTACGAAGAAATCAGTCAGGCCCAAGCTCGGACAGGTGATTTCTTCGGATTAAAAATTAAAGGTGACAGTATGGAGCCTCGCATAGCCGATGGTGATGTGGTCATTGTCAGAAAACAAGAGACTGTTGAGAACGGTGAAATTGCCGTAGTCCTTGTTAATGGTGATGATGCAACGGTCAAAAGATTTTATAAGACCAGCGCCGGTGTAAAGCTGGTTTCAACCAATCCAAAATATGATCCTTTTTTCTTCACTCCCGCCGAGGTAAACAAATTGCCTGTAACCATTATCGGTAAAGTCGTCGAGCTCAGAGCAAAATTTTAGTAAGCACTCATTTTCGAATAAAAGAAGTAAAGCAAGCGGAGTATTATAAATGCAGAAAGAGGGGATTTAATGTATAATCTGAAATCTTTAAGAGAAGAAAAAGGATTAAATATGAAAGAGCTTGCAAAGCTTCTTAATATTTCTTACACTACATATGTCGGCTATGAAAAAGACCAGCGAGATCCAAGCTCCGATGTTCTTATAAAAATTGCCGATTTTTATAACACTACCGTTGATTATGTTTTGGGGGCAATTGAAATTAAGTCTCTGCCATCGTCCTTGAATTTAGATAACATAATTTCTATTCCGTTAACAAAAAAGTTCCCCTAATTGGCACAATAGCCTGTGGGGAACCTATTCTTGCAAATGAAAATATAGAAATGTATGTTAAAGTTGATGAGAACATTCCCGCCGATTTTGCACTTAAATGCAAAGGCGACAGTATGATTAACGCCCGTATATTTGATGGTGATATTGTTTATATTCGGCAGCAGCCCGATGTTAATGACGGAGAAATAGCCGCCGTTCTTATCGGTGAAGAAGCAACATTAAAAAAAGTTCACAAATATCCGAATAGAATAGTATTAAGTGCTTGTAATCCTTTATATGATGATTTTATTTACATCGATGAACAACTTAATAACATCAGAATTTTAGGCAAAGCCGTTGCATTTTTCAGCATTATAAAATAATAAACTTTCCGTAAATCCATTGTTTAATCAAAAGGAGAAATCACTATGGGATTCAGATTTCGCAAAAGCCTTAAAATCGCTCCGGGTGTTAGGATGAATTTCGGCAAAAAATCCGTCGGTATGTCGTTTGGCGGTAAAGGTTTCCGAAAATCTTTTAACTCCCGTGGAAAAAGCACGACAAGCGTAGGCATTCCCGGAACAGGTCTTTCATATGTTTCAACATCAAGTAAAAAAAGCAATAAAGGAAGTACGAAAAAAATGAGCTCATCCGAAAAGAAAATCAGTTGGTGGATATTAGCGGTTCCCGCTTTAATAATTATATTTATTCTCGGCGGAATTAAATCTTGTATCGACGATAATGATGATTCCATTCCAAAATCCGACACGGGTATTTATGCCATCGAGTTTTCAGACGGTGATGCTATGGAATTTTATGTCGGAAACAGCGATAGTGATTATGTTCTTGTTGCCAGCCGCGATGATTTCGACAAGTCGGACATTACTTTTATTTCATCCGATGAATCGATTTTTACAATCACCTCGGATAATATGTACAGCAATAAGGTCTATTACAAAATTGAAGCTGTCGGAGCCGGGTCCGCAACGGTTCACGCCGAAACATCCGACGGAATAATCAAAAGTGACGACATTACCGTGACGGTTTTGGATAATAAAATTGTAAGCATAGAATTTTCAAAAAACGAAGCTCTTAATTTGGAAGAAGGCAGGACCGACAGCGGCTATGTTAAAGTTAAATATGAAGGCAATCTTTACGCTGAAGATATCACTTTTGTATCTTCGGATGAATCTGTGGCAGCTATCTCTTTTAGTGAAAAATCCCTTTCCAATATTTATTATAAAGTCAATGCAATCGGCGAAGGCACCGCAACAATTCACGCCGAAAATAAAGATGGCTCGGTTTCGAGCGAAAAAATTGTTGTAAATGTGAAAAAAGCTGTTACGGAAAAAATCACAGTTGCAAAAACTGAAGTAAAGGAGAACGGTCGCACCGTTTATAAAACACCTACCGGCAAAAAATATCATTACAGCTCGGTTTGTGCCGGTGATAATGCTATTCCTGTTTCTCTTGACGATGCAAAAAATTCCGGATTAACTGCGTGTAAAAAATGTGCTCAATAATTTTCCCCAAAGGAGTGAGACGATGAAAACCGCTGCTGCGTATATTCGTGTTTCAACCGATGATCAGATTGAGTATTCTCCCGACAGTCAGTTAAAGCTGCTGCGTGATTATGCGAAGAAAAATGATTATATCCTGCCGGATGAATATATTTTTCAAGACGACGGCATAAGCGGCAAGGATGCCAAACACCGTCCCGCATTTAATCAAATGATTGCTCTTGCAAAAAGTGATGAACATCCGATTGATACTATTCTTGTTTGGAAATTTTCACGATTCGCACGAAATCAAGAAGAAAGCATTGTGTTTAAAAATTTGCTCCGAAAAGCAAAGGTTGAAGTACGCTCAATTTCGGAGCCCGTGGATCCGGACAACGCTTTCGGATCACTAATTGAGCGTATTATCGAGTGGATGGATGAGTATTATTTGATTAATCTTTCGGGAGAAGTTAAGCGTGGTATGCTTGAACGCTTCTCCCGTGGTGAAATTGTCACTCCCCCTTCCTTCGGCTATACGGTCAAGGACGGCACCTATATTCCGCATCCCGAAGAAGCTCCGATAGTACATCGAATATTTGAATCCTATCTTGCCGGAAGCGGATTTCGGACTATTGCATCCTCTCTCGGTGCCGACGGCGTTCGGACTAAAAGAGGCAATATGCCGGATGTTCGATTCGTCAAGTACATTCTGACTAATCCCGTTTATATCGGTAAAATACGCTGGTCCAAAAACGGTCGCAATTCACCCAACTATTATCGGGACTATAATAATTCAGACAACATTATCATTGCTGACAGCAATCATGAACCGTTAATAGATATGGAAGTATGGAATGCTGTTCAGGAAAAAATTTCTCTTCACAAAAAAGCTTATCCGAAATATCAGCGAAGCGAAGTCCCAACCGTAATAATGTTGAGAGGACTTGTGCGATGTAATACTTGCGGTGCTACTTTAACGCATTGCCAAAAAGGGAAAGGAATGCAGTGTAATAATTTCGCACACGGTCAATGTAATGTATCTCATTACACTTCAATTTCCAAAATAAATAAAGCTGTAACGGAAGCACTTGAATTTTCCGTCGCAACGCAACAATTTAATATCAAGCCTGCGAATCAAAATATTTCCGATACATCCTCCGAGCTTGATAAGCTCATCGCCGCTGAACGACGAAAACTGGAACGTGTCAAGATTGCATATGAAAACGGATATGATTCCCTTGAAGAATATGCCGAAAACAAATCAAAAATACAGTCACAAATAAAAAAACTGGAGGCTCAACGCCCCCGTCAAAAAAACACTTTCAATAAAAAGGAATATTCTAAAAAAGTTCTTTCCGTTCTTAATATAATTAAAGATAAAACAAAATCCGAGCAAGAAAAAAATGAAGCCCTACGCACCGTTATTGATCATATCGTCCTAAATCGCCCTGAAAACACTATCGATATCTTTTTCTATAGCTGATTTTTACGCCCCACATTATAGCTTTTTTCAATACGGCGGTGCGGATAGTGAGCTCGGCGCATCGTTGCGTTATTTGAGCCAACGCTTTTCAATGCCTTATGATGAACTGAAAGGACTTTTGACGGATATAGGCGTTGAAGAATCAGTGCCAAGATGTTATCGGTGTTTTATTGTCAAATTTTAGGTAGACGCGGATAGATTTTAATGTGAAAGTCGGACGGATCCGCCCATCGACCGCCCTTATCTTTTGAATAGACCACCTTTTCGATTACTTCTTTTAGCATGTCATTTTTATCGGCAACTGAGTCAATTGAATCATAAGCAGCAAGCAGATTTTCAATTTTCGGAATGATACTTGTTCTGCCGTGAATTCTTTGCCGCTCATCAACAATGTACTTATCTAAATCTGAAAGGCTTGAATTTGCTTCATCGAGTTTATCGGATATTGCCTTGAGCCTTTGAAGAAATGTTTCGGTAGAGTAAATGCCTTGTTCCAAAAGGGTATAAACCTTTTCTCGCTGATTTTCATAATCCTTGATATTCTTTGAAATAATTTTACGCTGTTCAATAAGTGGGGCTGTGGTATCTGTGCTTGATTTGCCGTTTGAACATTCAAGTTTATAAATATCAACCCAATTTTTAAGGCCGTCAATCACTGCTTTTTCCAAAAGTCTCAAATATACACTTACATTATTGCAGGCCGTACAGCCACACATGATAATATCTTCACGCTGACGAGCTCCTTTGGGCCTTCGCACCATTTTTCTCCCGCATTTTTCACAGACAATAATTCCGGCAAGTGGGTTTCTGACAACATCTTTTTCACCGATTGGACGAGGTGGATTGCTGTCAATGAGCGTTTGAGCTTTTTCAAAGGTTTCGTGGTCGATAAGCGGCTCATGAAGTCCGTCAACAAGAGTCCATGTATCGGACGGCATTCTTTTGCGTTCAAGTTTTACCGTGCCGTCGACCATCTTCTTTTGAGTAGGTCGCCAATTCCATCGGATTTTACCGTCGTAAACGACATTACGAAGCATATCACGAATAGTCGCGGGAACCCATATGTTGCCCGTTCGATTTGGTACGGAGTGTTCATTGAGATAGCGACATATCAGAGAAACCCCAAGCCTTTTTAATGAACCGTCATCTTGCGGTAAGCCATTAACATAAAGCGAAAAAATCAGTTTGACAGTAGGAGCTTCATTTGGATTTGGAACGAGCATAAAGCCTTTGTCTGTTTCAATTTTAACTTTATCATATCCAAATGGGGGAGTGCTGCCGACAAACTTACCTTCTTGAACCGATGCAAGTCTGCCTCGCTGTAAACGCCGATTGATGGTTTTATATTCTCGGCGTGACATAAAAAGTCCAAATTCAAAGTATTCTTCATCAAATTCATTGTTCGGGTTATATGTTTTATTAGGCGTGATAATAAGCGTGTTGGAAAATTTAAATGCCTGTGCAACAAGCCCTTGGTCAATGGTATCACCACGGGCAAGGCGTTCCACCTCAACAACCAAAACGCCGCTGTATATACCTTGACCTACGGCAGAAAGCAGTTTTTGCATTTGAGGGCGAGCTGAGATGGTTTCACCGGAAACAACTTCACGGTATATATCGGTGATGTTAAGATTTTTTGATTTTGCAACTTGCATCAAAAGCTTTTCGTGCCTTAACAAAGTATCTTCGTCGCCCGCTCTCTCTGCTTCAATGTCGGCTCTTGATTTGCGAAGGTATAAACAATACTGCTCTGACAATGTAATCACCTCAATTATATTCTTAACAAAAATAAACATTTGTTCGACTTACGGGTCGTTTTTTGGGTTGTTATAAAGAGAGAAAAAAATCATCTTTATAACAACCCTTTATTTTTTTATCTTCTATAAATACGCTGTTTATGACTGTTTTGAATATATCACCTAATACATCCAATCGTCATATTCCGATGAATTTAATGCACCTTGCGGAGATATCCAACCCAGCACGGAAAGACTGCTTATTGAAGTTTTGACGGCATTTTCCTTTTCGGGTTTCCAATGAGGCTTCCAAGACATTGTGTGTTTAAAGATTTGTTCTTCTGTAACCGAGGTGTTCTTTTCGGATAATTCATCATATGAGAAAAGAACGGTTGCAATTATTTCGGCTTGTTCCGTGCTTCTTATTCGACTCAACAAATCGAATGCCTTATCTGCCTTTGCTATTTCTTCTTTGGTATATACAGAGCTGTCAAATTTGAAATTATCCGAAACAACGGTTTCCACCATTCTGCCGAGTTTTTTTTCGCTCATAAGGTTTGCATTTGAAAGTGCGGCAAGAGCTTGTTTTGCTTCGTTGGAATACGGACCGAATTGACCTTCGGCAAACCTAAAGCCCATGGGAAGACCAACATAGGTTAACAGATAGCATATTTTTTGAAATATGGTACGACCGACATTCAGAGAATACTTGTCGTGATTGAGCTTTCTGATTACATAAAGAATAAGATACCAATATTTATTGATATGCTGAATTTGATTGCCGATTATTTCCTTTTGGGAACTCGCTGAATTATCGGCAAGATATTTTTCGGTTAATTGTTCGGAAGAAGTGCCATAAGGAGCGTAAATTTCAATATCAATCGGTAAATCTTTAAGTTTTGAATACATCAACGGTCCGACGACAGACCACGGTAAGCCGCCGTTTCCGCAACCTAAGGGCGGAAATGCAACGGAAGTGATGTTCAGTGCTTTGTAATTATCGCTGAACCAGTCTAATCCCGAAATGATATAAGAGAGCTTTGAAGGGGAACGCCAATGGTTTTTGGTCGGAAAATTAATGACAGATACACCACACAGATTTTGATAGCAATACGGTATACCGGGTTTAACTTCACCGCTGTTGCACAAAGCAACATATTCGGAAAACATATCGGGGTATCTTTTTTTGAATTCGAGTGCGATACCCTTTCCCATTACTCCGACGCAGTTAACGGTATTAACCAATGTTTTGGCTTTGCTTTCAAAAATATCGCCGATTTTAATAATCATTCGTATCGCCTCCTATCCATAGAATACATCAGGTTGAATAATGATTTTTTTATCAAATCCCAGATTGACAAGGTGCTGTTTTGCTTCTTGATTAACCACATATGCACCGACAATGTAATCATACGCAACACAAGACGGAATTAAGATTTCGGCACACTTAACGGCACGGTTTGCACTCAATTTATATGGATTAGCATCGTTCCAATCCTCTGCAAAGACCAAATCAAAGTCGATTTTATCCAGTCCGATTTCCGGTGAAAAAAATTAAACAAATCGGCTGCAGCGTTTCTGTCGGATAAAACACAGCCATCCAAATAAATAACGGCAGGGTCAATTACCAAAACACACAAAGAATATGCCTGTTCGCGTCGTTTATACATCATCGGATTGTGATATGTAAAATAAAGATTGGCATAGCTGTGAAGATTACCGCCGTTCGGGATATGTACCCTTTCACGACGAGCTTGAACGCGGCTCATCGCTACGGATGTATGGGCGACAGAACTTGCCTTATCGTAGCTGAGAATTCCGTTTTTTATAACCGAAGGAATGTTTTCAATCGGCATGATATTATAAAAATACTTGTACAGCTTTGATTTAGAGCGGTATATCTTAACCAAATCATTATTCATAATAGCACCGCCTGTTACATTTATATTTTATCATAATTTTATCATAATTTAATGCATTGTTCAATATACATTTTTGCCCCACCGAAAGGCGGGGCGATTTTGATAATTGTGTTAAGATATTTCTTCGAGTTCTTCGTCATCTTCAAAGTTGCTTTCCGATTCATAATTAAGTTCAGAACAAATATGATCTGTTGAAATTGATTGCCTATAATCCTTTGCTGCCATAGTTCGGGTAAACTGTGCTTCAGGATCAATTTCATGAACCAAAGCCTCCAATTCATCAACATTTGAATAGAAAAATTCTTTACGAAGATTTACTTTATTAACACGTTTGTCGTTTAATTTTTCATGAAGCAGGTTTTCCAATTTGACTGCATCGTTTGAGAAAATAAAACAGTGAACATCAAATTCAAACGGAACGCTTGCACTTCCCAATTCATCTATTCGTTCCTGTGGTTCTAAACGGCGAGTCATGCCGATTTTAAACATATTTTCTCCGAAGGAGCCTAAATTACTGATTACATATACATTGCCGGCTTTGCCGTTTTGGAGCTTGACAATTTCGTCTTTTTTAACAATCATGTCCGACATTTGATTTTCGAGCAGGGCAATTTTAGCTTTAAGCGAATTGACTTCTTCTTCGGAAGCATCTTTCATCAATCTTTGAACATTGGCTATTTCGTCACGGAATTTCTTTTCTTCATCTTCAAGTTTGGCTTTCTCTTGTGCAAGTGCCTTACGTTCTTTCGCTTCTTGTCTCATTTGTTCTCGAATTGCAATTTGTTCCTGACGAGCTTGCTCTTTTCTTATGTAATAGTTATATTCAATATTAACTGCGTTAATATAAAGATATTCCATAGCACCGAGAAAAGATGATAGTGTTCCAACCATATTTTGATTGGCTTTACTGACTAATGATAGGTATTTTGCTGTCATAGATTTTATTGCTTCAACGCCGACGTCAAGCTTTTCATATTTCAAGCAGGTTAAAATATTCTGCAATTCCGAATCAAGAGCAACAACAATCAAATCATAAAGTGCCTGATTAACCTTTGTTGTGTATCTTCCACTGTATTGTCCCTTGACGGTTTCGATTTGCTTTTTGTTTTCATTGAAAGATTTACGCAAGTCTTTTAAATCCATACAGTGAAGATTTAAAGTTACACTCGGAGCAAGCTCTTCAAATTCACTTGATAATTGAGCATTTAATTTACACTGTTCATAAGCGGGAATATAGTTGAAGTAATTATTAATCGAATAATCTATAGAACGATAAAGTTCTTTCGATTTTGAGAGCTTGTTCGTGGCTGTTTTGAGTTGTCTGTCTATTTTACTTTGTTCTTCGGATAATGCGGAGATGCGGGATTGATAATCAACAATGGTCTGATTCAAATTGGAAATTTCCTGTTCCAGCTTTTTAATTTCCGCTTCCGTTTGGTAGTATTCGTTAAATCCCAAAGCATCAAATTTAGACTGTAATTCATTTTTTGAACGGTAAAGCTCGCACAAATCATTATTGACATTGTTGAAATTAGTATTTATCTCATCTGTGGCTTCTTGCTGATTTTTAATTTTTAAGAAGTATGGCACTATAATAAGTGCAATTCCTAAAATTGTAACAAGTTTTTTTGAAAAAATAAGGATCAATGCCAGAATTACGACAGTGTAGATGATTAAAAACTTATTTGAGATTTTTAAGTTGCTTGCTTTTTTTGGCTCATTTTCTTTTAATTCCGAACCGCAGTTAATACAGAATTTACTTCCATCCTTGTTTTCGGTGCCGCATTTTTGACATTTCATTTTGTTGCCCCCTTTGATTTGTTAAACCGGAATATCAATTAATCGAGAGAACACAGTCCTCAACCAAAATGTTCATTATATAGTCGGTAATCACTGCGTTTGTACTTTTGATAAATCCTTTTTCGTGTTTTTATGAATTCTTATAGCTTCTTGTATGCTGAGTTTCGGAGATTCGTTAAGTAATGCTTTAAGAGTTTGATTGCAGATGAAAAATAGTCTTTCTTTAACTTTTATTTATCGTTGTCTCTATTCTTTCGGTTCTTACGAATGCTCGGTAGGCACATTAAAAGAGTGCCGATGACGAGAGGAATTGAAAAGACAATAGTACAGAAAATAAACATCATAACATTAGTTGCTATGTCATCTTCAGGTGAGTGCATTGCAATTAAAAGAACCAATGAAATAACAGCTGCAATTGATATGGCAATGATAAAAAATTTTTTTATTTGCTTTGGCGTATATGTTTTTTTGCCAAAATTGTTGGAGATATCTTCCTTGACCTTTTTAATCGCTTCAGATAATTCGGCGTCTGCCGATGCGGATTTTTCCTTTGCACGCTCAAGTGCAGTTTCTTCTTTGGTAGGCTCAGAAACAGGCGTTGAAGGCGTAGTTTCAATATTAACTTCTGAAATGACAGCTGTTTCGGTGGAATGCCCGCAGGAAGAGCAAAATTTTTCATTTCCTGTCAGCTGGCTACCACAATTTGTGCAGAATTTATCTGATGTAGCAGATGGAATAGAAGATGTTTGTTGTGATTGATGTGTATATGTATTTTCTTCTGCATCAAGATTAAAGCATCTGTTGATTATTGCATCATAAAGAATTTTATCAACATATAGCAAAGAGCATTTGCCATTTTTAAATTGAATCTTAATTTTTGCATTCTTTATACTTTTGGCAGAGTTAATACCTGCAATTGCACCAACTCCACCCAAAACCGCACCGCCCACAAGACCTCTTGTAACACTGCTTGAAAAAGATTTCCTGTCGTCAATTTCAAGAACTTCGTAAGATTTGACAGTAGAAGAATCAATTATAATTCTTTCTCCTCCTTTGGCGTTTATATAAATATCACCGCCCCAAGATGTTTTAATCTCACGACCTTGATAGTCGCCCGCAATTACTTGTGAAACAAGCATATTTTTTCCTCCTGATTCTCAATTAACCGTCTCAAAATTGACGCGGTTAAAATTATTTAACTGTCCGACGCATTTCTACAACAACGCCGAGAATGCTGACGGGCAATTTCCTGACTTCTTCGTTTGAATAAAATTTTGATTCATATTGAGGGTTTAACGCTTTGAGTCTTATTCCTTCTGACATTCGTTGAAAACGCTTTAATGTGGCATCATAACCGTTAACATAGGCGACAACATCATCGCCGGTGTTGGCGGTTTCTTGTTTTCTAATGATGATTATATCTCCGTCCTGATACATAGGAATCATCGAATCGCCTGTAACCAAGAGAGCAAGATAATCATATCCGTCATTTGCCAACTTATCGGATATTTCAATTTCATCAACAATTTCCTCAATTGCTTCTATGGGTATTCCGGCGGGTACTTTGCCAAGAACTTTGATTTTTGCACCGGATGAAAGCGGAATGTTTATCGGTGCAACATTAGAATCAACACCGAGTAGGTAATCAACTGTTGTATTAAGAACTTCCGCTAATTTAACAAGTGTAGACGGATCGGGTTGTCTTGTGCCGATTTCGTAAGAACTATATGCTTGTCTGCTAATTTTTAATAAATCAGCAACTTCTTTTTGCGTGTAACCTGAATCAGACCTTGCTTTGTAAAAATTATTCATATCTATCACCACCATTATAATAGCAACAATCTGTTGCTATTTCAATAAATTCCACAAATAGTAGCATATTTTTTGTTCAAAACGCTGAAACTCAAAGAATTAGCTACAATCTGTTGACAAATAAAGTTTAACAGGTTATAATAATGCTACAAAATGTAGCAAAACGAGGTGAGATAATTGAGAAATTATTTAATTGACAAAAGAAAAGATGCAGGTATAACGCAACACAGTGTAGCTGCTAAGCTTAATATGTCAAGACAATATTATAGCTTAATTGAGAGAGGAGAACGCAAGCGGGAAATGAATATATCCATGCTTTGCAAGCTTGCGGAAATATTCAGCGTTCCCGTTTCCGAATTAATCACTGCCGAAAGGGAATTTTTAAACAATGAAAAATTATAAGGAAATGTATGTTGAACTTTGCAAAAGCTTTATTAAGGATTTTTTTACAGAGCATTGTAAAGGAAACGGCGGTGTTGAAACAGGTTGTTTTTGGAAAGAGGCAGAAAAAAAGCGGTCTGTGGGTTCGCGAGACTTACGACACAGCAATGAGTGTGGCTCTTGAAGAACTGACCACCGTTGAATCGGTTTCGGATGATACGGGAAAGTACTTGTTTTCTGTGTTCAAATTGAAATAGGGAGGCTACATAAATGGGCGAAATATCAAAAGATTTAGCACAAAGGATTGACGATTTGCAGCAAACGCTTTCGGCAACGGAAGATGCCCTTCATCGAGTAAAAGATGAAAATGCACAACTTAAATTGACCATTGCGGACCTCAATCAGACAGTTATTGTTTTGAAAGCAAGGCTATATGACCTTACTACTTCAAATTGGTATTGATTATATTATATCAAAATCAGGAGATACTGCAATGAATAATATAGGCAAAAACATATATAAAGAAGCCCGAAAAAAGGCGGATTTCAAGCGTGAACCTGCCGCCGAAGAATTGGGCATAGCGGTTCGTACACTTGATAAATATGAGAGCTTTGAGCTTCGCGTGCCCGACGATATTGTAAAGCGTATGTGTTATCTGTATCAAGATTCCACACTTGCATGGAAGCACATCAAGCGTTCGGAGCTTGCGGAATTCCTGCCGGATATTGACGACACAGATATAAAAGGCGCGGCACTTGGTATGGCTGATGATTATTTGAATTTTGATGAGCTATACAAGGCGGTTGTACGAATAGTGTCGGACGGAAAAATAAGCAAATCCGAAAGCGATGACTGGCAGGGAATAAAGAGCAAATTATTTGAGTTTGCCGGCTCACTCATAACATTGGCGATGTCGCAGAATAAAAGAGAATAGGACAAAACCAAAATCACATATAAATTTGATAAGAGAGGAGACAGAGCTATGGCGTTGGCAGAAACAATCAAAAAAGGTAATACGGTTATCGAGATATATGATGATTATTGTGCACACCTTACCCCGGACAGTCCCGAAGTGAAAGAGCGGCTCAAAAGATGTGCAGAGATATATATGCGGGCTTACAACGCTCAGCTCGCTCGCAATGAGAAAAATTCTAATACTTAGTTTTGCTGCAATTTCGGTAATCGTTGCTGTGGGATATGCGAACTCGGCGATCGTATGCCGTGACGGTGTTTCATCGTGCAACTTTGCCGAAGCGACGACCATTGCAACCAAAGAAAAACTTCGGATATATTATGATGTGCCTTTGGAAAGGAGACTACAGGATTATATCGTTGAGCTGTGTAAAGCGAATAATATTTCATCGGAACTGATTTTCGCAATAATCCAAGTTGAAAGCAGCTACTGCGAAACGGCGGTAAATACTTCCGAAAATTGCTTCGGACTTATGCAGATTAACGAATGTAATTTTAACACGTATCAATTGGACGAGCCGATGAACCCATATGAAAATGTAAGAGTTGGGATAACGATATTCTCAGAGCTTCTTAGGCGATATGAAGATGTCAACAAAGCTTTGATTGCTTACAATTGCGGAGTTGCGGGTGCTGAAAGACTTTGGAGCAACGGAATAACGCAGACAAGCTATTGTCGTAAGGTTGCATCGGCAAAGCAAGAAATAATCGAAAAGGGGCGTGTTTACATTGTCGAAACAAATTAGCTGTAATGCTCTTAAAAAGGCAAAAAAGAAAGCTCTTGCCGAAGCAAAACGCCGCAGCAAGGGCAGACCGGAAAGCTACCGTCACAGGCTCTTTGTAGAGCTTTAGGAAGCTGATTTATCACAATTGGTACGGGAGGTACAGTCATGATCGAAATAATCGTAAGAAGCACAATAGATTTATCACTAATACTGATTGCTGTAGTAATGTTGATAAACGAAGAAAAATTTATTGATTTTGAGGACAGAATTGCAGAAAAGCTTAAAAAAATATTCAAGGCGGATTAAGCATCTGCCTTATATATGGGGATGTAGCTTAACGGCAAAAGCATTTTAAGTTGTCGGTTCGACTCCGACCATCCTCGATACGTGATACACTCTCCTTAAAAGATGAGCCACGCCGAATGTGTTGCCGCACTGCTCTCGGAATTCGGGCGGGTGAAAATCCCGCAAATAATCAAAGAAAGGACGATGAATGAATTATGATGAGCTGCGAAACACTCACAGATAGAGTTGAACGACAGCTCGGTAATGTAACGGGGCGGGAAATCGCCGAGGCTTTGCCGCTTGCAATGAACAAGCTTGAACGCATTGTTGCAAGAGAGGGTGATGCAGATGGTGAAAGGCTCAAGCCCTATTACATAGCACAGCTTGTTGCCGAACAGATTATTTTGGCACGTGCCGAATTGTACTTCAACTCGGTAAAAGAAATGAGCACCGGTGCAACAGCACCGAACGCTCACAAATCAACAATTGTTATTTTAACACAAAATTTTAAAGGAGTCAAGGGGGCAACCGATAATGTGTGAATATTGCCATTTGGGTTTAGGACATTTCGGCGGTTGTCCCAATGCAGAGAAAGTTATTGAAACCATCGGAGAATGCTCTTTGTGCGGAAAACCGATAACCACGGAATATAGTGAAGAGTATTTGAAGATAGAGGATAGGGATTTTCTCATGTGCGAAAAGTGCCTCGACGAATTCACTTGCAGCACAGATGATTAAGTTAATAAGGAGATGGAACTAATGGAAGAAATGCTTGTTCCCGCACTCGACAGTCTTATAGTTGTAAAGCAATTACCGATTATCGAGGAACAGCTTAGAACCGTCAAAGAGAGTGTTGATGCTCGAATTGCAGAAGCTCTTTGCCTTGCGTGTACCGAAGATACATTAAAGAGTGTCAAGTCAATGAGAGCACAGCTTAACAAAGAATTCAAGGAATTTGAAGAACGCCGCAAGACGGTTAAAAATGCCGTTATGAAACCGCTTGAGAGCTTCGATAACGCATATAAAGATTGCGTATCAAATGCTTACAAAGGTGCTGATGCGGAGCTGAAAAAGAGAATTGATAGTGTAGAGCTAACCTTGAAAGAAGAAAAATCCGAAGCGGTAAAAGAATACTTTTCCGAATACTCGGCAAGCAACGGCATTGGTTTTGTAATGTTTGAGCAAGCGGGAATCAAGGTGACGCTTACGGCAAGCCTTAAAAGTCTTAAAGCACAGGCAAAAGAATTTATCGACAAAATCATCGAAGATATTGCACTGATTGCCACTCAAGAGCACAGCGATGAGATTTTTTACTATTATAAAAATCCATGCAGTATGACTTTTCTTAATGCCGGCAAAGCCATTACATTGACTATGGAAAAATACAAAGCGATTGCCGAAGAAAAAGCAAGGGAAGAAGAACGCAGACAGCATGAAAAATTCGTTGCTGCTTCCGTGGCAAAGGTGGATGCGGCGGTCGAAGAGCTTGCACCGCCGACCGTAACAGAACCCGTAATCGAAGGACCTATAGAGCAGGAGGAAAAAGAATTCATAAAAGAGCCGCTTTTTTCGGTTAGATTTACGGTTACGGAAACCAGAGAGAAAATTAAAGCACTTAAAGAATTCTTAAATAAAGGAGCGTACAACTATGAGTAATATTGCAACACAGGCTTCAAAGCCTAAATTTTCCGTAGCGATAACCACCAAAGGTTATCAGCAGCTCATCAATAACACTCTCGGTTCGCCGGAGCGTTCCAAGAGATTTGTTGCATCAATCACTTCGGCCGTTGCAGTTAATCCCGCATTGCAGGATTGTGATGCAGGCTCAATACTTGCAGGAGGTCTTGTTGGCGAAAGTCTTAACCTTTCACCATCGCCGCAACTTGGTCAGTTTTATCTCGTACCATTCAAGCAAAAAGCAAAATTCAACAGAAACGGGGAGCTTGTTTCTCCTGAAAAGACTACGGCACAGTTCATCATCGGATATAAAGGATACATACAACTTGCCATAAGGTCGGGACAGTATACACGGCTGAATGTTATGGAAATCAAAGAAGGTGAGCTTGAGAATTTTGATCCGCTCAATGAAACGATAAATTGTGTCCTTATCGATGATTATGCAAAAAGAGAAGCAGCACCGACGATTGGCTATTATGCAATGTTTGAATATACAAACGGATTCCGTAAGGCTATTTATTGGAGCAAGGAAAAGATGCTTCATCATGCCGATAAATACAGTCCCGCTTTTTCGGCACAGGCATATAACGACATTCAAAACGGCAAAATTGCAGATAAGGATATGTGGAAATACTCATCGTTTTGGTATAAGAATTTTGACGACATGGCAAAGAAAACAATGCTTCGTCAGCTTATATCCCGTTGGGGCGTTATGTCTTCCGAAATGATAAGTGCTTTTGAGCATGACAACAGCGTAAATGCTGTCGGCGAAAGCGGAAATATAATCACCGTTGAAGATGAAATACCCGAAGCTTTGAGCCCCGGCGAACACTCGGCACCTGCGGGAGTGAATAACTATCAAGATGTAACGCCCGAAGCTACGGAGGTTATTGAGCAAGCATCTCTTGATGACTTTTGATACGGTATAACATAATTTCAACAGGTTCAAAAGGTAACGCAACGGTCATCGAAGATAAAATTCTTATTGATTGCGGTGTGCCGTTTAAGGCTTTATCCGGCATTTATCGAAGTATTAAACTTGTGTTACTTACGCACATTCACAGCGACCATTTCAATAAAACAACGGTTAAAAAATTAGCACAAGAACGACCGACCCTTCGGTTTGCGTGCGGTAAATGGCTTGCATTGTCGCTGACGGAATGCGGCGTTGAGAGAAAAAACATAGATATACTTGATAGCGATATAATGTACGGCTATGGAATTTGTAATGTAATACCTTTTTATTTACCCCATAATGTGCCTAATTTCGGCTATAAGCTGCATTTTGGTGAAAAGGGCAAAATGATATATGCTACCGATTGCAGCAACCTTAACGGCGTTTTTGCCAAAGGATACGACTTGTACATGATAGAAGCTAATCATATTGAGTCGGAGATTGAGCAAAAAATACAAGAAAAAAGGTCGGACGGGCTCTATGCTTATGAGGTGCAAGCTCGCAAAAACCATCTTTCAAAAGAACAGGCCGATAATTGGCTATATAAAAATATGGGGCAAAACAGCATATACATCTACATGCATTGCCATCAAGATTAAAAGGAGGGAGCATCAGGTGGAAAATATTTACACTGCCGAGTTGATAAGCTATGACGGCAAGGTTCTAATGCTGGCTCCCTCAGAGTCTATCGACCGTCCTCTTTTGCAAAAAGAGGTGCATTCGGTGGAACTTAGACTTGTGGACGGCAGGACAATATCTGCCGACCAGCGCCGAAAGATATTTGCTGTTATCCGTGATATTTCCCTATGGTCAGGACATGACCCTGAATATCTGCGACAGCTTCTTACATGGGATTTCAGAAGTATTGACGGCAGGGAAACATTTTCTTTGTCCAATACCGATATAACAACAGCAAAAGAATTCTTGAATTATTTGATAGATTTTTGTTTTAAATTTGATGTTCCTTCTAATGACACTTTACTGCATCGTACTGATGATATAGGCAGGTACCTTTACATGTGTCTCGAACATCGTAAATGTGCTATTTGTAACAAAAGAGCGGAAGTGCATCATGTTGACCGTGTTGGTATCGGCAGAAACCGAGAAACTGTAGTGCATATAGGATTAAAAGCCGTTGCATTGTGCAGGAAACACCATGAAGAAGCTCATCAGCGTGAAGATGAACTGTTTGCGGAAAACTATATCTACGGTATACCGCTTGATAAATATTTATGCGAACGACTTAATTTGAATACCTATTCAAGGAGGTGATTTGTTGGCTCGTCCGCTTAAGGACGGGGTTGATTACTTTCCGAAAGATACGGATTTTTACGGAGATGATAAGATACGACTTTTGAGAGCTGAATTTCAAGCAAAAGGAATGTATCTTCTCGATTATCTTTTATGCGATTTATATGGCAAAAATGGATACTTCATCAAGTGGGGTAAAGACAAGTGCTACCTTGTGTCTGACGGTGCGGGATGCGGTTGTGCTCCAAGTCTTGTGGAGGAGTTTGTAAACAGGTGTGTTGCGTGTTCTTTCTTTGACGAGAGGGTGTTTAACATGTTTGGCGTACTGACTTCCTCGGGTATCCAGCGGCGTTATATCAGAATGTTTAACAGTCGCCCCGACATACCGATGATTAAAGAGTACTGGCTTTTGGATATCAACGATAAAAAAGATGTCCCAAAGGGTGCTTTGGATAAACTTATCTTTAAGTCAATTAAAAGTGCAGAAAACCCCGTTAAAAGTACAGAAAACCCCGTTAAAAGTAAAGAAAACTCGCAAAATAAAATAGAAGAAAGTAAAGATAGATATATGGACGACGGCACACTGCGAGAGGTTGCCCAAGCATTCGAGATGACCTTCGGCAAAACTATCGGTGGTATGGACCGTGAAGTTATATTGGATATTACAAAGCGTTATCAGAAAGAGCTTATTATCGAAGCGATTTGTGTTGCAAAAAAGAATAACGCCGCATCTGCGAAATATATACGGTCAATTTTGCTCAGGCTCGAAGAACAGGGGATAACAACCATATCTCAATATAAAGAAAGCAGAGAGAGTAAGCAGTCACATCATCAAAACAAAGGAACCGCAGATTATTCTGACCCGTCTGTATATCAAGAAGTAAAGGAGAGCGATGATATTGAGTGATATGACTACAACGCTTGAAACCTATGAAATAGGCACTTGTCCGCATTGCGGTTTACCTCTTCTTGCCGGAAAAATATACGGTAATGAAGTCAAACTCGAATGTAAATGTCAAACCGAGGCACGGGAAAAGGAAGAAAAACTGAACCGTGAGCGAAAAAAAGCAGAACAAATAGTCGAAAATCGGCGTAAAAGCGGATTGCCGAAAGCGTATGTCAATGTAACCTTTGGCAACTTCAAAAAGCGTCAAGGAACCGAAACTGCACTGCGGAATTCTAAAAAATATGCCGAACAGATTAACAGTATAGCCAAAGGACTACTGCTTATCGGGAACACCGGAAGCGGAAAAACTCATTTAGCGGTGGCGATAGCAAACGCTGTTCTTGATGCAGGATATACCGTTAAATTTATCAGAGCGGCAGATATACCCTACGAAGTGCAACGGACATACGGCAATTCGATAAGAAGTGAAAGTGAAGTCATCGAACCACTGCGAAAATGTAAGTTGCTTATCCTTGACGATCTCGGAGCGGATAAGCTGACTGATTTCGACAGGGCGATTATTCACAGCATACTTGACTACAGGATAATCAATTGCAGACCAACGGTAGTTACCACAAATTTGACTGAACCGCAAATGATGTCAACGCTCGACAGCAGAACGGTTGACCGTTTACTTGGTAAGGATTATTACCAATACCGTCTCACGGCAAAATCATATAGGAGGAACAACAGTGAATGACATACGATGATTTTTTGAACGACAAAATATGTGTTGCACCGGAAAGCGGATTCGAAGTGAGCGATGAAGAGATTAGCTCTAATCTAAAGCCTCACCAAAGAGAAGCAGTTAAATGGGCTTGCAAAGGCGGAAGAAGAGCTTTATTTGAATCATTTGGACTTGGCAAGACTGTTCAGGAACTTGAGTTTTGCCGACTTGTGATAAAGCATGAAGGCGGCAGAGCACTGCTTGTGTTACCTTTAGGGGTGCGGCAGGAATTTGCTCGTGATGCAGTTGAACTGCTCGGAATTGAGCCACCTCGATATGTCCGAAACATGGAAGAAATAAAAAACTGTGATAACAATATTTGTATGACCAATTACGAACGTGTCCGCGATGGAGACATCGAGCCAAACTATTTTTCGTGTGTCTGTCTTGATGAAGCATCGGTATTGCGGTCATTTGGCTCAAAGACATATCAAACATTTCTGCCCAAATTTGAAGGAATAAAATATAAGCTTGTAGTAACGGCAACTCCCGATCCGAACAAATATAAAGAGATAATCCACTATGCAGGTTACCTTGAGGTTATGGATACAGGGCAGGCACTCACAAGATTTTTTAAGCGTGACAGCACTAAGGCAAATAATTTAACACTCTATCCGCATAAGGAACAAGAGTTTTGGCTGTGGGTATCTTCATGGGCACTGTTTTTGACTTCACCGGCAGACCTTGGCTTTGATGCGACGGGATATGATTTGCCGAATATAGGTATCAGATATCACAAGATTAACTCTGATATTAGGTATCAAACCGATAAGAGGAGCGGTCAAGTAGAACTTGATATCAATGCAGTGCGATACGCCAACATTATTTGACTACATAGAAGAAAGCGAGAAACAATCTTGATGATAAGTTTATTTGACTCGGACAAGGACTTCAAAGCTCTTGCTATTGATAAAATCAATAAAGAATTTAAAGAGTTTCACGGTGACAAATACGGAAACGCGGTCCACACTTATGTTGCAAATGTGTTGAGAGATTTTTGTGGGCAAGACGAAAGATTTGCCGAAGTGGTATATAAAACCAAGCGAACTCTTTCTGATTGTTGCATAGAAATAATGAAGGGCTGCGGAAGTCATATCTCGGATATTGAGGTTTATCGTCGTGCAACAAAAATGTATTTTCCCAATTCCGAGATAGAAGGTGTTATGAAGATAATTATTACCGGTGAATTACCTGATGCCGAATATCTCAGTAAAGAAGGGAAATTAAACAGTAAAGAGGAGGCACCTGAAAAAAAGAAAGAAAAAGTCAAAAATAAAAGCAAGATACCTCAAAAACCTAAAGAATCGGAAATCATACAATTAACGCTGTTTTAGGAGGAATTATATCTATGTTAATCAAAGAAAGACTCAAAAAAATTCCTCTGTGCAAGCATCCCAAAATGCCGCACAAAGGAAAAGAAAAGTACCTTGCCGGAGCACAGATTTGCGAGATCGAGAGCTGCGGGAAGATACTCATCGTTGATTATTATAGCAGGAAAAGCGGAGCTTTGCAAGTGCGTTTTTTCTGTGACAAGAAAAACTATATAAAATATTGCCCTCAAAATGACAAATGGTCAAAAGGATATTTAATTCCGAACGAAGAACTTAGCGGGTACAATATACCGGTTTATGCAGATAAAAAAGCCATAGAACTTGCAAACAATTTTCTTAATGAACGGGAAATCAATAGCTTTTGCAATTATTCAAATCGCTATTCAAGGTATGTAGAAGACATGGAAGCTGTTATAGACCATTATATTTATCGAATGGAGAGCGAACGAAGAGCAGCGGCTAACGACAGAAGAGATGCACTTTTCAACGAAAGAATGAATTGGTTTCCCGAATATGATGCCAATATTGACCGGTTTTGTGATAAACGAGCTTTTGACCATACATACATATTTTTTTCAAATCTCGATAAGCAGCACAAACGAGAATGTGTTTGCGGGTATTGCGGTAAACATTGGAAAACCGAGAATGCCATTAAACATCGTAGCGATTCGGTGTGTCCGTATTGCGGCAGTAAGGCGATTTATATTGCAGAGAGGTACCAACATACGGTTGCGGATAAGGCGACGATATGTACCGCATACAAGCATGAAGGACAGTTGATAATGCGGTGGGCAGTAGCAGAACGCAGTTTTAAGGGCTACAAACCGCATCTGCAATACTATGATGATGCATACACTTTTTATCTTGTTAAGGACTGTAAGACGAAAATTGTTTCATATTTTCTTTCACAAGTTCCATATTATTACGGATATACATGGACACAGAAGAACGATGAAACCTGTCACCATGAGGCTTTTATTTACGACGGTAATATAAATGAAGTGTTTGGAAAAGAGTACTATCATGTTGATTTGCGAAAAGCTCTTTTGTTTTGCAAAAAGCCGATAAATTTTATTGGCTTGCTTGATAGGTTGAAATCTCAACCTCAAGTTGAATATATGTGTAAACTGGGGTTGACTGAGCTTGCTAGCATAATGATGCCGACTGATTATGCGGAAGGTAAAAGTTTTGAAGAAATAATGGGTGTATCAAAACAATATCTAACAATGTATCGAGAAATGAACGTATCTCTCCAAGAACATAATATTATTAAAGCGGCAAAAGAATGGGTGAGCACAGATGCCTTAATGCGATACCGTAAGCTCAAAATCGGGGCATTTGCGAGAACGGAAAGAGTTCTTGAGCACATGACACTTAATACTTTATGTGCGTATGTTGAACGGCAAATACAGCTTGACCATTATGACACAACGGCTGTAATAGAGCATTTGGCGGATTATTATGATATGCTCAAGGCCTTGAAAATTCCGATAGATAAGCATACAGTCAGGCCGAGAGATCTTAAACAATCGCATGATTTGCTTATTGAGCGTTATAACATTGTAAAAAGCGATATTGAAAACAAAATAAGCAAACAAGCTTTCGAACATATTAACCGTTGGTTTAAGGAATACAGAAAAGACGGATTATGCATTAAAGTTCCGCAGGAAAGAGCCGATTTGTTGAGAGAGGGGCAGGCACTTAGTCATTGCGTAGGCGGCGATAGCTATTACAAAAACCATATAAGCGGGAAAAGAATGATATTTTTTATTCGTCATAGTGATTCGCCGGATGTGCCGTATTATACCGCTGAAATTGATATGCGTACATTTAATGTATTGCAGTGCTACGGATTCGGGGATAAGGCGGCCCCAAGAGAAATACGACAATTTATTAATGGTTTTGCAAAAACAATTGGGCAAACAATTAACAAGCAAAGAAAGGTAGGATAATATGGAGAGACAACAAATTTATGCACAGAAAACATCTTCGCTCAACGAAAATGAACGATTGGAGGTTGCAAGATTGCTTATAAAAGCGGGATATGCAGTCAAAATTAAAAAAGAAAAGAAAGATGGAAGAAGTGCTATCAACTATATTGTGGAATTTTGGACGGAGGAAGCAACATGAGCATTAAATTTGGCAGCTTTGCAGACCTCTACGATGATTATAGCTTAATGCAGATCGTTGACAACACCGATAATGGACGCTGTTCTTCGTGCGGTGAGTGCTGTTCGAATATGCTGCCGCTCTCCGATATCGAGAAAGAGAGGATACACATTTATATCAAGGCTAACGGCATTAAAGAGCAGCGTCATGCATATCCAACGGCAAATCCTGTATTTGATATGACATGTCCGTTTAGGGACGAATTAAATCGTAAGTGTCTTATTTATTCTATCCGTCCGGAAATCTGTCGCAGGTTTATCTGTAATCGTTCGGAAAAAGCCGAGAGAGATAAAGTAGAACTTTACGCCCGCTGTTCGGGCACCATGATGCGACAAGAGTTTTACGGCTCGGAAGAAGGGATTATGGAGGTGCTGATTAAGTGTTTAGAATGACCGAAGATGAGTATAGACAATTAACCGGCAAAAAGTCCGTCAAGCGCCAAAGCAAGTATAACGCTCGCAAGGTAAGTGTTGACGGAATATCCTTTGATAGTAAGGCTGAGGCGGATTACTATTGCCAGCTGAAACTCCTACTAATGGCAAAGAAGATAGACGGATTTTGCAGGCAGCCTCGTTTTATTATTACCGAGGGCAAAGGCGGCAGTAAAGGCACAGAGTATGTAGCCGATTTTATAATCTTTTATCCCGACGGAACATATCGCATTATTGATGTCAAGGGTGTCAAGACTGACACATTTAAGCTCAAGCAAAAGAGCTTCGCAGAAAAATATCCTAAAATCAAAATAGAATTGGAGAAGTGAACAATGGTTATTGAAAAATCAACAATTTCGGAAAAACTTAAGAAAGTCAGAAGCTTTGCATCGGTCAAGGTCGGCGAAGTGCAGGGAGTGCTTATCTCTGACGGCACAATCAAGGCGAGAGATCATATTATGAGTGTTGAAATGAAGTTGCCCGAGGCAGAAGATAATACTTTTGTGTTGCCTGTTAAAGCGATTGATTATATCAATTCGCTTCCTGAGGGTAAGGTTGAGATTACAGAAATTGCAGGTAGAGTGAGAGTTAAATCGTCAGTTGGAAGTGCAATGTTCTCTACCGCACCTTCAGATGAATTTATTTCCGGAGTGACATTCGGAGGCGTTGCGGATAAAGTGGCAAACATATCGTGTGATGGAGACCGTTTTTTTGAATCTGTCAGTAAGGTGTTGTATGTTTGCACAGAAAAACCGAACAAGCCTGTTTCTGCCGGGGTTTTATTTGAAAACGACGGGGAAAAGCTCAATATAGTAACCTGTGACGGAATACGTGCGGCACACACAACTCTGTGCTTGCCCGGAGAACAATACCGTATGATAGTACCTGCAGTAACGCTCAAATTTGCAAAATCACTTGGCTCGGTCGAAAAAATAGCCATATATTGTGATGGCAAATTTGCAGTCATTCAGAGCGAAGAATACATAATTCGAGCTAATCTTATAAGTGGTGAATTTATCGACTATAAAAAGATTTTCAGAGGAATTGGCAAAACAACAAGCGTTACAGTTGACCGTTTCATCGGTACAATGCAACGCTGTGCAATTATTGCCGATTCGAATGCAACCATATCTCCGACAGTACTTGAATTTGACGGAAATACAATTAATGTCAGCACCAGTACTTCATCTGACGAATTCAGCGAAATAGTAAGCTGCGATACTTCTGCCGAGCCGTTGACAATCGGGTGTAACGCACGCTATATCATTGACGCACTAAAAAACTGCTGTTCCGACAAAGTTACTATTTCTGCTGCCTCACCCAAGCAACCGATATTTATATGTGATAGCGACACGGAAATGCTTATTTTGCCTGTTATGCTTAAAAATTAGGTTTTGAACAAAAACAGAGAATATCGAATATCGGAAAACAGAAAACGAATATATGGGAGGAAAGAATTATGGGAGCTGAAAAAGGATTTACGGATGTTGACAGATATACCATTAATGCTTTTCGCCAAAAGCAAGAATGGGATTATCACCGTAAGGTCACTTATGCTGCAAATCTCGTCGAGGATTTTATTGATGATTGTAAAAGAAACGGCAAAAACTTTCATGTCTCTGTTGGCGGACTTGACAGTATTACATTGTTAATTTTTATTCGCGATTATTGTGAAGTTGATGTTCCTGCAATCTCGGTTTCTTCTCTCGAAGATAAATCTATTCAGAAAGTCCACAAGCAGCTCGGAGTTGAATGCCTGAAACCTGCAATGCGTTCGGATGGACATAGGTGGAATAAGCAAAAAATTATACAGGAGTTCGGGTTCCCTGTCCTAAGCAAAGAAACGGCATTGAAAATTGAAACTCTGCAGAATCCGACCCCAAAAAACAAAACAGTCAGGCATGCTATTATAACAGGTGAGACAGGAGAATATGGCGGATTTCGTACAGGTACACGAATGAAATTAACACAGAAATGGCTTGAAAAATTTGGTGGATATGAAAATGAGAATGAAGGTGTGAATTTTAGCGTTCCGGGCTTCAAAGTTTCATCAAAATGTTGTTATTATCTTAAAGAAAAACCATGTGAAGATTGGGCAAAACAACATAACAGTGTTCCTTTTTTGGGACTTATGGCAAGCGAACACGGGAGACGTGAAAAATCCTTAATGCTGAACGGCTGCAATTATTGGGGGAAATCAACAGTGAGATCATCACCATTTGCAATTTTTAAACGGCAGGATTTGCTTTCATTGGCATTAGAGTTAAATGTTCCAATACCTGAAATTTACGGAGAAATAAAAAGTCGAAATCAAAGATGGGATGGAGATTCAGGAGAACTTTACACTACAGGAGCACAAAGAACGGGATGCTCAATGTGCGGATTCGGTATCCACCTTGAAAACAGACCACACCGTTTCGATCGTCTTAGAGATATGAACCCAAAAGAATGGGAGTTTTGGATGTATCGTTGTGTTACCGATTCTGTAACGGGTGAGAAATATGGTTGGGGTAGAGTCCTTGATTATATTGATGTTCCATGGGAAAATGAGTTTTTTGATATTAAGCAACATCAAATACGATTCTTTTAGGAGGAAACATGAAATCTGTAATGTTAAGTATTCAGCCTAAATGGTGCGAGCTTATAGCAAGCGGTGAAAAGACAGTCGAGGTAAGGAAAACAAAGTCGAAACTTAATACACCGTTTAAGTGCTATATCTATTGTACGCAAGGAAAGTTTAAGCCGAGCGAATGTTTGAGAAATAATCTGCATTATGACGATAGCACAATAAAGGTTTGCGAGGGGCAAGGCAAAGTTATAGGCGAGTTTGTGTGTGATAGAATAAGCGTGATTGACGCGAAAAATCTTCGCGATTATTGCGAGGGTTGTGAAGCAGCTTTTATAGATGACCTTGCTCCCTGTGATTATAGTCTTGAAAAAATTCCTGAAATCGGTTTGAGTAGTTATGAACTGTCTCTGTATGTTGGCGATAAAAACGGTTACGAATGGCACATATCCGATCTTGTGATTTACGACAAGCCAAAAGAGTTAAACGAATTCAGCAAGTACGGTTTCGTTCGTCCTGTACCGCTAAAACGCCCGCCGCAGTCCTGGTGCTATGTGGAGGTGTCATAGAATCGAAATATTTATCCATTCTCTAACACCTGATGAACTGGCTGAAGCTTTATTAAACAGCAATATTAAAGACTGTTCTTGCTGCACCCAGGATGGATTAAAGTGCCAGGAAAGAGGATGTATCGTTGACAAAGTTTCAGAACGTCTTAAGGAGCTTTCAAAAGATGTTTGTTGTACTGCTGAAGAGCTCGAAAAAGAAAAGAAGCAACTAAATTCTGCTGTTACTGCATTGTCTTCAATAAAGGAAATTGCAGAAAATCTTGAACAATACATCAATATGCTGTCTATGCTCGAAAAAAGATAAAAAGAAATGAGAGAGCAAGAAGCTCCCCCAAATCCAATAACCATCACATATTTTAGCTTATTTATATCAATTTGTCAACGACAAGGAGGAGCAAAATGTCAAAACAACTTTCTCACCAGCAAATAATCAAAATTGCCGTGCGAACAGGAATCGAAGCGGCAAATAAGCAGCTTGAATTTGAACGGAGCAAAGAACGAAAAAGAATAAGGGATAATAGGCTCCATAACACAAAAATGCTTATCGAAAATTACAGATTGTTCAAAGCCCATGCGGAAAAGGCTTTGTATTCAGCACAGGATATTGATAACAACGAAAGCGTTTTTGACGTTCTTGCTCTTATGTCCGATAAAGCTTTTACGGCAGCTGAAAACACGGCGGAGGCAATAAAACAATCTGCCGTGCGAACGCAAATTATGGTTAACCATATAACGGCTATGGTTGAGATATATCGAATATGGTGCGAGCGAACGGGAAAACCGGAAAACATGCGTCAATACAGAGCAATATATGGTTTGTACATAGCCGATGTGCAAATGACAATAGACGAAGTGGCAGAAGAGGAAAGCGTTGACCGCAGAACAATCTATCGTGATATAAATTCAGCTTTAGAAGTATTATCTGCTTTGATTTTTGGAGTAGACGGTCTTCATGAATAAGCCATGTCACAAACGTGTCATTGACATGTCACAACGTCTATGGTAAAATGATATTGTAAAATTCTATAAGTTATTACCTGCCGGTACTCTCGCCCGAGTACCGGCATTCTTTTGTGTCTTCAGACGTGGAAATAAACCCCCGGTACAGCCGGGGGATAACAAAG